>JALOTY010000073.1 GCA_025457665.1 Akkermansiaceae bacterium | reverse complement strand
CAAAGCATATCTAGCTGGTCTTCAGAGAGTTTTAACATCATACAAACCGAAGCAGTTGCCTTGCCATATCTCCGATGGTTTTGGGATAGCTTCTACTTTCCGAATGGGTGATCATGGTGCACCCACCTTGGACAATCATAAGTTCTCGTGGATCGAGATCGAGCTGCACTCGGCATATTCCGGAACGATTGTACTGCGCTACCCTCTCGTGTATCGCTACGAACTGAAGATGGCAGAGTCATCGCAAGGGATTCATGGGGATTGGAGGTATGACGAATTCACCCTGACCGCCGAAGGAAATCTCCTGCACACGATTGAGTGGGCGGATGGGGCGCTCTGGGTTATAGAGGCTTCTGATCTGGAGCATCGCCACATCCCGGACGCCACCGAAAATCAACGAGCGCAACATGGCTCTGGAGATGAATTACCTCGCCGCGAGTCAGAGATTGAATCATGACTAGAACCCTTAACCCTGAATCGAACTGTCGCTCCCGATAGCGGTTGCCATCACTTCGACGTTGTAAAATGGATTACTACCTTCGGCCTTCGGATACATGTCGCGGCGACGAACACGCTGACTGGGGTCTGTCGCTCTGCTACTTCGAAGTCGACGGCACAGGGAATGTGGTTCGCCAAGTTGAGGTATACGAGTGCGGCAAAGTTCTCAAATACGACATGTCGAATCCTAACGATCAATATCGCGGCCTCGCTGAGCAACCAATCGACCCGGCCGAATTCCGACCCTACGTGATTTCGGCTGACGAGTTTCACGACAGATGGAACATGGTCCCCATGGAACCTGCCTTAATCATCGAGTGCGTTCACGAAGACGGTAGCGTTTCATGGTGGCACCCGCCGATACGTGAAGAATTCTTGGCGGCAGATCAAGACGTGCTTGGCAAACTCCACTAGAGCCTCTGAATTTCATGAGTTCGCGAGAATCAGGCTCAGGGGTCGGCTCAGGAGTCAGTCCCGAAAATCGATAGTTCGGAGCCACGCAAGAGCTGAGAAAGCCCTGTGGGAAAGACAGCAAGGGACATGGATTTCCGTCGTTTTCACGGGCCGCGTCGCCCAGGAGGGGAAAATTGAAGTCCTCCTCCCGGACTTCTTGCATGGCCCTTATCGACGAGTGGCCGAAGCCCAGGACGTCACCGCCACCGAGCGCGACGATCTGATCGGCGCCTCCTCCCTAACAGCAACGAATCCGAGATCGAAACCCTCCTCATCGAGCGCCCCGTGGCCGAGCTTTGCCCGTCGATATCTCCGCCGGACCCGCCCCGCCCCGGAAGAGCCCCCTTCCGGCCCCTGAGATCCGCGCCGACCCGCGGAAAGAGCTCGCTGAATCCATCCCTTGTGCCAATCTCTCGGCCAACCGTCGGCACCGGATATCACCCGGCAAGACGCTACGAATCCCATTGTCCGCCTGAAAAATGCGTTTAATTTCTCCATTACTTTGCTTTGTCGTAGCAAGCTGCCTGCACTCACCGCTGGATCCAGCTCTTGACGGATCATACCGGGCGCCTAACGGAGAAATTCTGTCCTTCGATCAAGGGCGGGTCGATCATGTCCGCAAATTAGGCGAAATGAGTGAGAAGACATTTATCGGTGTAGCGAGAAACGCACACGGATCAAAACATCAATGGGAGATTTTCGCTCCTGACATATCGCCCTTTATAGGAACTCGATTCTTGTTCGATGACTCAGTGAACCACGTCTCTGTGGAGTGGAGTGATTTTCGCTCACAACGGGTTAAACGAGAGTCAAGCTACAAGAAAAGTGGACAAGGCGAACAAGCCGTACATGGCAACTCCCACTAGTCCCCCTGTTTCCGATGCTTTCATCTGATTTCAACCTCAACTCCACGATCAACGTTGGCTCCCGCTAGTGGGTGCATCATCACTTTTTCGTTCGCTCAAAAATGCTTACTCCTCAGAACATCGTGGCTCGGCTTCTCGTGATCGCCTTCTTTGCCTTCGCTGCGGTGGGCGCCACTTTTGCCGGTCAGTTTACGGAGTTATGCAACCAAGCGCCGATCATCGTTCGGGCGAGAATCATAGCATTAGAGCCCGGCGCAGCCATCAGCGATCAGAGCAAGGAGTTCGTGGTTCAGGCAGAGGTGTTCCAGGTGGCGAAGGGCAAGCTCGGCGAGAAGGAGAGAATCAAGGTCGTCATTCGGCTTCCCATGAGAGAGCATGACTCGTTGCGCGACAATCCATTCGGGATGAAGGTGGATGGGGACTTCATCTTCTTCCTTCGTCCCCAATATACCGCCGATGGGAAGACCCTTGAAGATTACCGATTCACTGAGATTCCGCTTGGATGCCTGCCGCACGATTTCTACACGTGGTCACAGATCGTAGCATCAATCAAGAAAGCGAACACTCCGTGAGTGGCAAGCCGTGACAATGGCTCTGGTGGAATGGATGCTTGATTTCGCCGGTGCCACCACTCATCCTCACCTAAAGAAAATTTATGCGCTTGCTTATCCTTTCCACCGCTTTCCTCGCGACCCTTGCTTGCGCCGATGAGCAGCAAGAGTGGCCGATTCGAACGGATGTAGTCTTTTATGAGGCCGTGGTCGCAGGCACACCCATCAAGGTTGTGATTTCTGAGAAGGCCTTTGACCCGACCAAGCATAAGACCACCGAAGCTGAGAATCGGGGCACTGAGGAGAACCCGGATTGGATCGGCGCAACTGTTGATGGCAGGCCGGTGATCGGGACTGACCAGACCCTTCCACCGAAGGGGCTACCACAATTGGGTCGGATCGTGGTTCATTTCGGAGACCGTCAGGTCGAGGTGCCGGAATCCCTCACCAGCAACGTGTTTCTTCCCCATCTGCACGAGCCAGCCGTTTTCAACCTTCGCGATGCGAACAGCATCGTGAGTATTTCTGCCGACGGGAAATGTGTCCAAATCGACCTCGGAGTCGGTGATGGGGGCGGGGCTGGCACGGCATTCTTTGCCGTATCGGCAGACGGCAAATCGACAAGCCAGCAACCCCGCAGGCCGGAACCTTGAACCCACAGTCGAAGCCTCGCCCTCGGACATCTGTGAGAGGACTTCGCCGTTCGCCCGAAAAACTGCCTGGCCTTCTGAAGATCACTTGTGGATACCGGTGTGGGTTGCTTCGACGGCGGGGACAACGGGTTTGTGATCGATGAGCTTACGCTCCTTTGGATGCAGCTGGGTTCGCCTTGGAGCCCATGAGAAATGCGGGGCAAGGGAGCGTGGCTTTGCTTTTGCCATTTCGAGGGCGGTCGGCGCAGCGGGCTGCTTGCCGGAAAGCGGCAGCAGGCTGCGCGCAGTCCAAGAGGGTAAGATTTTGAACTGCTAAGACGCCAAGGTCGCAATGGAAACGCGGACGGGGGTGATGGCGGATGGTGGATCTTGGATTTCTGGTTGGGAAGACGACCGGGTAGGAACTAGGGAAATGCGACGGATGTCTTTCCGTGCATCAACCCGTCAGTTCCCGATGGGTGGATAGGCGAGCCAGGTGCTGTCGCGTAGTTGAAAGACGCGATTGTGGAATTGGTGTTCGTGGACCTGGCCCAGGATGGATTCCAAGCGTGAGAGGATGGCGTTGCGGTTGGGTTGGCGCAGTGCGATGACGACGACTCCGAAGTGATTTTCGAACAGATGCGGGATGGTATGATAGAAATCTCGATCCGTTGTGAGCAGGACGGCGCCAAGGTTTTGGGCCTTTTGAAAAACCTCGGAATCCTCCATTCCCTCATCGCCTGATCCCCGGAAATCGAAGACCTCGTGTCATGAAGACTGAAGGAACGGGATCGCCGCTTTTGGGAAGTTTTCGTCGAGCAGGAACTTCATGCGACGGCTTCGTAGGCGGACACCTTGTAATCGGAAATGCGGCCCGCGAATTCCAGCGCGGCCGCGACATCCTCAGCCGAGAGTGACGGGTAGTCTGAGAGCACCATTTCGATGGTATCCCCACCGCTCAAAGCGCCAAGGATGGTGGAAACCAGCACGCGGGTGCCACGGATCACCGGCTTGCCATGGCAAACCGTGGGAGCAATCTGAATGCGCGGGTTCATGGGAGACACCTTGCCACCGGTGGCAAGGGATTCAAGGCGTCATTTCAATCCGTTCTGAATGGGTGGGCTTAGAGCAATCTTCCGGGTCGGGCATTGGATTCAAGCATCAGCGCCTCGTGGTGTTCGCTGCTCTGTGGAAGCTTGCCGGGTTCGCGTTCGAGCCCATGAGAAGTTCGGGGCGAGGGAATGTGGCTTTTCTTTTGCCATTTCAACGGCGGGCGGCGCAGCAGGCTGCTTGCCGGGAAAGCGGCAGCGGGCTGCACGCAGTCCAAGGGAGGGGGTCGGCACATTTCTCGAATCTCCCCATCCCATGCATCCTATCCATCCTGGTCCGCCTCGAAGAATCCTCAATGTTGTCAGTCCCGGGAATCGATGCTTTGGACCAACGCAGGGGTCGAAAGAACCAAGCCGGGAAATGGCTGCCTTGTCAGATCACTTGCGGGCGGGGAGGCGGCGCATGCCGGCATCGGCGAGGACGCCGAGGAGGATGACGACTCCGATGACAGCGAGTTCGAGTTGCTGCTGGGAGGGGAAGGCGAGGACCATGACATTGCGGAGGACCTGCATCAGTGCTGCGCCGAGGACCACACCGACCACCGAAATGCGTCCGCCGCGCAGGCTGCATCCGCCGATGACGGCGGCGGCGATGGCGTAGAGTTCATAGAAGTTTCCGAAGTCACTGGGCTGGGCTGAGCCGACTTCCATCACGAAGAGCATCCCGGCGATGCCGGCGAGGAGGGCGCAGGCGACGTAGGCGAGGAGGGTGAGTCGGGTGGTGGCGATGCCACTGAAACGTGCGGCTTTTTCATTGCTGCCGAGCGCGAGGAGATGGCGGCCCCAGACGGTGAGGTGAAAGAAGGCAGCCGTCAGCGTCGCCAGCACGATGAGGATGACGCAGGGCATGGGCACTTGGAAACCCGCCTGCATGATCGCCCCACCGATGAGGGCGGCGAGAACCGCAGCGGCGCTGGCGGGCAAGGGCGAGCGGCCGGATTTCCGCGCCCGCCATGCCATCCAGGCAAGCAGCAAGGTCGCCAGTGCGCAGCCCACCGCTCCGGCTTCAGGCGGAAGTTTCCCCGTGGACCACCAGCGGAGATCCTGGAAGCCGCTGCCGAAACCTTGAGATTGGCTTTGCGTGACGCCGCGCATGAGCCCGCGGTAAACCAGCAGGCCGCACAAGGTCACCACGAAGGGCTGGAGCTTCACCACCGCGACCAGCCAGCCATGCCAAAGGCCGACGACGGCCGAAACACCAAGAAGCACCGGCAGCGCGAGCCATGGCGGCAGGCCGAGCTGGACCAGCAGCCAGGGCAGGCCGCAGCCGGTGAGACAGACGACCGAGCCGATCGAAAGATCGATCCCGCCGGTCACGATCACGAAGGCAACGCCGATGCCGATGATGCCAAACAGGCCGATGCGGCGGGTCAGGTTCTCCAGATTACCCACGCCGAGGAAGGCGGGGCTCAACAAGGCCGCGATCACGCAGACCGCTACGAGGACAAGAAACATGCCGGCTTGTTTTTTCATGGGGAAATCAGGGGGAAACAGGAGCGGCCGTGGCCAGCCGCATGATCGATGCCTCATCGGCGCACCCGCGTGGCAGCTCGCCACTCAGCCGACCTTCGTGCATGACGATGACGCGGTCGGCCATGCCGATGACTTCGGTGAGATCGCTGGAGGCAAAAAGCACGGCGACACCCTCGTCGGCCAGGCGTTCCATCCATTCGTAAACCTCGTGGCGCGCGCCGATGTCCACTCCGCGCGTCGGTTCATCGAGCAAGATGACCCGGGGATCGGTCGCCAGCCATTTGGCAATGGCCACCTTCTGCTGGTTGCCGCCGGACAGTTGGGAAACCTGTTGGTCGGCGCTCGCCTTGATCCGCAATCTCGCGCTCATGTCCGCAGCCAGTGAGCGTTCACGGGCGTGGTCGATCGCTACTCCGCCACGGGCATCGCGCGCGAGGACGGCGAGTGAAACATTCGGTTCCACCGCCCATTCCAACAGCACGCCCTCCGCTTGCCGTTCCTCCGGAACCAGAGCGAGTCCTGCCGCCATGGCCGCCCGGACCGATCCCGGCGGGACGGCGGAGCCATCGATTTCCATGCTGCCCGCGATCCGCGCGTCGACCCCGAAGAGCGCCCGCAGGATTTCCGAGCGACCTGCACCCACAAGGCCGGCAAGTGCGACGATTTCCCCGGCTCTAACATCAAAGGTGACTTCGTGTTGGGGATGGGCCATGGTCCGCAGTCCCTGAACCCGCAGCCGCGTGGCGCCCGGGCTTGAAGTACGGCGTGGATAGTACTCCGCCAGGTCGCGGCCGATCATCAGGCGGACCATGGCATCGTGAGTGATTTCCCCGGGCCCGAGCGTTCCCACATGGCGTCCGTCGCGCAGAACCACGGCACGATCGGCGATTTCCATGACTTCGCCCAGGCGGTGGGAGATATGGATGATGGCGGTCCCGCGCTCCTTGAGGCGGGCGATGAGGGTGAACAGGGCTTCGGTTTCCTTGGCGGAAAGCGCCGAGGTCGGCTCATCCATGATGAGGACGCGGGCGTTCACCGCCAGCGCACGGGCGATCTCGACCTGTTGACGGCGGCCGATCGATAGCTCGCTCACCGGCGTTTCCGGCGAGGCATCGAGACCGAGATCATCTAACAGATCCGCGGTCATGCGGCGCATCGCGGCATGATCGATGACGCCGAACTTGCGAGGTTCGCGGCCGAGGAAGACGTTGCCGGCGATATCGAGATCCGGCGCGAGGTGGAGTTCCTGGTGGATCAGCGCGATCCCTGCTTCGAGGGCATCCGCCACCCCGCGGAAACGGACCTCACGGCCATCGATGAGGATCACGCCTTCGTCGGGCGTTTCCACTCCGGCGAGGATGCGCATCAACGTGCTTTTTCCCGCGCCGTTCTCACCAAGCACCGCGAGGACTTCGCCCGCATGGAGGGCGAGGTCCACGCCGCCGAGCGCGCGCACCGTGCCGAAGATCCGGCCGATGCCGCGGGCTTCGACGATGGGCTGCATCTCCATCAGCGTCCGAGCTTGGCGCGGAGATCGGCCTGGAACTCCGCGACGTTGTCCTTGCGGATTTCCCGGGCGGGAATGTTGATGAAACCGTTTTCCGGGATCACCGAACGGTCGCCCGAGGCGATGGCGTGCAGCACTTCGATCGAGCGTCGGCCGTATTCGAAGGGGTTCTGGACCACGGTGCCATGCACATGCCCGGCGGCGATGCCGGCGAGCGTTTCCTCGGCTTCATCGAAACCCACGACTTTCACCTGACCGAGTTTCCCCGCAGCGCGGAGTGACTCGAGGATGAGTGGTGGATTGAAAACGAAAAGGCCCACGGCGCAACCGAGGTCCGGATGGGCGGAAAGCGTGTCGTCCACATTTTGTTTCCCGCGCAAGCGGTCGAACTGATCGGTCAGCGTGCCAAGAATCTCATAGCCATTTCCTGAAAGCACGGCGTCGGGCGGATCGAAACGTGTCGGGTCCATGCTGCGGCCGAGCAACTCATCGATGACTCCCTGCCGACGTCCGCGCGCGTTGTCCTGTTCGAGACGGCCGATGAAAATCATCACTTTCCCGCCATCGGGCAGGGCTTCTTTCACGAGCTTCCCGCACATCCGGCCGGCTTCGTAGTTGTCCATGCCCAGATAGAGCAGGCGCTTGGTCTTCGGAGCATCGGAATCCGCCGTGATCAAGTGGGTGGCGGCGGCGGCGCGGTCGATGGCATCGACCTGGTTTTCGGCATCGATGGGGCTGATGGCGATGCCATCGGCCTGGCGGATGACGAGGTCTTCGATCATTTGGTTTTGCTGAACCACGCCATCGGGCATGAGCACGGAAACCTCGACCCCGAGGTCCTGCCCGGCCTGTTCGGCACCGGCCTTGGCGATGTCCCAGAACGAGGCGACTCCATTGGTCAGGAAAGCGTAGCTCTTCTTGCCGGATTCCGCGGGTTTCGAGCAAGCGCCGAGCAGGGCCAAGGCGGTCAGAGGTGCGATCCAGCAAGCAAGCGAGGGTTTCATGGTGCCGCCTAAACAAGCGAGTCGGCTTGGCGTCGTCGAGAGGATTTGGCGACTGTCCTCCGGGGGTCTCACCCTAGCGGCGCGAGGAGGGCGGAGAGGAGTTGGGCGTCGGGGGCGGCGGCTTGGGCGGCGTCGGCGAGGAGGGCGTCGGCGAGTTCGCTTTTGCGGGCCTGGAGCTGGAAGATGCGCTCTTCCTAGGATACTCGTCGCTTTGAAATTGACCATTTTTATGGTCTCTCTAGGTTTGGCTCCGTTGGCCGATCATTTAGTTTTCAATGTCGTCGCGATTCTTCACCAACTCCGGAAGCAACACGCTCCTCGCCAAGTTCCAAGGAATCTTCGAGCACAACGCGGACATCGGGCGCTTCGACGCCTTGATCGGCTACCTCAGGGCATCCGGCTACTTCGCAATCCGGCCACATCTCGAAGCCGTTCCCAAAATTCGGATCCTAGTCGGCATCAATGTCGATTCCATCGTGGATGAGTATCAGAAGAAGGGCCACCTCTTCCTCGCCGATGCCGGAAAGACCCTTCAGCAGTTCCGGGAGAACCTTGCCGCTGACATCCGCGACTCTCGTTACACGCCAGAGGTCGAGCGGGGCATCCTGCAATTTGCCGGAGACGTCGCTACGAAGAAAGTTGAGCTCCGCGCCCACCCGACCAAGCGTCTTCATGCCAAGATCTACCTCTTCATCCCGAACGGCTTTAACGAGCACAAAGCCGGCGCCGTCATCACGGGATCGTCCAACCTGACCGCGGCCGGACTCGGCGTGGAGGAAACCAGCTCGAACTACGAGTTCAACGTCCTCCTTCACTCCTACGAGGACGTGAAGTTCGCTTCTGACGAGTTCGAGACTTTGTGGAACGAGGGGGTGCCGATCCTGCCGACCGAGATTTCCGCGATCACCGCGACCAGCCACCTCCGCGAAGACCTGACGCCCTTCGAACTCTACCTCAAGCTCCTCATCGAATACTTCGGCCCGGCTATCGACTACGACCCGAACAGCGAGACCGACATGCCCGAGGGCTTCATGCGCCTCGCTTATCAAATGGACGCCGTGAAGCAGGGCTTCCTGATGCTCCAAAAGCACCACGGCTTCTTCCTCGCAGACGTCGTCGGCCTCGGGAAAACCATCGTCGGCACGCTGATCGCCAAGAAATTCTTCTACCACAATGGCTTTCCGAACTACCTCTCCGAGATCCTCGTGGTGGCACCGCCCACGATGCTGCAGGCGTGGAGGGATGCCTTCGAGAAGTTCGGGATCAAGACGGCGAAGTTCGAAAGTTGCGGCTCGCTCCACAAGATCCGCTCTGCCAATCGCTTCGACCTCGTCATCATCGATGAAGCCCACCGCTTCCGCAATGACACCGCCGACGCCTTCGACCTCCTCCAGCGCATCTGCAAGACGCCCACCAAGCGCCGCCTTGCCAACGGTTCCTTCGCCCGGAAAAAAATCGTCCTCGTCTCCGCCACGCCGCTGAACAACCGGCCGGACGACATCAAGAATCTGATCTCGTTGTTCCAAGACCTGAAAGACTCGACCTTGGAGATCCACAACCTCCAGCGCTTCTTCGCCCGCAAGCAAAAGGAGTTCGAGAAAGCCATGCGCGAGCTCACCCACGACGAAGCGCGCGAGGCCATCCATGCGATCTATGAGGAAATCCGCGTGAAGATCGTGCAGGAAGTCACCATTCGCCGCACCCGCACCGATCTCCTGGACCACGAAGACTACGCGAAGGACCTTGCGGCCCAGGGCATCCGCTTCCCCAAGGTCGGCAGGCCGCACAAGATCCTCTACCCGCTGCCGCCAAGCATCGAATCGCTTTACGACAAGACCGTCGAAACGCTGGCCGGAAAGCTCACCTACAACCGCTACCGGGCCATCGCCTTCCTCGTCCCGGAGAAGAAGCTCCGCTACCAGCAGGCCGACCGCATTTCCGCGCAGCTGGCCAAGATCATGAAGATCATGCTGCTCAAGCGGCTCGACAGCAGCTTCACCGCCTTCCGCGGCTCGCTCCGCCGCTTCCGCGATGCCACCGATGCCATGCTGCGAATGTTCGAAAAGGGCACCATTTACATCGCCCCAAATCTCGGCGTCTCCGAATACATCCTCGACGGTCGGGAGGAGGAACTCATCGCGCTCATCGAAGAAGCCCAGCACACCGATCCCTCGATTTCGATCTGCGGTCCCGACGATTTCGAAAAAGGTTTCCTTCCCGGCCTCCGCTCGGATTTCGAACTGCTTGATGCGCTCACGAAGTTTTGGCAAGCTGTGGAGGAAGATCCGAAGCTCGATGCCTTCGTCCAGCATCTTAACGACGAACTCCTCTCGAAGGAGCGCAACCACCCGGTCGCCCTTGGCAAGGCACCGAAACTCGTCGTCTTCTCCGAGTCCAAGGAAACCACCGACTACCTCGCGAAAAGCCTGCGAGGCCTCGGTTACGAGCGTCTCCTCACGGTCGATTCCGCCTCGCGGAAAGACCTGATGCCTACCATCCGCCTGAACTTCGATGCCAACGTCCGCCTCGAAGACCAGCACGACGACTTCGACATCCTCATCTCCACCGAAGTTCTCGCGGAAGGCGTGAACCTCCACCGCGCGAACGTGATCCTCAATTACGACACGCCCTGGAACTCCACCCGCCTGATGCAGCGCATCGGCCGCGTCAACCGCATCGGGACCACGGCGGAAACCGTCCACGTCTTCAACTTCTTTCCCACCGCGAAGGTCGATGCCGACATCGAGCTGAAAAAGAAGGCCGTGGTGAAGCTCCAGGCCTTCCATTCCGCGCTCGGCGAAGACAGCCAGATCTACTCGACCGATGAAGTCGTGGACAACTTCGGCCTCTTCGACTCCGACATGCAGGAGGAAAAGGACGAGGCGCTCGCCCTGCTGATGGAGCTGCGCAAGTTCCGCCAGGAGAACCCCGCCCGCTTCCGCGAGATCCGCAATCTGCCGCTGCGCGCACGCTGCGGCCGCAAGGACAAGACCCGCGCCACCACCACGGTTACCTTCATCCGCAACAAGCGCCGCGACGCCTTCTATCACCTCCCGTCGGAGGGCGAGCCGGTCGAGCTGTCCTTTGTCGAGGCCGCCCGCATCTTCCAGGCGAACGCCAAGGAGAAATCCTGCTCGCTCCACGACCACCACCACGAACAGGTCGCCGCCGCGCTCGAACGCTTTCGCGCCGACCTCCAGGCGGATGCCGCACGCGGCGACGTGGTCGATCACCAGATCGGACCGAACGAACAAAAGGCCCTCCGCTTCCTCAGCCTCTTCCTCTCGCTACCGATGACCAGCGAGGACGAAAAGCAACGCATCAAGGCCGCCCAGGAAGCCATCCGCCGCGCCCGCTTCGCGAAGCTCCACCGCGAACTCAACAAGCTGGAGAAGGCCCAGAAAACCGCACCCGTCCAACCCGCCCTCCTGCTGGAAAAGGCGCTTCAGATCCTCTCCGGCTTCCCCTTGCTCACGACGGACGAGGGCAAGATCGAGGAGAACCGCGGCGGCCTCACCAAAGCCGACCTCCAGCCCGCCATCATCCTCTCGGAATCCTTCACGGAGTAAAATTGACCATTTTCCTGACCAAACTAAATTGATCCCATGAACGTCCGCCAAATCAGCATCAGCGAGTTCAAGGCGCACTGCACCGAGGAAATCCGTGAGGTGGAAAAGGGCGAACTTGTCCTCGAACTCACCCGCCATGGCAAGACCGTCGCCGTCGTCCAGCCGCCGTCCGCCGCACCTTCCGCCCCGACGTTGGCGGACTGGGTCGGCGCGGGTCGGGGACTCGTGACCTACGCGCCTGACTACGACCCGGCCGCCCCGGCCTTCGATCCCGAGGACTGGGAAAGTTGACACCACGCCAAAGCCGTGAACCAACACTACCTCCTCGACACCTGCGCTTGGCTCGATGCCTTCTCGACCCCGGAATTTCTGAGGGCAAACGTAAGGCAATTGATCGACCGGCAGCAGGTGATCCACATCGCCTCGATCAGCTTGCTGGAAGTCGCCCGCAAGGAGGCTGCCGGGAAACTGCATCTTGGCGTTCCCATCGCCGACTATTGCCGCATCGCCCTGCCGCGAAACCGGGTCAAGATCCTCGAGATTTCGCCGGAGATCGCCATCGACTCCACCCGCCTGCCCGAGTGGGACCACAAGGACCCCGGCGACTGTCTCATCGTTGCCACCGCCCGCGTCCACCGCCTCACCGTTCTGACCTGCGACGCGAAAATCCTCGCCTACCCCCACGTCAAAAGCCTCGCCACCCGGAAATGAGCCTCACCCTGCAACCTCTCCTCCGGTCCCGCTACCGACGCGAAACCTGGACGACGATCCTCCGCGACCTTTTCCCGGACGGCTCCGTCACCCTGCTCGCCACGCCTTCGGAAATCGACGCCCCGCACGACTCCGTCTCCGTCACCCGCCAGCTCGGCCATCTCCAGCTCGCCGATGGCAGCCGTGTTGCTTTGGTCGAAGTCGAAGCGTCGGATACCGTCAAACTCGCCCGCAACCGCATCGTCCTGCGGAACTTCATCGGGAAACTCATCGTCCCCGGCAGCAGCGATGCCGTGCTCGCCGTCTTCCACCAGCCGGGCAAGGAAGATTGGCGGCTCACCTACGCCTCCCGCCGCACCACGCTCGATCCGGAAACCTTCGCCGTCACCCACAGCGAGACCTCACCGCGCCGCTTCACGTTTCTGTTAGGCCCCGGCGAGACCTGCCGCACCGCCGCCGGTCGCCTCAAGGAGCTGGAGGGAAAGGAAAAACTCGCCCTCGACGAACTCGAACGCGCCTTCTCCGTCGAGCGCCTCAACAAGGACTTCTTCAAGCGCTACAAGGAGTTCTACGAACGCTTCACCGCCCACCTCCTCACCGCCGACAAGGCCGCCGCCACCCGCGCCGCCTTCGACATTCCCGTTCTCATCGATCCCAAAGAGCAGGACAAGGCCGACAAACCGGTCCGCGACTTCGCCAAGAAGCTGTTAGGCCGACTCGTCTTCCTCCACTTCCTGCAGAAGAAACGCTGGCTCGGCTGCCCGGCAGGCTCCACCGATTGGTCGCAGGGCGAGGAGGATTTCATCGCGAGATATTTTGAGAAAGCCAAAGCCGACGGCCAGGCCGACCGCTTCCACTCCGCCTACCTCGCCCCGCTCTTCTTCGAGGCGCTCAACACCCCCGACCGCAAGGGCGACCTCTTCCCGCTCACCGGCACGCGCCTGCCCTACCTGAATGGCGGCCTCTTCGAGGAAGACGCGCCCGCCCTCCGCGCCCTGGACTTCCCGCCGCTGCTGTTCGAGGAACTGCTCGGCTTCTTCGGCGAATACCACTTCACCATCGATGAGAACGACCCCGAGGACCACGAGGTCGGCATCGATCCCGAGATGCTCGGCCACATTTTCGAGAACCTCCTCGAAGACAACAAGGACAAGGGCGCCTTCTACACCCCCAAGGCCATCGTCCAATACATGGCCCGCGAGTCGCTGCGCCATTACCTCGAGACCCACCTTGGCCCCGACCCGGAAATCGGCACCCTGCTCGCGGAAAAGGACCTCACCCGCCTCGCCAAGGACGGCTTCGTCCGCCAGCACGCCAAGCAGATCGCGACCTTGTTGGAGGACGTGAAAATCTGCGATCCCGCCATCGGCTCCGGTGCCTTCCCCATCGGCCTGCTCCAGGAAATCCTCTGGACCCGCCTCACGCTCAACTGGGAACTCAACACCCCGGAAGACCGCGCCCGCCTCAAGCGCGAGATCATCAAGAACTCCATCCACGGCGTCGATCTCGACCCCGGTGCCGTCGAGATCGCCCGCCTCCGCTTCTGGCTCGCCCTCGTCGTCGATGAGGAAATCCCAAGGCCGCTGCCGAATCTGGATTACAAGATCATGCAGGGCGACGGACTGCTCGAATCTTTCGAAGGCATCGACCTCTCGCGCATCGCTAGCGGAAACCAATCCTCTTACGCCATCACCGAGCTGATCGGCGGACAAGGCGAGTTCTCGCTCGACGATGCCAAGACCCAGATGGAACTTCAGGTCACCGAACGGAAGGAAAAGATCGCCGCGCTGCTCCGCGACTACTTTTCCGAAACCGATCCCGTCAGGAAAAAGCAACGCCACGCCACCATCGACGGCGAGGTTCTCAAACATCTCGACCACGCCATCGGCTTCGAGCGCGACCGCATCGATGGCCTGCTCGACCAACAGCGCAAGATGCTCGCCGGGAAAATCGCCCGCACCAAGAGCTGGACGAAAGCGAAAGGCGAGCGGCTGGTGGACACCTATCAAGCCGAACTCGCCGCGCTCGAACAAAAAGCCGCCAAGCTCCGCGATCTCCAGCTTTCCTCCGAACGCCCCTTCTTTCTCTGGCGCCTCTATTTCCAGGAAGTTTTCGAAAACGGCGGCTTCGACATCGTGCTCGCGAATCCGCCCTATGTCCGCCAGGAAACCATTCGCGAATACAAGCCGCTGCTGAAACGCGAAGGCTACGAATGCTTCACCGGCACCGCCGACCTCTTCGTCTATTTCTACGAACAGGCGGTGAATCTCCTACGCCCTGGCGGCACGCTCACCTTCATCACCTCCAACAAATACTACCGCGCCGATTACGGTGAAAAACTGCGCCCCTTCCTCACCAAGAATCTTAGGCTCCATACTCTCATTGATTTCGGCGACGCGCCCGTTTTTGATGCCATTGCCTATGCTTCAATTCTTATTGGCACAAAGGGCGAGGCCCCTTCAAATAGCAATTTACGTGCGTATAGTTGGCAAATTGCAGATTGTATTGGTCGCCTTTCCGAGACCGTCGAACAGCAAGGCATTGATCTTTCGCAGACGAACCTCGCTGATGATGGTTGGCGCATAGAAAGTATCGATTCCATACGACTTCTGGAAAAACTTAGAAAGTCCGGTGCCACCCTTCGGGAACATTCGAAATCAAGAGTTTACAGAGGAATAACAACTGGCTTGAACGAAGCATTTGTAATTCCTTCTAGTGTCAGTGGTGAGCTTGAAATTTCAGAGCGAAAATCCTCAAAGATTTTAAAACCGTATCTACGCGGCCGCGACATCGAAAGATGGTATGTTAGAGAGAGTGGTCAAACCCTGATCAAGCTACCGTCATCTGAGAACGAACACCACCCTTGGTCCAACCAAGATCCGGAGAAGGCCGAGAAAACCTACAAAAAGGAGCACCCGGGAATTCATAAATTCCACGCGCAATATAGGGATGACCTTATTCGCCGCTCAGATCAGGGCCATTACTACTGGGAACTCCGCTCGTGCACATACTGGGACGATTTTGACCGTCCGATGATTGTCTCGACCAAGATTTCGCTTCGCCCAACTTTCGCTTTGGTTGAAGCAGGAACTGTTTTGGCGAACACAGCGTATTTCCTTCCTGCGGGTGAGGATGCTGGTTTTATTGTGAGCTTGCTGAATTCTTCGTTGTTCTTTGCATATGCTAAAAAGGTCTTTGTAGAGAAACAGAATGGGTATTTCGAGGTCCAGCCGGCTGGACTCGAAGAATTCCCCATCCCCCCCGCCACCCCCGAGGACCAAGCCCGCCTCGCCACCCTCGCTGAGCGAGCCGCCGGCTTCGCGAAATCCGGCGACAAGGACTCCCTGCGCGCCACCGAGCGCGAGATCGACAGCATCGTTTACCGCCTCTTCTCCCTCACCCCCGCCGAGATCGCGCTGATCGAGGAGGCGGTGGGAACGCCCGAGGCCGTCGGCCGCCATGGCGAGCCCGACAAAAAGGAAGCGCTCTTCCGCAAGATCCGCGGCCTCGGAGAGAAGCATCCCTACGTTTCCTTCGAGGCGATCAAGAAGCACGCCCGAGAAACCTGGCCAGACCTCAAGGACGACACCCTGCGCAAGTATCTTTCCGAGGCGGTAGAGGAGAAGTTCTTGTTCGATGCCGGACGTGGCTGGTACTCTTCGCTTCCTGAATCAGCCTTGCTGGATTCAGCACCAGTACAGCCGTTGGTGAAGGAAATGCAGGACAACTTCCCGTTGCTCGATTTCACCGCATGGGCCACGACCCAGCTCAATCCTTGGATGCGGCACCTTTTCAACACGCCGCTGTGTTTCGTCTCCTGCCCGCGGGAGAGTATGGGTCCGGTCTATGAGTTGCTGAAACAGCGGGGTTACGACGTGTGGCTGCATCCCGGGAAAGCGGACCTTGTAAACTATGTCCCCACGTCCCGTTCCCTCATCCTCCGGCCGCTGATTTCGAAAACCCCGTCGGTTCCCCCTCACGCTTCGGCGGAACAGGTTCTGGTGGACCTCTGCATCGAGCGGCGGCAGCTCCCTGTCATGGATGAATCCGAGTTCAAGGATCTGGCACGAGGCTTGATTTCTCGCAATCGACTGAAAATCAGCGAGCTGGCGTTCTACATGAAACGTCGGAGGGTAGGATTCAGCGATTTGTTGGAATTGTCTACTATCTCCACAATTTTTGAAAAAGTGGAGATAATAGACTGATTCGCGGGTCAAACCACAACGAAAATTGAAGATGAAGCCGTTGATCCCTCTTTCCAGCCTCAACGAGGCCCGCATCCTGCGACAGGCTGCGGACCTCCGGGTGAACGATGACCAGCTGGTGGAAAACTGTCTCCATGCGTTTATCCTGTTGGGCTACCTTTCCCATTCTTCCCTGCCGTTTTTGTTCAAAGGCGGGACTTCGATCCTGCTCCACGTCCCGGTCCTCAGGCGTCTATCGATCGACATCGACATTATCAGCCCGGTGGCTGGGGAGGAACTCGTTTCCGCGCTGCGGAACATCGCCACCCAAGCTCCGTTCAGCCGGCTGGACGAGGACATCCGCGATTTCCGTGGCCAGCCAAACCGCCGCCATTTCCGTTTTTTCTACCCCTCCGTCCTGCGTCCAGGCCAGGAACGAAACGTCCTGATGGACGTGGTGGAGGGTGGCTGGGATTACTTACAGCACGAGAGCAAGCAGGTGGCACAACCGTGGATGGATACCGAGGAAAGCGTCGAGGTGCTGGTTCCCACCGTCCCCGCGCTTCTGGGCGACAAGCTGACCGCCTTCGCTCCCAACACGATCGGTGTTCGATATGAGAATGCCCAAGGGGGCGAGGGCGACCTGATGCAGATCGGCAAGCAGCTTTTCGACATCGGAGAGCTCTTCGACCTTTGCCCGGATCTTCGGCTGTGTGCCGCCCCCTACCGCGCGTCCTTCGAGAAGGAAAATGGATACCGCGGCGGAGGCTTCACGATCGAGGAGGTGCTGGAAGACACTCTAAAGGCGGCGCTGCAGACAAGTTTCCGCAACCCGAAACAATCTGAGCATCACGACCGGTTGATTCAGAGGTGCGTCCGGCCGATGCAAGGCTACTTGGCGGGCTGCTCCTTCGGAGTTCCCGAGGCGGCTGCCGCAGCGGGAAAGGTGGCGATCCTGGTCGAGGTACTCAGGCAGGAGGATACCACGGAACCACTGCTCACCGAAGGATTTCGACCTCCTGGCGATCTTCGCGAACTCGCCTCTGTCGCCATCGATGGGCCATGGTCGTTCCTAAACAAGATCCGTGGCACCTCACCGCTCGGATTCCACTATTGGCATCAAGCATCGCTGATGCGACGCTGAGGCTGCCGGATCAACCCCATAAGAATTGTATGGGTGCGCCTGAATGGAGAAAGCGACTCAGCCCGGAAAATGATTCCCTTCTGGTTGGATCAATGGCACGACATACAATATATAGTATGGTTTCATAAACCATGATCCTTTATGTCGATTCTTTTTCAAATTGCATGGCGCAAAGCATCGCCTTGCTCCAAAATCCAAAAAAATGCTGGCGATCCACGCTGCATCTGCAAAAATACCCCCGATGAAACCTTATGGGCAGATCTACGAGATTCTCGATGGGCCCAAGATTCCAAGGAGAATCTGCTTGGCGCTTCTTTTCGATAACCTCTTCACCGTGAGGGAATTTTCAGGTTCGGGGTTCTTCGCGCATCCGGCGGTCGTTGGGTTCCGAACAGCAGTGGAGACATTGACAGCTAACGATCCGGCAAAAATTGCAGAACTGCAGAAAGACTGCCGAATGCTGTGGCCGGACGATGTTCCCGACATCGGCGAGATTATTCCAGGGCCGGGGCACAATGAATCCGACGACGAGCCGGAAAGCCCGATCCTTGCGAAGGCATATGACTACCTCAAGGAAGGCCTGATCAGCGAGGTCACCGCGCTGCAGATCGCATGCATCATTAGGAGCGAGGAGCAGGGCAGTCCGGATGTGAAGACGAGCGACGTGACCACGTTACTCCGGGCAGCCGGCTACAAGGTGCCCAATCCGGCCGCCTTGATCCGTTCGCTCGCGGACCGGGCTGAGCCAGCCATCGAAGTAATGGAAGAGAAAATTGGTCCCAGGCAAGAGCTTCAGTTTCGTCTTCTTCCCGAGGTTGCCGCAGATCTCAAACGACGCCTCCTTGGAAAGAGCGCTAGTGCAGCTTGATTCGCTGTCCCACCCACCCCCCGTTCACTCGCAATGATCAACCAAACCACCAGCCATGAATCCCCCCGCCGTTACAAACCACCCTCATTTCCGACGTAAGGTTTTCATCGCATCGATTGGCGCTGCCGCAGTGCTTGGGGCGGCTTTGATCACTGCGCGTTGTTCGCGAATGGAGCAGCCGGATCCACCTCAGCCTGCTTCGAAGTCAGTGCATCGAATTCTTCTCAACGACAAAGGCACTCTTTTGCGAGAAGACCTGCGCATCGTTGGTTCCAATCAATATGAAAAGACGTTTACCTCTGGAGACATCGAGGTTCCGATGACTCAGAGTCGAGCTAAATACTATGTGTATGAGGCAAAGAAACTGATTGGGGCTGTGCTCATCCCTTCTGGTCTGGAAGATGACCTCATCCTGATTGAGGTGAAGGTGGAGTCGGACTATTGGCAGCCTGAAGCATAAGACCTCAAGCCCGTATTGATCGGTGATGAATGACCCACCTCACCCCAGCGGCGCGAGGAGGGCGGAGAGGAGTTGTGCGTCGGGGGCGGCGGCTTGGGCGGCGTCGGCGAGCAGGGCGTCGGCGAGTTCGCTTTTGCGGGCCTGGAGCTGGAAGATGCGCTCTTCCACGGTGCCCTGACAGATGAGTTTGTGGACGAAGACCGGGTTCTTCTGGCCGATGCGGTAGGCGCGGTCGGTGGCCTGGGCCTCGGCGGCCGGGTTCCACCAGGGATCGTAATGGATGACGGTGTCGGCGGCGGTGAGGTTGAGGCCGGTGCCGCCGGCTTTGAGGGAGATGAGGAAAAGCGGGATCTGGCCGGTTTGGAATTTTTCGACGAGTTCGCCGCGGTTCTTCGAGGCACCGGTGAGCATCAAGTACGGGATCCGCCGTTGTTCGAGGTGGGCGGCGATGATGTCGAGCATGCTGGTGAACTGCGAAAAGAGCAGGATGCGGCGGCCTTCCTCGACGAGGGTGTCGAGCAGGTCGGCAAGGTAATCGAGTTTCGCGGAGCCGGCGGCATCGGCTTCGATTTTCGATTCGTTTTCGAACTTGAGGAGTTTCGGTTCGCAGCAGATCTGGCGGAGCTTGAGGAGGGCTTCGAGGAACAGCATGCGCGAGCCTTCGAGGCCTTTGATGGCGATGGCCTGGCGGACGCGTTTGTCCATGGTGGCGCGGACGGTTTCGTAGAGGTCCTTTTGCGCGGTGTTGAGTTCCACCGGGTGGACGAGGATGGTTTTCGGCGGCAGTTCCTTGGCGACCTGGTCCTTGGTGCGGCGGAGGATGAGCGGGGCCACGCGGGCTTTGAGGGCGGCCTGGCGTTCGGCGTTGCCTTCGTTTTCGATGGGTTTGCGGAAAAGCCGGTTGAAGTCCTCCTGGCCACCGAGGAAGCCGGGCATGAGGAAACGCATCTGGCTCCAGAGTTCGCCGAGGTGGTTCTCCACCGGCGTGCCGGAAAGGCAGAGGCGGTGGCGTGCCTCGATCTCGCAGGCGGCCTTGGCGACCTTGGCGGCGGGGTTCTTGATGTATTGGGCTTCATCAAGAATGAGGAGATGGTACTGGAACCCTCGTAGTTGCTCGGCATCGCGCTGGAGGAGGGCGTAGGAGGTGAGGACGAGGTCGGCGTAGGGGATGGAGCGGAAGTATTTCCGGCGCTGGGGGCCATCGAGCACCAGCGGGCGGAGCGAGGGCGCGAACTTGCGGGCTTCGGCAAGCCAGTTCGGGACCACGGAGGTGGGTGCGACGACGAGGGCGGGCTTGCCATTCATGCGGCCGGCTTCTTTTTCGGCGAGGATGTGGGTGAGGGTTTGCAGGGTTTTCCCGAGGCCCATGTCATCGGCGAGGATGCCGTGGAGGTCGTGCCGGGTGAGAAACTGCATCCATTCGAAGCCGGCGCGCTGGTAATCGTGGAGGTCCGCCTTGAGGGATGGTGGATGGGAGATGGTGGATGATGGATGGGAGCCGCCCTTGCTGAGGGACTCGATGAGTTGTCCGAGTTTTGCCGGCGGGGCGAAGCGTTCGGGATCGGCGTGGGCGAGGGTGGCGGCGTCGAGCGGGTGGAGCTTGAGCTTGGAGCCCTTGAAACGGCGGGGATCGAGGAAGGCGGCGAACTGCTTGAGGATGCGGCGGATGCGGTCGGCGGGGAGTTTCAGCGCGCGGCCGTCATCGAGGTGATGGAGGAAGCTGCCCTCGGCGGGGAATTCGAGGGTGACTTCGGTGGCACCGCGGTCGAGCAGTTGGGCGAGGATGGGCAGGAGGTCGAGTTGTTTGCCGCCGACATCGAAGCCGACAGAGAGGTGAAACCAGCCGGTGCCATCGTCCTCGAGGACGTATTTGAAGGCATCGGGATCGAGTTCGATGACTTCATGGCCGACTTCGGAATCG
>JALOTY010000072.1 GCA_025457665.1 Akkermansiaceae bacterium | reverse complement strand
CGCAAGAGCCAGCACGACCCTCGGCTGTTCCCTTTGAACTTTGACCTTCCACCTTCGACCCACCAGCCAAGCCCCAAGCAACCGCAAGAGCCCGCACGACCCCCGGCTGTTCCCTTTGAACTTTGACCTTCGCCCTTTGACCTTATGTCTAACAGCGCCATCCGCGTCCACAACCTCTACCGCTACTTCGGCCAGCTCAAGGCCGTCAACGGGATCTCGTTCGAGATTCCCCATGGCTCCGTCTGCGGGTTCGTCGGGGCCAATGGCGCCGGCAAGACCACCACGATGCGGATTCTCGCCTCGCTCGATTACCCGACGATGGGCCTCGCGGAAATCTGCGGGATCAATGTCGTCCACCACCCGGATCAGGTCCGACGCCTCATCGGCTGGATGCCCGACCATTTCGGCAACTACGAGCACATGACCGTGCTCGAATACCTCGATTTCTACGCCCGCGCCTTCGGCTACTCCGGGGTGGAACGTCGCCAGCGCGTTCAGGAAGTCATGGAGTTCACCGACCTCATCCCCCTTGCCGAACGCTTCTCTAACAAACTTTCCAAAGGCATGACCCAGCGCCTCTGCCTTGGCCGCGCGCTGCTGCACGATCCGCAGGTGCTGATCATGGACGAACCTGCCGCGGGTCTCGATCCCAAGGCCCGCGTCGAACTCAAGCACCTCATCCGGGTTCTCGCCCAGGAAGGGAAAACCATCTTCATTTCCTCCCACATCCTCTCCGAACTTGGCGAGATGTGCGATTCCCTGCTCTTCATCAACAACGGCCGCATCGTCCACCATGGTGATGCCGAGTCCCTCAAGCAGGGCACCGATGCCGCCGGTGGCATGCTCTACGATGTCCAGATCACCGGCGATCCCGGCCGACTCTCCGAATGGTGCTCGGTCAATCCCTACGCCGAGTTCCTCGAATCCCGCAAACTCGGCGGCCGCATCCGCATCGATAGTGGCGATCCCGAGAAAGCCGCCGAAGTCCTCGCCCGCATGATCCGCGATGGGCTGCGCGTCACCGAATTCCACAAGGAACAGCGGAATCTGGAAGACGCCTTCATCGACATGCTCGGCCGTCTCGATCGTGGTGAAACCGCACGCCCGGAAAGCACCCCGCCGCCCGCTCCCACCTTTGCGCCACACTGATCGGCCCTTTTCCCGCCCCGCACCACCGTGTCCACCGCCTCCACACTGAACCCCGATCCCCCGTCCGCCACACCCGCATCCGCGCTGGTGGCCGATCGGCTTTCCGACTTCAGCGACAAGCTCTCGCCCATGCTCGTCAAAGAGCTGCGCCAGGGGCTGCGGGCGAAGACATTCATCTCGGTCTTCCTCACCATGCAGATCCTTCTCGGCGTGGTGATGCTCATCGCCATGGCCAGCAGCGCGAACGACCCCAAGGAAGCCGGTCGTGCGATCAGCAGCATCGTCTTCTTTTTCTTCAGCCTCGCCATGCTGATCATCCAGCCCATCCGTGGCATCGGCACCCTGCACCGGGAAATCCATCACAATACCATCGAGCTGATGGTGCTCACCCGCCTCAACGCCTGGAAAATCGTGCTCGGAAAATGGGTTTCGCTGGTCGCCCAGTCCGCCCTGCTGCTCGCAGCTATCGCCCCTTACCTCGTGCTCCGCTACTGGCTCGGCGGCATGAATCTCTTCGGGGAACTCAGCCTGCTTTTCATCATCTTCGTCGTTTCCGCCGTCCTCACCGCCATCATCGTCGGCATCTCCTGCGTGCCCTCCGTCATCCTCCGCGGCCTGCTGCCTCTGCTCGCCGCCGCGCTGATGATCACTCCGGTTTTCTCGATCCCCTTCGACCGCTCCGATTTCAGTGGCCTCGTCGAATGGGCAAGCGGCGACGAAGATGGCGGCTATGCTGCGGTGTTCGCCTTCATGATCAGCGCCTGCTACTTCGGCTGGACGGCTCTGGGCATCGGCGTCTCGATGATCGCCCCCATCGTGGAAAACCACAGCACGCTGAGACGGCTTGTCGGACTCGGCCTGTTAGGCATCACCCTGCTCACCGCCACTTTCATCAAGGCACCGACCGGAGTCTGGGCCATCATCGCCACCCTGATCGCCCTTCCCGCCATCCTGCTGGCTTACACGGAAGCATTTTACTCGCTTGGGCCGATCACGGATCGATTTCTCAATCGCGGCCCGCTCGGCTATCTCGCTGCGACATTTCTCCACCCCGGCTGGCCTTCGGGAGTTTTCTTTTCCCTGCCCATGATCGGCTTGGTCGCCGCCATCGTCCACGTGGGCTCCGCAGATCCGGTCGGTCCCGAGGCCTGGATCTACCTCCTCGGCATCGCCGGTTCCATCGTCCTCCCCGCGCTCATCATCGCCCCCTTCCGCGTCCAGCAACGCTTCACGATGTACAGTCTCGTGCTGATCGCCATCTATGTGACCACGATCGTCGTCAGCATCTTCGCCAACTCGGTGGGAGCGCCACAAAATGATTTCCTCTGGTGGCTCGTCTGGCTGCCACCGGTGACTTTCACGATGATGGATCTCTCCGCGTCCTTCAGGCCGGAGTTCGTTCTGCCCCACTCACTTGCCTGGACCGGCGGATTCACCGCTTTGCTCTGCCTCTTCGCCGCCATCCGCCTGCGCGACCTCGCCAAGCCCATGAACATCGAATCCGATCCGCCATGACCCGCGAGGAACTCACCGCCTGCCACAACCGCGCCCTCGCCGCCGCCGGTCGACTGCGCCTGCCCCTCCGCTCCCGTGTTTGGAAAGGAGCCGCTGGCGAATTCCTCGGTGCCGGCACAGGATCGTCGCTCGATTTCCAGGACCACCGGACCTACGTCCCCGGCGATGACCCACGCCATATCAATTGGCAGGCCTATGCCCGCACAGGAAATTACACGATGAAACTCTACCGCGAGGAGGTCCGACCGGTCGTTGATATCGTGCTCGATGCCTCGGAGTCGATGTGGTTCGAGCCGATCAAAGCCACCCGCGCCGCCGAGTTGTTTTATCTCGTCTTCGAGAGCGCCCGCCACTCCGGTGCAGCCACATCGATTCATCTCGTCCGGGGCGAAACCGCCCGCGCCATCCCGCCCGATGAAGTCGCCACCCACCGCTGGCTCGCCACAGCCCGCGCGCTTCCCTCCACCCAGCCCGCCATCGCACCCGACCTTTCGCGTATCCCCTTCCGGCAAAATGCCATCCGCGTGATCATTTCCGACCTGCTCTTCGAGGGCGACCCCGAGCCCCTGCTGCGCTTGCTTTCCAGCCGCCACGGCGCACCCATCCTGCTCACGCCATGGACCGCCGCCGAAGCCTCGCCGGATTGGGACGGGAACTACGAGTTCATCGATGCCGAGCGCGGTTCACGCCACCCCCACCGGGTCGAAGCCGGGGTGCTCAAGCGCTACAAGGAATCCTACGCCCGCCATTTCTCCCTGTGGAAATCCTCGTCACGCCGCCACCACGCCGCCTTTGCCCGTGTCGCCGCGGATCCCGATCTTGAGACCGCCCTGTTCACCGAAGCCGTGCCATCCGGTGCCTTCGAAACCGTCAGTTGAAACCCCATCTCTCCGCCCGCCTTGTTCCTGAACAATCCCGCCGGCCTCTGGGCCCTCCTCGGCATCCCCGCCATCCTCGCCATCCACTTCCTCCAGCGGCAGGCAAGGGTCGTCCCGGTTTCCACGCTCTTTCTGTTAGAAAAGACCCAGCGTGAATCCGCCAGCGGCCGCCGCTTCGATCGCTTGATGAATTCCGTCCCGCTGTGGATGCAGTTGCTCGCCATCCTTCTCCTCACCTGGCTTCTCTCCGAACCCCGCTACCAGAAACCTCGTAGCACCCAGCGAGTCGCCATCGTGCTCGATTCCTCGGCATCCATGGGCGTTTTCAAGGACAGCCTCCAAAAGGCCATCACCGACCAGATCCCCCCGCTCCGCGGCGCGGCCTCCACGCTCGACCTCACAGTCATGGAATCCGCCACCGGATCGGAAAGAATCTATGCCGGCAGTTCCATCGAAGAGGCCGTGGCCGCCATCGCCGCATGGAACCCCGCTGCAGGCATGACCGATCCCACCCCCGCCCTGCAGATCGCCCGCTCCATCGCCGGGCGCGATGGTGCCGTGATCTACGCCAGTGACACTCCGGTGGAAGCCCTGCCTTTCGATGCCAGCCAACTGACCGTCGGCGAACCCATCGATAATGTCGGCTTCACCGGCGTCAGCTTCGAGGAAAAGGAAGGCTCCACCGTCTGGAGCGCCGTGGTCTGCAATCACGGCTCCGCGAAAGCCGAGCGCACCTGGCAAGTGCGCTACCCCGATGGCAGCGCCACCGAACCCAAGCCGCTGCAGATCGAACCCGGCGGCATCACCGCCATCCAGGCGGCTCTCCCTTCTCAACAAGACCGCGCCGTCATCACTCTCAGCGGAGACCGCTTCACGCTCGATGACATCCTGCCCATCGTCCGCCCCGCGCCCAAGTCCCTCAAGCTGTTCACCGCCACCGCACCCGCCTTCGAAACCCTCGCCCAGCGCCTCACCCGCTCGCTTGAGGCCATGGAAACGGTGAACGATGCCGCGGAGGCCGACCTTGCCATCGTTTCCTACGACCCTCTCGATCCCGCGCTGCCCACGTCGAACGCCATCGTCTTCGTAAACGATGAAACCCGCCCGGGTGCTTTCCTCAAGGGTGGCATTGTTGCCGAAGATCATCCTTTCGTCAGCGCGCTGAATTGGCAGCCGCTGCTTGTCAGGGAGTCGATCCAGCTCGATCGCCAGACCTCCGATGACGTGCTTCTCTGGCAGGACACACGTCCCCTGATTTTCCTCCGCGAAATCGCCACCGAAGGCCGCGAACCGCTGCGCCAGCTTTGTTTCAACTTCGACCTCCGCCTCTCGAATGCCGCCACCCAGCCGGCCTTCATCGTTTGCCTGCATCGTTTCGTCGAAGACCTCCGCACTCGCAAGGTCGCCGGCTACCGGGCCAATCTCGAAACCTCCCAACCGCTCCGCCTCAGCGCCAAGCCCGGGGAAACCGCCGCCATCCGCATGGAAAACCTGGCCACCGGCGAAGTCATCACCCGCAACCAACCCGGCACCGCCACCCTCAATCTCACCGCCCCCGGCAGCCCAGGATATCTCAGCATCACCCAGGGAGATCTCACGCTGTTAGAGTCGGGGGTCTATTTCGCCGATACCCGCGAGGCCGATTTCAAGGCCTGCGCCACCACCAGCACCGTCGATCAAAGCAAACCCGCCAGCATCGAACGCCACACCCGCGAGGACCACTGGTGGCGCGCCTGGGTCGTCATCCTTCTCGCCGCCCTTCTCATCTCCTGGTTCTACACCCGGGAACGTGGTGCCATGGAAAAAGCCCAGCCCGCCCTCAACCCCGCGAAGTGAAATCGAGCCGATATCATTTCTGTTAGATTACCCGCTGCCATGACCTTCCAAGCTCCCGAATGGTTCCTTCTCCTTCCCGCCCTGCTCCTGCTCGGGTGGATGTGGCGGAGCCTGCGCCTGTTCTCACCCTTGCGCCTGATCATCCTGCTGCTCGCCACCATCCTGCTGGCCGATCCCACGCTGGTCCGCCGCGATGACTCGCTCGACCTCTGGGTGCTGCTCGACCGCTCGGATTCCACCGAGGATCTCGTCGATCAGGGCCTGCCGGAATGGCAACGCCTGTTGGAGAAATCCCGCCCCTCCCGTCGCGATCAACTCATCCTTCACGACTACGCCGCGGAAATTGTCGAACACGGAGCCGATGGCGCCACATTCACCGGCTCCCGCAAACTCACGCGAACGAACCTCGCCCTCAGCCACATCGCCTCGCTTGCCGATGAAGACAGGCCCTCGCGCATCCTTCTTTTCACCGATGGCTTTTCCACCGAACCCCTGACGGAAGCCGCCGCTCTGTTGGAAAAACGCGGCATCCCGCTCGATTTCCGCCTGATCCGCGATGAAACGCTCGATGACTTCCGCATTTCCCGCATCGATCTCCCCGAACGCGTCCAAGCCGGCGAGCCCTTCCTATTCTCCGTCACGGTTCGCGGCTCGGTCGATGGCAAGGTCCCGCTTTCGATCCGCCGCGCCGGGCGCAAGCTGCTCGATACCGAGGTCGAACTCGTCAATGGCGTCGGCCGCGCGGAATTCACCGACCGTATTCCCGCCACCGGCGCATTCGAGTATGAGGCGGAGGTCATCCCGGAATCGGATGCCCACCTCGGCAACAACCGCGCCTCCCGCTGGATCGAGATCACCGGCGGCCCGCGCGTCCTCGTGGTCACGAATTACGAGCCGGATCCACTCGCCGAAGTACTACGTTCGCTGGATTTCACCGTCGATGTCGAAACGGAATCCCAAAGCCTCCTGCCCGGCCGGCTTTCCGGTTGCCGCGCCGTCGTCTTCAACAACATCCCCGCCTACGAAATCCCCCGCGATTTCCTCAACGCCCTCGACTTCTTCGTCCGCGAACAGGCGGGCGGATTCATGATGGTCGGCGGGAAATACTCCTTCGGCTCGGGCGGTTATTTCCAATCGTCCATCGATCCCCTGCTCCCCGTCTCCATGGAGCTGAAGACCGAACACCGCAAACTCGCCGTCGCCCTCGCCATCGTGCTCGACCGCTCGGGTTCCATGGCGGTCACAGTCAATGCCGGCGGCAAGAACGTCACCAAGATGGACCTCGCCAACAACGGTGCGGCCGAAGCGATCAATCTCCTCGGCCCCCAGGACCGCGTGGCCGTGCTCGCAGTGGACAGCGCCCCGCACAAGATCATCCCCATGACCCAGATTGGCGGGAACAAAAACGCCCTCATGGGCACCGCCCGCAAGGTCGAATCGATGGGCGGCGGGATTTTCGTTTACGAGGGCCTCAAGGCGGCGTGGGACGAGTTGAAGAAAACCAATGTCGGCACCCGCCACGTCATCCTTTTCTCCGATGCCGCCGACTCCGAGGAACCGGGCGATTACAAGCGGCTGTTAGAAACCATGCAGAAGGAAGGAGCCACGGTCTCGGTGATCGGACTCGGCACGAACAAGGACATCGATGCCAAACTCCTCGAAGACATCGCCAAGCGCGGCGGCGGGCGGATTTTCTTCTCCGAAAACGCCCTCGATATCCCGAAAATCTTCGCCCAGGAAACCGTCACCATCGCCCGCTCCGCCTTTGTCGAGGAACCCGTGGGTGCCCAGCCCACCGGTCGCTGGGCGGAAGTTTCGCCGAAGATGATCGACTGGCTCCCGCAAGCCGGTGGCTACAATCTTTCCTACGCCCGCGAGGACGCCACCACCTCTTTGGTCACCACCGATGAATACGTCGCCCCTCTCGTCGCCCAGGCCCGCCGTGGTCTTGGCCGCACTGCGGCAGTGTCGTTTCCCCTCGGCGGCGACTTCTCCAAGGAAGCCCGGGACTGGGCCGGTTATGCCGATTTCATCCAAACCCTCACCCGCTGGCTCATGGGACTCGACCTCCCGCCCGGCATCGGCCTGCGCCATCGACTCGATGGCACACAGCTGAACATCGACCTCCTCTACGACACCAATGACTGGACCCAGAAATTCGCCGTCGCTCCTCCCAAAGTTCGTCTGTTAGAAGATGGAGCCAACGGCAAAGCCTACGAACTGCCTTGGCGGCGCATCGAGCCCGGCCGCTTCACACTGTCGCGGGATCTCGATGAAGGCACGGTCCTCCGTGGCGCTGTGCAGGTCGGCGAACACGCCCTGCCCTTTGGCCCCATCACCGTCGGTGCCTCGGTCGAGTGGGCCTTCGACCCCGAGCGTCTCGCGGAACTCCGGGCCATCACCGCCCAGACCGGTGGACGTGAACTCGTTGATCTCGCCGAAGCCTGGGTCCGCCCCCCACGCGACCACGCCGTCCAACTCCGCCTCTGGCTTGTCCTCGCCATCCTTGGTCTCGTCGTTGCTGAAGCCCTTATGACCCGCACCGGCTGGAAACTCCCCCTCCCCAGCCTCCCTCAAGCCCGTCCGCGAGTCCCGAAACCCGCAAGGACCCCGAAACCCATCGCCGCCAAAGCCCCCACTCCCGAACCCGAAAAAGAATCTCCACCACCACCAAGCGACCCCACCCCTCCCCCCATCGAGGACACCCAACGCCGCTCCCGCTACCAAAGGGCGAAGGACCGGAAGTAATCATCAGTCCATGGTCAAACAGAAGCGGATGCAGCGACAAGGAACAGCCGATGGTGGATGGTGGAAAACGTAGCTGCGGCGTCCCGCCGCAGGCCGTGGTGGCTGCGTCTCGCAGCCAAACCTCCAAAGCCAAAGCACCCACCCAAGAACCCGCGCGAAGCATCGACTGTTCCTCCGGTCTTGCGTCTTGCGTCTTGAATTCTTGCGTCTCCCCCAAGCCCCCCGCGAAGCCGGCTGTTTTTTTGACCTTTGCCCTTCGACCTTTGTCCTTCCTCCCCACGGCGGCGGGCGGCGGGCGGCGGGAATTCGTACGAAAAAAATCGTTGCATGGTCCGGCCCGGCTTCCTTAGCCTCCCGCGCCCCGCAGGGGAGCGCCTCCAGAGGCGTCCCTCCCGGCAGGGGAAACATCATCCGGCGCGGTTAGCTCAGCGGTAGAGCACCACCTTGACACGGTGGGGGTCACTGGTTCGATCCCAGTATCGCGCACCATCTCTCTCCTCAGTTCTCGGCGATTCATGTCCCAGGTGCCTCCGACCGCCGAATCCCTCCGCCCGCTCTTGCGGTTGCTGGATGACGATACGCCCGAAGTCCGCGGTTCCATTGCCCGGGAGCTTGACCGTTTCGATGGCGACGTCAGCGAATTCCTCGACGACCAAGCGCCAAGCCTTTCCGAAGCCGAGGCCCAGACCCTTTCCCGCCTGCTGCGGCCGGCACGTCGCCGTCGGCTGGAACAGGAATGGGTCGTCCCCACCGCCGGCGCCACGGCCCTCGCCGATGATTGGGAGAAGGTCGAGGAACTCCTCCGCCTGCTCTCCGACTACCTGCACGATGGCATCACCCTGCGTCAGCCGCTGGGCGATGCCTTGGACCTCCTGGTCGAGGAATCCGCCACCGCCTTCGATGAAGCAGGCTCCATGGGCCTGATCCGACATTTGCTGCGGGACATCCTGAAACACGACGACAGCGGCGAGTTCAATCCCCAGCACTACGATCTCGCCGCTGTTGCCACCGGCCGCCCCTCCAATGCCCTCGGTCTCGGCTGTCTGTGCCTGCTGGTATCGCATCGGCTCGAGGCGGAAGTCTCCGGCATCAGCCTGCCCGGGGCCTTTTTCCTGATGGTTCCCGGTGCGGAGGAGGTGGCAATGATCGATCCCGCCAACCGCGGAGCGGTCATTCATCCAGAGGATTTCGCCCACCGCATCCGCCGCTATCCCCGGGAAATCCGCCGACTCGCGACTCGCCCGGTAACGGCCGGCGAGGTCCTCGTCCGGATCACGGAAGAGGCGGCTACGGCGTTTGCCGTCATCGATGAAACCGAAGACGCGACGCTGATGGAAAAGCTGGTGGACAGCCTGACCATCCCGTTCTGAAAGGCCCGCAGGCGCTCAGACTTCGCCGTCCGGGTAGAGTTCGTGGTATTTGATGGCCTCGACAGCCACTGCGGCTGCGGTGCCGAAAATCGCGTCCTCCGAAGCGGTTCGCGGGACTTGGGCGACGGGTCTTGCGAGCCCGCGAATCAGGGGGCCGAAGGCCACCGCCCCCCCGCAATGCTGGAGGAGTTTCAGGGCGATATGCCCGGCATCGAGATTCGGGAAAACCAGCACATCGGCCGACCTCCTTTGTCCCGTGCCTTGGAGTTTTACCTCTGCCGCTGCCGGATCCATGGCCACATCCGCCTGGACCTCGCCTTCGATGAAAATCTCAAGACCGGCCGATGCTGCCATCTCCTTGGCCAGACCCGTGGCGGCCGCCACCTTGCGGGCAGGTGCGGTGGCGGCGGAACCCATGGTCGAGTGGCTGAGAAGCGCCACCGTGGGCTCGCGCCCAAGCATGTGCCGGGCGAGACGGCCGGTTTCCACCGCGATGGAGGCCAGATCCTCCACCGTCGGCTCCGGGAGCAGCCCGGTGTCTGCCAGGAAAACCAGCCCGTTCTCCCCGAAATTCGGCAGATGCGGAGCGGAAAGCAGGGTCATGCCGAACATCTTCGGCACATGGGGCAGCGGCTTGATGCATTGCAAGAAGGCCCGGAACAGGGCGGCAGGGAGCGATTGGTTTCCGCCCACCAAGGCATCAGCCTGGCCGTACTGCACCATGAGCGAACCGAAAACGGCCGGCTTCGCGACCCTTTCCTCGACCGCCGCGCCTTCCACGCCGCGATAGCGTTCGATCTTGTCCAGACGCTGGCAAAACAGCTCGAAATCCGAAGCACGGCGGGGCTCCAGGACTTTCACGAAGGTCAGGTTCACCCCGTTTTCCTTCGCCATGGAACGGATTTTCACCACATCCCCGAGCAGGATGGGCACCACAGCTTCGGCCTTCACCAACCTTTCCGCGACACGAATCACCCGCAGATCCTCCCCGTCGCTGAACACCACCCGCTTGGGATGGCGACGCAATTGGTCGATCAGGGGAGCGACGAATCGCTCGACAGCTTGGGCTTGGCTTGCTGGGTCGTTCATCAAGAATGGTGCCGTGTCCTGCGCGAAGCTTAAGGCTCCTTAGGATTCTCAGGCAACCACGAAACCGCCATGCCCGCCGACTATCACACCCACACCCCTCTTTGCCGACATGCCAGCGGTGATCCTGAGGAATACATCGATGCCGCTGTGGCGGCGGGATTGAGCGCTTTCGGCCTCTCCGACCACGCCCCGGTCCTGCCCGAGCCCTTCGATGACTGGCGGATGTTCGAGCATCAGTTGCCCGAGTATTTCCAACTCATCGAGCGCGCCCGCAAGCACGCCGCCGGCCGCATCGATGTCCGCTGCGGCCTGGAATGCGACTGGCTGCCGGGCTGTGAAAGCTGGATCGCCGACCTCGCCGCGCGCCATCCCTGGGACTACCTGATCGGCTCGGTGCATTACCTCGACGACTGGGATTTCGATAATCCCAAGTGGCTCGGTCGCTGGGCGGAGTCCGATGTCGAAGCCCTCTGGACGCACTACTGGCAAACCTATGCCGCCATGGCCCGCTCGGGGCTTTTCGACATCATGGGGCACGCCGACTTGATCAAAAAGTTCGCCTTCCGCCCGGCTGGCGATCTCCGTCGATTTTACGAGCCCGCCATCGCCGCCATTGCCGATTCCGGGAAAGCCATCGAACTCAACACCGCCGGCTGGCACAAACCCTGCGCCGAGGCCTACCCGGCCGATGCCTTCCTCGCCCTCGCCTGCGAAGCCGGCATCCCGCTCGTCATTTCCTCCGACGCCCACGCCCCCACCGAAGTCGCCCGCGATTTCCCCAAGGCCATCGAACTCGCCAAATCCTGCGGTTATGCGGAGACGGTGCTTTTCGAACAACGAACCCGGAGGAACGAAGCGCTCTAACAGCTTCTCCCCTCGCGCTGTTCAGGAAAACCACGGGACAGGGCAATAGCCTTCTCTACATGGGCTGCACCCGCGCCGCCCGCCGTCTGGTGATTTTTTCGAAGATCTGGGGATGGTCCTGACATCGATTTCCGGACCGAAACGAAAAAACTTATCTAACAGACTTTTACCTCAGCGCCCTTTCGAAAGGACAGCGGAGGACCAGAAGGTCGGCAGTTTTTCCGCCATGCGATCGAGGGCACGCTGACGGGCCTTGTGCCGACTGCGTTCGGCGGCATTGTGCACGTCCATCTCGGCGGTGAGTCCGCCACTCTCGCCACTTTCCTCCAGCACGCCGTAAATGTATCCGGTCCGCGCATCCCTGACCATGAGGGTCACATGGGATTTGATCTGATAGGTTTTCGTTGGTGCCAATCCCAGAGAGGCCAGGGTCAGGGGCACGAAGATATCGGAATTCCTTTTGCCTTCATCGAAGCGATACACGGCCACCAAATCCGCACCGAGCGCGCGGGCCTGGCGATCGAGTTCATCGTAGGACTTCACCTGGCTGCTCATCAGTGTGCGATTGAGCGAAACGATCCCGCTCACGCCCGGCAGGCTTTGGGCCGCGGCAAGATGCTTCTCGGACTCGACATCCGAGTCTGCCGCCCGGGTGAAAACCCCATGGCCCGGTTCCACCCTCGCGATTGCCACTCGTGCAGGGAACTTCACGGTCGGTCGCGCCACCCTGCCGGCCGATGAAGCCCCGGGACCCGTCGCCCCTCCCGTGGGCGGAACGGAATAAGACCCGGGAGTGGTGTAGAAGCAGCTATTGAGAAGCAGGGCCGACATCATGGCAGGAAACAGGCGTTTCATGCCCGCAGCATGCCGCAAGTTCCGTCATCTCCCGAATCGAAAGAATGAATCGAAACATCGATTTTCCCGATGCCTTTTCCGCCCGGTAATTTCAGCGATAGGCCATCAGTCCATCGTAAATCGCTCTCGCGGCGGTCTGCTGATACCATCTTGTGGCACAGCGTCCACGCTCGCCGGGATTGCTGATGAATCCGCATTCGACGAGAACCGCCGGACATCGTGTGCCCACGAGCACGGTGAATCCATGCCGACGGATGCCCCGATTGATCGTGCCGACCCGCGGCGCGAGACGTCGCTGGATCGCCGTCGCCAGCACCCGCCCGGATGGACCCCAGTAGAAAGTCTCCGCCCCTTTGATCCGCGTGTCGCGGCAGGCATTGAAATGGACACTCACGAAGACGGCGGAGCGGTAACGATTCGCGATCGCCACCCGTGATCCCAGGGAAACAAAGACATCGCTGCGCCTCGTCATCACTGTATTGATCCCGCGTCGGCGCAAGAGCAGTTCGAGATCCCTGGCAACAGCGAGGTTCAGGCTCGATTCCCGCACGCCGCCCCAGAAGGCACCTTTGTCACGTCCGCCGTGTCCGGCATCGATGATCACCGTGGAAAAACGCGCCGACCAGGCCGGACTGGCGAGGGCCAGCCAGGCCATTGCCACCACAAAAATCATTCGGACGCCAGCGAGCCATTGCATGATGGCCCGCAGGATATTTTATTAAGAAAGCCGGATCAATAAGTTTTTTAAAATTATTGATCATTCTCGCCCGGACCCGCTTCCTCGATGTCCTCGATCCCCTTGCGCATCCGGGAAGACAGGAAGGGCCTCACGACCAAACCGTAAATCACATAGAGCGTGAAGAGCACGGCGGGCATGATGTAGTAGTACCAAACCGTGGTGATCAGGATGGCCGCGGCGAGCACCATGATCAGAGGGGTGCCCTTGGTGCGCCAGCCGATCTTTTTAAAACTCGGATAGCGCACGCTGCTGACCATCAGGATCGAAAGCCCCAGCATGGCCCCTGCCAGCACCCATTTCCAAGGACCGAGGTTTTTGTCGGCCTCATTGAAATGGATCACCAGGAAGGTCAGCGAAGAAATGAAACCCGCCGCCATCGGAATGGGCAATCCGCGGAAGTCCGAGTCACCCGGTTGATGATGGGGGGAAGCGGCGATGCAATTGAAGCGCGCCAACCGAATCGCGCCGCACAGCACGTACAGACAGGCGAGCCACCAGCCGATGTCGCCGATTTCCAGCACCACCGCCTTGGCCATCAGCATCGATGGCGCCATGCCAAAGGAGATGACATCTGCCAAGGAGTCGAATTCACGGCCAAAAGGCGACTCCTTTCCTCCGAGGCGCGCCAACCGACCGTCGAGCAAATCGAAGATACACGAGGCGAAGATCAGCAGGATCGCCCTTTCGTAATAAGGCTGCGCAATGCTGAATGCATAGCTGCCATCCTTGCCGGTGGCTTCGACGATTCCATTGAAAATCGTCAACACCGCGAAGAAGCCGCACACCAGATTTCCTGCCGTCATCAGATTGGGCAGGAGGTAGATGCGGGGTTCGTCGGTCTCGTTCTCGTGGGCCATCGGGGGCGGATACTGCCTCATCCTCCCCTGCCCGACCATCGCAATTTCACTCCGCCTCTCCCGTCTTGAAACACTGGCATCCCCGCGGCACGCCGCTATGGTCGGCGGCGTGAGCGATCCGACCATCGATTCCCCCATGTCCACCATTCTTGCCGCCTACCCGGGGGCTCGCCGCGCGCTTTTCGCCCGCTACCACCTGGGCGGGTGCCAAAGCTGTGGGTTTCCGGACGAGGAATCGCTCGCCAGCCTTGCCGCTCGCTCCGGAGGTCACGATCCCGAAGAAATGCTGCGTCATCTCCGCGAGGCGGATGCCCATGACCGCACCATGCTGGTCGAGCCCGTCGCTCTTGCCGAGTGGCTCCGCGACAGCCCGCCGCCCCTGCTGGTGGACACCCGCACCCGCGAGGAACACGAAGCGGTTCATCTCGCGGACTCGCTTTTCATGACGCAGGAACTCCAGCAGGAACTTTTCAGCGGAGATCCGGCGCGCGTGATCGTTCTCTACGATCACACCGGACGCCACGTGCTCGACCATTGCTCATGGTTCCGCGGGCATGGCCTGAAGTCCACTTTCGGCTTGGCCGGGGGGATCGATCGCTGGGCGCGGGAGATCGACCCCTCGCTCCGCCGTTATCGACTGGAAATCGATTGAAAAACAGTCATCCTGCCCACCGTATCTTATCGGAATCCGCAATTTTTTCGCCGCCATGAAACCGACCTGCCCGGGCAATCCCCTTGAACGCTACCGCTCCCGCCGCGAGTTCCTCTACGTCGGCCTTCTCGGCGGACTCGGCCTGACGCTCCCCGGTTTCCTCCAGCAGCAAGCTTTGGGCGCGCAGAAATTCTACGCCACCAAGGAAGGCGTGGCCAAGGGCATCATCCACATTTTCCTCCCCGGAGGCCTCGCCCACCAGGAATCCTTCGATCCGAAACCTTTCGCCCCCTCCGAATACCGCGGTCCCTTCGGCGCGATCGATACCTCCATCCCCGGCATCCAGTTCGGCGAAAAGATCCCGCAACTGGCCAAGCTCGCCAACAAGATGACGGTGATCCGCTCGATGTCCCATGGCGAGGCCGCTCACGAACGTGGCACTCACAACATGTTCACCGGTTACCGCCCTTCCCCCGCTCTCCAGTATCCTTCGATCGGTTCGGTGATCTCCCACGAACTCGGCTCGCAAAACAACCTTCCTCCCTACGTCTGCGTCCCTTCCGTGCCGAACGAGTTCGCCAACTCCGGTTTCCTTTCCTCCGCCTACGGACCTTTCGCACTCGGCTCGGATCCCGCTCAGGGAAATTTCCAGGTCCGCGACCTCAATCTCCCCGGCAATGTTTCCGAGGAACGTTTCGCCCGCCGCCGCTCCCTGCTGGAAACCGTCGATCACCACTTCCGCTCCATGGAAGAGTCCGATGCCATCGACTCCATGGATGCCTTCTATCAGCATGCCTACAAGCTGATCTCCTCGGAAAAAGCCCGCGAAGCCTTCAATCTGAAGGCCGAGACGGATGCCATGAAGGACCTCTACGGCCGCCACGCCCCCGGCCAGCGCTTGCTCCTCGCCCGCCGCCTCATCGAAGCCGGCACCCGATTTGTTTCGATCACCGCCGGCGGCTGGGACCACCACGACAACATCAAGGGCGGCATCGAACGCGATCTGCCCTCGGTCGATCAGGCCATCGCCGCCCTCATCACCGACCTCGAACAACGCGGCATGCTCGATGAAACCCTCGTCATGGTCACCACCGAGTTCGGCCGCACGCCGAAAATCAATCCCACCAGCGGCCGCGATCACTGGCCGCGGGTGTTCTCCGTGATGCTCGCCGGGGGCGGGATCAAACAAGGCCTCGTCCACGGCTCGTCCGATGCCCTCGGCGGCGAAGTGGATACCGATGGCGTCACGGTCGAAGACCTCGCCACCACGGTCTATCACCAGATCGGCATCACCGCCGACAAGGAATTGATGGCACCCGGAAACCGCCCGATCGAAATCGTCGATGGCGGCAAGATCATCGAGTCCATTCTGGCGTGATCCCATCTTCCATCGGCGTGATCATGAAAGGTCTGCTGCTCCCGCTGCTCGCCCTCCAGGCCCATGCCTTTTCACCCGATCTCCAACTCATCCTGCCGCGCGGTGCCCAAGTCGGCACGGAGGCGGAGTTCCGCTTTCATGGCGACCGCCTTGCCGACCCCAGGGAGATTCTTTTTCATCGCAGCGGCATCGAGGTGCTTAAACTCGAAGCCATCGATCCCAAGCAGGTCCTCGCCCGCGTCCGAATCGCTCCCGATGCCCCCCTCGGCGAACACCCGCTGAGGCTCCGCACCGGCGGTGGTGTCAGTTACCTGCGCTCGATTTGGATCGGCCCCTATCCGGTCGTCGCCGAAGTCGATCCAAATGATAGCTTCGATCAACCCCAGCGAGTTCCCAGCGGCACGACCATCGAGGGCACAAGCAAAACGGAGGACGTCGATACCTACGCCGTCACTCTGAAAAAAGGTGAGCCGCTCGCCGTCGAGGTGGAGGCCATGCGGCTCGGCCGGACTTTTTTCGATGCCTACGTGGCCATCCTCGACCCCAACCGTTTCGAACTCGCCTCCTGCGATGATGCCGCTTTGACCTACACCGATGCCTTCGCCTCCATCGTCGCACCGGCCGATGGCGAATACCGCATCGTTGTCCGCGAGGCTGCCTATGAGGGAAATGATGCCTGCCAATACCGGCTCCACATCGGTCCCTTTCCCCGCCCTTCCGGAGTCTTTCCAAACGGAGCCCGACCGGGCGAAACGATCGACTTCCGCTTCATTGGCGATGCATCCGGCGATTTCGTCCACCGCATCACCGTGCCTGCCGATGCCAGCGGACGTTTCCCCATTTTTGGCATCCGCGATGGCAAGTCCTCGCCCTCACCCAACTGGATCGAAGTCTCACCGCTCACCCCCGCGAACGAGGCCGAACCCAACGAAAAAGCCCAGAACGCCACCGTCCTGCCTGCCATCCCTTGTGCGGTCCATGGCATCCTTGAACAAAAGTCGGATGCCGACACCTTCCGCTTCACGGCGAAAAAGGATCAGAACCTCGATATCCGGATCCTTGCCCGAGCCCTTCGCTCGCCACTCGATTCCGTGCTCGTGCTGCGGGATGGGGCAAACAAGAATCTGGTGAACAACGATGATCAGGGTTCACCCGACTCCATCATCGCTTGGACCTGCCCGGCGGATGGCGAATATCTTCTTTCCGTCCGCGACAAGCTCGGTCGCTCGGGCCCTGACTTCACCTACCGTTTGGAAATCAACACCCGCAGTCCGGCCATCCGCGGCACCTTGCCGGTCTTCGAGCGCGACAACTCCCAAGCCCGCAAGGTCATCCCCGTCCCCGCAGGAAATCGTTACGCCACAGTCGTCAATCTCACCCGCACGAATCTCGCTTGCGACGCCCGCCTGGAAGCCGCCGCCCTCCCACCCGGTGTCACCCTTCATGTCCCACCCGTCCCCCGCTCGCTCACCAGTTTCCCGGTGATCTTCGAGTGCGCCCCCGGCACTGAACCTGCCGGGAACTACTATGACTTCCGTATCCACGCCAGCGGTGAAAACGCCCCGGCCATCAGCGGTCCGCTTGCCGAGGAAATCCATCAGATCGAAGTCAACAACCAAGGCCCCTATCACAGCAATTTCTCTAACAAGATTGCCGTTGCCACCACAGTTCCCGCGCCGCTCACCGTAAGCATCGATCCCCCACCCGCCCCCGTCGTGCCGAATGGATCGATGAAGCTCAAGATCCGCGTCGCTCGTCAGGAAGCTTTCCAGGAAGCCGTCACCATCCGTTTCCTCTGGAAGCCCCCGGGCATCGGAGCGCCCGATACCTTGCCCCTCGAAGCGGGAAAGTCGGAAATGGAATACGAGGTCAACGCCAACCCCGATGCCGCCGCCGCGGATTGGCCCATCTGCGTTCTCGCCGAGACCAACACCCCGGCCGGCCCTGTCCAGGTCGCCTCCTCATTTGTCACCCTCCGCATCGCCCAGCCCTGGGTGAATGCCACCCTCGACCTCGCCGCCACCGAACAAGGCAAGGATGTCCCGGTGATCGCGAAACTCGAATCCCTCCGCCCCTTCACCGGCAAGGCGCGCGCCGAACTCATCGGGCTGCCCCACGGAGCTGCCACCGATCCGCTGGAATTCGATTCCGGCGCTGCCGAACTCCATTTCCCCATCCGCATCGCCAAGGATGCTGCTGTCGGCAAACACAGTGGTCTTTTCCTTCGCATTCACATCCCTGAGACCGGCAGCACCGTCCTTCACCAATGCGCGCAAGGGGGCACCCTGAGGATCGATGCCCCTCCGCCCCCAGTCGCCAACCAAGCTCCCGCCGCACCAAAACCGGCCGCTCCCCCTCCTCCGCCAGGACAGCCCGCGGAAAAGCCCTTGTCGCGGCTCGAACAACTGCGCCAGAGGGCAAATGCACCCTGACTTCCGGGCTTCGAAGCGCGATCCTCGCCTCCGACCCCTTTGGCACATCTCGCGCTCCAGCAGATCCGTCGGGGCAAGTTCGAAATTTTCCACCCACGGGCTTGGAATGGCAGCGCTTTCCATAGCGTAATGGCGGCGGCCCGATATTCCCTTTTCCCCTCTCATGAGCTCCTCCGTCCAGATCCTCCACCGCGACCGCCTTCCGACCACCGCTTGCCTGGTCGTTCCTGGCCGGGTCGAGGCGGCCGATGTTCCCGTTCTCCAATCGCTGTTCTCCGGCCGTTCCATCACCTGGCTCATCGAAGAAAATTCCCCACTGGCACCCGAGCTTCGCGCTGCCATCGGCACAAATGCCTCAGGAGCGGTCTTTTCCGATGACGACCCCGATCCCGCCGCCGCCGGTGAACAACTCCGCGCCCACCTCGATGGCTCCGGTGTCATCCTGTTTCTCCACGGCAAGGCGGTCTGCCGCAAGGGCAACCCCGTCCACATCGCCGGCCGCACCCTCAAGACCCTCGGTTCTTTCGGCCTTCCCGTGCTGCCACTCGGCATGGACCACCCGCGCGAGTCCGCTCTCTCCATCGAGCGACCCTCCTCTCTTCCACGCCTCACGCTAACGGTCGGCGAACTCATTCCCGCGGAAAAAGCCTCCGGACTCGCGATCCGCCAAGGGCTCCTTGCCGCGTCAGAAGAAGCCTTCTCATCCCGCCCGCTCTTCCGGGAGTCCCTGGCATCGGCAGTTCTTCAGGGATTGAAAAAGAACCCGCGCACCAAGCTCCGCGATGGTTCGGATGACTCGGAGATCGGCTTCGATCGCCTCCTCGCCGCCGCCTTGGTTTTCTCGCGCTACATCAAAGCGCAGACCGATAAGGAGCGCGTCGGCATCGTCCTCCCTCCCGGGAAAGCTGGTATGGTCGCGAATCTTGCCGTGCTCTTCGCCGGCAAAGTCCCGGTGAATTTCAATTTCACCGCCAGCCACGAAGCCGTCCGCTCCGCGATGAAACAGTCCGGGGTCGATCGTTTCATCACCGCCGATCCTTTCGTCCGCAAGGTTGCCTCCTTCCCATGGCCCCCGAATCGCGACCTGATCCACATCGAGCGCGTCCTGCCCACGCTCAAAAAGAAAATCATCGCCTGGGTGGTCCTTGCCCGACTCCTCCCCGCTGCCGCATTGAAGGCGATTTTCGGCATCGGCAAACGCCGTGGCGACGAAGAAGCCGTCCTGCTCTTCACCTCCGGTTCGTCCGGCGACCCCAAGGGTGTCGTCCTCTCCCACCGCAACGTCCTCGGCAATGTCTGTCAGTTCGCCACCCGACTTGATGCCTCGCCCGGCGATAGCATTCTCGGATGCCTCCCGCTTTTCCACTCCTTCGGCAGCACGGTCACGCTGTGGTTCCCGTGCATCGATGGCCTGAACCTCGTCACCTACCCGAATCCCCTCGAATCGAAGCGCCTCGGAGAACTCATCGCCCAACACAAAGTCTCCTTCCTCCTCGCCACTCCGACCTTCCTCCGCGGCTACATGAAACGGGTCCAGCCGGAACAACTTGCTGCCCTCAAACTTGTCGTCACCGGTGCCGAGAAACTCCCCACCAGTTTCGCTGAGGCTTTCGCGGAAAAATTCGGCATGACCCCTCAGGAGGGATACGGCCTTACCGAAACCTCACCCGCCACCAACGTCAACCTTCCCGACCCCACCGTCACTCCTGATTCCATCACCATCCCATCATCGCGAACTGGCTCTGTTGGCCAATTTCTTCCGGGAATTGCCATTCGCCTGACCGACCCCGCCACGGACCAGCCTTGTCCCCTCGACCAGCAAGGCATCATCTGGCTCAAGGGCGTCAACGTCTTCCCCGGATACCTCGACAACCCGAAAAAGTCTTCAGAGGTCCTCACCTCCGACGGTTGGTTCCGCACCGGAGATGTCGGGCGGATGGACGACGATGGCTTTCTCCACATCGAGGGACGTATTTCCCGTTTCTCGAAAATCGCCGGCGAGATGGTTCCTCACGAAACGGTCGAAGCCGCCATCAACAAAGCCCTTGGTCTCGACTCTGAAGCCGAGCGAAAAATCGCCGTTGTCGGCATTCCGGATGAGCAAAAGGGCGAAGCCATCATTCTTCTTTCCACCATCGCCGGTCGTGCCTTGGAGCAGGAGTGCATCGACCTGCGATACAAGCTCATGGACGCCGGCCTCCCCTCCCTCTGGTGCCCCAAGGCCATCATCCCTGTCGTCGAGATTCCTGTTCTCGCTTCAGGAAAACTTGATCTCAAAGGCTGTCAAACGCTCGCCGAAGGCGGTTGATCTGATGGGCTCGACCCACCTCGTGATCCTAAGGTTTTTCCCACGGCGCCCAAACGAGCCAATCTGACCCGAGTTTCCAGGGAACCGTAGCACCGGTAACCCGTCGCCAACCGTCGACTCTCTGCGCCCCCCCCCAAGAATGAAATGGGATCGGGCCCCAGAATGAAATGGGATCGGGCCGAACTATAAGAACATAGTAGGACACACCTTTAGTCATCCTTTAAGCTTTAACATAAATTGGGATAAAAGGACATTCCTTTAGTCATCTCCCCCTTGCCAAGCCACTCCCACCCCTCCAAGCTCCACCCATGGCTCGTCGTCGTTGGCTCGCTCCCTGGAAAGACTCCTCCCTCAAACCCGCCATCTACCA
>JALOTY010000071.1 GCA_025457665.1 Akkermansiaceae bacterium | reverse complement strand
TGGTAGATGGCGGGTTTGAGGGAGGAGTCTTTCCAGGGAGCGAGCCAACGACGACGAGCCATGGGTGGAGCTTGGAGGGGTGGGAGTGGCTTGGCAAGGAGGAAGATGATTAAAGGACTGTCCTTTTATAGGATCCTTTTGTCGGGTCTGACCGTGGATGGTGGCAACTAAAGGTGTGTCCTTTTATTTTTTTATTATTGGGAGAGGATTGAAGGGGGTGTTCGTCATTTTGGTGGCGATGGAACAAGCTTGGGGCTTACGATAGGACGGCGTGCAGCTTGGATGGCCCTAGATCGCGTTTTTGCTTATCCGCTATGAAATCCGCTTTCCTTATCCTCCTGTTTTCTGGCGCGCTGCCCTTGGCTGCTGCGGAGCTTCGGGTGGCTGCTGCCGCAAGTTTGAAGGAGACGGTGACCGATGTGGCCGCTGCGTTCGAGAGAGCTCATGGGATCAGAGTGATCCAGATTTTTGCGGGATCGAATGTTCTGGCGCGGCAAATCAGTGAAGGGGCGCCGATCGACGTTTTTATCTCGGCCGATGAGGCGACGATCGCAAAACTCGAGGTTGCAGGGGATGTGGGAAAGGCCACCCCTCTGCTGACAAATGAGCTGGTGGTTGTGGTGCCGAAGGAGTCCGCTCGGGTGATGAGGTCAACAACGGAAATCCTGGGATTCGACCGGATTGCGATCGGTGATCCTGTTGCCGTGCCTGCGGGAGTTTATGCCAAGGCATGGTTGGACGAGGTTGGATTGTGGGAGCGTATGGGGTCGAAGTGCATTGGCTGCGAAAACGTCCGGGCAGCCCTGGCGACGGTGGAAGCGGGCAACACCGACGCGGCGATCGTTTACAAAACCGACGCAGCGATCTCTGCAAAGGTCCGAATGGTTTGGACCGCGCCGGTGACTGAGGCTCCGGCGGTGGTCTATCCGGTGGCAGTTTGCAAAAATTCCAAGCGGCCGGCTGAGGCGGAGCGGTTTGTGGACTTCCTCAAGTCCGAGGAGGCAGGTAAGATTTTCACCACTGCCGGTTTCGGGCTTGCGGAAAAATGAATGGCGAGGATTTCAGGTTGATCGTGTTCACTCTCGCCGTTTCGGCTGGGGCCGTGATGGTGGCATTGCCTGGAGCACTGGCGCTGGGCTGGTTGCTGGCTCGGAAAAAGTGGCATGGAAAGGCTTTGGTTGAGACCTTGGCCATGCTTCCCATGGTTCTTCCGCCGGTGGTGACCGGATTTGTGTTACTCAAATTTTTCGGGCGGAAAGGGCCTGCGGGCGGTTTGTTGGATCGAATGGGTGTCGAGGTGATCTTCACCTGGAAGGCGGTGGTTTTGGCTTTGGCGGTCATGGCTTTCCCGCTGCTTTTGCGGTGCATCCGTACGGCCTTTGAAGAAGTGCCGCGTCATTTGGAAGAGGCGGCGGCAACTCTAGGCAAGAGTCCATGGCAGGTTATTTTTCGAGTGAGCATCCCGCTGGCGGGGCGGGGCATCGCCGCCGGTCTGGTTCTTGGATTTGCGCGAGCGATGGGGGAGTTCGGGGCGACCATCATGGTGGCCGGGCTCATCCCGGGAGTTACGGAAACCTTGCCACTGGCGATTTATCGAAATTTCCAAGCTGGTGATGACGCTCGGGTGTGGTGGCTTGCAGGCGTGTCGGCAATGATTGCGTTTTGCGCCCTTTGGCTGTCAGCCAAGCTCAGTTCCCGCGCAGGCGAATGAAGTTCCAAGTTCCGAGTTCCGAGGGGAGGCGGGACTTCAAGGGCGCAGACGCCAAGCACGGCGGAACAGCGGATGTTTCGCGCGGGTTGTTTGGTGGGTGCCTTGGCTTTGGACGTGTGGGTGAAGGATGCACCCACAACGGGCTGGTGAGGGACGCATCTGCTACTTTTGATGGCATCTGCCACCTGTCATCGGCCGTTTCTTCGGATCAGGATTCCTTGCCGCAGCACTGTTTGTATTTCTTTCCAGAGCCGCAGGGGCAGGTGGCGTTGCGGCCGATGGCATCGATGTTGAAAGTGGGCGGCTTGCGTTTGGGCAGGTTCAGCTTGAGATCGCTGGATTCCGAGGGCAGGGCGGCGGGGTTGATGTTGCCGGAACTGCCGGTGGTGGCAACGTGGGCAGCGGCCTGGGCGTGTTGGGTTTCCGGTCCGCTTTCGCGCATGGCGGCGAAGTGCTGGCGGAGGAATTGTTCGATGCGGGTGGCCGAGCGGAAAAGGTTCTGCAGGGCTTCCTGTTCGATGTTCGACATGAGGTCGACGAAGAGCTTGTAGGCCTCATTCTTGTATTCCACGAGTGGGTCCTTCTGACCTTGGGCGCGGAGCTGGATGCCCTCGCGAAGGGCGTCCATGTTGTAAAGGTGGGCCTGCCATTGCTTGTCGATGGCAACGAGGATCATGCGACGTTCCTCGCCATCGAGGATTTCCGGAGGCAGGTTCGAGACGCGGGTGACATAGGTCTCCTTGACCCGGGAGATCAGGAGTTGCGAGATTTCATCGGCCGAGCTGCTGGTGAGGTTGATGTCATCCGCAGAGAAACGGACCGGAACGGTGCTGTTGACCCAACTGATGAGTTCGTTGTAGTCGGGGTTTTGATCATCGCGATCTCCGAGGAAGCCTTCGACTCTCTCGCTGATGCTCTTCTCGATGATCTCATTGACCAGAAGGCGCGGGTCTTCGGCAGTGAGGACTTCGTTGCGGTAGCCGTAAACGACTTCGCGCTGTTTGTTCATCACGTCATCGAACTCGAGGATGCGTTTGCGCCAGGTGTAGTTGCGTTGTTCGACGCGTTTCTGGGCGGTTTCCACCGAGCGGTTCAGCCAGGAGTGTTCAAGGGCTTCGCCATCCTCCATGCCGAAGCGTTCCATCATGGAAGTCATGCGATCCGCAGCGGCAAAATTCCGCATGAGATCGTCTTCGAAGGAGATGAAGAACTGGCTGAGTCCGGGGTCGCCTTGGCGGGCGCAACGACCGCGGAGTTGGCGGTCGACGCGGCGGGATTCGTAGCGCTCGGTCCCGATGACGAAGAGGCCGCCGAGGTCGGCGACGCCCTGGCCGAGTTTGATGTCGGTGCCACGGCCGGCCATGTTGGTGGAGATGGTGACGGCACCGCGCTGGCCGGCGGCGGCGACGATGTCGGCCTCGCGGGCGTGGTTCTTGGCGTTGAGGACCTCGTGGGGAATGCGGGCGCGCTTGAGCATCCGGGAAACCGTTTCCGAGGCATCGACCGAGGCCGTGCCGACGAGGACAGGTTGGCCCTTGGAGTGGGCGTCCTGGATTTTGGTGATCACCGCATTGTATTTCTCGCGACGGGTCTTGAAGACCTGGTCATTGAGGTCTTTGCGTTGGTTCGGGCGGTTGGTGGGGATGGGGAGGACGTCGAGTTTGTAGATATCGGAAAACTCGGCGGCTTCGGTTTCCGCGGTGCCGGTCATGCCGGCGAGTTTTTCGTAGAGGCGGAAATAATTCTGAATCGTGATGGTGGCGTAGGTCTGCGTTTCCTTTTCGATGACCACGCCTTCCTTGGCTTCGACGGCCTGGTGGAGTCCATCGGACCAGCGGCGGCCGGGCATTTTGCGGCCGGTGTTTTCATCGACAATGACGACCTTGCCTTCCTCGACGACGTATTGGACGTCTTTTTCGAAAACGCAGTAGGCTTTGAGCAGCTGGGAGATGTTGTGCATTTTCTCCGCCTGCTGGTCCATGAGGATCTGGAGTTGATCCTTGCGTGCGGCGCGTTGTTCTTCGGTCAGTTCGGGATCGGCATCGATTTCCGCGAGGAGGGTGCCGAGGTCGGGGAGGACGAAGGAATCCGGATCGCCAGGAGAGAGGAACTCGCGGCCTTTTTCCATGAGGTCGGCGTCGTTGGCCTTTTCATCGATGGTGAAGAACAGCTCTTCCTTGAGGGCGAAGAGTTCCTTCTTCTGGGCGTCCTGATAGAAGGACAGCTCGGTTTTCTCGATGAGGCGGCGGAGGTCGGGCTCCTGCATGAGGCGCATGAGCTGACGGTTGCGCGGCTGGCCGAGTTTGACCTTGAAGAGGTTGCGACCGGCGGTGACGGGGTCGGACTCGACGAGGTTTTTCGCTTCGTTGACGAGTTCGTTGCAGAGCAGGGTCTGCTGTTTGACGAGCTGATCGACGAGGGGTTTGTAGCGATCGAACTGGTGTGAGGAAACGGTGGAGGGGCCGGAAATGATGAGCGGGGTGCGGGCTTCATCGATGAGGATGGAGTCCACTTCATCGATGATGGCGAAGTAGTGGCCGCGCTGGACCTGGTCTTCGCGGGAGCCGGCCATGCCGTTGTCGCGAAGGTAATCGAAGCCGAATTCCGAATTCGTGCCGTAGGTGATATCACAGAAGTACTGATCGCGGCGTTCCCAGGGGGGCATCTGGTTTTGGATGCAGCCGACGGTGAGGCCGAGCCAGCGGAAGAGGGAGCCCATCCATTCGGAGTCGCGGCGGGCGAGGTAGTCATTGACGGTGATGACGTGGACGCCGAGGCCGGTGAGGGCGTTGAGGTAAACGGGGAGTGTGGCGACGAGGGTTTTTCCTTCGCCGGTCTGCATTTCCGCGATCATGCCCTTGTGGAGGGCGATGCCACCGATGAGCTGGACGTCGAAGTGGACCATGTCCCAGGTCATGTCCTGTCCATTGACATTGATGGGCGAGCCGACCATGCGGCGGGCTCCGTTTTTGACGACGGCGTAGGCCTCCGGGAGGATTTGGAGAAGGTAGCGGTCGCGGGCGACGCGGAAGCGGGGTTCGACGGCGCGGAAGGCTTCTTTGGCGGCCTCGATGGATTCGACGGTGGCTTCGACACTGGCCGGAAGCTCCGGGAATTCGGAACGCAGGTCGGCCAAGCGGGCTTCGATTTCCTTGGCGGCTTCGGCGAGGGCTTCGGCATCGGCTCGTTCAAGGACCGGCCGGGGTGGGGCGTTGAGTTCGTGGTAGCGGGAGAGGTGCTTTTTCCACTCGAGGGTTTTCTCGCGGAGTTTGTCGTCTGATTCGTTTTGGAGGGCTTCCTCGATCTCCTTGATCCGCTCGACCGTGGGGCGGATGCGGCGGAGTTCACGGGTGTTTTTCGAGCCGACGATTTTCTGGAGAATCCACTTGATCATGAGAAAACGGGAGTTGGGTCTCGGGTTGGAGACCGTCCGGGCCGCAGGCCATACACCGGGACAGGGCCGGTGGCAAGCGGGGGCTTTGACCCGGATTCCGCCGGTTTTGGAACGCGAAAGTGGCCTCCGCCCGAGGGGAAAAGAAGTTTGGGCGCTGTCCCGGGGTGGGTGCAAGGCAGGCCTGAGTCTCTTTCCCCGGGGGCTTCGATCGGCTAGACCGAAGAGGCTCAGCGAGCGCGTCTGCGGAGGATTCCCAGGGCGGCGAGGCTGCTCATGAGGGCGATCCCGGGCTCGGGCACGGTGGTGTAGCTCAGGACGGAGGAGCCGAAGGCATCGGGCACGAGGTCGGCGACGGTGTTGTCACCAAAGACGATGAAGTCCACCGTGCCGCCCGGTGTGACACCGAGGTCGGCGAGGGCGATGGCAAACTCCGCCTCGTTGCCGGTATTGCCGAAACCCAGGGTGGGGCTCCACGCCCAGTTCCATTCGTTGGTGTTGTCCTGTCCTTGGAAGGTGTAGAGCGTGGCACCTTGAAAAAGGCGCTCGAAGCCGCCGGCAGAGGCTCCGAAAAGCTTGTGACCGGTCACGGCGTTTCGATCGATGTCGAACATCACGTTGTAGCGGAAACCGGTGGCATTCAGGTCGAAGCTGGAGCTGGTCTGGTAGTAAAGGTAGAGGTAGGTTTCATCCGAGGCGACTTTCACGCTCAGGAAATCTGTCTCTGGGTTGGCTGCGGCATCCACGGGATCGGTGGCGAGCGGGGAGATGGCGGACCAATCGGCGAATGAGCCATCGATACTGATGGCGGCCGAGGCAGGAAGGGTGAGGGCGAGGCAGAGGGCGGGGAGTGCTTTCATCGTCGTTGGGCGAAGTTCAAGGAGCGGAGGTGGCCTTCAGTCGAAGGAATGGCGGGCAGGCAGGGATGGGTTGGGAGAAACGGATGACGACGCGTTCGATTCCGGCGGATACGAGCGTCGTGGAAATCGTGGTGAACTGAGCCGGGCTGTCATCCCAGAGCTGGAGGTCGCCCGAGCTTTCCGGCGCGAGCGTCACGGGCCCGAGGTCGGTGCGGCGTTGGTAGCTTAGGGAAAGATAGCGATCCGCGCCAAGGGTGATGACTTCATGATCAGGCAGGATATCGGCATCCTGGCTCCATGGGTTTCCTCCCATGGCAAATTCGAGGAGATTGGCCAGGCCATCCGAATCGGGATCCGCCTCCGGGCCGCTGATGAGAGGGGCGGCCCGTTCGGTGGAGGTGAAATGCGCGAGTTGCCATGCCTCGTAGCTGTTGGATCCGGGATTGGTGCTGAATTGGTAGTCGTAGCCACCGGCAAACTCGGCCGATGGGCCATCGGTCCACGCGGCCAGGCGGATCAGGGACTGGGGGAAGAGCCCGGATGAGATGCTGGAGAGGCTGAAGGTGGCATCGCGACGGATGCGATATTCCTGCCACTGGGTTTCCACAGCATAGGGGGAAATGATCGCTGCGGCATTGGTAAAGGTCGCGCCGACATTGAAGTTTCCTGCAGACTGGGCGAAGGGGAAATCGTTCTGCCAACTGACATCGGCCCCGATTTCCCCAAGTCCGTAAACATCGAAGCCGGTGGCGGCGTTCGCATCGGTATCGATGGAAAGGAAGGTGCTTGCCGATCCGCCTGCGGTATTCACCAGCGTGGGTCCCTGGTAACCGATGAGGACGTAGAGGTAGTTTTCGTCATTGGCGACCTTCATCGAAACGATGTCCGGCGTGCCATCGGTGGCGGGGTCGGTGCCGAGTGTGGGAACGTCCTGCCAATCCGAGAAATCGCCATCGATGCGGATGTGGGTGAAGTGCCCGGGGACGGGCGGTGCGGAGGCGAAGGCGTAGTCGATGCCCCCGGCGAATTCCGCCTGGGTTCCGGAGTCCGACCAGAAGGCAAGGCGCAGGGTGTTTTCCGGAAACACTGGAGTGGCGGGGCCGCCGGTGTTGAAGGTGGCATCGCGGCGCAAGCGGTATTCCTGAAACGAAGTGTTTGTGGCGTAGGGAGAGATCGCGGCAGCGGACGAGAAGGTCGCGCCAAGATTGAAGCTCGAGGCGCTCTGCGCGAAGGGGAAATCGTTCTGCCAGGTGACATCCGCCCCCACTTCGCCGAGGCCGTAGATGTTGAAGCCGGTGGCCGTGTCGTCGTCATGATCGACCGAAAGGAAAAGGCTCGGGGAACTGTTGAAACCATTGGTATCGGCACTGCCGTGATAGCGGACGAGGAGATAGAGATATTCCTCATCGTTGGCGACCTGGATGGAAGCGATGTCCGGGATGCCTTCGCCGGAAGGATCGGTGAAGAGAACGGGGACATCGGCCCAATCGGCATCATTGCCATCGATGGCGATGGTCTTGTAGTAACTTGGGGCACCAAAGGGAGTGGCGGAAAGAACGGTGGTGTTGGAATCCTCGTTGCCGAGGGCGTCCTCGGCACGGATGGCGAAGCGGTGGAGCACGCCATTGGGCAAACCGGTGACGGTGAATTCGTAGGGATACTTCGATGCCCCGGTGCCGGTGCGATAGTTTTCCGGGATGCCGGGTGCGACGTTGGAAATCTTGGTGGCGGTGGCGAAATCGAGCGTGGCGGCCGTGGTATGATAAACGTGGTATTTCACCGGACCGGTCTGATCGCGGGCGACATCCCAGCGGAGTGTGACCGAAGCATCGGCCGCCACAGCTTCCTGCACACCGATGCGCGGGGCGGGAGCCTGGTTTCCGGGGGTGCCGGGATCCGAGTCAGCAGCCGTGGCGGCGGTGCTGTCCCAAACGGGTGGTGAGCTGTCCGGATTGGCCGCATTCCAGGTGGCGGCAGCGGTGGAAAAGGGCAGGGCTTCGAGAGCGGGATTCGTGCGATAGAGCGCCCAACCCTGATCGCGCTGGCAGGCTTCGAAGTCGGCCGTGCCGAGCGCGGGCGGCTCACCGGGTGTGGTGTAGCCGAGTCCGATGACGCCGAAACCATCCGGGCGGCCCGCTTCGGCATTGATTTTCGGGGCGAAGTTGAAGCGGTTGTCATCAAAGAACGCCGAAGGCAGGCCGGTGCCGCTACTATCGGTGTAGTAGCTCTCGAACATCAGCAGGTTGATGTAGGGGCGGAGGGTGTAGGCGTAGGGTTTGAGATTGGGGTTGTAGAAAAAGACTCCGCGGTTCGCGAGGAGGATCTTGGTGGGGTTGTCATCGCTGATCTGCCGGACGAGATCGCGGTAGGCCTTGGCGGTCCACTCGAAGAAAGTCGCACCGAAGCTGTTAGGCGCGGGGGTGTCGAGCGTATCGAGGAAGAGGCCATCGCAACCATAGCCCGCGCCGAAAGTGGTGGTCAGCAGTTCCTGGATGCCGCAGCGGCCGTCGGCGGCTTTGGTTTTCGTTTTGAGGATCTCATACCAGGCGGGATCGCCGGGATTGACGTAGTAGCCGCCGAAGATGTTGTTCCGGTCGGGGAGGCCGTTGAAGTCATTGTCATCGAGATAATACGAGGCGTAGCCGCTGCCGCCGGGTGAGGCGTCGCCGAGGGGTGCGATGTCATCGCTGAGAGGCGAGTCATAAGTGGGGCGGGGATCCACCCGGGGGCCATTGCCATCCCCGGCGAAGGGGGCGCCGGGGCGGTCGTCTTCGCCGACGGAGATGTAGGCGAGGACTTTGACATCATCGCTGGTTCCCGGAGTCAGGTCGGGTCCCGAGCGGATACTGGCGATGTTCGCGGGGGTGATGTTGCTGGTGGAGGGATGGAGGATGACCAGGCGGTAACCGGTGCGTGCCTGATCGATGAGGGTGGGCGTCCAATTTCCGTAATGGATGAGGTAGGGGGTGGAGGGATTGAATCCGGCGAGCGGGCCGCGCTGGGCGAGGGCGGGAAGGGTCAACGCGGCGGAGGTCGCGAGGACCGTGGAGATGCGGGAAATGCCTTTCATGACATCGGAGGATACCGACACCAGACCAAGTCTGTCGGAAAAAGAAGCGATTTTCATCGGGGTGCGGTTTTCATGTCAGGTCGGTGCCGGATCCGGTATTATGACCAGGACCCGTGGCGGCACGGGATTTGCAAACATGGGGAACATGAAACAGGAAATGGCGCATGAAGGGAGTGAGGGCCGGGGCAATGATGTCTTCGTGGCCGAGGAAATCCGGGTGCTGCAACCGGCGCTGCGGGAATACGTGGCGGCGCTGCTTTCCGGGCGGGACGGGGTGGACGATCTGGTGCAGGAGACGAATCTTTTCCTGTGGAGCAAGCGGACGGATTTTGTGGAAGGCACCAATTTCCGCTCCTGGGCCTTGAGAGTGGCGTGGTTCAAGGTGATGGCGGCGCGGCGGGACCGGGCGAGGGAGGGGAAGGTGGTGTTCAGCGATTCGATGATCGAAATGCTCGCCGAGAGGGCCGAACAGAGGATGCAGGAGGCCGATGCCCGGCTGGGAGCATTGAGGATTTGTCTGGAAAAGACCCGGCCGCAGGATCGGCGTTTGTTGCAATGGAAGTATGCGCGCGGAGGGTCGCTCACCGAGCTGGCGGCGGCCTGTGGCAAGGCTCCAACAGCGATTCACAAATCCCTGTCACGACTTCGCCTCGCACTGAGGCATTGCGTGGAAAACCAACTGAAATCCGCCCGCCCATGAGCATGCAACCGGACCGGGAATTGAGGAAACTGGTGGACGGGGTGATCGATGGCACCCTGACCCGCAGCGAGTGGGCGCGGCTGGAGGAGCGGATGGAGGCCGACCGCGCGGCGATGGATTACTACCTGGAAATGATGGGCCAGGAAACCATGCTGGCGGAAATCTGTGGTGCGGAAGAAACGGAGCCGGTGCCCCAGGCCAATCCACGCTGGCGGCCGTGGTGGGCTGCTGCCGCTGCGGCGATGGTCCTGGCTGCCGGGGTTTTTACCTGGCAGGCTTTGCAGAAAAGGGAGTCCGGAGCCACGATGGACGACTCGCCTTTGGCAAGGCTTACAGGTGGAGTGGCGGATGATGTCATGGGGCGCCGTATCGAAAGTGGAGCGGCCCTGACGGGAAAAGTTCTGATTGGCAAAGGGCTGGCGGAAGTGACGCATCGATCCGGCACTCGCCTGCTGATCGAAGGTCCGGCCCAGTATGAGATCACCGGCCCGAATGCCGGGAGGCTGGATCATGGCAAGCTGGTCGCGGAGGTGCCTCCGGGAGCGGAGGGATATACGGTCGTTTGGCGGGATGGAAAGGTGGTCGATCTGGGGACGGAATTCGCGGTCGATGTGCCGGAGTCCGATGGCCCCGCGGAAGTCGGTGTCTTCCGTGGTGAGGTCAGGGTCCATCCGGGCGCAAGGCCACAATCGGAAGGGGCACCGCTTTACACGGGGCATGCGGTGCGCTTGAGCGGATCGACCACGACCGGCCTGCGGTCGATTCCTTTTGACCAGGAGAGATTCGTCCGGCGCATGCCGACACGGGAGCTGTCATGGTATCATCGGGGCGATGGCGAGGCGTTTCGTTGGAACGTGAGCCATCTGGTCTGGGGTGCAGGGGAGTATCTCGTGGTCTTCAAGTGGATGTCCGGGGCGGAGGCATTGACGGTCGAGAAAGTCGAGCTGCTGCTGGATGGCGAAGTGGTCAGTGTGGATGAGCATTTCAGCAGCGTGGGCGATCTGAGCAGCACGGTGGGCAATGTGTATCGGCTGAAGGTGGGCCCCCGGCATTGGCGGCGCGGCGAGTGGGAACTGCGGGCATGGCCGGGGGAAAAAGACGGGGCGAAGACGGAGGGCATCGCGATGTTTGAAGATGCCACCATTCTGGGCACCTCCGGGGAGGACTTCCAGGGAGTGTGGGAGTATGTGCATGACGGCAAGAACTACCGGCGTGCGTTTCATCCTGACGGGACCTGCACCTTGTGGGTGGATGGCAAGGCATCGGACTATTTTCAGGATGCCCGCTGGCAGGTGAACGGTGGGGTGCTGCGTGTGAATTTCCCGGCATCCCAGCTCGCCGAGGAACATCTGCTGCGGGACAAGGACAGTCTGCTCTTCATCAATCAACCCTATCGCAATGCGAGGAGGGCGCGATGAAGCGGCGGCGGTGGTTGATGCTTTCCGGCGCGGCGGTTTTCGGTGCCTGTGGCGGAAAGGAAAATCCTGCGGTGTGGCAATCGGCCGGCGATGATGGGGCGGATGTCATCAATCCCGAACGCGGATTTTACCATCAGCGTGCGGCGGAGGATCCGGGCGACTTGGCCGGCATTCGTGAAACGGGATGCAGTCTGGTGCTGCTGACGCTGGATTTGAGAAACTACCGTGCCCGGGAGCTGGATGATGCCAAGCTTTCGGTCCTCGATGAGGCGCTGCGCGGAATCCGGGCTGCGGGTCTGAAGGCGATTTTCCGCGCGGCGTATGGGTTTACCGATGCCGACTATCGGACCGACCCGCAGGATCTGGGCCGGGTCCGCAGTCATGTGAGTGCCATGGCGGAAGTGCTGGCGAAACATGCGGCATGCGTTTTTTCCGTTCAGGCCGGAATGCTCGGGCCATGGGGGGAGTGGCATGGATCGGTGCATGGTGATCCGCCATCCCAAGCGGCGCGGCTCGCGGTGATGAATGCATGGTGCGATGGCCTGCCCCGGGAAATCCCCCTGCAACTGCGGCGACCGATGTTTCTGCGCGACATGGACGCGGATTTGCAGCGGGTGGGTTTCCACAATGACGCCTTGCTGGCGATGCCGGATGACATGGGCACCTATGCGGAGCCGGGTTGGGATCGACAACGCGAGTTGGACTGGTGCGCCGCCCATTTGCGCAAGGTGCCATTTGGCGGCGAGACCGTTCCGGTAAGTCAGCAGACGCCACCGGAACAAGTGATGCCGGAACTCGCCAAGCTGCGGGCCACTTATCTGAACCGCGGATATCATCAAGGGACCCTCGATGCTTGGGCGGCAGCGAACCTCGATGGCGAAAATCTGCTGGAAAGTGTAAGACGGAGATTGGGATATCGGTTGGTCCCTAACAGAATGGAGTTCCACGGAGGCAAGGCGCGGCTGCGGGTCCGCAATGACGGGCTTTCCGCGCCGATGGGCAAACGGATGCTCAGCGCCGGGTGGGTGGAGCAGTCATCCGGTCGGGTGATCGCGGCAAGGGCACCGCTTGAGATGGCGATGAGTGGCCTGGATCCCGGAGATGAGCTTTCGATTGAGCTGGAGGTCCCTGAATCTCCCCGAACTGCCTGTTGGCCGGCAGTGCGTTTCGCGGACCGGCATCGGGATCTGGCGGATGACGGGAGATATGCGATCCGGCTGTTAGGAAAGGGAATCGAATATCTTCAGGCGGACGGTTGGAACGTCCTGAAATGATGCGGTCTTCCGGAGGTGCGGGAATCGATCAAATCTTCATCGCATTGAAGCCGCCATCGACCACGAGTTCCGTGCCGGTGATGAAGGCGCCGGCTTTGTTGGAGGCGAGGAGAAGGGTGGCACCGATGAGATCATCGGGATTGCCGAAGCGGCTCATGGGGGTTTGGCGGAGGATGTCGAGCACACGGCTTTCATCGAGCACCTTGCGGTTTTGTTCCGCGGGGAAAAATCCGGGGACGAGGGTGTTCACACGGATCGAGCTATCGGCCCATTCGCGGGCGAGGTTGCGGGAGAGGTTGTGCACTGCGGCCTTGGTGGCGGAGTAGGTGAACACGCGGCTGAGGGGCACGAGGCCGGACATGGAGCCGAGGTTGATGATGGCGGCGGGGATGCCTTCCTCGACGAAGTATTTCCCGAAAACCTGGCAGGAGCGGAAGACGGCGGTGAGGTTGGTATCGATGATGCGCTGGAACTCCTCTTCATCGATTTCGAGGAAGGGGGTCGGAGCATTGATTCCGGCGCCGTTGATGAGGATGTCCACTTTGCCGGAGCGGGCGATCACTTCATCGAGCAAATGCTGGAGGGATTCGCGTGATGTGACATCCGCGGACATGAAGTAACCTTTGCCGCCGTGTTCGGCGATGGCGGCGAGTTTCTTCTCGGCCTTTTCGCGGATGCGGCCGACGAGGACGACTTCACATCCCACGCGTGCGAGGCCTTCAGCCATGACGCCGCAGAGTTCGCCGGTGCCGCCGATGACGACAGCGGTCTTTCCTTCGAGTCCGAAGAGGTCTTTGAGAAATGGTGCGGTTTGCATGTTCGAAGCATGTCCGGGAGGGAGAATCACGCAAGGGGAATGGCAGCCAGCGGGCATTCATTTCGGACCTTCGCTCTTGGCGGATGGTCGGGGATGCGGCATAGGGAGGGGCGATGGCGCTGTGGTATTACAACTTGAACGGCCAGCAGGCGGGTCCTGTGGAGGAGGATGAAATGCGGGCGATGCTGGCATCCGGCATGGTGCGGGCGGAGACGCTGGTGTGGCGGGATGGGATGGAGGGGTGGTTGCCGGTCGTCCGCACACCGGAATGGTCCATGCAACTGGCGTCACCCGGAGTGGTGTCACCCTACGCGCTGCCGCCGATGAACGGGCTGGCGGTGGCGAGCCTGTGTTGCGGGATTGGTTCCCTGTTTCTGCTGATGACCTGCTGGTTGGGGATTCTGGCGGCGATCCCCGGGGCAATTTGCGGGCACATGTCGCTGAGGCAAATGCGGGAATACATCCTGCCGATGCGGGGCAAGGGCATGGCGATCGCCGGGCTGGTGACGAGCTACGTGACGATCGGGATCACGGCAGCGGTGCTGATTTTTTTCGGAGTGATGATCATGATCGCTGGAAATCCCTGAGAAGTCCGTGTTAGGGGATTGGCCGTATGCAATGGTACTACGCGAAGGATGGCGGTCAAAGAGGGCCGGTGAGCGAAGGGGAAATGCGTGACTTGATCGCCCAAGGGGTGGTGAAGCCGGCGGATCTGGTGTGGAAGGAGGGCATGGGCGACTGGCTTCCGGTGACGAAAGTTGCGGAGCTTTCCACTGCTCTGGCTGCTCCCGCCTCTGCCCCAACGGCATCCGGCGTCCCGCCCATGCAGGCTCCCTCGCCGTATCAATCGCCGGTGACCCACCAGCCGGGATTCCTTTCCGGAGCTGGTGCGGACATTCCGACCTATCTGTGGCAAGCGATCGTGGTGACCCTGCTCTGCTGCATGCCCTTCGGCATCGCGGCGATCGTTTACGCGGCGAAGGTCGAGGGTCTGAAAGGTGCGGGCAACTGGCAGGCGGCGAAAGAGGCATCCGACACGGCGAAGAAATGGTGCTGGGTTTCCTTCGGCATCGGGCTTGCGTTCTGGCTGGTGTATTTCGGCCTGATCTTTGCGGGAATGATTTCCGGACAGGCCTGAGTTTTATGGCTGAGGAGTCCGGTGCGCGTCGCGGCATGCGTCCGGCGAGGGTCCTGATCCTTGCCGCTGGCATGGCGTGCGCGCTGGCCGGGCTTTTCTGGTTGGCGAACTACGGAGTGGGCGCGGTGCCTTTGCGCTGCGTCTTGCATGAGGTGACGGGCTTGCATTGTCCCGGTTGCGGGATGACGCGGGCGACGCATGCTGCCTTGCAGGGGGATTTCCCGCGTGCCTTCCGCTTCAATCCCCTGGGGGTCATCTTGCTCCCCATCGCTCTCCTGGCGCTGGTTCCCAGTGTGTGGCGCTGGGTCTATGGCAAGCCGCCCTTGCCGGAGCGGCGTTGGGGACGGCTTGGGACTCTTTTGGCGGTCGTGGTGATTGCCTTTGGCGTTCTCAGGAATCTCCCGTGGAAACCTTTCCTGTGGCTGGCTCCCCCGGAGGCATCGCGATCAGCGGCCGAGGAGCTTGGCCACGTGTTTGGCGAGCAGATCCGCTTCAAGGTTCACGCGGTCTCCAGCCTTGCGGGTGGAAAGATTGGTGGCCTGGTGGGTGTGAGGGATGATCCAGAAGCGCGCCAGGGTGTCCTCCAGTGAAGCGATGGTGAGGGAAATGCCATCCACGGAGAGCGAGCCTTTATCAATGCAGAGACGGGCGATTTCCGCGGGGAGGTGGATGTCGAGCCGATGGTCCTGCCCGAGAGGTTCGAGCGCTTCGATCGTGCCGGTGGCATCGATGTGGCCCTGAACGAAATGGCCGCCAAAGCGATCTCCGGCGCGGAGGGCGCGTTCAAGATTGACCACGGAGCCGACCTGGAGATCGCCGAGTGAGGTGACGGCGAGGGTTTGTTTCAGGACATCGAAGGAAACCGAATGGGCATCGAAGGCCACGGCGGTGAGGCAGCAGCCATTGACGGCGATGGACTCGCCGTGAACCAGAGGGTCCTTGAAGGGCTGGCTGACGGTGAGGCGCGCCTGCTCGCCGCGGGACTCAAGAGAGAGGACCGGGGCGGTGGCTTCGACGAGTCCGGTAAACATGAGGGCAAGCGGCCGCGGTTCACTGCCCTTCTTCGCCTGGCTCCACGACTGCGGTTGCGGCGGCTTTCTCAGGCGGTGCGAAGATCTTGTCGATCCCCTTGTCCGGGAAAAGCATCATGAAGCAGGCGACGATGATCGTCGGGATGAAGGCGGAAGCGGCGAGTTTCGCGGGTGAAATGCCATCGCCAAAGAACTTGCCGAGGAGGGCCTGGCCGGCGGGGTTGGGGGCATTGGCGATCACGGTGAGACCACCGCCGGTGACGGCACCGGCGAGCACGGCGTATTTCAATTGGGCATCCAATCCCGGGACCTGGCTGGCGAGGAAGGTGATGGCGGCGTTGTCATTGAAGGACGTCAAAATGGTGGCACCGATGAAGAGCGGCCATTTCTCCAGGCTGCTGATGATGGGGGCGAGCCACCAGCCTTGGAGTCCGCCGTGGATGACGAGACCGGCAAGGAAGAAGCCGACGAGGATGGGCCCGCGCAGGCTGACTTCATGCTGGTAGTGCGAGGTGGCGGTGTGGAAGGCGAGGAAGAAGAGGAAGCCGCCGACAAACATCGCGGGGTAGTGGGCGAAGAAGACCGTCCAGGCCATGAACATCAGGTGGGTGATGGTCACCCAACCCGGGATGGCACGGTGGCGCTGCTGGAGGTCGCCCTGGCCATCGCCATCGTGATCTTGAAGGCGATTTCCCATGCCCGCCAGTTCCTTGCGGAAGAAGGCGAAATAGAGCAGGGTGGAGATCACGATGCCGAGCACGGCCTTGTCGCCGAAATGGGACAGCATTTCCCATGTGGTGAGGCCCCACTTTTCCGGGCTGGCGACCATCAGCACCGGGGGCGCGGCAAAGTTGGTGAGCACCCCGCCGATGGAGATGTTCACGAAGAGCAGGCCGAGGGTGGCGTAGGCGAAGCGCGGGGAGGGTTTCAGGCTGTAGAATTTCTTGGCCAGCAGCATGGCGGAGATCGTCATGGCACCGGGTTCGGTGATGAAGGAGCCGAGCAGAGGGCCGATGATGAGGATGGAAAGCCACCAGGCGGTGGGCGTTTCCTTGCCGATCTTGGCGAACAGACGCAGGCAGCTTTCAGCGAAATTCAGAACCGGGCGGGTGGAGGCAAGGGCCATGATGATCACCACGAACATCGGCTCGGTGAAGTTCACGCCGGACATGTAGGACTCGATCGTATCGATGTCATAAAACGAGAACATCGCAATGAGCAGGGCGACGACCCAGATGCCGAAGATCGCCTCGATTTCCCCGAAGAAGTGGAGAATGGTCGCCTTGAAACTGACCATGTCCGCAGCCACGGCGGATTCTCCGGCGGCGGACTTCTGGCGGCGGATCATCGCATCATGGTCGTGCTGGACCTTGTGGGCGTATTTGGTGATCGGGATGGCCACGAAAGTGTGGAGGATGGCGCAGACGAAGATGATCGTGGCGACGACGAGGAAAGGTTCCTCGGAGGCGCGGAAGGCGATCTTGTCCATGATGTCGGTTTTCCCGGCGGCCTTTTCGAGGGCGGGAAATTCATCGATGGCAGTGAGGAACTCCGGTCTTTCATGGCTTCCCCCGGCGGCGAGGAGGGTGGGGGAGGCGAGGACGAGGGCGATGAGGAGGAAAAGGAGTCTCTTCATGGTCGGGTAGCGGGCTGGCGGGGCGGAAGTGTGCCGGGCGATTTCTGTTGGGCAAGGGAAACCCTCTGCGGATTGCCAATCCCGGAAATGCGGCCTAGGCTCAGCGCCGATGCTTCGAAACCTATGGAAAAGCGCCGTTTTGGTCGCTGCGATCGGTCTCTGTTCCTGCGGGACCGACCCGGATCCCAGGGCGGGTGACCCGTCCCAGCGTCCGCCGAGTCCGTTTTCGGAGGAATCGATCCCCCTCCCGCTGCGGGGCGGCGGGACGGCCTTGAAGCCCGAGGGCATTCCTTCGGAACTTCGGGACGATGCCGGAACCGTGCTCGATCCTGCGGGCATCGTCTTCACCGACATGGATGCCGAGGACCCCGATGACATTTCCGCCGAGCTGCGGGAACTCTTCGAAGCGGTGCCCAAGGAGGGGCCGTGGCGGCAGAGCTACCAGAATGCGTTTCGGGAAGCCCGGCTGACGGGGAAACCGGTGCTGATGTGGTTCACCGACTCGCAAAACAGCCCGAACTGCAAGGCACTGAGCGAGGAGCTTTTTTCCCGCCGGGATTTCGAGGAATGGGCGGGCGAATCGCTGGTCCGGCTCCAGCTCGATCAGCGCGTCAAGGGCAGCAAGCTCAACAACGAGGCCGCGACGAAGTCCGACTACATCCAGAGCCTGAAGAAACAATACAAGGTGCTCGGTCAGCCCACGATGCTGGTGCTGACTCCCGCCGGGGAAGTCATCGGGCGGTATCGTGGCTACCGACGGGGTGAGTTTGAATTCAAATGGGGTCAGCTCAAACAGGCCGTCCACCTCGCCACCGAGGCCCATGCGCGCTGGGTCCGCGATATGGAAAAGAAGGGCTACCGCGTCTGGTCGGATCCGCGTGGCCGGAGGATTTTCGCCAAGCTGGTGGCTTATCGGGATGGCGAGCTGATCCTGATCGAACCCGATGGCACGCGGGCCAAAACCAAGGAACGCCACCTTTCGAGCCAGGATCGCGACTGGATCGCTGCGGAAAAGGCAAAACGCGGGCTTTGACCGCCTGCTAAGATTCAAGGTGCCGTTGGCGGCACCAGGTGGATTTCGCTCTGCGGGAAGGGGATGGTGATGTTTTCGTTGTCGAAAGCTTCCTTCACCTGCCGCGTCAGATCCCAATGGACCCGCCAGTAGTCGGCGGTTTTCGTCCAGGGTCGGCAGATCAGGTTCACGGAGAAATCGCCGAGTTCATTGACCTCGATCACCGCTTCCGGCTCTTTCAGAATGAGGGGATGGGCGGAAACGATGCGGCGCAGGATGTTCATCGCCTTCTCGATGTCGTCCTTGTAGTCGATGCCGAAAACGAGATCGACGCGTCTTGTCGGCAGGCCGGTGATGTTGGTGATCGTCTGTCCCCACACGCTTTTGTTAGGCACGAGGACGAGCTTGTTGTCGAAGGTGCGGATGGTGGTGTTGGCGAGGCTGACATTGTCCACGGTGCCGGAAACGCCGCCGATTTCCACGGCATCGCCGACATCGAAGGGGCGGTGGATCAGGAGCATGAGGCCGCTGGCGAGGTTGCCGAGGGTTTCCTGGAGGGCGAAACCGATGATGAAGGCACCGCCGCCGATCAAGGCGAGGGCGGCACCGACATTCACGCCGATGGTTCCGAGGGCGACGATGAGGCCGACGACGAGCACGATGCGGCGGATGGTGAGATTGATGAAGCGCTTGAGCAGCCCGGAGAGCCGCGGGCCGCGTTCGATGGCGCGGGCGACGATTTTCGCGATGATGCTGGAGAGGATCCAGGCGGCGAGGAGGATGCCGATGAATTTGCCGCTGAGGATGGCCCAGCGTTTGCCGCCTTCTTCGGAAGTGATCCAGCGTCCGGCTTCGTGGACCTGATCGGTGACATTCTGGGTCTGGGGTTTGATGCCATCGACCGCCGCCGCATACTTCCGAAACGACGAGGCATCGCCGCCCTTGAGTTCGTAGGCGGTGAGGACGGCATCGAAGCGCCGCAACAAGGACTTTTTCCTTTCCCGGAGTGCGGGCAGGGCTTCGAGTTTCGCCTGATAGTCGGGATGGTCCTCCTTGCGGGTGGCGATTTCCGCCATGGCGATCTCCGTGGCATTGGCCTTGAGGATTTCCTGCCAGGCGAGGACTTCGACTTTGATTTCATCGACGGTCAGAGGATCGAGCCGGAGGACCAACTCCGCGGTGGGAATGCCGGGGTCCGAGGTGGTTTGGGGGGCGGGATCGGCCGCGCGGAGATCGGCGAAAACCCCAAGCACAAAAAGGAAGATGAAGAGAAAGACCGGCTTCACCGTGCCAGACTGGCTGGGAAACCCGCGTGGTCAAGCCGGGGGGACATGAATGGTGCAGGGAACTACGGGCCATTTCGACTCGCTGGGATGGTTCATGATTTCATCCCGAGAAACCTCGCGAAAAACTTCTTGCGTGGGTCGGTCGATTCTCCTACCAACCGCGCACCCCGCTCCGGCGGGGAACTCGAAAGAGGAGTGAAGGGGCATTAGCTCAGTTGGTAGAGCACTTGCATGGCATGCAAGGGGTCAGCGGTTCGAATCCGCTATGCTCCACCACCTCGCACAAAGGTGCAGGTGGTGGTTTCCCACAACGAAAGCTCCATTTCGATGGGATGAAAGCGGTGCCGATTCCCTCATCCCGTAATGGTCCGACTCATGGGTGATCCGGTAGAATTCGAGCAGATGCTTCGTGTGACCAATATTTCGGCGTATCAGTTCGCGCCGCTCCAGGACCTCCGTGACCTGCGCTCCCTGTTGCTGGATTTCTGTCAAACGCACGAACTCAAGGGCACCATCCTGCTCGCCAACGAGGGCATCAATCTCTTTGTCGCGGGCCGTCATTTGGCGATCGAAGAGCTGGTCTATCTGCTGCGGTCGATCCCCGGTTTGGAGCACTTGCGGCCGAAGTATTCGGAGAGCGACGAGCAGCCCTTTTCGCGCATGCTGGTGCGGATCAAGAAGGAGATCATTGCCTTTGGCGTGGAGGGGATCGACCCCGTGAACCGCCCGGCCCCGCGCTTGCGGGCCGAGGAGCTGAAACGCTGGCTGGATGAAGGCCGCCCCGTCATTCTCTATGACACCCGCAATGACTACGAAGTCAGGCTCGGCACCTTCAAGGGAGCCATCGCGGCGGGGATCGACAAGTTCCGCGATTTCCCCGAGGCGGTCGCCCGGCTGCCCGAGGAAATGAAGGAGGCGCCGGTGGTGACTTTCTGCACCGGGGGCATCCGCTGCGAGAAGGCGGCGCCCTTCATGGAAATGGCCGGGTTCCGGCAGGTCTATCAGCTCGAGGGCGGGATCTTGAAGTATTTCGAGGAGGTGGGCGGCGACCACTACGAGGGCGAGTGTTTTGTCTTCGATCAACGGGTCGGCCTCGACCCCGCGCTGCGCGAATCGGGATCGGCCGTGTGTTTCGCCTGTCAGACCCCGCTGACGGAGGAGGAAGCCCGGGATCCGCGGCATGTTCCCGGGGTTTCCTGCCCCTATTGTTATCGACCCGACGAGGCCCGCCGTGCCGATGCCATGCGCCGGAGGCAAGAAGCGCTCGATGAACTGGCGAGCCTGCTTCCCGGCAGTGCGCCGTATGAAAATCGCAAGCCGATCCGCATTCCCGGTTTCCATGCCGGGGGGAAATTGATCGATGTGGTCGATGCCCTTTTCCCCCAGGTCGGACGAGAAGAGTGGCTGGCGAGAATGAACGCCGGGCGGATTCTTTCTCCCGATGGTGCGTCGGCCGAAGCGGAGCGCGTGGTGAAAGAGGGCGAAGAATACATCCGGGTGCTGCCCGGAACCATCGAACCGCCGGTCCGGGCGGACATCCGCCTGCTGCATGAAGATGAGGCGCTGTGGGTGATCTCGAAGCCCGCGCCCCTGCCCATGCATCCTTGCGGACGCTTCAATCGGAACACGCTCGAGCACCTGTTGCGCATTGCCTTTTCGCCGGAAGTCGCGCGGCCGGCGCATCGGCTCGATGCCAACACCACCGGCGTGGTGGTCTGCGCGCGGACGCGGCACTTCGCCAAGCTGCTGCAACCGCAGTTCGCGAAGGGAGAGGTGGAAAAAGACTACCTCGCCCGCGTCCATGGGCATCCTGCAGAGGATGAATTTGTGATTTCCGACAGGATTTCCTCCCAGCCATGCGGACTTGGAGCGCGGGAAATCGATGAGGAAAACGGCCTCGAATGCACCACGGCGGTGAAAGTTCTGGCCCGCCATGAAGATGGCACGGCCAGCCTGCTGCTCCATCCCCTCACGGGCCGGACCAATCAGATCCGCATCCACCTGTGGCAGGGCGGATGGCCCATCGTGGGGGACCCGGTCTATCTCCGCGGTGGAGAAAGAGGCGACAAGCAGACCCTCGAACCCGACGACGAACCGATGTGTCTGCACGCATGGAAAATCCGCCTCCGCCACCCCTTGAGCGGGGAACGGGTGGGCTTTGAGGCACCGCCGCCTGCCTGGGTCGACGCGGTCGCTGTCGCCTCGATAGGCTAAATCCGGCGATCAGGTCGGGTCATTCCCCCGCGTCCGGATACGAACCGAGCAGC
>JALOTY010000070.1 GCA_025457665.1 Akkermansiaceae bacterium | reverse complement strand
CACCAAGCCACAAGATGCGGAAAGTGGTCTCTACTACTACGGTTACAGGTATTTCGATCCAGTGACGGGGAGGTGGCCATCCAGGGATCCGATTGGGGAGAGCGGGGGGATGAATCTCTATGGAATGGTTCGCAACAGCCCGGTTAATTTTTTCGACCACCTTGGTTTAAAGGAGTGCAAAGTGGAAAGTCTCACTATTTCTCAACCTGACCCAGAAGAGCCGGCCAACGCGAATGGAATCAACTGGATGGAAGTTGAAGACAACGGTCAAATTGTTCCGATTCCAAAACAAAAAGGAACTAACAGGAGAAGGGCTAATTTCAAGGTTGATGCCCAGTTTAAGCAGCCGGATTGTGGATGTTGTGAAGTGCGTCAGTATCTGAAGTGGAGTGAAGGCGCGAAGCCGAACAATCCTGCTTTTGATGGGGAAGACTTCAAGCCGGATACCTTTTACGAGGATCGTGATGCAGATGGAGGTAGATATGGTCACAGAAACCAACCTGCCCAACGGGGTTTTGATGCCTATTATGATATAAACGAACGAGACAAACGTGTTCCCAATCAGAAAGACGGTGAAAATTATGAGGGGAAAGATGCTCCAAACACTGACGGAGGAGGTAAATGGACTTTCAAGGTGGTGGTAATCGACGTCTGCAACAACAATGCGGAGATTGCTTCAAAAACAGCTACAATTGACTGGAGTAAATGAAAAGTTTTAGCCCTATTCTCTATATTGTCATCATTATGACTGCATTCTTGTATGCTGAAGATCATCACGGCGAGCCTAAGAATTCAATCATCGTTAAAATTATTGAAACGAAGGTCGAAGAAGGCAAGGTTAATGTGGAACTCAAATTGAGCAATGCCTCAAAGGAGAAAATAAATCTATGGAGTTTTAGTTCTGATCCTGGAAAGTGTTCAATTGTCTTCTATTTTTTGGATCCCTCTGGGGCCCGAATTCCTGTTGTGAGGCGGTTAGTTTCGGACGCTACGGGGGTATCGTTTTCCGTCGAGTCGCTTGCCCCAGGTGAGAGCATTAAAATTTCACATGACTTGCTTGACGGGAGTTGGGTTCTGCCAGAATATGTCGGCTCAGGTGAAGCTAGTTCGCTGGTCGCTGAATTGAATCTGCCCGGTGGAATACAACGGGCAGGCATTTGGTCAGGTCGTTCAATTTCAGAGGTCCATGAGCTGAAGCAGCCAATTTTTAGAATTTTTCCATATTTGGCCGCGCCTCACAGAGAATAGCAGATAAGCGTAGGATCTTTTGCGAATTAATGGTGGTTGAAAAAATGCCTCGTCAGCAGAATTTGTGTGACCAAGGGGCTCTGGAAGTCCTCCAAGGTTATGATAGAGAATGAGTTTGAGGACCTCGAAGGAGCGGTGGCCAAAGCTGCGTGCAAGCGTAAGCGCTCAGCAGAGCCCCTCTTGCATTTTTGCGAGAGGTCTTTGAGTTCTCGCTCCTATGCAATAGCGATAGCTTCAGCGCTGGGCGGCTGGGCCTGGGCCTTGATCCAATGGGCGGGAAGGAGAGCCGGGAGGTCTTTCTTCGTTGGGCAATGTCTGAGCTTTGATAAGCTGATTCAGATGCGGCGAAGCGACGAGATGCTTGCACCCCTGCCGGGCCGCTGCGCGGAAGTGCCAAGTTCCAAGGGCCAAGTTCAAAAGAAAGGCAAACGGCCGTGCTTGGATAGAGCGGGGCGCGGTTCAAGCGCGGGGATCATCGGTGTCGAGGAATCCACGGGGTGAACCCCGTGGCTCCATGCCTTCGCCCCTCCGGGGCTGGAGACGGGCGAGGCAAGGTCCTATCCCATCCATCCTGGTCCGAATTCCCGGCTGTTTCTTTTTCGTCTCTTTCGATCCTTTCGTTGTTCCTCCGCAAGCGAGGTCTCTGACGCCTCTCGGTCTTTCTTCACTGCATTGCGCAGTGTCCATAGCGGCGTGTCGTATGAATGCTAGGCACGATTCTCTTGTGAAGTTCGACCGGCGCGGACGTCTCCGCTAGGTATTGGAACCAGATTCCGTCCTGGTCGAGGCCTACGCTGGCAGGGGTCTGAGCGGTCCGAAGTTCGCCGCCAATCACGGTCCCAACTACCAGACTTTTGCCGCATGGCTCCAGAAGCGGAAGCGCACCTCAGCAGGGGCCGGGCGTCAGTGTGGGCTGGAGCGCCATTGGGAGCCGTCTGGCGAGATGGGGCTGTGAGCGGCTTTCCGGGCCGGCTTGGCTTTCTGGGCGCGCAGCCCGTGGGCAGGGGTCAGGATTAGCCCATCGTTTGTCTTCATCCCGACCCTCGGCATGGGCGTGCTCGTTGGGGTCGGTGCGGGAAAGCACAAGGGCCTTCCGGGAATCGCTCTCCGGCGAGCTGCCGGCCGGGCCCATTCACGTTTGCCGGATTGCACTTGCGGCGAAGGGGTATCAGGGGTTGGCTGTCGATGTCACCATGTCCGCTCCCCAGAACCGCATCGCCCTGGTTTTCGATTACGACCAGACCCTCAGCCCCCGCTACATGCAGGATGATGTCCTGTTTCCCGAATTCGGGATCGACCCGGCCCAGTTCTGGAACAAGTGCAATCATCTCGTCAAAGACCAGCAGTGGGACGGCGAACTGGCCTACCTGAAATGTCTGCTCGACTACCTGGAAATGGATGGTGTGACGAATGCCCGCCTCAGCGAGTTGGGTGCGGGTTTGCGGTATTTCCCCGGCGTTCCGGAAATATTCGACAACCTTCCCGCCACCGTGCTCGGCCCCGACCATGAGGCGGCGGGGGTGACGGTGGAGTTCTACATCATCTCCTCGGGCCTCAAGGCCTTGCTCGATGGCTCGCCGCTGGCAAAGCGGGTGAAGCGGATCTTCGGTTGCGAGTTCGGCGAAAATGAGGCCGGACACATCTCGTTTCCCAAGCGCGCGATCTCCCACACCACCAAGACCCAATTCCTTTTCCGCATCAACAAGGGCATGCTGGAATACCACCAGGATGTGAACGACCACATGCCGGCGGACATCCGCCCCATCCCCTTCGAGAACATGGTCTATGTCGGAGATGGCCCTACCGATGTCCCATGCTTCACGGTGGTGGCGAGAAATGGCGGGCACGGCATCGCGGTGTACAACCCCGAGGATGCGAGTGGCCGGAGTTTCCGCAAATGCTTCCAGCTCTGCGCCCATGCCAACCGGGTGAAACACATCGCCCCGGCCGACTATCGCGAAGGCAGCCACCTGTGGCTCCTGCTTTCCGAGATCGTCCGCGAAATCGCCGACCGCATCCTCAGGACGCGGCGGGAAGAACAGGATCGCGGCACGGTGGCGGCCCCGACTTTCTGAAATCGCGGAGTTTCATCGACTTCCCGGCGGATCTCGCGGGGAGACAAAAAGGGCCGGAACCTGTGAACAGGTCCCGGCCGGATTTTTTGCTCTAGCAGATCCTCAGGGATTCAGACGGATCCGATAGAAGGCGCGGCCGGTGGGCGGGGCGGGATCGGTGTAAGTGGCCGTGCCCGCCGTGCCCGCGAAGGCTGCTTCAAGCACCGTCCATGAACCGCTGGCCAGCGAGGGGCTGCGTTCGATGGTGAAGGTGACACCCGTCACGCTCGGCCAGGTCAATGCCCCGGCAGTTCCGCTCGTGGCGGCGAAGCGTGAGGAACCATCATTCGGAATCAGGCCGAGACGGAACTCGGTGAGATTGTCCGTGCCATCGCCATCGAAGTCACCGGAGTCGGTTTCATCGAGGTCGCCGAAGTAGGTGAGTTCCCAGGCATCATCGAGACCATCCGCCACTTCGGTCGAAACAAAGTGGAAGCCCGAGGCCGCGCGGGCCACGGAGCTGATTCGGACTTCATCGATCACTCCAAGGAAGCTGTCCGAGGAGCCACCATTGTCCCGACCTTCATTGCCAATCGTGAAATCGGCCGGTGAATCGATCAGATCCTGGGTCATCTGGGCCGACAACAGCTCGCGTGCCTCGGTGCGCGCGGGGTCCATTTTCGTCCAGTAGAGCTTGAGGTTTCCGGCAGTGGCTTCGTTGCCATCGTAGGCCACGGCGACATGATACCAGGAACCTTGGGCAGGCGCATCGGGATCGGTGCCACTGGGCAGGGGGGCCGAGATCGATTGCACACCGACCTCACCGCGGAGGTTGATGAACTCTAACAGAGGTGCGGTTCCGGCTGCATTTCCGGGACCACCGATGGGGACGAGGCGGAATTGCCAGACGCGCGCGGCACCTTGGGCAAGGTCGTTTTCCGCCGATACGATCTGCATGGAAGAGACCGAAGCCGGAGCGACGGTGGGATCGAAATCGAGCCTGACGATGGCATCGATGGTGAAGGCACCGTCCGCGCCCATGTAGGTGAAGGTGGCATCATCGCCGACTCCACCGCCGAGGGTCTTGGCGGAAAGTACGCCTCCTGTGGTCGTTCCTCTGCCCGTGGAGGGATCGAAGCCCGTGCCGAAACCGGCGAGCGACGGAGCCCAGAGACGGCCGTTCGCATTCACCGCGCCCAGGGTGAGTGGGGAGCTGCCGGCGTCGGCGGCCGGTTGGTCGATTTCATCGAGATGCCAGAGGTGCAGTGTCTCGGAGTCCGCCGTGTAGGGCTGGAAGGCTTCGAGGGTGTCGGCCAGGCCATCGCCATCGATGTCGCCAGGCACGGATGCTGCGGAGGTGGGATTGGATCCGGCATTTTGTTCCTGAAGCAGGGTGAAACTGTCGCTATCACCGGTGAGGTCCGCAGGCAGTGGGGCCAGATCGCCGAAGTGGAAGGTTTCCCAGGAATCGATGAGTCCATCGCCATCGGAATCGCTCGGCTTTTGCGGGCCCGTGGGCAAGGTGCCGGCGGTTTCCTCCTGTTCATTGGTGTATCCGTCACCGTCGGCATCCCCGGAGCCGCTTTGCTTCGCAAGCACGGTGGCGCGGGACTCACCCGGGTTGGCGAAATGAATCGCTTCCCAGCCATCGTTGAGGCCATCGACATCTTCATCATCCGAAGAGAGAGGGTCGGTGGGATCGGTGTTCATCTGGAACTCCTCTTCATTCGTGTAGAGGTCGCCATCGGGGTCGCCGGTGGGCAGTTCGTTGAGATTGAAGAAATAAAACATCTCCCAACCATCAGAAAGGCCATCGCCAGTGCCGCCTTCGCTGTCGGGGTAATCCAGGAACTGGGTGGGGTCGGTGAGGGCCGTTTCCTCTTCCTCATTGGTGGCGTAGTCGAGATCCGGATCACCGAAGCCATCCTCATCGGCAAGGTCGGCGAAATAGGTCAGTTCCCAGGCATCGCTCAGGCCATCGCCATCGATGTCTCCGGGGACGGACTCTGCATCGCTGGGATCGGAGCCGGCGGTCTGCTCAGCGATGTTCGATGCACCATCGAAATCGAAGTCATCATTCCGACCCTGTTTGGCCAGGATTTCCGTAACGGTTTCCGATTCGCTTTCGCGGAAATAGGTGAGTTCCCAGGAGTCGAGGAGATCATCACCATCGCTGTCGGAATTCGAGGTGAAGATGAAGTCACCTGGTCCACGGGCCACGTTACTGATGCGGACTTCATCGATGAGTCCCCGCAGTCCCCCTACCATGTTGGCACCGCTGCCGGTGTTGCGGCCTTCGTTGCCGATGACGAGCGGAGCGATCCAGGCAGGATCGACGCCTTCATTGGTGGTCGTGCCGAGAACGGAAGCGGTTTCCGTGGTGGCATTCACGCGGGTCCAGTAAACCGTGGTGGTCTCGCTGCCTCCGGCATTCGAATAGACCATGGCAACATGGAACCATTCGTTGGCGACGAATGCATTGGGTCCGGTGGTGGGAATCGGGAACAGCGTAGCGGCGGTGCCGTTGTTGCTGAAGGAACCGATGGAATTGACCTCGACGTTGCCGTTGTTGATGCGGAACTGGAATCCGCGAAGAGCATTCGCGGAGCTGTTATCGGTCTGAACGATGGAGCGATCAGGGATGGTGAGGTTCGGGATGTTGATCAGCGCTTCGAACGTGAAAGCACTATCGGTGCCCATGATTGAGGAAAGGGTGATGTCGTCAGCATTCGGGCTGCCAGAGGCGACAAAAACCCCATCGGGCGTGCCTCCTGGACCCGTGACATCGAGAGGAATGCCAAGGTCGGCACCGCCGGACAGATTCACCGCAGTGCCGAAACCCGGGAAGGCGGTGGCACCGAAGAGTCCGGTGATGTTCGTGGCGAGCCCCGCGGTGAGGGGATTGCCATCGACGGTGAGCGCATCGAAGCTCAATGCCGCCGCACCGCTGGCGGAATTGACGGCGGAGGAGCCGGTCGTTTCATTGAAGTTGAACAGATAGACCGTATTGGCCTCGCTGCCTTGATAGGGTGATACCGCGGCCTGGCCGACCTGCATGAGCAGGCCCGCCCCGGCGGCGATGGAGATCAGGGGTAATGTTTGGTTTTTCATGATGATTCTAACAATGGATGACGGACGATTGCAGGAGAGGGTCAGGAGGAGAGGGGGCATCAGCTCATGCCGAGGTATTTCACGACGGCTTCGGTGCGGGTGCGGACGTGGAGTTTGGCGTAGATGTTGTGGAGGTGGGTGCGGACGGTTTCGACGCCGATGCCCAAGTCTGCGGCGATTTCCTTGTAGAGGCTGCCTTTGACGAGCAGTTCGAGGATTTGTGTTTCGCGGGGTGTCAGGTCATGTTCCTGCGACTTCTGCTGGGACGATGACTGGAAATGCTGCACCACTTTCCGGGCGATGGCTCCGGACATGGGTGAACCTCCGGCGAGCAGATCATCGAGCGATTCGAGAAGTTTCCCCGGGGCATCACGTTTCAAGAGATATCCCGATGCGCCCGCCATGAGGGCATTGAAGATACGGTCGTTGTTATCATAAACCGTGAGCATCATCACTTGAGCGGAAGGGTGGATTTTCTTGAGTTCGGCCACGCCTTCGATTCCCGACATGCCGGGAAGTTGAATGTCCATCAGCACCACATCCGGGCAGGAAGTCCGCAGGTCATCAAGCGCCGGTTCCACGGCCGGCCAGGTGGCGACGAGTTGCCAGTCGGGCGAAGTCGCCAGCAATTCGGCGATGACCTCGCGAAGCGAATCATCATCTTCAATGAGGGCGACGGTGTGCGGTGAGGAAGTGCTCATGAATCAGGAAAGAGCGGTTTCTCGGGCAGTCGGCAGTTGATCCGGATGGAAGTGCCTTGACCCGGTGAAGAATGGATTTCGCAAGTGCCGCCAATCGCTTCGATCCGGGCGGGGATATTCGACATGCCCCTGCCGGGACCGGGTGAGCTGGAGACGAAACCCTTGCCGTTGTCGGATACCTGGATCTGGAGAAGGTCCGACTCATAGGAGAGTGAAATGACCGCATCGCAGGGGCCGGCGTGCTGGAGGACGTTGTGGATGGCTTCCTTCACGGCGAGGGCGAGGTGGTGGCGGTGGTCGGTTGCCAGCGGTCGCGGGGGAAGCACGGCGGGAATGTCGAAGCGATATCTCACCGGCGAGTCCTGAAGCATTTCCTCGGTCTGGCGCATCAGGTGGGAGGCGAGGTGATCGAGGGTATCGTGGGCAGGGTCCACGGCCCACACCATGTCATCCATGGCGGCGACGAGATTGCGCGCGGCAGCGGACATTTTGTCGAGGTGACGGCGGGCTTTGTCCGGGTCATGGGGAACCGCCCGACGCGCGAGATCAGCGGTGAGAGCGAGGTGGGTGACGCGTGAGCCGAGGTCATCATGCAGGTCGCGGGCGATGCGGGTGCGGTCCATCTCCAAGGCGTTCTGATAGCGAAGCATTTCGAGACGGCGGGCGTTCCGGCGTTTCCATGAGACAAAGAGAAGGGAAGCAAAGAGGGCGACGATCGACGCTGCGAGGGTGGGGGCGAACCAGGTTTGTTGCCAAAAGGGCGGAGCGATCTCGATTCCCAGGGTCAGAAGGTCACCTCGTGAACCCACATCTCCCGCAAGTCCCACGACCTTGAATTGATAACTCCCGGGCGGGACATTGATGAAGGTGGCGCGATGCAGATTTCCGCCGCTGACATTGAAGGCTTCGTCCCAAGCGAGCGAGAACACGCCGTTGTGGCCATCCGGGAGATCGATCCTTTGGGTCGCAATCCATTCGCCATAGTGGCCTTGATCGCCATCCACCAGTGCAAGCATGGAACCGCCGGCGGGGAAGACGAGTCTTGCCACGGCGGGATCGGTGCCATTCCTGGTCCAGCCGGCGGGAGTGTCCGCGGCTCGATAGTTGGTTTCGCTCAGGTTGATCGATCCGTCTGACCAGAGGGACGAGCCCGGACTTTCCGGCAGGGTGAGAGAGAGGTGGTTGATGGCGACGAGCCCGGTGGTATCGGCCGAACCGGACGAGAGGATGAGGCGGACCTGGTGAGTATCCGCCGGGAGGTGGAGCGGTTCGTTGCGTCGACTGAGTGTGGAATCGCTGAAATCCGAGACCCAGCCGGCGCTTTTCCCCATGAACGGGAAGATGGTTTGCGAGACAATTCGCTCGGACCGATCCAGGGCCTGGCAGACAAGTCGCATGCCTCTGGCGGTTTCGACCCAGCGATCATCGAAACCTTCAAGCTGGCTGCGGAGCTTTTGCGTTTGCCCCGGGAAATCCCCGGTAAAGCCAAAATCGAAATCGAGCCGATGCAGAACAGGGGTGGGGATGCCATCGATCAGCAGCCCGGCGATGCGCAGACTGTTCGACTTGGATGATGCCGACTTTTCCTCGGCCACAAGTGCATATTCCGCAGGCTTGCGGTTTTCTGCGGGGACGCAAAGGAAGTCATCCGGCTGACGGGCGATGCTGCTGATCCGCACTTCATCGATCGACCCCGGGAAAGGTTCGCTTTCCGCATTATCGGCAAAGGCGCGGGCCTCATTTCCGATCGCGAAGTCTCCAGTGATGCCACTGAGATCGGCCGGGAGGGTGCCGCTGCCAATCCAGTTGGCCGCGGTATCGCAGGCATCCACCCTCGTCCAGTAGAGGCGGAGGTTGTTGGGGATGCCTTCGTTGCCATCATAAGTCACGGCGGCATGAAACCAGGTGCCAACTTCCAAAGCGTGCGGCCCGGTGCGGGGAATGGTTGCCAGGGCGAGACCACTGCCGCCGCCGTCAGGAAGCTGGATGAAGGAGAGAAAGCCTTCCTTTTCCACGCGGAAGTTGAAGATCCGATCGTGACCTTCGCCATCCATGGAGATGATGCCGCAGGCTCTTGCACCGCTTTCGGCCGGAGGCATTTCGAATCGGACCAGGGCTTCGAAGGTGAAGGCACCTTCCGCTCCGAAATATTGGAAATCGCCAGCGACATTGTCTGCCGGGCCCGATGTTAGCAAAGGGGATGCGGTAACGATCGGCCCCCGGACATTGCTGCCCCAAGGGGAGTCGGAGAGGAAAGGGGGGAAACGGACGGATTTGCCCAGGCCCTCGATCGATGGCGCGCCGGCTTGAGCCCCCTGATGCAAGCCTGAGAGGTGGAGTGGCTGGCTTGCCGTGGTGGCATCGATGAATGGCGGCATCGATTCATCGAAATGCCAGAGATGCAGGGTATGCTCATCGGGCAGGCACGGCTCGAGTGCCGCCGCCGCACCGAGGGGCAGGAGGAATGCCACGGAGGTGCGGAGAACTTCAAGCATGGGAAATCCAGGGGATGAAGGTCGTCACGACCCGGGCGGAAAGGGTTTCCACCCCCGCCCGGGTTGGCAAAGGAGATGGCTTCAGCGGCGGCGACGAAGCAGACCGAGGGCACCGAGGGCGCCAAGCAGGGTGACCGAAGGCTCGGGAACGAAAATGAATTGATCCGCGCCGCGAACCACGTTGCTGATGCGGACCTCATCGATCCGCCCGAGGAGACCTTCGGTGGAATTGGCGCCGGTGCCGAAGGAGCGACCTTCGTTGCCGATCACGATAGGACCGGCGATCGAGTTGTTCACCGTTTCATTGGTCGAGACTCCGAGCAGGTTGGCGGCAGTGTGCACGGCGTCCACGCGGGTCCAATAGAACGAAGAGGTGTTCGTCGCTCCATCGAAAGTGAGCGCCACGTGGAACCACTCGTTGGCAACAAAGCCATGGGTGCCGCTGGTGGGGATGGCGATGGTGGAGGTGGAGGTGTTGGTGCCGATGAAGTTGAACTCCATCGCACCGCCCGAGGTGAGGCGGAACTGGAAACCGCGGGCGGTGTTGCCCAGCGAGTTGTCGGTGGAAACGATCTGGCGGTTTGTGCCCGTGATGGAGGAAACCTGGATCATCGCATCGACCGAGAAGGAACCATTTCCTGATGCGAAGGAACCATGGGTGACAGCATCGGGAGAGGCCCCGCCATTGAGGCCCATCTGAAATCCGCCGGAGCTGTTGGCATCGACGCCCATGCCGAGATCCGCAGCCGAGATGTTGGCAGAGTTTCCGAATCCCGAGAAACCGCTTGAGCCGAGAATGCTGCTGTTGAGTGCCTGCGGATTGGTGGCGTTGTTGGCTGCCGGATTGCCGTCAAAGGCGATCGCTGCGAAACCGGCGGTGCCGGAGTTGGTGGCGGAGGTCGCTCCGCTGGACTCATTGAAATGGTAGAGGTAGATGGTATTGGCATCCGCAGTGTAGCTGGTGAGGGCGGCGGACGCCGTGCCGATGCCGAGAGGGATGGCGATCAATGCGAGTTTTTTCATGGGCTTCAGGGGTTTGCAATGAATGGGGCGAGTTGAAGGAATGGCACCGGTTCGATCATCGAATCAATGGGAAAGGCGGCTATCACACGAAAAGGGGAGTGCCCGCCAGAGAGGGCCAAGGCCTCACTTTGCCCTCAGGGCGGGGTGACTCGAAAGCGGTAGAAATGCCGGTTTCCGGAGGCGCCATCGGGATGGGGGACGCTGATGAGATGGCCTTGTCCGACGATGCTCTGACCCAAGGCAACCCATGGGGAGCCGAGCTGCGTGGTCCATTCGAGTTGATAGGTTTCGCCTGGCAAACCGAGGGTGGAAACCAGCACGTCCGAGCCATGGAAACCGAGGGCTGCGGTGCCCGGTGTGGCAGGAGCCGCGACATCGACCGCAAAGTCGAAGACATGGAGTGGTGAAACACCGGCGGAGTTGCTGCTGCTATTTTGCTGAAGGTAAACGCTGAGGACGCCATTCTGAAGGAGGCGGGATGAATCGACCAAGGGCTCGCCGGTGAAGCGGTTCGGGATATCGATCACTTGCAGGACCTCCCAATCCGTCCATTGCGATGCTTTCGATGCCGCAGCGATGGCGAGCCGGCCTGCGGTGTAGCCGGGGACGACCTGCGTTCCCTCGGGATAGGTGGTGAAAGCGGCATAGAGGTTTCCCGACGCATCCGCAGCAATCGAGGGACGTGAACCGACAGGCCATGGGGCGGGGGGGATGCGGCGTTGACGCCAGGCGGATTCTCCCGGTTCGAGGTAGTAGTGATGATAGGCCGTCGCGAGTGTGGAATAGACGGCTGTGGTGAAATTCGGATGCTCGTATCCCGGATCCTCCCGACGATGCAGCATGAGCACATGCACCCGGCCATCTCCATCCACGCATTGGGTCTGCTGGTTGATCAGCAGTTGGTTCATGTCCGTGGGCTTGAAGATGATGCCGGGGGAATTCAGATGGATCTCACCGCCGATGGAAGTATCGGCAATCGTTTGATCGGCTCGGTTTTTCCAAGTGAGGCCCCCATCGGACGAGTAGGCATAACAGATATCGTGATTCGACGACCCGGCGCTTTCCCGCCAAGTCCAGGTGACATGGATGCTGCCATCGGGAGCGAAATCGAAGCCATTGATGTAGGGGCAGCGCGAGTTTGATCCCTGGTAATTGCCGGCGCGATCGATGAAAGTCACCGGACTGGACCAATTTCCCGTGCCCGGCTGATAGACGGAGAAAAGCTGGTCGCCATTGCCGGATCCACCGATGCGCCAGTTCATGTAAAGACCACCGGAGGGGGTGGAGATGAACTGCGGGTAGGTGACGCTGGAAACGGTTTGTCCCGGAGCCACCAGCCAATTCTGAGTGGGAAGCAGCATGCCACTGCCCCAGGAGGAAGTCTGCGTGGTGCAAAGCCCGGGGATGGATTTGCAGTATTTCAAGGTGTGACCGTGATGGTCCCAGGCGAGGTGAAGCGTGCCATCCGTCTCGCAAATGCCGAGGGAGATGGTATTGTGGGCGTTCCACGAAGTTCCGGCTCCGCTTTCATCTCCGTTGGTGAACTCCAAGGAGGTCTGGAAACTTTCCCAAGGGCCGACCTCGAAGCCATCGACCGTCCGCCGCGCGAGCACGATCCTTTCCACGCCGGAAACGCTGTTGTAATAGGCGGTGTATTGATACGCGCCAAGGGTGGCGATGATTTGATCCTGGAAAGAAACTCCATTTATGGCCCGGCCGTAGATCGCATTGTTCGGCATGATGCATGCCTGGGTCCCGACGATCGATGAACCCGTGAGCCCCACCCGTGGAAGGTGATCCGGCGGGAGAGAGGCGGAGTCATTCGGATCACTGCCGCCGATGAATTCTTCGAGGTGGGTCGCCCCATCCGCATCGCTATCGGCGAAGCCAAACTGGGAAAGACTGGAGAATTCCTGAGTCTCCCAGAGGTCGGGCAATTGATCACCATCGGTATCCCCGGGCACCGAAAAGGGATTCTTGGGATTCGATGAAGCAGCGGACTCTGCAAGATGATTGAAGCCATCGAAATCCCCATCTTCCGCAGGTGTTGTGGCGAGGTTCCCGAAGTGCAGCGTTTCCCAGGAATCGGCGAGGGCATCGCCATCGATGTCACCGGGAACGGATGCGGCGATGGTCGGATCGGACCCTGCGGCAAACTCCGTGGCGTGATGGTGGCCATCCCCATCAAAGTCACCTTCAGGGGTGACGTCGGACAGGCTGGCATAAGCATCGGCCGGGTTGGCATCGATGATCGATTGCTCCCAGGCATCCGGCAGTCCATCGGCATCGGTATCGGACGCCGAGGTGCTGTTCACGACGAACTCGACGATGCTGTTTTCCATGTTCTGGGAATTTCCACGTCCCACGTAACGCAGGAAGCGGGTGGCGACCGGGGAGTTTAGAGCATGGGTTTCGAGGGCGCTGCTGCTGCCGCTGCTGGAAAGGGAGGCGGCGGCGTTGGTCCACTGAATGCCATCGAGGGAGCTTTCGATATCGAAATGGCTGACCCTTTGGTCTCCGAGATGGAAAGCGATCTGCACGGAACCGATGAGGCGGATTCTGCCGAGGTCGAAGGCGATCCACTCGCCATCGCCGCTGCTTGACCAGCGGGTGCCGGGATCGGAATCGAGCACGTTCGCGGGCAGATGGCCATTGGCGGTATCCGATGAGCTGGCCCCGACGAGAGCAAGGCTCTCGAAAATGAATTCGCGGGGGCCGCGAGCGACATTGCTGATGCGTACTTCATCGATGAGTCCACGCAGACCTTCCGCCATGTTCGCGCCGCTGCCCGTATTGCGGCCTTCGTTGCCGATGACGAGCGGAGCGATCCACGCGGGATCGACGCCTTCATTGGTGGTCGTGCCAAGAACGGAAGCGGTTTCCGTGGTGGCATTCACGCGGGTCCAGTAAAGCGTGGTGGTTTCGCTGCCGCCGGCATTCGAATAGACCATGGCAACATGGAACCATTCGTTGGCGACGAAGGCGTTTGGCCCGCTGGTGGGAATAGGGAACTGGCTACTGGTGGCACCGTTGTTGCTGAAGGAACCGATGGAATTGACCTCGATATTGCCGTTGTTGATGCGGAACTGGAATCCGCGGGAGGCGTTGGCGTTGTTGTTATCGGTTTGAACGATGGAGCGAGTGGTGGTGGTGAGGTTCGGGATGTTCACCATCGCTTCGACCGTGAAGGCACTGTCGGTGCCCATGATCGAGGAGAGGGTGATGTTGTCGGCATTGGGACTGCCGGAGGCGACGAAAACGCCATCGGGCGTGCCGCCGGGGCCGGTGGAATCGACCGCGATGGCCAGATCAGAACCGCCCGATAGATTCGCGGCGCTGCCGAAACCGGGAAAGGGGGTGGCTCCGAGGATGGTGCCGAGCGGCGATGCGGCACCCGCAGTGAGAGGGTTTCCATCGACGGTCAGGGCTTGCAGGGAGGAGGCGGAGCTGCCCGTGGCCGAGTTTCCGGCGCTGGAGCCGTTGGCCTCATCGAGATGGAAAAGGAAGACCGTATTTGGATCGGAGAAATACGGCGAAACCGCCATGAGACAGGGAGGCGCGAGGAGACATGAGCCAAGGATGGCGGCGCGGAGCGGGAGCATCTAGGAATAAGGAAAACCCCGGAAGCCCCATTTGTCACCCTATTCCGCCATCCCCTTTTTCGGGGAGAGGCGGAGAGGGTCGATGGGGCATCGACCTCCGGGGCAGGATTCCTGATTGGCAGGCGGGGCGAGGCCCCCTAGCGTCCGCCCTCAGCAATGATCCAAGGCAGCAAACAGCATTTTCATTTCGTCGGCGTCTGTGGGACGGCGATGGGTTCGGTGGCGGTGGCGATGAAGCGCCAGGGTTTCACCGTGACCGGATCGGACGCGAATGTTTACCCGCCGATGTCCGATTTCCTCCGGGGCGAGGGCATCACGCTGACCGAGGGATACCGGGCCGGAAACATTCCGGAAGGGGCGGACGTGATCGTCATCGGGAATGCCATCAGCCGCGGGAATGAAGAGGCCGAAGCGGCTCTGGAGCGTCGCCTGCTCTACTGCTCGCTGCCGGAGGTGATGAAGGAGCACCTGCTGAGGGGGAAGCGGAATTTTGTGGTCAGCGGGACCCATGGGAAGACGACGACCAGCTCGATGCTGGCATGGTTGTTCGAATCGGCCGGGCGCAAGCCGGGGTGGATGATCGGCGGGTTGCCGCGCAATCTCGGCCGTGGGGCGCAGTTCGGCGACTCGGACATCAATGTGCTGGAAGGCGATGAATACGACACTGCGTTTTTCGACAAGCGCTCGAAGTTCCTGCATTACCTCCCGGAAGTGGCGGTGGTGAACAACATCGAGTTCGACCATGCGGACATCTATCAGAACATCGATGAAATCAAACTCAGCTTCCGCCGGCTTCTGTTAGTCGTGCCGCGGAATGGTCTGGCGGTGATCAATGGCGACGACCCGAACTGCCGCGATGTGGCTGCGGGGGCTTTTTGTCCGGTGCAGCGGGTGGGCATGGGTGAGGACTGCGATGTGCGGATCTGCGATGTCAGCTACGAACCGACTGGCAGCGCCTTCACGCTGGATGGCGAGCGCTATGAAATCCGGATGCCGGGTGAGTTCAATGTGAGGAATGCCGCGATGGCCGTGGTGGCGGCGCGGGCCGGGGGGCTTTCGACCGGGGAAATCCGTGCAGGGCTGGCATCCTTTGAAGGCGTGGCGAGGAGGCAGGAGGTCCGTGGTGTGGCGGGCGGGGTGCGGGTGGTGGATGACTTCGCCCACCATCCCACGGCCATCCGACAAGCGATTCAAGCCATCCGCCAGCAGCATCCGGAAGGACGGCTGTGGGTGCTCTTCGAACCGCGTTCGAACACCACCAAACGCAAGGTTTTCCAAAACGAACTGGCCGAATGCTTTGCAGAAGCGGATGTGGCGATCATCGCCGCCTTGCCCGATCCTGAAAAAGTGCCATTGGCCGATCGCCTGGACCCCGTGGCTGTCGCGGCGAGTGTGCCGGGCGGGCATGGACGCTACATCCCGGAAGTGGCGGGCATCGTCGATGCCGTGGTGGCCGAGGCCCAAGCTGGCGATACCGTGGCGGTCCTGAGCAATGGCGGATTCGGAGGAATCCACAAGCTGCTGCTGGATCGACTCGCCAGCCGCTGAAGCGGGAGCGAGGGCTTCAGGTGAAGTCTGCGAGCTTCTGGTTGAGGACGATGGATTTCCTCAGGGCGACCATCACTTCGACCAGGGGCTTGTGCTCGCGGACGGCTGCCTGGCAGTGGGGATCGGCGCGGAAATGAAGGCTCACGTGGCGGCCGATCTCGGCATAAAGCTGCTGCATCTTCGTCTCGATCACGCCGAGTTCCGCCTTGGTGGAGGAAATCCGTCGATTGGCATCACCGATCACCTGGAAACTTTCCGAAGCCTCCTCGCGCTGGATGCTGCGTTCGGCGGTGATCTTCGTTTCCAGCCCATCCATCTCCTCATCCTTCTGGCGAATTTGCGCAGCGATGGCATCGCGCTCCTTCTTCAATTCCTCGAACTGAAGTCGCAGCTCGTTCATGCGGGTTCGCGATTTGGAAAGGTCGGGCGCTTCCTGAGAAGACTCCTGGCTGAGGACTTCGAGCTTGGTTTTCAGACCATCATAGAGCCTGCGGACTTCCCGGGCGCGGGCGACGACGCCATCGCGCTTGCGGGCGAGTTGCTCCAGTTCTTCGAGCAAAGAGCCGCGCTCGTCCTCCAGGTCCTGCTGTTTGGAGGATTTCGCGCTGAGGACTTCCGCCCGCTGTTCGTGGGCGGCTTCGAGCTCGCCTTCTGCCGACTTCATGATTTCCAGAAGCTCGGCACGTTTGGTGGTGAGGCGGCGGAGGTTCCAGTATTCGATGCCGAGTTGCTCTACTTCTTCGACCGACTTCCATACCCGACGGCCCAGGATCAACTCCGCTTCGCGCAGCAGATGGGTTTCCGCCGCGGCTTCGGAGAGGCGTCGGGTGCGACGACTGATCCCGAAAGCGAGGGCGACCCGGGCGATGAGGTATTTCGAGGAGGTCATGGAGGAGAAGTGGGCTCAGCCGCCCTTGATGGAATTCTGGAGTTGTTCGATGACGGAGAAATCTTCGAGCGTGGTGATGTTTCCGGTGACCGTTCCGGTGGTGACCAGTTCCTTGAGCAGGCGACGGATGATTTTTCCGGAGCGGGTCTTGGGCAGGGCGGGAGCGAAGTGGAGGTCGTCGGGCTTGGCGATGGCGCCGATGACCTTGCCGACGTGGTTGCGAAGTTCGCTTTGCAGGGCAGGCGAGGGATCGAAGCCTTTTTTCAAGGTCACGAAGGCAACGACGGCCTGGCCCTTCAAGTCATCGGGACGACCGACCACAGCGGCTTCGGCGACCGCCTTGTGGGAGACCAGGGCGCTTTCCACTTCCGCGGTGCCGAGGCGGTGGCCGGAAACGTTGAGCACGTCATCGAGGCGGCCGATGATCCAGAAGTTGCCATCCTTGTCGCGGCGGGCGCTATCACCGGCGGTGTAGATTCCGGGGTAGTCGGACCAGTAGGTCTTCTTGAAACGGGCTTTGTCGCCATAGATCGTGCGGGTCATGGATGGCCATGGCTTGCGGATCACGAGGCGGCCTTGCTCGTTGGCTTTGACCTCCTTGCCATAGTCGTCGAGCACGGCGGCATCGATCCCGAAGAAGGGCAGAGTGGCGGTGCCGGGCTCGGTGGGCGTGGCCCCGGGCAGCGGGCTGATCATGATGGCACCGGTTTCCGTCTGCCACCAGGTATCGACGATCGGACAGCGGCCGCCGCCGATCTTGCGGTGATACCAGCGCCAGGCTTCGGGGTTGATGGGCTCGCCCACGGAGCCTAACAGACGGAGCGAGGAGAGATCGTGTTTCTCCACAAAGTTGTCGCCGGCCTTGATGAAGGCGCGGATGGCGGTGGGGGCGGTGTAGAAGATCGAGACGCGGTGTTCCTCGATCATTTGCCAGAATCGACCGAAATCCGGCTGGTTCGGCGCGCCTTCGTAGATGACCTGGGTGACGCCCATGGCGAGCGGTCCGTAAGCGATGTAGGAATGCCCGGTGATCCAGCCGACATCAGCGGTGCACCAGTAAACATCGTCATCGCGCATGTCGAAGATGTATTTGCAGGTGGTGTAGGTGCCGGTGAGGTAGCCGCCGCTGGTGTGGAGGATGCCTTTGGGTTTTCCGGTGGAGCCGGAGGTGTAGAGGATGAAGAGGGGGTGCTCGGAATCGAAAGCCTTGGCCTCGTGTTTCGCGGAGGCGGTGGCGGCAAGCTCGTGCCACCAGTGGTCGCGGCCCTTTTTCATCGCGATTTCCTGACCGGTGCGGCGGAAGACGATGACGCTCTGGATGGCCTTGTTCTTGGCGATGGCTTCATCGACATTTTCCTTCAGGGGAACGATCTTGCCGCGCCGCCAGCCACCATCGGCAGTGACGATGTGGGCGGCGCCGCTGTCGGCGAGGCGATCGGAAATCGACTCCGCGGAGAAGCCGCCGAAGACCACCGAGTGGACGGCACCGATGCGGGCGCAGGCGAGCATGGCGATGACGGCCTCGGGGATCATCGGCATGTAGATGAGCACGCGGTCCTTGGCCTTCACGCCACGGGCGAGGAGGACGTTGGCGAATTGGCAGACTTCGCGGTGGAGTTGGGAGTAGGTGATGGTGCGGCGGTCGCCGGGTTCGCCTTCGAAGATGATGGCTGCCTTGTTGCGGCGTTCGCCGAAGGCGTGGCGGTCCACGCAGTTTTCGCAGACGTTGAGCTTGCCGCCGACGAACCATTTCGCGTCCGGAGCCTTCCAATCGAGGACCTCTTTCCAAGGTTGTTTCCAGGAGAGTTCGGAGGCTTCACGGGCCCAGAATTTCTCGGGTTGATCGATCGATTCGCGCCACAGCCGGCGGTATTGGGCCATGCTGGAGATGCGGGCCTTCTTCGAGAATTCCTTGCCGGGCTGGTAGATTTCGGTCGCGCCTTTTTTGCTCATGGGTGTTCGGGGTTTTGGCCGGCGAACGGGTGAGAATGATTCATGCTCGCCGGATGGCGGGCACCTTAGAGAGCGAGGCGGCAGGGGGGCCAATCAAAACTTGGGGCGACGGCCCGCTTTTTTCGCCGGGCGGGGTGGGGTCCGCTCATCGCGGTCCGGTCGACCTTTGGCGGGGCGGGCCTTTTTCTTCGCGGGGCCGCGTGCCGACTCGGTTCCGCTGCGGCGGAGAGGGGCTTCGCGTTTCGCTTTGGGGCGCTGGCGGGCCTTGGGATTGCGGCCGAGGGCATCGATTTCCACGGCATCGAGCTGCGCCCATGCCCCGGGCTCCATGGTGCCGATGCTGAAGGCACCGATGCGGATGCGGACGAGACGCTGGACGCCGTACCCCAGTGCCTTGAGCATTTCGCGGATCTGGCGTTTGTAGCCGGTGGTGAGGACGATGCGCAGGCGGCGCGGTGAGAGTCGTTCGATCTCGCGGGCGCGGAGTTTGACTTTGCCCTCGGCGACGTAAACGCCGGATAGAAAGAGGTCGAGGTGCTCATCGGTGACCGGTTGATTGGCGGTGACGAGATATTCCTTCTCGATCTCCTTCGACGGGTGGAGCAAGGCGTGTGCCAGAGCGCCATCGTTGGTCAGGACCAGCAGGCCTTCGGAATCGCGGTCGAGGCGTCCGACGTGGTTCAGGTGGGCCAGAGTGACGGGCAGAGCGGCGTAGATGGTATCGCGGCCGAGTTCGTCATCCTTCGAGCAGACCAGACCGCGAGGTTTGTTGAAAATGATCGTGGTGGTGCGTTTCGCCTGCACCCTTTTCCCGCCGACCTTGACGAAATCCTTGGGGAGAATGCGTTCTGCGGGGTTCAGACAGGGGCGTCCGTTGAGTTCGACCTGGCCTTGGAGCACCATTTCATCGCAGGCACGCCGGGAGCCCACGCCGCAGGAGGCGAGGAATTTGTTGAGACGGATGCCTTCGTCGCTGGCCATGATGGGTCGTGGTGGAGGAAACGCAAAAAGGCGCGGCCCCGGAGAGAACCGCGCGCTTGGTGGAGGCTCAGAGGATGGGGCGATCAACCTTCACCCTTGGTCTTCGGGAGACCAATCGGGCTGCGGCCTTCCTGCCACTGACCACGGGATTTGAGAACCTTGATGCGCTCGAAACGCTTCATCACCGAGCGCTTGCCTTCGGCGCCACCCTTGAGCTTGAGACTGTTGTGTTTGGACATGGGAAAATTCGCGGTTTGCCTGACGCGGGGCGCGGAAACTAGGAAGCAGTGCGGGGCTTGGCAAGACGAAAGACTCGGAGATTTTTCGGAAGGGTGAATCATTCCGCCAAAAGGATGCGGAGGCGCACGAAACGGAGTGGGGAACTGAGTGGCCAACGGGCGGAACGGCGGTCGATGCCGGAGATCGCAGGGACGTAGGGGCTGTCCGTCACGACCAGGCCTGCGGGCGGAGTGGTGGACCAGGAATCGAGGTCGGGGCTGAACTCAAGCTGATAGGTCAAGGCGCGCAGGGCGGCATCGGTCCGAACCGGGAAGCGGATTTCGAAATGGGTGGCATCGGCCAAGGCCACAGGCAGGGCGTGGACTCCGGGAGCGAGGGAGTTGTCGGCCGATTGCGGATTCGCGCCGAGGGCGTATTCGAGGAGGTTTTTGAGGCCATCGGCATCGGGATCGTCGGCCTGACCGGTCATCGACAGTCCCTGCGCCCACGCGGCGTAGGATGGGGCGAGGGGGATGGTCAGGGTGGCGCTGCCGGATGCGGCTTTGTCGGAGCGCCAGATGTACGGGACGCTGATCGATGTGGCATTGAGCGGCGTGCTGGACCAGTGGAGATCGATCCCTGCGCTATTTCCCGGGTTGAGTGTCGATTTCCGCTGGGTGAGCCCGGAATCGTAGGCGACCCAAGCCGGGGCGGTGATCGAGGTGGCGGCGGGCGAAGGGGAAATTTCGATTTCAAGGTTCCCGGTGAGGTTGGCGCCGGTGTTCGTGAGGGTGATCGAGGCGCTCAAGGGATGACCTTGGCGGGGGACAGGGGTGGTGGCGATGGCGCTGATGCTTGTCGTGGTCCCCGGAGCGTTGGCGGGGGTGAAACGGTAGCCTCCGGAGGCCACGGCGGCATTGATTTCCGTGACGTAGTGGGGGACGAAGACGTCCGAGTTCGTGAAAGTCGGATTCGGTCCGCCGCTGGAGCTGACGAAGCTGTGGACACCGACGATGGCCGCTTGCCCCGTATTGCTGATGCCGAAGCTGGGGTTCCCGGAATCGCCAACCTGAAAGTAACCTTCGTGGGGTGTGCCGGGGCCCACGCCGGGGTAGGTGAAGGTGAAATTCCGGGTGGTGAAGGCTTCGAGTCCGCTGCCGGGCGCTCCAGGAAGGGCGGTGGGGCTCACGGCGGTGATGGTGTCGCGCCCGATGACGCCAAACTTGAGCGGCGTTTCCTCGCGGAACCCGCTGATGCCGATCTGCACACCGGTGTAGTTGGCGAGGTCGAGATAGGGGAGAGGCTTGATGCCCGTGGACGCAGGGAGCGGCGAGCTGAGAGTGATGAGCAAGAGGTCGGAGGGCTGTCCGGCTTGTTGGACTGGCACTTTCGAGGCGGTCGTGCGGGTGTGCACGATGTTGCCGGTGCCGAGGTAGGCCATGGTGCTGATGACATTTTGGAAATGACTCGCAAACAGCGCGTGCTGACGGGTGATCAGCGTCATTTGGATCTCAGGATTCGAAGGCCGCCAGCCGATGCCACTGAGGTCGTAAGCGGCGTAGAGGCCGGTGGCATTGGGGATGGGATTCGGCGGCAAGGTGCTGAACCTCTGGTGCAGTGCCGGGTCGTAGTCGCGGATCGCAAAGCCTCCGCAAGGCGGGCAGAGCGAGAGGAAGAAAAACAGAGAGGCGGCAGGCCTGAGGGGCACCGATGACATGGGTTTTCATGAGGGTCGTTCGGGATCGGTCGATCCGCCAGCGGGAAATGCCCGACCTGCGGGATTGCGTGTGGGGTGTCGGGCTTTCATGGTCCGCGGGCATGGCAAGGCGTCCCCTGAAAGTCCGGCTTTTTCCCCGTGCCGAAAGCACGGTGCGGTCAGGGCATCCTTGGGTGTTCAAGGACTCGGTGAAATCCGTTTCCGATCCGGGCAGCCCCGGCGATCTCGCGGTGGTGTATGACCGTCAGGACCGGATGATGGGCATGGGTTTCTGGGATCCGGATTCGCCGATCGCCCTGCGGATGATCCATGTGGGGGCGGCGGTGGCGATCGACCGCGAATGGTGGCTGCGCCGGATGCGCGAGGCGGTGGGGAGAAGGGATTTCGAGGCATCGACCGACGGATACCGCTGCCTGAATGGCGACAGCGAGGGTTTCCCGGGCTTGGTAGTGGATCGCTATGCCGACACCTGGGTGGTGAAAGTTTACTCCGCGGCGTGGCTGGTTCGATGGGCGGAGATCGAGGAGGTGATTCGGGAAATTTTCGCGCCGCTTCATCTGGTGCGTCGCATCGCCCGGAATCTGCTGCCGCTGGCCAGGGAGTTGGGCCTGGAGGAGGGGTTTTGCGGGGCGGAGGGCCGTGAAATCGTGGTGTTTCGGGAGCATGGCATCCGTTTCGAAGCGATGGTGCGGCATGGCCAGAAGACCGGGTTTTTCCTCGATCAGCGCGACAACCGGAACCGGGTGGCCGAAATGGCGGCCGGGCGGGAGGTGCTGAACGTGTTCAGCTTTTCGGGAGGGTTTTCGCTGCATGCGGCGAAGGGTGGGGCGCAGTCGGTGACCGATGTGGACATCAGCGAGCACGCGCTGGCCGGAGCGGTGAGGAATTTCGCGCTCAATCCCGGGCTTCGGACGCGGCACGAAACGGTGCAGGCGGATGCGTTTGCCTGGATGGCGGGGAGTCGGCGGCAATGGGATCTGATCGTGGTCGATCCGCCATCGCTCGCGAAGCGGGAAAAGGACCGGGCCGGGGCGCTGGCGGCTTACCGGAAATTGCAGGTCGATGCGATCCGCTGCCTGCGGCCGGGCGGGATCCTCGTTTCGGCTTCCTGTTCGGCCCATGTCCGAAAGGACGAGTTTTTCAAACTGGTGAGTGCGGCGGCGGTCCAATCCGGGCGGAAATGGCGGGAAATCTGGCGCAGTGGTCATGCGGCGGACCATCCGGCGGGATTTCCTGAGGCCGAGTATCTCAAGGCAATGGCGATTGGTTTCCCGTGAAGCGCTTGCACCGCGCGGCGCGGGCGGCTAGGGACGGCCATGGCCCGACGTTCCTTCAGCCTCATGCTTGCCTGGCGCTACCTCAATCCGCGCCGGGCGCTGCTTTCCGCCGTGGCGATGATTTCGGTGATCGGCGTCATGCTCGGCGTGCTGGCGCTGGTGGTGGTGATGTCGGTCTACTCCGGCATGGAGCGCGAAGTGAAGCAGCGTTTCCTGGGTTTCATCCCTCACATCCGGCTCGATTACGCGCCGGACGGCTTCCAGTTCCAGAGCATTGGCGATTGGCGACGGATTGCGGGAAAGGTCTCGCAGGTCGAAGGTGTGGCAGAGGTGGGTCCGGTGATTCAGGACACCATGTTGATCGATGTGGAGGAGCGCCGTTTGCCGGGGACGTTCCAAGCGGTGGACACTTCCAGCGAGGCTGCGGTCAAAGGGCTGGAGGCGATGCTCGACATGGAGCTGCATCCGGAAAGCACGGCGGACATGGGGATCGATGACCGGGTGGTCGTGTCCTCGCGGCTGGCAAGGCAGTTCGATATCGGGGTGGGCTCGAAGATCAGCCTGCTGACGATGCGGAACCTGCGGGAGGTCGAGCGGGTTTTCTCCGTGACCGAGCAGCCGCCGGTGCGGGAAAAGTTCAAGGAGGAGCTGGCCAAGGTCCGGGAAGTCGCGGAGCGGGGATGGAAAAAGGATGGGGCGGGCTCGGTGATGAGCACCGATGATTTCAATGCGATGTATGTGCCCTTGCAGGCCATCCTCGATGCCGGTCCGCGGGATGCCGAGGGGGAAATCGTGTTCAACGCGCTGGGTCTGTTAGATGTGGCCGAGAACGACGAGGCGAAAAGGCTTCAGCGTCTGGGACCGGACTCGAAAGAGGAATTTCTCAAGATCCTCGATGAGTTGAACACCACCGATCCCGAGAAACTCGATGCCGAGGCGCTGCGGAACATCAAGGAATTCGTCTTGCCCAAGGAAGCGGAAGTGGTGGGGGTTTACGCCGCATCCCAGATGGCTTTGACGCCGGATGTCTTCATGCCGCTGCATCTCGCCCAAGAGCTGGCAGGACTGGGCGAGGAGGTTCAAGCCATCGGCGTGCGGCTGCATGATCCCTATCTGGCCCGGGAAGTGGCGGAAAGGATCGCCAACTCGCTCGGGGAAGAGGGCTGGTATGTGCAGCCGTGGATGGATGTGGAATCGATGCGGCAGTTCTCGATCCTCATCGAGCAGCAGCGGGTGATGATGTATTTCGTGCTCTCATTCATCGTGCTGGTCTCGGCGTTTTCGATGACGGCGGTGATGTTCACCGTGACGATCCAGAAGCGTCGGGAAATCGGCGTGATGAAAGCACTGGGTGCGGCTCCGGGGCAGATTGTGAGGGTTTTCGTCTATCAGGGCATGGTCCTCGGGGTGCTTGGCGCGCTCACAGGGGTGGGGCTGGGGCTGCTGGTGATCGCTTTCCGCGAAGGCATCCAGCGGGCCTTGCGTGGTGTCGGTTTCGATCCCTTTCCCGCTTCCTTCAATGGTTTCAGCGTCCTGCCGGCCCACGTGAATCCCACCGAGGTGGTGATCATCGGTGTGGCGGCATTCCTTCTTTGCACGGCGGCGGCCTTGCTGCCGGCGTGGTTTGCGGCGCGGAGTGACGCGGCGAGGTCGCTGCGGAACCTGTAAGGGCAGCGCCCGGCCTCAGTCCATGTTTTCAAACATGCTACGAGAGATCTCGTAGTTCGCGGCACAGCGGGGGCATTGGACGGTGATGGATTCCGCGTCCTCGAAGAGTTCCTCCGGCCGCGAACTCCAGGTGCCGAGGATGGGGAGGATTTTCCCGAGATTGCAGCCGCAGTGGAAGCGGAAGCGTCGGGTTTCCAGCAGTCGCGTTTCCTCGGTGCTCTCGAGGGCGGCGATCTCATCGGCGGTGACCGATTCGAACCACTCGGCATCGAAGTCGGGCTGCGCGGCGAGCAGGACGAAGGTCTCATCGGCCAGCCGGAAAATCCGCGCCGGGCGTTGTTCGGACTGGGTGTAATACTGCTCGACCCATTTCAAGGGATCGCGGCCATCGATGGGCAGGGTCGAAACCCGCGCTTCGGCACCGGGACGGGCGAGAGTCTGGGAATAGAAGAGGTCGCGGTCGGTTTCACGGACATCCTCGGTGAAAAGCCGACCGGTGATGCTTTCCTGGGTCGATCCGCCCGTGACGAAAAAGTTCACCCTCGGAGCGCGGAGGTTGGCCGTCCAGGCAATGGTTTCCGCCCATGGGCGGGCGACGAGGTGGAGGGTGAGTCCGGCGATCAAGTCCTTGAGCATCTGGTCAAGCTCCGGGCTGTGACGGATGCCGAACTGCATCAGGTGCAGGTAGTAGTCGGTATAAACCGGCGTGAGCTGCGCGCGCACGGCGAGGGCATTGCGATGACGGACGAAGATCGATTCGACCCGGGTGAATTCCTCGACTGGAAAAGACTCGCTCACAGGCCACGGGCTACGCCGGGGGGGCGGAAGTTCCAAGCCCCAAGTGCGCGCGATGGGGCCATTTCCGCAAACCCGCGGGGATCGACGCTTCTGGCTTGGCAGGGCGGGATTGGCGGGCGAGTTTGGAACCCATGAAACTGACTTTCTGCGGCGCGGCCGGCACGACGACGGGTTCCCAGCATCTTCTCGAGGTGAATGGCACGAAGATCCTGCTCGATTGCGGGCTCTATCAGGGAAGGCGCGAGGAGTCCTATCAGGTCAACTGCTGTTTCCCCCATTTCAACCCGGCGGAGATCGATGTGGTGGTGCTGTCCCATGCCCACATCGACCACAGTGGCAACCTGCCGAATCTGGTCCGCAAAGGCTTCACCGGAAACATTTTCGCGACTTCCGCAACCCGCGATCTCTGCGCGATCATGCTGGCGGATAGCGCCCATATCCAGGAACAGGACGTCGAATTCCTCAACAAGCACCGCGCCCGCGAAGGCAAGCCACCGGTGGAGCCGCTTTACAAAAAGGAAGATGCCGAGAAATGCCTGCGGCAGTTCGTGACCACCGGGTATGAGCGGCCGATGATGATCGCCGATGGCGTGAAACTGAGTTTCATCGATGCCGGTCACATCCTCGGTTCGGCGCAGGTGCTCCTGGAGGTGACGGACCAGGACGATGGCGGGAAACGCAAACGTTTCCTGTTCTCCGGGGACATCGGACGCGGCCAGAACGACTTGCTGCGAGATCCGGTGGCGGCGAAGGACATCGACTTCGTGCTGATGGAATCGACCTACGGCGGCCGCGAACACGATCTCCCGCCCACGGGCAGCGATGAAGCCGTGGCCGAAGTGTTGGAGCAGGCTCTGAAGCGCGGCGGCAAGGTCATGATTCCGGCCTTCGCGGTCGAGCGGACCCAGCAGGTGCTCTACGTCCTGAACCGTCTTTTCCACAGCGGCCGCTTGCGCCCGGTGCCGGTTTTTGTCGATAGCCCGCTGGCGGTGGGGGCCACGGAAATTTTCCGTCTCCATCCGGAATGTTTCAATGACGAGGTCTATTCCTTCCTCTTCGATGACGACAAGGACCCCTTCCTTTTCGAAGGCCTGCGACTGGTTCGTGCGGTCACGGAGTCGAAGAAACTCAATCAGGTCAAGGGCCCCTGCATCATCATTTCCGCCTCGGGCATGTGCGAGGCGGGGCGGATCCGCCATCACTTGAAGAACGGACTCGGGAACTCTAACAACACTGTGTTTTTCGTCGGCTATTGCGCCGACAACACTCTCGGACGCTTCCTGCTCGATGGGCGCGAGGAGGTGAACATCTTCGGCGAAAGGCACACGGTGAAGGCGGCGATCGAATCGGTCGATTCCTTCTCCGGTCACGCCGATCACTCCGAACTCATGGATTGGTTCCACGCGATGAGTGGACCGCGGTCCAAAGTCTGGCTGGTGCACGGCGAGGAAGGCCGTTCGATGGCCCTCTGCGATGCCTTGCGGAACGAGCACGATGGCGAGGTGGAAGTCGCCGAACTCGGCCGGACCGTGGAATTCTGAGACAGCGGGGCTTCGCTTCACTTGCCGTGGGGGAGTCGGACTGCTAGGACCCGGGCGTGGCGGATCAAAGCGACGTCAGGGCAGTGCTTCAATATGTGCCGCAGTTCCGCGGGCGCATCTTCATGGTTTTGATCGAGGCCGGCCTGCTGCCCGAACCGGCGGTGGCCGAAACCCTGCTGGATCTCGCGGCCATGGAGGATGTCGGCGTGAAACTCGTGCTCGGCGTGCTCGGTGGCGATGTCGGCGACCTCTACGACTGGACCCTCGAATGCGAGATCATGTCGGCCAGGCTTTCCAAGGGCCTCGGCGAACCCGGGGCGGTGGAGGAGGCCAAGGCGATCCTCGGCCGCGGGCAGACGGTGGTGGCCGATGCCACCTCGCGCGATCCTCTCGACCAGAAGGTGGTCGATTTCACCCTCGGCATCGGCGCGGTGAAGCTGATCGCGTTGTTGGAGGAGGCGATCCTCATCGATGGCGAGCCCGTGCCTGCCGTCCGTGCGGCGGATGCGGTGAAACTGGCGGCATCGCCCGCCGTGACGGGTGGTGGCTTGCTGCGAGCCGCCGCGGAGGCCTGTCAGCGCGGGGTGCCGCGGGTGCATGTGCTCAACGGCCGCCGCCAGGGGGTGCTGGTGGATGAGCTTTTCTCGAATGAAGGTGTCGGCACGATGATCCACGCCGACTCCTATCGCGAGATCCGGCCGCTGCGCGAAGAGGACGTGCCCGAGCTGTTAGGCATGATAGGCCGGTCGGTCCGGCGCACGAAACTCGTGCCCCGGACGTATGAGGGGATTGTCGAAAAGATCCGCGATTATCATGTGCTCACGGTCGATGACAACGTCGTCGGCTGCGTCGCCTTGCACGAATACCCCGAACTCGGCACTGCGGAAGTGGCCTGTCTCTACGTGAAACTTTCCCACGAGGGCCGTGGATACGGTCGCGATCTGGTGCTGCATGCCGAGAATCTCGCCCGCGCCAAGGGCATCCCCCGGGTCTATGCGCTCAGCAATCGTGCGGCGGATTTCTTCCGCGACCGCATGGGTTACACCGAGGCGGGCAAGGAGGAGCTGCCGGTGGCGCGGCGCGAACAACTCGAAGCCAGCGGGCGGGGCTCGCTGATTTTCGTGAAATCCATGGCCGATGGAAAGCCCGCTTGAACAACGCTGGATCTCCGGCGCGGACACGGTGCCGCTCGACGACCGCATGCTGACCCACGGGCTCGGGGTCTTTGAAACGATGCTGGCGGTCGATGGTCGTCTGGTCAGGCCGCGGCATCATGCCGAACGCATCGCCGACGCCTGCGCCCGACTCGGCATCGATGCGCCGGACTGGCAGGCCTGTCTTGAGGAAATCGGGCATCGACTCCCCGGCACCGGCTGGCACCGGGTCCGCGTGGCAAGGTCGGCGGGGCGCGGTCGACTGGATCGCACTGCCGGTGAGGCACCGATCACCCTGCTCTCGATTTCCCCGCTGGCGCCGCCGCCGGAGTCGATCCGCGTGATCACCGCTCCATGGCAGCGCAATGAAAGCTCGCCGCTGTCCGCCGTGAAATGCAGCAGCTACGCCGAGTCGCTGTTCGCGCTCGACCATGCCCGCCGGTCCGGGGCGGAGGAGGTGGTCTTTCTCAACACCCGAGGGCGGTTGGCCGAGGCGGCGACCGCGAATGTTTTCCTGATCCGCGACGGCCGTTTCCTCACCCCGCCCTGTGCCGATGGCTGCCTCGCCGGGACCACACGGCGCTGGATCCTGGAAACCTTTCCGGAACAGGCCTGCGAGGCGACCCTCGACCCGGCCGAGACCAGCACCGCTGAGGGGGTTTTCCTCTGCTCGGCGACCCGCGGGCCGGTGGCGGTGAGCCATTGGGACGGTCGGGAAATCCCGGTTTCCGCCGCGTTTTCCGGGCTGAAATCGGCCTGGCTCGCTGCCCTTCATGGCGAGGATGACGGGATTTTCCGCTATCCGGGTTGAAAGGTTTGTCGTTAGGGTCCCGCATATCCTCAACCAACCCGATTATCCCATGCCAAGACCCGTCACTCTTTTCACCGGCCAGTGGGCCGACCTCCCCATCGAAGAACTCCTCCCCAAAGTCAAAGCCATGGGCTTCGACGGCGTGGAACTCGCCTGCTGGGGCGACCATTTCGATGTCCAGGCCGCGCTGAACGATCCCGCCTACATCCCCGGCCGCTGGGAGTTGTTGAAAAAGAACGACCTCGGCTGCTACTCGATTTCCGCCCACCTCGTCGGGCAGGCGATCTGCGACCGTATCGATGAGCGCCACCAGTGCATCCTGCCCGCCCATGTCTGGGGCGATGGCGATGCGGAAGGCGTGCGCCAGCGGGCAGCCCAGGAGTTGATCGATACCGCCAAGGCATGCCGGAAATTCCTTGATGCCGGCAAAGACTACATGGCCGGCCGCACCCCGGCTTCCGGCAAGGCCGTCGTCAATGGCTTCACCGGTTCCTCGATCTGGCATGCGCTCTACGCCTTCCCGCCGACCAGCCAGGAGTATCTGCAAAAGGGCTTCGATGACTTCGCCGCGCGCTTCGGGCCCATCCTCGATGCCTTCGAAAAAGAAGACGTCTATTTCGCGCTCGAAGTCCACCCCACGGAAATCGCCTTCGACATCGCCAGCGCCGAACGCGCGATCGCGGCCGTGGGCGGTCACAAGCGTTTCGGGTTCAACTACGACCCCAGCCACCTCGGTTATCAGGGCGTCGATTACGTGAAGTTCATCCGCCACTTCGCCGACCGCATCCATCATGCCCACATGAAGGATGTCTGGTGGGGTCATGGAAATGGCGATGTCGGCGTCTTCGGCGGTCACACCGATTTCTGTGATGCGCGCCGTTACTGGGATTTCCGCAGCGTCGGCCGCGGCGATATCAACTTCGAGGAGGTCATCGTGGCCCTCAACGACATCGGTTACAACGGCCCGCTTTCGATCGAGTGGGAGGACGGTCGCATGGACCGTTTCCACGGGGCCACCGAGAGCTGCGCCTTCGTCAAAGACCTCGATTTCCCGCGCAACACGGTCGCCTTCGACGCCGCGTTCGACAAATCCAACCAGTAATCTTTTCCCCAACCTCTCATCCCATGTCCATCAAAGTAGGAGTCATCGGAGCCGGCGGCATGCTGCGCTATCACGCGGAGGGTTTCCGCAAGGCTGGAGCTACGGTGGCTGCCGTAGCCGACCCCGCGCCCGGCGCTGCCGAAAGAGCCGCGAAACAGTGGGGCATCCCCGGCGTCTTCGAGAGTGTCGAAGCCATGCTCACCGGTGCGGATCTCGATGCGGTCTCGATCATCGTCCCTAACAAGTTCCACAAGCCCCTGGCCATCCAGTGCCTCGCCGCAGGCAAGCATGTGTTCTCGGAGAAACCCCCGGCGCTCAATGCCGCCGAGGTCCAGGAGATGATCGATGCCGCCAATGCCGCAGGCAAGAAGCTGATGTTCAACTTCAACAACCGCGCCCTGTCGCCGATGGCACAGTGGGCCGCATCAACTCCGCCCAGGCGAAATGGATCCGCCGCACCGGCATCCCCGGCTTCGGCGGATGGTTCACCACCAAGGCGCTCTCCGGCGGTGGTCCGGTGATCGACCTGCTGCACATGATCGATCTCGCCCTGCATTTCATGGGTTATCCCGAACCCGCGCATGTGCTCGCGCAGACCTTCGATGACCACATCACCGACAAGGGTTTCAAGGGCCCGTGGGGGATTCCGGACCGTGCCGATGGCACCAATGACGTGGAAGCCGCGGCGCATGGATTCGTCACCTTCAAGACCGGGCAGGTCCTTTCCCTCCAGGTTTCCTGGGCGGAAATGATCAAGCGCGAGGAAGTCTCCGTGGTCTTCCAGGGCAGCAAGGCCGGTGGCAAGGTCGAGCGCCTCTTC
>JALOTY010000014.1 GCA_025457665.1 Akkermansiaceae bacterium | reverse complement strand
GGTGAACGGGGCCGTATTCGGTCAGGAGTTCGTAGAGTTGGTTGAGGAAATAGCGATTGTAATCGTTCACCTGATAGGTGTGCGATCCGGAGCTGCCTGCAGGGGTGCGGCCGTTGGCGGGATTGGTTTTGAAGCTCGCGGGATCGGTGGGAATGGTGGATGTCTGGATACTACTACCGTTGCCGTAGTAGCCTTCGGGATTTCCCGGTGTTTCATCGGCATGGATCTGATAAAGATCGGCCGGGGAAACATAGACACCGAACTTGAGACCCTGGGCCTGACAGGCTTCCGACACGGCCCGAACGACATCGCCCGCGCCACCGAGCCACGGGCTTGAGGCAACGTCCTGGGCGGTGTAGCGGCTGGGCCAGAGGCAGAATCCATCGTGGTGTTTGGCCACCAAGAGGACCTGCTTGCCACCGGCCTGCTTGATTTCGCGGACCCACTGGGAGGCATCGAGCGCCGTGGGGTTGAACAGGGATGGGCTTTCGTAGCCGGTGCCCCATTCGACACCGCGGAAGGTGTTGACGCCGAAGTGGATGAAATAGGTCTGCTCCATGCGCTGCCAGATCACCTGATTGGGGCGGGGGAGGGTCTTTGCGGCTTTTTCCACGATCCGCTCGGGAGTATCGCCTTCGACCAGGGTCTGTTGGGTGGCGTAAACGATGGGTGCCGGAGGAGGTGGTGCCACCACGAGGCCGCCTTCAAGATGGATGCGGTCGATATGGAAGTCTTTTCCCAGTCCGCCAGCAGAGGAGAGAGTGAATCGGAGGCGGAGGGTGGAGGAGGCCCCGGAGGCGGTGGTGGAGAGGGTCTTTTGCAGGTAGGCCGCCTGGGCATCTGAGGTGCTGACCGATCCGAGAGTGGCGAATGGGGTGTTGGTGGATGTGTCCCAGAGACTTGCGGTGAGCGTGGTGTTGTTGCCGGAACCGCCGGTCTTGTAGTCGAAGTTGAGGGTGACGGTGTCGCCTGCCTGGACCGAGAAATTCACCGTGGAAGTCAGCGTCTCGCCGGCGTCGTTGTGGACCTGGATGGCACGGGAGTGGGTGGCAGTGTCCGGGCCGAAGGGGTCGGAAGTGAGTGATGAACCGGCTTCCATCAGCCACACGCCTCGTTGGGCGGTCCACTGGTTCGGAGAACCATTGAATCCGGTGGTGGCGCTTTCGAAATCTCCATTGCCGCTCACCGCATCGATGATGACCTCGGCATGGATTGATTGGCAGGTAAGCCCGGCCAGCAGGCAGGATTTGAGAAGCGAACGAGGCGGAATCATGTGGGAAGGGATCGTGATCCAATGAGAAAGGGTCATCCGGCCGCTTCCGGGTGACCCTTGGAAAAAGCGGCTGGATCGATTTCAGCGGCGGCGGCGCAACAGGAGGAGCGAACCGAGTCCGCCCAACCATAACGATGAGGGTTCCGGAACCACCACGAGCGTTCCATTCGTCGAGAATGAGGACGTATCCCAGCTCAACCCGGACGACAGGGTGGCTCCGCTGAAGTCGAAGCTATATCCATTGTCCACAAAGCTGGAGAAGGAAGCGATTTGGAAGCTGTCGTTGAGTCCCGGATCGAATGCGTTGATCAAGGAGACGGCGATGGTGCCTCCTGCGTTGAGCTGATTGATGTTGAAAATTTGGTCGAATGACGAAACCGAGGTGCCGCCGATTTCCACGTTCCAGACCGAGGTGGAGCTCAGAGTGAGATCGCCATCGATCTCCAGCGAACCCGGGGAGTTTCCTGCGGCGAGTGTTCCTCCGACGGTGACGTTGCCGGTCAGCACTCCGCTCCCTGAGAGTGTTCCGGTGTTGCCGACGGTGATGTTTCCGGAAAGCGTGCCATCGACCTGCAAGGTGCCGGCATTGACCTGGGTGGTGCCGCCGTAGGTCGTGCTGACTCCTGAGATCACCAAGGTGCCGGCTCCTTCCTTTCTGAGGTTCGAGCTGCCGGTGATATTCGAGGAGATGGTCAGGTCAGCCGCGCTGGCTCCATTGGCAACTTCGATGATGGGGTTGCTGTCGAAGAGATTGAGATTGGCCACCGAAATCGTTGATCCTGAAGCCGTCGATTCCACCAGGATGCGGTTGTTGGATTCACGTCGGCGCCACATCCCGCTGCCATCGATGGTGCCTGCGGCGGTGGAGAAGGTCAGCGTGTTGGCGTTGACGAAGCTCAGGTCGTCGCCGTTCATCGTGATCTTGCCGCCATTGATACTGGCCGAACCATTGTGGTATCCGGTGCCACGGTTGCCGCTGATGAGCAGGGTGCCTCCGGCATTGACCACGATACCGGTCGAGCCACCGCCGATGGCGGAGGCGGTCCCGCTGGTGGTGGTCTTCGCTGCCTCGACGGTGCCGCCATTGATGGTCAGGGTGCCGGTGAAGGCGTTGGTATCGGTGAGCTTGAGGGTGCCGCCATCGTTCTTGGTCACATTGCCGCCGCCGCGGATGTAACGGCTTGTTTCGAAATCGCCGCCGCCATCGAAAATCAGGGTGGAGCCGGTGTTGGTATTGAAATCCCGGCTGGTATTCCGGCCGTTCCACACCGTGCTGGTGCCGGTGAGAACGCGGAAATAGCCGGTATTGCCTGAAGCGACATCGATTCCCTTGTTGACGGTGGAATCCATGGTAGCCCCGGTCATCCGGAAGACGCCGCCACTTTGCAGGACGATATTTCCGGCACCGTCACCAATCTGACCCCAGAGGTTGCCGGCATTGTTGCCGAAATTGGTGGCGGTGAGCATGCCGCCGTTGGAAATCGTCACGCTGCGGAACGCCCAGCCAAGCCCCGAGCCGAACAAGGTCGCGCCGGAGCTTACCGATACGGTAGCGCCATCGATGCTGATATTGCCACTATTGGTGTTGATGCCGTTGATCACATAGGATCCAGATCCGCCATAGGTGAGCGTTGAGGAACCGGAGATCACGCCGCCGAGGGTGAGGGTCTTGTTCGCAGCGGCCGACCACGATTGCCCGGTCGTGAGGGCGATGTTGGAGTTGATCGTGGCGGATTCATTGGCGGTGATGCTGCCCGATTGCGTGATGGTGCCAGAACCGAGAACATAGCCTGTGCCGGAGAACGTGATGCCCGCAGTGCTGACGCTTCCGACGCTGATGGATTCACCGGTGCCTGAGAAGATGGCGGTGTTGCCATTCGTCCAGGCCAAAGCTCCATCCCAGTTCAGGTCGGTGGTGTTCCAGGTATCCGAGGCTCCGGAGGTGTTCCATGTCTGGTCGGCAGCGAGGGCGGTGCTGGCGAGCAGGCCGGAAACTCCGGCAGTAACAATCAGGTGGGGGCGTAGTGTCGGTTTCATCTTGGCTTGTCGCAATTCGGAGGATCAGGGAGCGGGGGCGGATGTGGTGACGGAGAGACGGGCGAATTTCCTCGTGTCATCCACGGTGAGGGTCGTGGAGATGGAAGTGTTGAGATCGCCCGGAGCGTGAGTGACGGCGGGTGTCCAGGTCGTCAGGTCAGGAGATGTTTCGATGATGTAAGTGAGGTCGCCATTGTCGATGGCCTCCTGGCGCTTGGTGAATGAGATGACACCGGTGGCGGGATTGTAGTTGCCTGCTAATCCATCCGAGCCAGCGGGATTCAGGTCCAGCGCGTATTCGACGAGGTTGAGGATGCCGTCGTTGTCGGAGTCGCCATCGGGGCCGCCGGTGACGTTGTTCGTGGTAGCCCAATCGTAATAATCTCCTCCGGAGGAAGCCGTGAGGAAGCCGTTTTCATCGAGGGCGAAATTGCTGAATCCCTCGCAGGAAATCAGGGACAACTGGGTGCTGGTGAGGCCGGCATTGGTGGTGCCGAAACGCAAGGAGCTGCCGGAGACGAAAGCTCCGGTGATCTCCAGCGAGCCGCCCGTCCAATCGATCGCGCTGCTATCGGCGAAAGCGAGGGTGGCACCTGCGCCAAGATCGATCGTTGCTGCGGCGGTGGCATCCAGCGTGCCGGTGGTATCGGTCACGGCAGCTCCGGCCGAGAGGGTGGCGGCGCCGAGGGCGATCGCCGTGGTGTCAGGCAGGGCACCGCTTGCACCCAGAGCGAGAGTGCCGCCGCTGATGGTGGTGCTTCCGGTGTAGGTGTTCACTCCCGAGAAAGTCTGAGTGCCATTGCCGATTTTCTCGATCCGCAAGACCGGGGCTGTGCCTGCACCATTCGCGATCACGCCGCCATAGGAGCCGGAGCCATCGCCGGCACCGATTCGCAGGGTGTTCGTACCCCAGTCGCAGGTGACCGTGCCGCCGCTGCCGTTGAGTGCCTTGATGGTTTGCGTCATGGTCGTCACGACTCCATTGAGCATGAACCTGCCGGCATTCACCGTGATGGTCGTGCTGCTGGGCATGATTTCGCTGGTGCTGCGGAGTTCGAGCAGGTCGGAGGCTCCGGAAATCGTGATCGTGGAATCCGCGTTCCAAGTGCAGGGGGTGGTCAGCAGCCTGACATGGCCGGAAATCGTTGGAGCATTGCCGGTGAGGCCGCCGCTGACATGAAGCTGGTCATGTCCGCCGATGTCGGCACCCCCGATGAGGGCGAGGTTGCCGTCGTTGGTGATGAGACCGGAAACAAAGAGATTGGGCCAGATCCCAGAGTAAAGACCTGAGGCCTTGATGGTGGCCGTGGCTCCGTTGGGCACTGTGACTGGATTCGCGATGGTGTAGTTGCTCCCATTGGCGGGGAATTCCAGTGTTCCGTCGTTGATCGTCAGGGTGCCACCGGGAGCGCCGCCGAGTGCATTGTTGTTTTGGACTCGAAGAGTCCCGGCATCGAGGATGGTCCCTCCGGTGTAGCTGTTAGCCCCGGTAAGGATCAAGGTGCCGGGACCGGCCTTGGTGAGACCTTGGTTGCCGGTGATGACGGTCCCGAGAGTGGCGGAGTTGTCCAGCACGGTGACGAGAGGAGCACCGGATCCGGTGGCAAGCGTCAGTAGGCTTCCGCTGTTGGTGTTGATCGTCCAATTGAAGTCGTTGGTATTGCTGAAAGTCATGGCACCCACGATCCGGTTGCTATCGAGGGTCACCGTAGCGGGAGCGGATTGCGGGAGGGTGAATTCCACAGCCGCGCCGCTGCCGTCCGGCACGGCGTTGCTGAGCCAGTTCGCGGAATCGGACCAGGTGCCATCCGCATCGACATTCCAAACGCCGGTGGGAATGGTAGTGTAGGTGGCGGATGTTGGTTCGCTGTCGCCAAGACCTGACTTGGTCGCGAAGGCCCGGACAGTGACGGTGGAGTTCAGGGGAATCGTCACGCCGTTGATGGGACTTGGGCCACTGGGCGAGGAGGTCGTCGGTGCCGATCCATCAGTGGTGTAGTAGATGGTGGCGCCGGGTTCCGAGGAGAGCGTCACCGATTGAGGCCCGACGTATCCCCCGGCAGGTGGATTGAAGCTGGGCGCGACGGTGAAATTGGAAACCGTGATGGTGCCATCGATGGCCAGGCTGGAAGTATCCCATGTCAGGCCGGAGGAAAGGGCGGGCAGATCAAAGCCGGTGAAGGAACCGGAAAAACCGCCGGTGTTGGTGAAGAGAGTGAAGGAGTCACCCAGGACGAGCGGGTCACCCGTGGCGGTGACCTTGAGGGTGCCGGTCATGGAGACCGATCCGTTACCGGTGATCTCGTCGCTATCAAGCGTCACGCCGTTCTTGCTGATATCCATCCGGGTTTCACCGCCCAAGGCGAGGCTGGCATTGCAGGTCACGCTGCCGAGATTGCCAATTCCCCCCGGCTGGATGACGGCAGTGCCTGCCATGTTCACGGCCGCTGAAAAGGTCGGCGTGCCATCGATCGTCGAACCGGTATTGGCGGTGACCACACCGGTGAGGGTTCCGCTGCCGGAGAGGGTGGCGGTGCTGTTGACCGCGAGGTTTCCGGAGAGAGTGCCATCGACCTTGAGGGTTCCGGCATTGACTTGGGTGGTGCCGCTGTAGGTCGTGGTCGTTCCCGAGATCACCAGAGTGCCGGCTCCGTCTTTCCTGAGGTTGGAACTGCCCGTGAGCGTGGAGGAAACCGTGAGATCCGCGGCCGCCGCGCCATCCGCGACTTCGAATATCGGGCTGTTATCGAAGAGATTGAGTTCGGCCACGGAAATGGTCGATCCCGAGCCTGTGGCTGTGACGGAGATCCTGTTGTTGGCATCGCGCCGACGCCATTGGCCGGTGCCGTTGATGGTGCCCGAATCGGTGTCGAAGCTCACCGTTCTGCCGTTGGCCCAGCTCATGTCGGTGTTGTCGAAAGTCACCGTGCCGCCGTTGATGGTGACGTTCCCGGTGTGGTATCCTGCGCCGCGGCTGCCGGTGTATCGGAGAGTCGCGCCGCTGTTGACAATGATCGCGTTGTTGTTGCCCGTGGAAGAGGCGGTGCCGCCGGTTGTCGTAGCCGAGGCGATCAGTGTTCCGCCGTTGACCGTGAGGGTGCCGGAGAAGCTGTTGGTGGATTGCAGAGTGAGTGTTCCTCCGTCGTTTTTCGTCACATTGCCGGCGCCGGTGACGAAGCGGGAGTTGGTGAAATTGCCCGCGCCATCAAAGACCAGCGTCGCGCCGTTGCTGACCTGGAAATCCCGGCCGGAGAAACTCCCGCTCCATGCCGTGTTGCCCGGGGTCCGGAAATAGCCGGTGCCACTGGTCACCTGAATCCCCTTGTTGACGCCGCCAGTCATCGTCGCCGCGGTCATTTCGAGAATGCCACCGCTGGTGATCACGAAATTGTTGGAACCGTCGTTTGTCTGCCCAACCACGGCGTATTCCCAGGCGGGAAGGACCAGTTTCCCGGAGTTCTGGAGGGTGACGGTTCTCAAACCTGCGAAACCGAAGCCGGAGGCGAATAGTGTTTTTCCCGATGCGACCGTCACCGTGGCGGCATCGATGGTGATGTTGGCATTATTGGTGTTGTTGCCGTTGAGGAGATAGGACCCGCTGCCGCCATAGGTGAGGGTCGAGGAGCCGGAGATCGTGCCGCCGAGGGTGAGGGTCTTGCCGGCAGCAGCCGACCACGACTGCCCGGCGCTGAGGGCGATGTTGGAATTGATCGTGGCCGATTCGCTGGTGGTGATGGTTCCGGAGTTCGTGATCGTGCCTGAGCCGAGAACGTAATCGGTGCCGGAGAAGGTCATGCCTGCGGCGGTCACGGTTCCGACGGTGATCGCCTCACCGGTGCCGGAGAAGATGGCCGTGTTGCCGTTGGTCCAGGCGACACCTCCGTCCCAATTCAGGTCGGTAGTGTTCCAAGCGTCCGAAGGCCCGGCGGTGTTCCAGGTCTGGTCGGCACCCATGGCGGTGGCGGCGAGCAGGCCGGAAAGTCCGGCAGTGAGGAAAATGTGATGGCAGGCGGCGTGTCTCATATTCAGACGGGAGGGTATTTTCAGAGCGGAAGTGAAAGAGCAAGCAGCCCCAAGGGAGCCTTGGGGTTAGGGCAATCAAAAGGGGAGCAAACAACAACGGGCACCTGGGGCGGGAAGGTTACAAGAATCTGCTGCTTCCGTGGAATCAATCATCCGGAGGCTGCTGGCGACGGGGGGGCTTTTCCTGGAGAAGGGAGCCAGATTCGTGCCACCCGTGGCCGGATTGCAGCAGGTTTTCACGGGTCAACAGCTCGATTGACGAGGGATCGAGCACGCCTTCGACGACCACGAGTTCGTCGATCGATCCCGGGAATGGATGCCCCCGTTCGACTCTGGCGAAAAACTGGGAAAAGACGGAGAGCGGTTGTGCGTCTGGATGGGTGGTGTCGGTTCCCATCACCAGAGGTTGGTTTTTTGAAACCTCGAGACCATCGGTCCGGAATGGGGTCGCGGGTTCCTCGCGGCCATCGATGTAGAGACGCAAGTCCGGTCGCCCATCGGAAAGCTGTTTGCCGCTCGCGGTGATCGCGACATGATGCCAGCGGTTGTCATCGATGCGCGTCTTCCCCTTGATCCAGTAGCCACCCAGCGAGGCACCGGCCACGGTCACGCCGTTGACGGTTTCAGCGAAGGCAAAGAAGGCGGCCAGAGTGGTGTCGTAGTCTCCGTAGCGGTGGCCCCAACCGGCGATGGGGTGAAGGTAATCGGGGCGGGGAGCGATTTTCAGCCAGAAGGCCAGGGTCCGCGGGGCGTTTCCGGGGATGCCTGGCCAATCGGTGGTCCAGGTGCTTCCGGTTGGCAGTTGCATGGCCTGGCCAAAGCGGCCGACGGCGGATTCCGGTGAGGCGGAGCCCGAGGGGGGAATGGTTTTCATCCCGACAGCCTCGGGGAGACTGCCCGAAGCCCGCCATGCGGAGGGGGAAACTTCGTCGAAGGACCAATGCAAAGTGGGCAGGGCGGCGGGGAGATCGGTGAAAAACTTTTCGCGACGGACGGCGGTCGGTTCCAGTCGGCCGGTGAGGGTGATGTTGCGGGCTTCGTGACCGCGGAGGGTGGCCGATTCCATGGCACCGAAGCGGGATTGAACCCTGACGGCACCGCAGAAAAGATGGACGGAGTCCGCCTGATCCGGACGAGTGATGACCCCGAATTCGGTGCCGAGGTCGGTGATCACGGCGCGTGGGGTGGTGACCTGGAAGCCGATGGCATTTTCGGGAACGAGGAACCAGCCGCTGCCTTGATCGAGGCGGAGTTCGCCCTCGTGGACCAGGGTGAGATCGGCCGGACCGCGGATGACGGAGCGCACGCCCGAGGCGAATTCGATTTCCACCACTCCCTGGTCGAGGCGTAGCCGCGAACCTTCGCGAAGCTGGTTGCCATGGTCCGTGTCCGCCGAGGAGTGGGTGAGGGTGAACTGGGAATTCGAGGCCACGGCGAGGGTGGCGGTGGCACTTTCCTGCCGGACGATCACGAAGCGCATGACGAGCCCGGACAGGAGGATCAGGGCGGCAGCGGCGATGCCCGCCCAGCGGAATTGCCGGCGGCGCTGGGTGGCGACCATGAAATCCACCGGCACGGCGGGGGCAGCGAGGGCGATGCGTTCCCGCCGCATGTGGCCCAAGCGGCTGCGCAACCTCGCATGGGCGCAGTAGGCCCGGCGTGCTTCTTCGGAGCTTTCTAACAGCTCCCGCACCTCCGGCCATGCGGATTCGGGCAGCTCGCCATCGAGGAGCTGCTGGATGCGGGTTTCCTGACGTCCGGAAATCATGGCGGGAAAATCATGCGGGCTGGGATTGCTTTTCGATGCAGCGGCGCAGGGCGGCGCGGATCCGGTGGAGGCGGACCTTGAGAGCGCCTTCGCTGGTGGCTTCCGCGGTGGCGATGTTCCGCAGGCTGTCGTTGGCGAAATAGAAGCGGTCGATGATGCGGCGTTCGCGGGGATCGAGGCGTTTCAGGCAGGTCTCGAGCGCGGGGCCGAGTTGGTTTGAGGGGGTTTCGCGACCGATGGCGGCCATGGATTCGGCGAGCCGCTGGGTGAGGGGTTCATCGATCACCAACCACGATTTCCGGCCTGTGCGTTTCCGGTGGGCAAGGACTTCGAGGCGCGCGATGGCGAACATCCAGGCGCGGAAATCGGTGCCGGGCTTGAAGTGGGAACGCTTTCGCCAGACGACGAGATTGGTCTGCTGGACGACATCGTCCACGCCCGGGTCACCGGGCATGAGGCAACGGATGAAGCCCTGGAGGTCGGGCTGATTGCCGGTCAGCTCGATCAGCACGAGATCATCGATGCTTTTTGGAAATTCCCCCATGCCCTTTACCCCAACGGGCACAGGGTGACGAAAGGTTACAAGGAAAACCGGGCGGGGTGGCGCTGGGAGTAGGGACTCCGCATTTTCCGTGATTTGGGCAACTGGTTTCCGCATCCTACCACCACGAGGGTCTTCTTTTTCCTTGGAAAGTCGGCTTCATGGACGTCTTCACAAGACGATGCTGCGTGCGCTCCTGACATGCCTGATTCTTTTGGCGCAGCCCTTGGCGGCGGATTTCCGCTTTTCCTCGTTTCCCTCCCTCCCGGATCCGGTGGGTTTTGCGGCGGCTTATGCGGGGACGACCGATGGGGTTCTCATCGTGGCGGGTGGCGCAAATTTCCCCGGGGCTCCGCCGTGGGAAGGTGGGGCAAAGGTCTGGCATGACCGGGTCTATGGGAGGAAAGCCGGGGCGTCGGAATGGGTCGATGTCGGGCAGCTTCCCGGACCGCGGGGATATGGAGTTTCGCTGAGCACGCCGGAGGGTTTGCTGTGCATCGGGGGATCGGATTCGACGCGGCACCACGATGCGGTGTTCCGCCTGCGCTGGGTGGACGAGCGTCTGGTCACCGAAAATCTTCCGCCGTTGCCGGTGCCGCTGGCCAACATGGCCGGTGCGATGGTGGGCGGGATGGCCCATGTGATCGGCGGAACGGAGTCGCCGGATGCCGTCGTTGCATCGAAACGGCATTTTGCCTTCGATGGCACGAAGTGGTCGGAACTGGAGCCACTGCCGGGCGCAGGCCGCATCCTGCCGGTGGCCGGGGCGGGGGACGGTGCCTTTTTTGTTTTTTCCGGAGCCTCGCTGGCGGCGGGAGCGGATGGCACGGCCGTGCGGAGTTATCTAACAGATGCATGGAAGTACGAGAAACGTCGTGGATGGAAACGCCTGGCCGATCTCCCGCGGGCGGCGGTGGCGGCGCCTTCACCGGCACCGGCGAGCGGCGCTTCCCATTTGCTGGTGATCGGTGGGGACGATGGCACGCTGGTCGATTTCCAGCCCAAAGAGTCCCACCCGGGTTTCCGCCGCGATGTGCTGGCGTATGATCGGGTCACGGACACCTGGGCATCTGCCGGGGAAATTCCTGCGGAGCTGCCCGCTCCGGTGACCGTGCCAGTGGTCTCCTGGGACGGGCATGTTCTTCTGGCCAGCGGGGAGATCCGTCCGGCAGTGCGCACGCCGGCGCTGGTCCAACTCGATACGAGCTTCACCAAGGTGCCCTTCGGCGTGGTGAACTGGGTGGTGGTGGTCGTCTATCTGGCGGGAATGATCGGCATTGGCATTTACTTCATGAAGCGCGAATCGGCATCGACCACGGAAGCCTACTTCCGTGGCGGCCAGAGAATTCCGGCGTGGGTGGCGGGGCTGTCGATTTTCGCCACCATGCTCAGTGCGCTGACGTTCATGGGCATTCCGGCGCGGGCGTATCGCACGGACATTTCGTGGTATCTGGGTCAATTGCCCATCCTGCTCATCGTGCCGCTGGTGGCTGCCTGCTATCTGCCCTTTTTCCGCAAGCTCGATCTGACCTCCGCCTACGAATACCTGGAACGGCGCTTCTCTTTGCCATGCCGCTTGTTTGCCTCGCTTTCGTTCACCGCCTTCCATCTCGGGCGGATCGCGATCGTGCTTTATCTGCCGGCACTCGCGCTTGCGGCGGTGTCGGATATCGATGTGATCACGGCGATCATCATCATCGGCGTGCTGTGCCTGATCTACACCGTCATTGGTGGCATCGAAGCCGTGGTGTGGACGGATGCCATTCAGGCGCTGGTTCTGATGGCGGGAGCCTTGCTGTGTTTCGCACTCGCGGCGTTCCGGGTGGATGGGGGGATTGGCGGGATGGTATCGATCGCGAAACAGGACCAGAAACTCTGGGAAAGCCTGCGCTGGGATTCCTTTGATATCGGGGATGGCACGACCTCGGCGATCGTTCTTTTTGTGGCCTTTTTCTTCAATTCGCTGGTGCCCTACACTTCCAGTCAGGATGTGGTGCAGCGCTATGTGACCACGCCGGACATCGATTCGGCGCGGCGCTCGCTGCGGCTGAACATGGGGATGTCGCTCTTTGCGGGACTGGTCTTTTTCCTGATGGGGACGGCGATCTATGCCTTTTACAAGACCCATCCCGGGCGCCTGGATCCGAGCCTGCCGGCGGGCGATTCCATCCTGCCTTTTTTCATCGTGCGTGAGCTGCCGCTCGGCATTTCCGGACTGGTGATTGCGGCCATTTTTGCCGCCGCGCAATCGACGATCTCCTCCTCGCTCAACAGCGTGGCCACGACTTTTGTGAAGGATTTCGATGCCCGTTTGCTCCGCCCCGGACGTGAGGACAGGACCTATCTCCGCTCGGCGCAGGCGATGGTGGTTGTTGCCGGGTCGATCGGCACCGGCATCGCGATTCTCATGGCGCGCTCGAACATCGAGTCGGCCTTTGCGACCTTCAACACCATGATCGGACTCACCGCCGGTTCGCTCGGTGGCTTGTTTGCGCTGGGGGTTTTCACCCGCCGCAGTCATGGCACCGGAGCGCTGTTAGGCGCGGTTCTGGGCCTGGTGACCGTGGTCGCGCTGCATCTTGGCAAGGCTCCGGTCACGGGGCTGCTGTATGCGGCGATCGGCTTCACGATTTGTTTCGTCTGTGGCTGGCTCGCCAGTCTTGTGCTTCCGGGTCGTGGTGACCCCACTCTTTCCCTCCGTTCCAAACCATGAAACTCCGACTCCACGGCCTTGTGGCCGCCACTCACACGCCTTTTCATGCCGATGGTTCGCTGGCCCCAGAGGTCGTGCCTCTGCAAGCCGAGCATCTCGCGCGAAACGGCATTCGCATCGCCTTCATCACGGGTTCCACCGGGGAGGGGCATTCTCTCACGCGGGACGAGCGGATCGCGATGTTCGAGGCCTGGGCCTCCGCCGGTCCGGACCATGGCATCACGGTGATCGCCCATGTGGGTTCGAACTGCCTGCGGGATGCGTCCTGTTTTGCCATGGTCGCTTCCGAACTCGGCCTGGCGGCGACGGCGGCGCTGGCTCCGAGCTACTACAAACCTGGTAATATCCCGGCGCTCGTCGCCTGTTGTGCGGAGATTGCCTCCGCGGCTCCCGATCTGCCTTTTTACTACTACGACATCCCGGTGCTCACCGGTGTGCGGCTGTCGATGCGTGAATTCCTCGCCGCCGCGCCGAAGCGGATCCCGAATCTGGCGGGCATCAAGTTCACCAATGACAACCTTGCCGACTATGCCGAGTGCCTGAACTCCGGGTCATGGGATATTCCCTGGGGCATCGATGAAAAGCTGCTTCCTGCCCTGGAAGCCGGGGCAAAGGGGGCGGTGGGGTCCTCGTACAACTTCGCCGCGCCGCTCTACCACAAGCTGATCGCCGCTTTTGAGTCCGGTGATCTCGATACGGCGCGTGAGCTTCAACGCGAAGCCGTCGAACTGATCGAAGCGATCGCCGCGACCGGATATCTCGGCACCGCCAAAGCCGTGATGGGCTGGCAGGGTGTGCCTGTGGGACCGGCGCGCCTGCCAGTGCCGAATCCCGGGCGAGCGCAACTTGAAGCCTTGCGGGAAAAACTCGATTCCCCGATCCTCCAGCCCTGAGAATCCCATCATGGATCTCGCGAAATTCTACCGCGACCAGCTCTTCGGGGATTGCCTGCCGTTCTGGTTTCCGCGGGCGGTCGATGAGACCCATGGCGGATTTCTCCACTGCTTTGATGCCGATGGGACGCTGGTCGATTCCGACAAGTCGGTCTGGGCTCAAGGCCGGATGAGCTGGATGCTGTTGGTGCTCTTTCTTGAGCACGAACGGCGACCGGAGTGGTTGGCATGGGCGGAAGGTGGACTGGGCTTTTTGGAGAATCATTGCATCGATCCTGCCGATGGCCGGATGCATTTCCATGTGGCGCGTGACGGCACTCCCATCCGCAAAAGGCGCTACGCGTATTCCGAGAGCTTTGCGGCGATCGCTTACGCCGCCCATGCGGCGGCGACGGGATCGGACCGCTCGGCCACGAAAGCGCGGCAGTGGTTCGATTTCTTTACCGACTGGAATTTCACCCCTGGCCGGATCCCGCCGAAATTCACCGGTGCCCGGCCGCTCATCGGCTTGGGGCCGAGGATGATCACGCTGGTCACCGCCCAGGAACTTGAACTCCGCCTTGGGAAATCCCGGGAGACCAGCGCATGGATCGATCGGTGTATCGATGAAATCGAATCCCTTTTCGTCAAACCGGACCTCCGCGTGGTCATGGAGACCGTGGCACCGGACGGGGCACTATCGGATCATTTCGATGGTCGGACGCTGAATCCCGGACATGCGATCGAGGGTGCATGGTTCATCATGGAAGAGGCTCATCGTCGCGGAGATTCGCGTTTGCTTCGGCTGGGCTGTGATATGTTGGACTGGATGTGGGAACGCGGCTGGGATGGGGAGTATGGGGGTTTGTTCTATTTCCGCGATGTGCATGACAAGCCGATCCAGGAATACTGGCATGCCATGAAATTCTGGTGGCCGCATGATGAGGCGCTGATTGCCACGCTCATGGCCCACCGCCTCACGGGGGAGGACCGCTATCTTGCGATGCATGAAAAGTGCCGCGAGTGGGCTTTCGCCCAATTCGCCGATCCGGTGCATGGCGAGTGGTTCGGCTACCTGCATCAGGATGGCAGGCCTTCCTCGACCCTCAAGGGATCGCTGTGGAAGTCCTTTTTCCACCACCCCCGCGCCCTGCACCTCTGTGCGGCTTGGGCGGCCATGGAGCCCGCCCGTCCCTGAAGGGCAGGGGGGACCGGAGAGCTTTCCCATGGAAAAAAATTTGAAATGAGCTGCTAACACTTCCGACGGCGCGGCTGTTTCGGGAGTGAACCATGAAAACCTTCCCTTTCCTGCTCCTCCCTCTGCTGTTTGCCCAGGCACAGGCGGCGACGATTGTCGCCGGCAACGTCACCACCACCTTGGGGCCGAATTTCTTCTTCGACAGTGCCTCGATCGGCGGCGGTGACACCAATGCCGCAGCCACGGCAGTCTTCGCCCGCAACTTCGGGGCTCTGACCGTGGGAGCGGGTGGGACCACGGTGAGCATCACGGGATTCGGTTTCGCCGCGGGTGCCGGAGTGATCACCGCGACCGAGGTTTCCATGACGATCACCTATCTCGGTGCCAATGGTGTTTTCGGTGGTGGCGACGATGTGGTCATGGGCACGGTCACGGACTCGATCACCGGGATCGGCACGGGTTCGGAATACGTTTGGTCCTTTGACACGCCCATGGTTCAAGTTCTCGACGGTCTGGGTTCCACCTTTCGCTTTGATTTGACCACGAATGGCACCGGCAACCTCCGTTTCAAGACCACATCGGGCACTTCCGCCGCCTCGGCCAAGCTCAGTGTTTCGGGCACTTCCGCTGCTGTCGTTCCGGAGCCGACTTTCGCGATGCTTGCGGGGCTTGGCATCATCGGCATCCTGCGCCGCCGCCGCTGAGTGAAGATCTGCCGGATCCTTCTGAAATCGCATGCATCGGAAACTTTTCCGCGCCTTTGTCGCATGGCTTTCGCTGTGCGGGGTGATGCATGCCGCACCCATAGGAGCAGGGGATGTGACCGCTTCCCTTGGGCCGGATTTTTTCTTTGATGCCGCGGCCATCGGCGGGGGCGATCACAATTCCACCAACCTGGTTCGTGACATCGGCGGGTTTTGGACGGCGGGAGCGAGTGTTACCTTGCGCGGCTTGGGCTGGGCGTCTCCCAGCACGGGCACCACGGCGACTCAGGCCACCGTGACCTTCACCGATCCGGGGCCGGACCTGGCTTTTGGCACGGCGGATGATGCGGTGGTGGGCACCGTGACCGATTCGCTGGTCTTCACCGGAGCCGCGGGCGAGTTTGTTTGGGATTTCAACAGTGACATCGTTTTCACCGCGGCATCTTCCTCCTTGCGGATCCAGATCACCTCGAATGCGAACATCCGCCGCAAGACCACCACGACTGCGGACACCTCCGCCGCTGCGGTGAAACTCAGCCTCGCCGGGGTGGCCGGCGGCGGCGGGGCTCCGCCTGCGATCCAAACCGCGGGCGGCTCGGGTTTTTGGGAAACGCTGACATGGAATCATGGTGGCGGCACCACGACCGGTGGCGTGGGTGCTGCCGATACCGCTTTGATTGGCAGCCATCGCCAAGTCACCTATCGAGGACTTCCGGCGGACGAGAGTTTCCAGCATCTCCATCTGGGAGACAGCAGCACGGCCACCGGACAAGGCACGCTGAGGATCAGCTCCGGGACATTGACGGTGACCGGCGATGTTCATGCAGGGCGCAATGCGGCCGCCAATGATGCTTTCCTTTTTGTCGATGCGGGTGCACTCCACATCGGTGGAAATGCCAGCTTCGGCCGTTCCAGTCCGTCGTGTGATGGCTCACTCATCATTGGCAGTGGCGCGGTGACGGTGGGGGGAAATCTTGCGATGGGCGGCTTCGAACAGGGAGGGTCGATGCTCCGTTTCCACAACCCCGGAAGCGCCCCGCCGCTGGGCATCGGAGGCGCACTCATCCTCGGCCGCTGCTCGCTGGATCTGACTTTCGATGCCACCTACAGCCATGTCCCCGGCACCGTCATTCCACTGGCGAATTTCAGTTCACGTAGCGGCCAGTTCCTCAATTTCCGCCAGGGCGAGGAGTTCAATTGCGGGCCGCACCGTTTTCGCATCCAATACACCCCAAGCTCCGTGAGCCTCACCGCCCTGCCCCCATGGTCGGCACCCGCGGTGCGGCCGAACATCATCCTGCTCTTCGCCGATGATGGGGGCTACGCCGACCTCGGCATCCAGGGAAATCCGAAATTCCCGACACCCGCGCTTGGCACCATCGCCTCCAGTGGTGTCCGTTTCACCGATCATTACATGACCGGCGGCGTCTGCCATCCCTCCCGCTGCGGACTGCTCTCCGGAATCTATCAGCAGAGGTTCGGCAGCGAAAACAACCTCAGTGGGGATTCCCACAATGGCATGGCCGTGGATGTGCCCACCATCCCCGGGAGGCTCCAGGGTCTGGGATACCGCACCTATGGCATCGGGAAATGGCACCTCGGCGACACCGTGGAATTCCATCCGAACTGCCGTGGCTTCCACCGCTGGTATGGCCTGATCGGCGGTTCGCGATCCTACTACGATGCTGGTAGTACGGAGAACACCGTATTTCAGGACCAGATGACGCCGGATTTCGCGGCCGAGGACAGCGCCTACGTCACCGACCGCATTGGCGACAAAGCGGTGGCTTTCATCAACGAGCACCTCGCCTCACCCCAGGCGGCGGATCCGTTCTTCCTCTACGTCTCTTTCACCGCGATTCACGCGCCCATGGACATCCGCACCACGGATCCGCGCTTCGCACGGCTTTCGTCGGAATTCGGCCTCACGGCGGCGGACTATCAGAATTCCTCGCCGGTCTTCGGTGGATCGAATCAGTCCACGGTGGATGCGAACCGCTACGAACTCGCCGCCATGACCCTGGCGCTCGATGAGAACGTCGGCAAAATCCTCGCCCGTCTGGAGTCGGCAGGCATCGATGAAAACACATTGATCGTCTACACCAACGACAATGGCGGTGCCGGCTGGAATGCGAGCGCGGGAGGGAATTTTTCCTACAACTCCCCGCTGCGCGGATACAAGGGCGGTTCGATGAATGAAGGCTCCATCCGCGTGCCTGCCGTGGCGGCATGGCCGGGGACGATTCCTGCCGGACAAGTGATCACCAGCCCTGCGCTGGCTCTCGATTGGGGTGCCACATTCGTCAATGCCGGCGGCGCTTCGCCGGCGGCGGCGCGTCAGGGTCTGGAAGGCCTGGACCTCATGCCGCTCATGCGGGACGGCACGCCTTTGCCTGCGGACCGCGCCCTGTTCTGGCGCTCGGGAGGAAACAGCTCCGGTGGATCAGCCGTGCGCATGGGAAACTGGAAAATGCTGATCACCGATCCCGGGGGTGCGCCCCGCCTCTATCAGCTTCGCAATGACATCGGCGAAAACACCAATCTCGCTGCCTCCCAACCCGCGGTTCTCGCCGACCTCATGGCGCGCTTCCAATCGTGGGAAAGCCGCGTCATCCCGCCGCTTTATGGCAATGCCGATACCTTGGTGGACACCGGTCTGGAATATCACGCCCTGACCAGCGGCCTGCGCCTAACGAAATCCGGTGCCGCTCCGGCGTGGATCTCCGCGCCCTTGCGCAGCGCGCTGCCGCTCGATCGCGATTTCTCCTTCAGCTTCCTGCTGCGCGCCACCGAACCCGGCCCGCATCCCGCCTCTGCCGGCCTTTGGGCGGGCCTGGGGGATTCTTCGGCACGCGCTTCGTTCATTCGTGCGGGGATCGATTTCCAAAACGGCAACCTCGTTCTGGCCGAGGGGAAATCCGGGCTGTCCTCCAGCGCCCCTCTGCCCGCTCCGCCCGTTTCCGGTTTCGCCACGGCGAGGCTCGATTTCCAAGCTTCCACCCGCCTCCTCAGCCTTCTGTTAGATGGAGTTCGGGTCAGCATCTCGCTTCCGGCTTCCTATGTCTCGCTGACGCACAGCGCCATGGGTGTGGCGGCGATGGAAGGGGAAATCACCCCGCTGCGGCCCTTGGTTCCGGGCGTCGATCCCGGGCAGGCCACGTCGGCGATCGAATCGCTGAGTGCCCCGCTTTCGATCCGTCTCGATCTCGGCATGGAAGCGCCTTTCGTCCCGCGATTGGAGCGGGCGGACGACCTTGCTGATTTCACCGAGGACCCCACGGCGCTGGTTGAGGCTCTTGGTGGCGGCCAGTATCGTGTGAGCATCGCGAGCCCGGCTTCCGACAAGGAGTTTTTCCGCTTTCGGACGGACGTGCCCTGAGTCGGCTACCTCTGCCCGGCCTGCTTTTTCAACACCGCATCCCCCAGCCTTTCGCCCACCGGTTTTTTGTCCGGCGGATGCACGTCCGGCGAATCCCAGCCGAGGTCCGCCGTGGGAATCAGAGTCACGTCATCGAGTTTCGCCGCTGCGCGGGCCTGGACCTCACGGAATTCGGGCCACCATTTCCGCACGGGGTCGTTGCCGCCAATGCGCGGGAGTTGGACCATGAAAAAGGGCAACTCCGGCTGTTCCAAGACCCGCCGCCAGCCGATGACGAGGTCGGTGATCAGCCGCTCGTTCCAGACATCATCGTGGATCTCGGCATTCGTCTCTCCCTGATACCACAGCACTCCCTGCAAGGGAAAACCCTGCCATGGGCGGACGCCGGCCTCGAAAAGGAATCCGGGACGGAAGGGATGGTCCACTCCCCGTTCACCGAGATTGAGCCTTGCCCGACCCCTCGCCCATTCCCCGATCCGCGGGCAATGAAGCCACTGCCCGCCGAGCAGCGGCGCATAGTCTTCTCTCGCCTCAAGGATTTCGCGGGGCAGCCATGCCTCGGCACCGCTCCCGCCCACGGAAACATCGATGAGACCGACCGGCACCTTTTGTGCCTCGTGGATCGTCCTCCCCGCCCACCAGGCCACGGCCGAGAATCCCGCCGCCGCTTCCGGCGTCGCCCGCTGCCAACTACCTTCATAGTAGTTCGCCTGATTCATCCGTGCCATCTCGGCTGCGGTGTAGGGCTTTGCCCCTGTCGGCACGCCCCGCAGGTCAAGCAGCCGGATCGCGGGAAAATCCCCGGCCCGGGCGAGTTCCACGGCTCCGCCCACCGCCCGCGAAAGCGGGAAATCCATGTTCGATTGCCCGGCGCACAGCCAGACTTCACCGATCAGGATGTCGTCGATCCTCAGCTCCTCATCGCCCGACCGAATCAGCAGGACCTGAGGCTCGAAGGAGGCGGCATGGGTTGGCAAGGCGACTTTCCAGCGTCCGTCCGGTCCCGTCCTTTCGGTAAAGTCATGATCTTCAAACGAGACCTTCACCACCGCACCAGGTTCGGCCCGGCCCGACAAGGGGATCGTCTTTTCCGAAGGCAGCACCATCCCGGAGCCCCAAGGGGAGTCGATCTCCAAAGCCGACAAAACGCCGACGCTCAGCCATCCGATTCCCAAGCCGATCCCAAACCTCATCCGAAAACCATGTCCCATGTCCCAAGCGGGTGGCAACGATCACAAAACTGGTTGGTCAAGAAAACCACGGGTGGCGATTTGCGGCAGCGGTCCGTTTTTCTGACTCTCCCCCGGATCGGTCGGAAACCTTCGCGTTTTCGGCCTTTTCCGAACTTCAGTCTCCCTCCCGAAAGATGAAATTCCGCGACAGTTCCCCCCTCTTTCTCTTTCCCTTGCTTGGCTTTCCCTTGAGCCTCCAGGGTGCCGCTCTGACTTGGAACTCAAGCAATCCCAGCAACACCGTGTGGACGGCGGCAGGGGTTTGGCAGGGACCCGCCACTTGGGCGGCCAATGATTCCGCCACCTTCAATGCAAGCGCCACGGTCAACCTCGGCAGCGCCATCAGTCAGACCGGCATCAGCATTGCCTCGGGCGAGACCCTTTCCCTCAACAACACCACGGACATCCGCCTCACCGGCACGGGTCTGATCAGCGGGAACCTCACCAAAATCGGAGCCACCCCCCTCCGGCTCAGCCATTCCGGTGGATTCAACGGCACTCTCACGGTCAGCAACCAGTTTGTGATCCTCGGCTCCAACGCCGCCGATCCCACCACGCAGACGAGCAACCAGACCCGGGTATCGATCGCCTCCGGAGCCAGCCTCATCCTCGGGTCCGCCTACAACGACGCCACCGGCACCATCAAGGCGACGATCGGTGAGCTTAGCGGTGCGGGCACCGTGAGAACGGACTGGCAGGATGGCGGCACCAATGCCCTCAGAACCCTGAGGGTGGATCAATCGACCAACAGCACCTTCAGCGGGACCTTCACCCAAGGAAGCTCAGGGCGCATTCTGGGTCTCGAAAAATCCGGTTCGGGCATTCTCACTATTTCTAACAGTGCCGCGCTCTCCGTGCTGACCGGGCCTGTCACCGTTTCGGGCGGAACCTTGAGAGTGAGTGGCTCCACCAGCACGCCCCTGAACAATACCGGCACGCTTTCGATCACTGGCACCGCGGTGTTCGATGCGGCCAATGCCACCACCGGCATTCCTGCCGCGATCACCAAGACGATTTCCGGTGACGGCACTTTCCTCCGCAGTGCCACGGGGAATCTCGTGATCGGTGGCACCAGCAACTCGGGTTTCAGCGGCACTTGGAAGGCGACCGCAGGAACCTTTGGGTTCAACACGGAAGCCGCCATGGGGAGTTCCACCGGCGTGAACCTGGACGGTGGCGGTTTGTTCATGAACGGCAACGGTGTCGGGATTTCATCGGCGAAAACCATCACCCTTGGAAGTGCCGGCGGTTTCTTTGACGGCTCCACGAGTTGGACTCAGACCTGGTCGGCGAAAATCACCGGCAGCGGCGGGTTCACGAAGCGGAGTGGCATGGTCCTGACGCTCGACAACGGCGCCAATGACTACACCGGTGAAACCTTCATCCAGACCGGCACGCTGAAGCTGGGTCATGCCAACGCCATCGCGAGTTCCTCCCAGATCATCGTCGGCGCCTCCACCACCCTCGATGTGACCGGAGTGAGCTGGACACTCGGTGCCACCCAGACTCTCAGTGGAAACGGCACGGTCAGCGGCAATGCGGCCATTGCCGGCACTGTGGCCAGTGGCGCATCGGCGGGGACCTTGACTTTCACCGGCAACCTCGAGCTTGAAGCAGGATCGGAATGGTTGGTGGAAATCGGGGGAACCTCCACCACGCAGTTTGACCGCCTCCTTGCCGCTGGCGAACTCAATGCAGGCGGCCTCATTGCGGTGAACTTCATCGATGGATTCACTGCCGCGAACGGGGACAGCTTCCAGATCGCAGGATTCTCCAGTTTCGTCGATAGCGGCTACACCTTTGATTTCAGCGGGGCTTCCTTGGGGCCCAGTCTTTCCTGGGATACTTCCAGCTTCTCCTCGACGGGCGTCATCAGTGTGATTCCCGAACCCGCCGCCGCCTTCTTCGGTGGTCTCGGCCTGCTGGCCATCCTGCGACGTCGCCGCTGAGGTGGGTCGATAAACCGGTTGGCGCGTCCAACCGGTCTCCTTCCCTTTGCCCATGCGCTTTCCTCGCGGACCTTCCGGCATGCTTTTGCATCCGAGCCTGCGCGCGCTGACCGGTCTTTTTTTCTTCACGCTTTTCCTCACGGGATGGCTCCGTGCGGAGCATGTGAAAGTCTTTGTTCTCACCGGTCAGTCGAACTCGCTTGGCACCACGAATGGAGCGGAAAGTGAGCTGACGCCCGGGGCGGATCCGGCCGATGCCCACATCCGCTTCTGGTGGCACAATGTGGCCGATGCCACCACCAGCCTCGGCAATTCCGGCGGGGTCTTCACCACCCTCCAGGAACAGCAGGGCGGCTACTATGCCGGTAGTAGCAAACACTGGGGCCCGGAAATCGGATTCGGCCGCACGCTCTACCGCGCGGGGGTGCGGAATTTCGCCATCGTCAAGGCCTCGCGCGGAGGGGGCGGGAATACGAATTGGTCGAAAGCGGCGGGCGGCCACATGTATCAGCATGTGCTCAGCACCGTCACCGCCGCGACTGCCGCGCTGACCACGGCGGGCGATACTTTTGAAATCGCCGGTTTGCTCTATTTCCAGGGGGAAAGCGACAACAGCTCGGAGGCGGACATCGCCGGCACTCGATTCAAGGAATTCATCGATGATCTCCGCACGGATCTCCCGAATGCGACAAACCTGCACGGCATGATCGGAGGCATCGCCGCGAGTGGCTCCGTACGTGACACGGTGCGTGCCCGCCACGAATCCATCGCCGCCGCCACGCCTTACATCGGTTTTTTTCCGAACCTCGATCTGCAAACGGAAACCACCGATGGTCTCCATTTCAACAAGGCCGCGAAGCTCCGGATCGGCGGGCGCTTTGCACGCGCGTTTCTCGATGCGGGCATCGTCAGCCGCCAGTATGGCAAGCTTGTGTTTGTCGGTGACTCGATCACCCAGGGGGGGAATGGCGATCGCCCGGGCTATCGCTATCAGGTTTTCAAGCGGCTGGCGGAGCGGAACGTGCCGATCGATCCGGCCAACGGCTACAAGTTCACCGGATCGGTGAGCGGTCCCTATCAGAACAGCGCGCTGACCACGCCCGAGGTGAATGGGCAGGCATTTGAAAACATTCACGAAGGCCACTGGGGCTGGCGTGCCTCGTGGATCAATGCCCGGGTGAGGCTTCCATCGAACCGCCGCGACGCCAATCGTGGCGAAGGCACGCTGCTGAACTGGACCGGCCAGGCGAGCCCTCAGACCTATCTCATCAGCGCACCGGATGCCGACGTACCCTACCCGGATTCCGCGGCCGTCGGCACCGGGAACAACGGCACCCACTATGTGCCGGATACCGCTTCGATCATGATCGGCATCAACGATCTCGGCGACGATCCGGCTTCCTCCGCTCAGGTCGTGGCGGACATCGGCACCATGATCGATCAACTGCGCGCCGCGAATCCGAACGTGCGCATCTTCATCAACCGCCTGCTCCATACCAACCAGACGCAGGCGATGCGCGATGCGGTGGATGCCGTCAACGCCGCGCTGCCAGCGCTGGTGGAAACCAAGAATACGGCATCCGCGACATCGCCGGTTTGGATCATCGATGCCAGCACGGGATTCGATCCCGTGACGATGACCTACGACAACGTGCATCCGAATGCGGTGGGCGAGGCCTACGTCGGTGATCGCATGGCCGCGGCTTTCGGTCTCATCGAAGAGCCCATCGCTGCCGCGCTTTCTCCGCCGCCGCATATCGCTTCGTCCTCCGCGGATTTCCCGTCCCGCTTCGAGGGTCATGAAATCTGGAACGGCACGGCCTTTGTGAACTCGTGGACGCAGACCGGCACGCTCAACAAAACCCTGCCGGAACCGACCGACTTGCGAATCATCCACCCTTCGACCGGCGGCCGTTGGATCGAGGGAACCGCTGCCGGTTGGTCGGCGCTCGCTTCCGGCTCATGGACTCTCGAAGCCCGACTGAAATGCCATGCCAATGCCAATGGCTTCATCCTCTGGTGCGGTGTGGGTTCACGCCGGATCCTCGTGGAGATCCACGGAAACCGCACCCAGGATCATGCGGATGGCGGCCAAAGTTTCAATGTCTCGCACAACAATCTCGATGGGGATTTCCATATCTTCCGGATCGTTCATGATGCGGCGGCCGCGCGTTACCATGTTTTTCGCGATGGCGTCCGTCTCAGTCCGCTCGCCGGCACCCCGTATGACCAAACGGCCGCCGACAGCCGCCTGATCCTCGGTGACTACACCAGCGGGACCTTCGGCAATGCGTTCGACATCACGCTCGACCACTTGCGTTTCTCCCCGGGGGCCTTTCTTCCGCCAGGGACCGACAGCGATGCCGACGGCATGTCCGATGCCTGGGAGTATGAGTATTTTTCGACGCTCACCGGTGCGGATCCGAACGGAGATCCCGATGAAGACGGCAGCAGCAATCTCACCGAATTTATCAATGGCACCGATCCCATCGTTGCCGACACCACGGCATCGAACCCGCTTCCCGTTCATATTCTAACAGGTGGTGGAAATGCCCTGGGCAGCCCTCTCACCACGTCACTCGGTTCCTTGCCTGTGGGCCAGCATCCCGCGGAACAAACTGGCGGAGTGTGGTTGTTCGAGGGCGGTTCCTGGCGGATTCTTTCCGCGCGGACGGATGGATCCTACGGCCCGGAGATCGCCTTTGCCCGCATGCTTTGGGATGCCGGATACCGGGGCTTCGGCATCGTGAAATCGGCGCGGAGCAGCGGGGGAAACACGCTCTGGCAAAAGCCTGCTGGTGCGGCATGGCTCGACCTCCTCGCCGCCGCCCAGGCTGCCGCAGGCTCCCCGCCCGGGGGTTTTGACAGCCTGACTTTCCGCTCGCTGCTCTATGTGCAGGGGGAAACGAATGATGCCACCGAAGCCGATGCCGCCGGCACCCGTTTCTCCGAACTTCTCGCCCACCTGCGGGCGGATCTCCCGGGGGCTTCCGGCCTTCAGGGGATCCTTGGGGAAATCGGCGGCAGCGGCACGGCGCGTGATACCACCCGCGCCCGTCATGCCTCGCTGGCTGTGGCGGATCCGGACATCGGGATCGCCCGCGCCACCGGCATGACCACGCACAATCTCGATGGCCTGGGATCGAATTACGATGCCAATAGTATTTTCCTCCTCGGTGCGCGCCTGGCGGCGGAGGCGATTGCCATGGGCATCGCCGGGCCCAAGCCGCTGCCGGCCTGGGCATCCCTTCACGGCTGGTATCTTGCCGATCATGGTGCCGCCTTTGATGCCGCCGGGGCGGTGACCCGCTGGGCTGCCTTGCAGGATGGCGGTGCCACACGCGACCTTGCCCGTCGGGTTTCCGGCCAGGTTTTCCGCAAGTCCGTGACCACGGCTGGCGGGCCGCGCGCGGTGATGGGTTTCGATGGCACCAATGATCTCTGGGCCAATGGCAGCAGCGAGTTCGGCACCCTCACCGGGCCACGCAGCATGGCCGTCCTCTGCCGCGTGCGGAGTGGCGTGCAGGGCACGCTCTTCGATGGTTCCACGAATACCGGCCGCACCCGCGCCCAGGTCCGCGCGGGATCCTGGCAGGCGGGCATCACCGCCAGTGGCACGGGCAACGCGTGGAATCTCGAAGAACCGGTCACGGCACCCGCAACTGCCACCTGGCAGCGGCATGTCTTCACTTTCACTCCCGGCGCAGGAAGTACGACAACTGTCGTAGAACATTGGATCGATGGTGTCCTGGCCGCCACCGTCACGGACAGCGGCAGCACCTCGCTGGGCGGCCTGATTCTCGGGTCCAATGGCGGTTCCCCCTTCACGAAGCTCGCGGTGGACATCGCCGAGGTCGCGGTGTTTTCCAAAGCGCTCGATGCCGCCGAAGTCGCCGCGCTCGATGCCCGCTGGCTGGCGGCGTGGGGCACGCCCACCGGTCCGCCCTTTGCGGTGCAGGTCACCCAGCAAGCCCGCGAGGTTCCCCGTTTCGGCGAACATGCCGTGATCGAGATCCCCATCACGGCGGAAAGCAGCGGGGCAACGACGATTGACACCGCGACCTTCGAGTTGCGCGAAAGCCAGCCCGGCACGGTGGCGAAATGGCGCCTCCATCTTGGAGATCCCCTCCGCCCCGCTCCGGTGGCCCTTGCGGAAATCGCCGGTGGCGTGAGCACCTGGTCGCCCACCCTCACGCTGCCCCTGCAGGAAGGCGTGAACCGCCTCTTCCTTTCCGCCGTGCCCGCCCGCCACGCGGCGCTGGGCAACACCTTCGATGCCGCGCTGACCAGCCTGAGTGTTTCCGGCACGCCTTCCGGCGTCATCAGTCCCACCGCTTCCGATCCCGCCGGTGAACTCAGCCTCGCGCTCGTGCCGATGTTCACCGATGTCGTCCTCAGCGGCGATCTTGGCATCAACACCTTCCGCATTCCGGGCATCGTTTGCGACAGTGATGGGGTGCTGCACGCGGTTTACGATCATCGATACAGTGGCGGGGCCGACCTGCCGGCGAATGTCGATGTCGGCTATGCCCGCAGCACCGATGGCGGGGCGACGTGGACGACATCGCAGGTGATTCTGGATTTTGATGCCACCGTTCCCGGGTCTTCGGGAAATGGTGTGGGCGATCCGGCCATCCTCCACGACCCCGTGACCGATACCCTGTGGGTTGCCGCGCTTTGGTCTTTTGGCAACAATGGCTGGGCGGGATCGGGACCGGGGATCGATCCCGCGGATACCGGGCAATACGTTCTCACCAAGTCAACCGATGGCGGGCTCACCTGGTCGCCCCCCATCAATGTCACGGCCGCGGTGAAAGACGATCCGAACTGGCGGCTCATCTTCCAGGGCCCGGGTCATGGCTTGGCCATGAGGGATGGCACCCTGGTGTTTCCCTCGCAGTATCGCGATGCCTCCGGGGTTTCCCGCGTTTGTTCGGTTTTCAGCAGCGACCACGGAGAAACCTGGGACTTCGGTTCCGGCGTGCCCACGAGTTCTCCGCAGACGAATGAAAACACCGTCTGTGAACTCGATGACGGCCGCCTGCTTTTTTCGATGCGCACGCCCTCGGGATCGAATGGCCAGCGCGCGTGGATCCGCTACCTCCCCGGAGGTGCCACTCCAATGCGCGATGGCTCCTGGGAAAGCCTCTTCCGCCTTCCCGCTGTGCCGGATCCGGTTTGCCAAGGCAGCGTGATCCAGTGGACCAGCGTGCATCGCGGTGATCCCGCCGGCTGGACTTTGTTCGGCAACCCCGCCAGCTCCAGCTCCCGCATCCAGTTCACCCTTCGCGCCTCGGCCGATGGCGGCGACTCATGGCCGGTGTCGCGATTGCTCTATTCCGGTTCCTCCGCCTATTCGTCGCTCTGCATCCTTCCCGACAAATCCATCGGCGTGTTCTTCGAAAAGGACAACTACACCCGCATCACCTTCGCCCGTGTCGAGGCCGATTGGCTTCTCAATCCCACCGATGATGTCGATGCCGATGGCATGCCCGATGCATGGGAAAATCTAACAGGCCTGAATCCGGCCAGCGATGATTCGCAGATCGACTCCGACGGCGACGGCATTTTCAACGAAGCGGAGTATGCAGCCGGCACCCATCCCAGGGACGCTACTTCGTTTTTCGCGGTGAGTTCCTTCACGGCGGGTGAAGCGCTGGACCTTAAGTGGCGCAGCGTGCCCGGGCGTGCGTATGCGGTGGAGAGTTCCGAGGCCCTCGGAGCATGGTCGGTCTTGCCCGGCTTCGGGTCGGTGATCGCGACCTCTGCCGAAACCGGCATCGAACTGCCCTCCGACTCCGCATCCCGGCGATTCTATCGCATCCGCGTGCTGCCTTGATGAAGGATTTCTCCGATTCAGGGTCTGGGATGAGGTGGGGAAATCTGGTTGGTCGGGCAGACCGGAGATGGGGATTTGATGAAGTGGGGAAATGGCGGAGCATGTCCCGGATTCCCCTAAAATTCCGGTGGTTATGAAAAAATCCTACGCTCTTCTTTTTGCCTCTCTGGCTGCGGGTCCCGTGGCTGCCCAAACCACGAACTGGACGGGCACGGCCGATGCGGTTTGGAGCAATGCGGCGAACTGGAATCCTTCCTTGCCGGTGGCCGCTTCCACCGCGGTGTTCGATGCGACTTCGCTGAATAACACGGCCATCTCTTTGACCGGGGCGACCACGGTGGCGGCGCTGCAATTGAGCACGGCGGGGGCACCGGTATCGATCGCCGGAGGCTTCGCCCTCACGGCCGGGGCGATCACTCTGAATGGCAGCAATGGCCTCACCGTTCAGAACGGCACGTCGGCCTTCAATATGACTTCGCTTTCGGGCGCGGGAAGTCTCACGATCAACAAGTCGAACACGATCAACTGGACGACTGCCGGGACCCTGGATGCCGCCAATGATTTGAATTTCTCCGGCACGCTGACACTGCGGGGTGGGGCGGGATCGACTGCGCCGAATACGGTGGGCAATTCCTGGACGGCTGTCGGCGGTGCGGCCATGACCCAGGCGGCGGGAACGGCCTTCGCTCTGGATACCGGCAGCTCCATCGATACCCTGAGCGGCGCGGGAGCGCGGGATTTCATCGTGGCCGATGCGTTTACCGGCGCGACTCTGAATCTTTCCTCGCTCTCGGGTTTCGGCAGCATCCGCTGCGACTGGGGTGGCACGGCGGCGACGATCACGCGCACGGTGCGGGTGAATCAGGCGGGCGACACCACTTTCAACGGCATGTTCCTCTCCCACCACGGGACTGGCGGCCGCATCCGCAACCTGGCTTTGGAGAAAGACGGCCTCGGCACCCTGACCATGGCCGGGCTGGTGGGCAGGCAGACGGCATCGACCGGAGGCACCACCGATCAGGTTCCGATCACGGTGAATGGTGGCAAGCTGGTCCTTTCTGCCGAAAACACCCGGCAGGGGCCGGTGACCATCGCTTCCGGCGCCACGCTGCAAGTGGGCGCGGGCGGTGCGACCGGATCGCTTGGCAGCGGGACCGTGGCGCTGGATGGATCGCTGACGATCGATCGCAGCGGCACTCTCACTTTCGCCAATGTGCTCACGGGTGCGGGTGCTTTCCTCAAGGATGGTTCCGGCACGCTTGCGCTGAGTGGAAACAGCAGCGGTTTCACGGGAACGACGACCTTGGCGGAGGGGACCACCTATGTCTCTGCGGATCTTTCCGGCAGCCCGGTGACCGTGCAGTCCGGTGCCAGGCTGCGTGCGGGCACCGTCGCGACTCCGGGAAATGGCCTGGTGAAATCCCTGACTCTCGAATCCGGCTCGCTTTCCACCTTCCGCGCGGGTTTCACCTTCGATGACATCGTCGTGAGCGATGCGGACGGACTTGTCGTCAATGGCCCGCACGTCATCCAGGTGGCTCCCACCGGCGGCTTGTTGCCGGGTGAGTCGATTTCGATCATCGACTACTCCGGCACCTTCAGTGGCTTTGCGAACCTCTCGCTGGCTCCCGGTTCGCGTTTCACGCTGGTTCACAATGTGGCGAACACCAGCGTGGACCTTCAGTTCACCGGCGGCTTGCTGGTGTGGACGGGTGACACGAGTGGCAACTGGGACATCAACAGCACCCAGAACTGGGATCTCGGGGGAAATGCCGATGTGTATCTCGATGGCGATGATGTGATTTTCGATGACACGGCGACCACCGCGACGGTCACCCTGGCGGGCAGCGTGAGCCCGGCATCCGTCGAGTTCGACAACAGTGTTTTGAACTATCAGATCAGCGGCGGCACCCTGGCGGGCGGCGGCGGGCTGATCAAGGCGGGCACGGGGACGGCGGTGATCACTTCCGACACCACCTACACCGGAACCACGCTCGTCGATGAAGGGACGCTGGCCTTTGGGGATGGCGGCACGCTGGGCCAGATCGGTGCCGGGACCGTGGACATCCTTGCGGGGGCCACACTGCGGCTGAACCGCTCCGATTTTCTCGACTACAAGACCGTGGCGCGGATGCGGACGGTGACGGGTGCGGGGGAAATCGTCCTCACTGGCGGCGGCACGCTTTTCAACTATCCGGGCGGCGGCACCGCCTTTGCCAGCGCGGGAACATGGAATCAGTTCTCCGGAAACCTCGTGGTTGTCGGCGGCTCGGAATTCCAAACCATCCGCAATGGCGCGACGGCCATGGGTACGGGAAGCATCGTACTTGGCGATGGCACCAGCTCCGGAAAGCTTTCCCAAATCGAGGGCAACTGGACCTGGACGAACAACATCGTCCTCACCGGCTCGGACAACCGCATCATCAATCGCTCGGCAGGCATCGACCGCACGCTCAAGCTCCAGGGGGTCATCAGTGGCAGTGGCGGGCTGACCTTTGAGGATGCCACTGCGGCGATGAACAATCTCCAGCGCGGCTTCATCCTCACGGGAGAAAACACTCTGGATGGCACGCTGACGATTCCCGCCGGCGTCCCGGTCCGGGTGGGTGGTGTGCCAGGACAGGCCGATGCAACCCAACTCGGAGGCGGAGCTGCGGGCACCCTTGGCAGCGCCACGGTGGTCAATGAAGGCATCCTGACTTTTTCCCGGACAGATGCCCACACGGTGGCGAATGCCATCTCCGGTGCCGGCAATGTCTTCGTGGGCCTGACCACCGGGACCGAAAACCAGGTGCTGACGCTTTCCGGCAGCCTTTCCCACACGGGCACGACGACGGTGCGCAATGGCCGTCTCATCCTCGCCAGTGCCCTGCCATCCTCGGCCGTGACCGTGGAAGCGGCGGGGACCTTGGGCGGCAGTGGACCCTTGGGGCAGAATGCGGCGATTTCGGGAAGAGTGGCCCCGGGTGCCGCGGTGGGCACACTGACCAGCAGCGCGGATCTCGCCTTTGCCACGGGATCGAGCGTGGCATGGGAAATCGGTGATTGGACCGGCACGGCCGGCAGCGGCTACGATACGATTTCCGCCGCCACGCTGAACATCAATGCGACCCAGGCGACCCCGTTGACCGTGGTCATCACCCCCAGCTCGTTGGTGAACTTTTCGGAAACGACCACTTCCTTCACCCTCGCGACGACCAGCGGAGGCATCACCGGCTTCACGGGCGACAATGTCGTCGTGGATGCCAGCGCTTTCTCCGGCACCGGCACCTGGAGCGTGGCGGTTGTGGGAAATGACCTGAAACTGAACTACACGGCGGGCGTTCCCGGGGTGACCTACGCGGGTTGGATCGATGGATTCTACCCCGGGGAAACGAATCCGGCTCTGGTCGGTTTCAATGCCGACCCCGATGGCGATGGCATCGACAACGGTCTGGAGCAATTTTTCGGCACCGCGCCGAATTCATCGAGCCTAGGTCTGGTTCCGCTTTCCTCGACGTCCAGCAGCGTGACCGCCAGCCACAGCCAGACGAACGATCCGGCGACGGATGTGACGGTGGCTTATCAGTGGTCGAGCGATCTGGCCACCTGGCAGGCGTCCGGTGCCACCGATGGAAATGGCGTGACGGCGACCATCGCCAGCACGACCACGCTGGACCAGGCATCTCCGCTGAATGACACCGTGCAGGTCACGGCCACCGTCACCGGCGGCAGCAGCCAGCGGATTTTCCTGCGGGTTTCCGCCACGCAGAATCCCTGAGGGCCCTTTATTTCCCGAAGCCGCCTCCGGATGGGTTCCGTGGGGCGGCGGTGGGAAAGCTTGTGATCGATCTCGGGCCCGCCTAGGGTCTGCGGGGTGAAAGTGTTTGTGGCCATCATGGCGGTGCTGACCGCGGCGCTCGGGGCGCAGGAAGGGATGACCTTGGAAATCCCGCCAGCTCCGGAGCGGGGCATCCACGATCATGCGCGGGTCTTCAGCGCCTCGGTGGAGCGGCTGGTGGAGTTGGAGAATCGCATCGAATCCACCGCCGAGCTTTCCGGGGTGAAAGTGTATGTCGCGCTGTTTGACACGCTCATCGGCCGCAGTCTGCCCGAGGAGCTGGCGAACCTTCAGGAGGCCTGGTTGGGGGACGAGGTGGGCGTGCTGCTGGTTTTGGAATGCGATAGCGGCCGCTGGTTGCTGGCCTGGTCGGACGGCGGGGCGGTTTCCTCCGAGGGGATGCCGGCGGTGCCCGTGGTGCGCCGTGGGGCCGTGCCGGGCCCCGAGCAGTTGCGGATCGAGCAAAATCTCCGCGAGTTGGGCCCGCCGAAGCAGCGCTCGGTGGATGACATCAGCCGCTTGGTGACGACGCTCATCGATGGCGTGGAAACCGCCGTGGCCGAGGAGGCGCGGCCGGGCGGCTGGACCAAGGAGGTCGTGGTCATGGTCGTGGGCCTGCTGGCGGCCCTGCTGCTGGCGGCGATGCTCGGCTGGGCCTGGGTGAAACGGAATGCCAAGCGGGCGAAGGAGCGATTGATTTTCCCCGAAGTCTCGATCAGCCGACGACTGGGAGCACCCTACGGCGGCGGGAAAATCACGACACGGCGTTTCCGGGGCGTTTCTTCTTGAAGTGGGGAGCCCTCACCGGGAGGTGGTGAGGGAGGAATTTCGAAAAAAGGTGGACGATGGGATAGGCGAGCAAGGCCGCCATGATGCCCATGGCCATGAAGCCGAGGATGAAGCTGGAAACGTTCAGATTGAGGAGGTTTCCGGCGATTTTCACATCGACCTCCCCGAGGTGGGGCATGGGCACGCCGACCTGATGCCGGAGCCATTGGCCAAGTTGGTGCTGGGCCGGGCGGAAAAAGGGCTCCGTGAAAGGGTTCGTGACGAAACATCCGGCCACGGCGAAGGGAATGTTGGCCCGGCTGCGGGCGGCGAAGATGGTGGCGACGATCGATTGCCCGGGGATGGGCATCATGGCGAAAAAAAGCCCGATCGAAAGCCCCGCGGCCACCGAGTCCCGGCAGGGTTGCCAGAGCCGACGGTCGGTGAGCTTCTCGCGCACCGGCTGCCACCAACTGCGGTTTCTCAAGCGGCGATGGCGGACGATGCGCTGCACCTTGCGGACAAGGCGGAGGTAGCGGATCTTCCATTTGCTGGGCGGCATGGCGGGAATCTGCCCCTTTGTACCGGGGATTCAATCGCAAATCCCTTGCGGCGCAGTCACGATGGTCCATGCTCCGGGCCACATGACGTGGCTCGAAGCACTCATCCTGGGGCTGGTCGAAGGACTGACCGAATACCTGCCCGTCAGCTCCACCGGGCATCTCATTTTGGCCCAGCGCTTCATGGGCATCGGCCTGGAAGGTCGTGACAAGGCCGCGGCGGATTGTTTCGCGATCTGCATCCAGGCGGGAGCCATCCTCGCGGTGCTCGGGCTCTACTGGCCACGGGTGCGGCAGATGTTCGCCGGTCTCGTGGGCAAGGACCGCACCGGCCTCAAGCTGGTCGTCGCCATGATCTGCGGTTTCCTGCCGGCGGCGGTGATCGGGATCCTCGCCAACGACTGGATCGAGGCTCAGCTCTACGGCCTGAAGCCCATCATCGGCGCGCTCTTCGTCGGCGGGGTGGCGATCCTTCTCGTCGACCGCTGGATGAAAAAGGGCGGCGGAGACCGGGGCGTGGACCTGGTGGAAATGACCTGGAAAATGGCGCTGGTGGTGGGATTCATGCAATGTCTGGCGATGTGGCCGGGCACCAGCCGCAGCCTGATGACCATTCTCGGCGGGATTCTCGTGGGCCTCCGGCTGGCGGCTGCCGTGGAGTTTTCCTTCCTGCTCGGCGTGGTGACCCTCACGGCCGCCACGGCGAAAAAGGCGGTTTGGCCCATCGAGGGCTTCGGGGAGCGGTACGATTCGGCCTTCGGCGGGGCCTTGCTGATGTGGGACGATTACGGGCTGGTGCCACTTCTCGCCGGGGTGGCGGCGGCGACCTTGGCGGCGGCTTTCGCGGTGAAATGGATGGTCGGCTACCTCAACCGCAGGGGCCTGGGGGTCTTTGGCTGGTATCGACTCGCCCTGGCACTGGTCATGACGGTTCTGGTTTTGACCGATTTCCACGGCTTCGCATCCGTCTGATTTTGGCTTGCCGGGGGGGTGGGGGTGAATGGAAGCTCGACGAGTGATGGCCCCCTGTCGATTCCCGACCCTCCGGCTCCTCGCCTGCCTCATGGCGTGGTTCTGCTGCCTCAGCCCGGTGCATTCCGCCGTGCGGGTGGCGATTGCCGATGGCTTTGATTTCCCCGTAGGCAAGCCGAATGCCGATGGCTACTACAAGGCCCGCGGGCTCCGCCTCCGGGCGCCGGTGCATTTTGGCGAAGACTGGAATGGCCGTGGCGGCGGCGATACCGATCTGGGCGACCCGGTTTACACCATGGGAAATGGCGTCGTGGTCTTCGCCTATGATGTGCGCGTTGGCTGGGGAAATGTGGTCATCATCCGCCACGCCTACCGCGATCCCGCCACCGGCAAGGTGAACTACTGCGACTCGCTCTACGGCCACCTCCACCAGATGATGGTCAAGGTCGGACAGGAAGTGAAACGCGGGCAGCAGATCGGCACCATCGGCTCGAACCGCGGGATGTACCCCGCCCACCTCCATTTCGAGGTCCGGCACAATCTCAACATCGGCATGCAGCGCGAGAGCGTGGAGCGCAACATGGTCAACTGGGCGGATCCCACCCAATTCATCAACCGCTACCGCCGCCTGAACCGCGAGTGGGGCAAGCAGTCCGTGCCGACCGGCACATTCAAGGAATACCACGGTTTCAAGGGTCTTTGATCCATGGCAATCCGCGCGAAAACCCAATCCTGGCAGGTCATCGTCCTGATCGCCGCCGCCCTGGCCCTCATGGCCGTGGAGCGCTGGAAACCCGGTCTGCTGCGAAGCTGGCGCGACCAGCCGGCGACTTCCGAAAGAACTCCAGGCTCTGAAAGCCGCGACACGACCGGGAAACCCAGTTCCTCCGACAAGCCCGCCGTGGTGGGCGGATACGAGCGGCTCGAAGGCTGCGAATGGATCGCCCACCGCCAGAACGATGGCGACAGCTTCCGCCTGAAGCTTCCGGACGGGCGGGTCGAGCAGTTCCGTTTGTATTTCGTCGATTGCCCGGAAAGCGCCTTCAAGGAATACGGCCGCGGGGAAAACAATCACGACCGCATCCGCCAGCAGGCGCGTGACATGGGTGTGACCGATGACGAGGTCGTCGCCCTCGGCAAGCGGGCGAAGCAGGAAGTCGAGCGACTCCTCGCCGGGAAATCCATCACGCTTTACACCGAGTGGGACGACCCCTTTGGCGATCGCCGATACCATGCTTTCGTGGAGCTGCCCGGCGGTGGATGGCTGCACGAATGGCTCGTGAGCGAAGGTCTGGCCCGGGTGCATACGAAGGGGGCGATGCTGCCGGATGGCACGGCGGAAGCCGCCCACGAACGTGCCCTGGAGCAGCGGGAAAGAGAGGCCCGGGCTGAACGATGAGTGGCTCGCTGATCGATGCCTCGCGCCGCCTGACCCGGGCTCTGAAGCCGCTGCGTTTTTCCAAGGCGAGCCACGTTTACCTGCCCACCGACTACGCCCGCATTCCCCACGAAATCTATCTCGAACGCTTCGGCTCCGGCCGCAAACGCGTGCTTTTCCTGGGCATGAACCCCGGCCCCTGGGGCATGGCGCAGACCGGGGTGCCCTTCGGCGAAATCCCCGCGGTGCGCGACTGGATGGGCATCACCGGAAAAGTCGGCAAGCCGGAGCCCGAACATCCGAAGCGGCCGATCACGGGATTCGATTGCACGAAATCCGAAGTCAGCGGGCGACGTCTGTGGGGGCTCTTTGCCGAGCGCTTTCCGGTGGCGGCGGATTTCTTCGCCGACCATTTCGTGGCCAACTACTGCCCGCTGGTGTGGATGGGCCCGACCGGTGCGAACCTCACGCCCGACAAGCTCCCCGCCAGCGAAATGGAAGCGGTGGAAAAACACTGTCTGGCGCACCTGCGGGAAACGGTAAAACTACTAGATCCGCAGTATTTTATCGGCGTGGGGGCCTATGCCGAAAGCCGGCTGGCCGCAGTGGCGGCGGAGCTGGGCCATCCGGCCTGCATCGGCAAAATCCTCCACCCCTCGCCCGCCTCACCCGCCGCCAACCGCGGCTGGGCGGAAGCCGCCTCCAAACAACTCCACGCCATGGGTCTCACGGACCTGTGATCTGGGGGATTCTGGCAGGAGCGAAGACCAGCCCGGCCGCTGCGCGGAAATGCCAAGTGCCAAGTGCCAAGTGCCAAGGCGGGGGGCGCGGCGCAAAAGACCCCGCGCTGCCTCCACTCAAAGAAAGCAACCAAGCGGATTTGCCCTGGCTCGCCAAACGCCTCAGACTATTTCGCTTCATCGAAGGACCTCCCGGTGGGACCTGCCCGACCTATGTGACAACCAATTCGAAAAAGCCGCCGCATCCAACGGCGGGTAACGCTCCTGTTTGAATTCGGGCTTCCATCCCCGCCGTGGATAAGCTATTCGTTCGCCAATAAATGATCCCGTGCTGATCACCTTTGACATAGACGACACGATCCGGTTGCACGGCAGTTCGCAACCGTCGGAGAAGCCCACGGCGACTTGGGTAGCCAGGCTTCTATATCGAGAACCGATCCGCATCGGATTCATTCAACTTTGTGAGGATCTCAGAAGCCAAGGATGTCGCCTGGGCATCTATACCACTTCGTCGCGGTCAGTCGGCTATATCAGACGTTGGCTGCGTTGCTACGGATTTAGTCCGGACTTGATCGTCAATGCAGCAATCCACGAGGCAGCCGTGTCAGCACGTTTTGAGCGTAGTCGCTCGCCCAGCAAGCACCCTGGTCTGTTTCGGGTTGATCTACACATAGACGACTCTAAGGGAGTAGCCGTTGAAGCCGAGAGATTCGGGTTTCGTGCTCTAATCATCGACCCAGAGAATTTGGACTGGAGCGAAGCAGTTATTAACTCAGTCCGCGCACTGGCTACCACCCATTGAAGAAGCAAAAAAGACGAGCCACAGCAACCCATATCAGCCGCTCTGTTCAAATGACTTTCCTTTGTTTAAACCTCAACCCCGTGATCGACGCGCGCCCCCGCTGGTAGTGGTGCACGTGCTCATCGTTGCTATGAAAAACCATGTTCGAGTTTCACGGCTGGGCGACAATACACGCTGACGATTTGGACGATCCCTGCGGTGATGAGCTGGCGGAGCGGGAACGAAGCCTGACCAGGAGGGTTCAGGACGCGATCCATGAGGTCGAAGCTGCCAATCGTGAGTTCCACCTGCATCGCTTGAACGGGACCTTGCATCTCGTGTTTTGCGGCGATCACAACCACCGCGACGAGTCGATCATTGAGTTCTTCAGGGGGCTTTCAGAGATTGCCCCGCACTCATACGGAAAGCTTCACGTGCGGGACGATGAGGACACGCGAGGCTTCGAGAACATCATGCGAGAGTGGACCTTGGCCCGAGGTCATTTGCGAGAGTCGACCGATAAAAACATGTCTCCCTGCATCCCCACTTTGGAACACAAAAACCCATGAGCGAACCAGTTGGCGATGAAAACCCGATCCCTACCGTGTGTCGGATTGACTCCTGCGGCTCGTAACCGTATTCTGTTCTCATGAGTCCGCTCTCTGTGGTCGGATTGCCATGCCTCGACGTTCTGCAAAATAATGACTCCACGTTCCGCAGCCATCGCCGCTTCCATCGCGGTGGGTCTAAATGTCATCTACAACCTTGGGCTTTATGCAGCGGGCGCTGTGACCGACCCTTGGTTCAAGTGCGCCCCTTATGTTGTTGGTGGATCCATATTTGCCATGATCTCGCTACCCTGCGGTCTTTACGCTCGTCTGAAGGGGGGAGAGAAACTTAGTCGCCCACTCCAGACAGGAGCACTATTTGGGATCATGGTCGGAGCTTCCTTCATCCTCTACTATGCCATGGCTCTGATGGGCATGGACATCTTCACGACAAAATGATGACCACCAAACAAACGAGGCAATACAAGGCGTCGCACCACAATCCGCTACTCGCTCCGGGTCGGATTTTGGATGGTCGTTACAACCCTCAACCTGAATCGGAGCCGCGCCCCCGGTAGCGGATGTGTGGACTTCAACGCTGCCGTATTCGCGTGGTTCCGCATCTCGATCGGCTTCGGGGATCGCGATGACGGTTTTTCCTTTATGGACATCGAGTCCGAGGTAGAGTGTCCGTGTCGTGTCTGAGTTCGTTTTCATTCGTTGTCACCGATTGATGTTGGATAGATCGCCTCGGCCTCGTGTCGGGGCGATAGCCCACGACTTGAACCAGGCACCACGCCTCCCTTTCAACCCTCAATTGACCCAAAAGGCGTCGAACTGGTTTCAGTCGCAGCCATAGGGTCTCGACAAAAAAATATTCACCCATGACGCCAAACGTATTTGTAAGCTCGACTATTGCGGATCTTCAGTATCTCCGCGAAGCGCTTCGTGATGCTATCACTGAGATTGCCTACAACCCCGTGATGAGCGAACACGGTGGAGTTGGGTATATTCATGAAGGATCGGCAGCTGATGCCTGCTACGTCACAATGCAGCAATGCCACATCGCTATTCTGATCATTGGCAAGCGTTACGGCAGTATCGGCAGCGAAGGAATCAGTGTTACTCACAGGGAGTTCCGAACCGCGCGCGACCATGAGATCCCTTTAATCACCTTTGTTGATGCTGACGTCATGAGTTTCAAGAAAGTCTTTGCGGCGGACCGTGATTCAAGCATTTGGGATAGGTTTGAACACATGGATCATGCTCGGAACACGTTTTCCTTGATTGAAGAGGTGACGTCATCCTCCATTTATAACGGACTCATTGAATTTCGAACCGCGACTGAAGCAAAGAGCAGACTCAAGCAACAATTAGCTCACTTTATGGGAGATCGCCTAGCAGGCAACGTGCGGCCCATTAAGACTGATGTTCATGAGATTCTTGCTGAAGTCAAAGCGCTTCGGAATCTTCTTGCACATGCTGAAGAGAGTGGTCTTGCCCGTGTTTCGAAGGCGGCGGATCCGTTCTATATCGCTTTGCGGTTTCTGCTCGAGGAGCGCAATAAAGACTACACAAAGTTTGTGGAGTCTGTCTTTGGTGATCTTGATATCGCCGCATATAAGATTCAGACGGTCGAAACGATTGGTGAGCTCGTGACTGAAGCCGGTGGGATTCTTGAAGTTGTTGCGAGCGATTTCGATTTTCGCGGCCTGTGGCAGGGAAAGGACAACGAGCATCGAATACGAGCGATGACCGAGAGCATGGCTGGATCTTGGGCTCTTACTATGGACAAGAAAGTCTATGTGACTGAAGCTATGTACGTGAGGTTGAATGAGCGGCAAGAATCCCTGATAGCGAAACTAAAATGAAGAAGGCGAACAAGGCGTGTCGCACCAACCGGCCATAAGCGTTTCAAATTCATCTCAATTTCCTTTCAATGGCGCCGGTGGGCGCACATCAAACTTTCGCCAGAAATGAAGAGGACGATCAGGCAAGTAACCGCTATTGTTGCTTTTCCCATCAGTGTCGCAGTGGCGTTTTTCTTCACGGCGCTGTGGGTCGACTATGATCTCAATGCTAGCGAAGCAATCGGTCTGCGATTCTATTCTCTGGCGTCTGAGCAAGAGGCCCATTTTTATCACGTAGGAAGTGCATCCGGCAATTTCGACATCCTTGGTTTCCACGCATTGGGTCGGAATTTCGGAATTAAGCACTCGTTAGATTCAGATTTGCATGCGGCCTTTTTCAGAGCTTACAACCCATTCATGGAGAGCCTGACAAGGTGAAGAAAATGCCTATCAAGCAGCATCATCCAACGGCGGGAAACGCTCCAGTTTGAATTCGAGCTTCCCTCCCCGCCGTGGATGAGCTAGACATTCTGCAATAAATGGCCATGCGATCGATCCCCTTCCTGTGCGCTTCCTTCCTGCTTGCTTCCTGCAAGGACAACGACAAGCCGGCGTTGACGGGCACTCTTGGCACCATGGGCCCTAAACTGGGACCAGATGGACAGGTGCTGTCCAACCTTATCACCTTCGATTACAAGTTGGAGGTACCAAGACAGGTCCAATTTTGGGTGGAGGGAAAGCATATCAAATCCGTTGAGATTGATGGCAACGGGAGTTGGCGTATAGAAATTGCCGGTGAAACACTCAAGATCTCAGATGATGCCCTCATCTTCGAGGTGCCAATAGAGCATGACGGTCTTCTTGGTTCAAACTCGTCAGTCAATGAGGCGGGTTACCGGGGATGGGACATTTCGATAGACGGTCATAACATAGTGAGGCTCCAAACCAATCCAAGCGCTGGCAACGAATAAAGAGGGCAACGGAACAAGTCATGCGAGGCAACCAGCGGAAACGCCCCTTGTTGAATCGGAGCTTGATCCGCCGGTGCATCCACATCTAACGTTCGGCAAAATAATGAAGACGAATAGGGGGGCGACGATTGCATTCTGGGTGATCGCCTTAGTGATTCTGGGAGGAGTTGCCTTTCTGTGGATCTCAAGCGGTAGGCGAGTGCCTCACGGATCACACCGAGCCCGGTGCATGATGAATGTGCGCATTGTCCAGCAGGCAGTGCGAGAGTATCAGAATGCAGAAGATGTTGAGGTGGGTTCGAGGGTGTCCATCGGCTGTCTCATCGAGGCGGGATATCTTGATTCGGTCCGGACGTGCCCCGACGACCATCCATATCGGTGCGAGGAAGTCGTTCCCGAAATCGGCCAGCTCTTTCTTCGGTGCCCGGATCCTGACCACGCGGATTTCGACCATGCTCACTGGTGACTCCTCTCGGTCGGGGGTCCTATACCCTCTGTCATTCTCAATCAACGATCAAATCCAAACCATGCACGAAGGAAAACCAGGTCTCGTAATCAAATTAGGGGTGAAGTCTTGTCCTGAATGTAAGGGCGATGTCCACAAAGATGCCAATATCTGCCCGCATTGCCGGACTCAGCTTTCGGAGCATCCGAAGTGGATCGAGATGAAGCAGCAAGGCGGTTCATGTCTTATTCTACTTGGTGTTTTGATCATCGCTCCGGGAGCTGTCGGTGCCGTCATTGGGTTCCTGACTTGATCGTTTTCGAAAGTTTCTTGCATGCATCCGCCTGACCCGCTTCTAGTCGAATTCCCACCGTGAATGCATCCCTCAAACCACATTCAACACGCGGCCTGCGTGAGGCGGTTGGTGTGCAATGAAGGTCCAAATATTGAAAGATCCATGGACTACTTCGGAAGCACCGATCCACGCTTGATGCCGAAGCACCTTTTCTGGGGTGCGGTTCACATCGATTACGAAAGTGCAGTCCGAGGTAACCCCGAGAAGCAGAATTACTCCGTCTGCCCCCGCTATTGGTTTATGGATGCCGACTTCGTCTGCAAGGGTTGCGGGAAAAATTTCACGTGGACCGCTGGAGAGCAAAAGGCCTGGTTTGAGGATTATTACTTTTGGATCGATTCAAGCCCACGCCAGTGCAAGGCGTGCCGTGCGGACAGAAGACATCTTGCTGCGTTGAGAGCCGAGTATGATTCGATGGTCGCCGCTGCCCGTCCCAAGGAGGCTATCGCCGAGAAGCGCCGTGTCATGGAAGTCATCTGCGAACTGGAAGCCGCGTTGGCTCGCCTGCCGGACAAGATGATGGAGACCAAGAGGCTCTTCGAACACCAAATACAAAAGCACAGCAAGCCGACTCATCCAACGGCGGGCAACCTCCCTGGTTGAATTCGGGCTTCCCACCCCACCGTGGATGAACCTAGTGGCCGCATCCCCGTCGCCATGCTTTGGACTCATTCGAAAGAATGACATTTGTCCGACCCATCGGTTCCATCGTACTCCGGTTTCCTTGGTGATCGAGGGCTTGAGGCGGGACGTGATCGAGCCAGCACAAGGCCATCAGGCTTGAAGGGTGCCAAGTGCAAAGGTCAAAGAACAGCCGGGAAGAGACGCAAGACCGGAGAAACAGCCGGGCTTCGCGCGGAAGTTCCAAGTTCCAAGTTCCAAGTTCCTAAGAACAGCCAAGGCCAAGCGCGGAGCATGCTCTTATCCTATTCATCCCATCCATCCCGGTCCAAATTCCCGGCTGTTCCTTTTCGTTTCTTTCGATCCTTTCGTTGTTCCCAATCTCATCAACCTTTCCGTGTTTTCCGAGTATTCCGTGGTTCCCTCTTCAGCAGCGGGTAGCAAGGAGCAAGGAACAGCGGCTGTTTCCTTTTTGTTTCTTTCGCTGATCTCCCAGCGCATCATCCCCCTTGCCTCGGATTACAGGTTTATCTCTCTTGTTGCTCGCCTCCTGTTGCGGGGAGTGGAGCAATCTCGGCGGCAGTGGCCCAGGGGCCGTGGCGGGTGGCGAGGGCGGTGAGGCGGAGCCAGCGGGCTTTCTTCGGGGCATCAAACAAGGCCTCATGGAGATCGGCATTGTCGGGCCATTCGCCTTTGGCGGCGGTTTCCCATGTCATGCCGTCTTGGGAGAGATCGATGCGATAGCTCTGAATCCTGCCGTTGATGTTGTCTTGCCGTGGAAGACAGGATAGCCCGCGGAGGTCCATCGTCGTGCCGAGATCGACGATGAAATCGTGGGGCGGTGTCGGTGCCTCGCCCTGCCAGCGCGTGTGCCAGTAGGTGGCGGGGTTGTTATCGATGGCCTTGGCCGCCGGGCCCTCCGAAGGCTCCTCACTTGAAGCCGAGGCCTTCCAGCCACTGCGATCGAGCTGGAAGACGAAGCTGCGCCTCACCGGCGTGGCGGGGACGCCGCCTTCCGGATACTCTGCTACGGCAAGCACCGTACCTTCCTCAAGCTTCATCGGCAGCTCGACCGGGCGTCCATCCACCTCAACGCGGGCCGGGGAGGCGGCAGTGCTGAGGTTTCCGGCAGCATCGCGCTCAGGAATGGCCGGCGTGCCGAAGCGGAAACGGCTGGGCAAGGCACCCTCAGGTTGTCCGGCGGAGACCGGACGGAAGGCAAGGGTCATCCGGCGCGGACGGCCATCGACGCGGTATGGGTCCATCGTGGCAGGGCCGCAGGAGGCACCGCCGATGCCAGTGACAGCGGAATCGAGAGTGAGGAAGGTGGCATTCTGCTCGACGAGTTCCGTGGGATGTTTCGCAGCCGCCAGATCTTCATCGGTCATGCGCAAGGCGGAGAAGGAAAGCTCCTCACCCATGGGATTCCACACAAGGAGTCCGCTCTTGTCATCGGTGACACGGAGCCAGGAAACCTCCTCGCGATTCGCCATGAACTGGGGGCGGACGTAGGGTTCGAAGAAGTCCTTCACCTCGAGTTGATATCGACCGATGGGGCTGCCGGTCTTGCGGTCCGGATAGTTTTCCCATGGCCCGCGTCCGAGCCACTCGACCTGAGAAAGAGCAGGGTCGAGCGCAAGGCGGAGACCGCAGCGGGGAAGGATGAGCGAGGGATTCGAAGGCAGGATGACGGCATCGAGCAGCAGGGTGCCATCGGCGAGGAAACTGTAGGTCATGGAGCTTTCACAAAAGAAGCCCCCCTTGCCCGTGGCACGACCGTGGGTGGTGACGCGGACCATGCCGGCGGATCTCTTTGTATCGATATCGATGACTTCATGCTCCAGCGCATCGAGCCCGGCGGCACGCCAGGCGCCGGCGGCATAGCCATCGTTATCGCCGGGAGCGCGGAAAAGGTTCACCTGTGGGCCTTGATTCATGGCCAGCATTTCACGATCGGCATATCTCAACGAAACTAGGCGTCCGGAAGCCGATTCGAAAACGGCAGCGAATCCTTGTCCACGGACGGTGATGCGCCCGGCCGATTCTAACAGCTCCATTTCCCCCTCTGGAAGCACTGCTGTGCCGGGCGACTCGGTGTGCAGGACAAACTGTCGCGAAGCCACTTCATGACCGCGGGCCGCCCAGGGTCGATCCTCTTTGAGCACGAGGGAGACTGTGAGAACGTAGAGCGTGCCGGCCTCCTTGCCGGGTCGCAGGGACTCGGGGATGGCGATCGATTGCGTTTGCCAAGGTTCGATCCCGGGCAGCGGGACTTTTTCGGTGGCGATGGTCCGGCCATTCGCATCGAGCTTCATCACAAGTTCATGAATGTCGCCCGGCAGGGTGTGGAACAGTTCGTTGCGGAACTGGATGGTTTGATCTTCGAGGGTGAATTCGGCCGGTTGATAACTCGACTTCACCTGCCAGGATTTTGCATTCGGCGTGTGGTCGGCATTGACGATGCCATTGCAACAGAAATTGCCATCGGTGGGCTTGTCGCCGAAGTCTCCACCGTAGGCAAAGAACCAATCGCGCCCGTCCGGCGAAATTTTTCCGGCAGGTGCCTTCTTGCGGAGACCCTGATCGCACCAGTCCCAGATGCAGCCGCCAATGAGGCGTTTGTGCTTTTCGAAGGCTTCGACGTATTCATCGAGATTTCCGGTCGCATTGCCCATCGAGTGGGCATATTCGCAGATGAAAATCGGACGGGGCGAGGACTGCGCGCCGATCGAGTGGAGCCATTCGACCGAAGGATACATGTGCGAGTCCATGTCATCGTGCGGCGAGGGGTCTGGATAACGTTCGTATTGGATGGGCCGGGTGCGGTCGAGGGCGCGGAGGGCGGCGGACGCGGCCTCGAAGTTCGCGCCGGGACCGGCTTCGTTGCCGAGCGACCAGACCGCGATGGCGGCGTGGTTCTTGTCGCGTTGGTACATGTTCACCACGCGCTCGACGTGGGCTTTCTTCCATCGTGGCGGGTGGCTGAGGGATTGTTCTCCGTAGTAATAGCCGTGGGATTCGATGTTGGCCTCGGCGATCAGATAGAGGCCATAGCGGCTGCAAAGTTCGAGAAAGCGCGGGTGGTTCGGATAGTGGGCGGTGCGGACGGAATTGATATTGAGTTGTTTCATCAATTTCACCTCGGCTTCCATCTGTTCGTCGGTGACATATCTTCCGGTGTCCGGATTGTGCTCGTGGCGATTGACGCCCTTGAAGATCACCGGGCGGCCGTTGACGAGGAATTCACCTTCCTTGCTGAAGCCGATACGATGGAATCCCACCTGATGACGCTGGGCTTCGAGCACCTCCTCGTGTCCGCGGCTGGTAGTGATGACGAGAGTGTAGAGATGGGGTGTTTCGCCGGTCCACAGCAGCGGGTTCTCGAGAACCCCTTCGGCCGCGCCACTGCCTTCCGCTTCGGCACTCCAGACGACTGCGCCGGTGGGATCGAGCAACTGCACACCCGCCATGATTTCAAGCGGGTCTCCTCCACCGGGCGTGGCGTATTCCAGCTCCACACGGAGGGAGGCTTTCTTGAAATCATCGCTGAGTTGATATTTGAAAGCATAATCCCGGAGCCATGTCTTCGATGTGGCATAGAGCATGACATCACGGAAAATCCCGCTGAGCCGCCAGAAGTCCTGATCTTCGAGGTAGGACCCATCGCTCCAGCGATAGACCTCTACCGCGATGGTGTTTTCCCCGGCTTGGAGATAAGGCGTGAGGCGGAAATCGGCGGGAAGATAACTGTCCTCTGAATAGCCGACCTTCTTTCCATTCACCCAAAGATAGAAGGCGGATTCGACGCCGCCGAAATGAATGAAGACCTCCCTGCCGTCCCAATCTTCGGGGAGCGTGAAGCTGCGGCGGTAGGAGCCGACCTCATTGCGGTTTTCATAAGCCGTCCAGTCCTTGGGCGGCTCGCTGGTGACCCGGGGTTCGTCGCGGGCGAAGGGGTAGGTCTGATTCGTGTAGATCGGAATCCCATGGCCCTGGGTCTGCCAGTTGCCGGGGACATCGATCTGCCCCCACGCGGAGATATCGAAGTCCGGATTTTCGAAGCCGACCGCGCGCTCCTCGGGCTTTTTGGCGAAATGAAAGGACCAGCGGCCATTGAGCGACATCACCCGGGAAGACTCGCGCCAATCCTTTTGGATCGCCTCCTGGCGGCTGGCGAATGGCATCGAAAACACCCGGGCCGGTTCTTCGTTGATCTGGGTGATCTGTTCGTCCTCCCACTCCGGCGCGGCCGCCGCGAGGGAACAGGAAATCAGCCCGCCCACGATCCATTTCAAATTCGTCATGGCCCGACTCTACCCGGCCTTTCAGACGAGGAAAGCGCCAATATCCTGCGGTTTATGACAATTTCTGCGCGATTTCGACGATTCTCGGGTCGGCGAATGGCCCTAGGACTTGGTGGCTTCGAGGCAGGCCCGGAGGATGACGTATCCGGCAACCACAAGGAACCAGATCGGGATTTTCGAGGCGGGGCTGGCGCCACCTGGCTTGAGTTGAAGGCCCCATTTTTTGAGCAGCTTGCCGGGGTGGCTTCGGGTCCAGGGGAGATGGGAAGCGATGGCGGAGTGGGTCCGACGGAGAAGTCGCAATGAACCGGGATCAAGGCCGACGCGGATGAAATAGGCGTGAGCTTTTTCGAGGCATTTCCGCGAAGCTTCCTCATTGCGAGCGGAAGCAGCGAGGATGGCTTCCACGAGTTGGCCCAGGGCCCCGTAGTATTCGCTGACGCGGCCCGGCTCGAAGTCCGCCATGACTTGCGACGTTTCCTCAAGTTTCCCTGCGACGGCGAGATGAAGTGCATGCCCGGCGCGGAGGAATTGGCTGCATCCGTGATCGGGAAAACGCCGCAAGCCTTCGGCACGCAGGCGGCCGGACTCCTGCCAATGCGCATGGTCATCGCCCGGGCAGCCATCGTGCAGCGCGGCGAGGTGAAGGAAGGTTTCATCCGTGGCCTCATCTCCCCGTGACTCCCAGTCGGCCAGCCAATCGACACCTTTGCGGTATTCACCGAGCCGCAACAGGGCCTCGCCCATGGCATTCCATGTCACCGGGTGGCGGTGAAGTTCCGGGTGGCGGGCGTCGGCCCATTTGCGGAGATCATCGGACTTCGGATCGCCGGCGAGTTGACCGATGAGCCAAGTCCATCCGGCAATGCGCGGCGGGCTCTGCTCCGGGTATCTTTCGATGGCAGACATGGCCTTTTTCACCAGACCCTTGGCGGGCAGGATGGCCAACCATGCGGTGATGGCTCCGGGGGCGGCAGGCAGGGAATCGCGGAAGGTCGTGGTAAGCCAGGCACGCCAGGCATTCGTGGCCCGATGGCGTTCAAAAAGCTCCGCCAACCAGCCGAAAACACGCCGATCCGCCGCAGGGTCATCGAGCAAGCCCGCCACTTCGGCAAGGGCGGCATCCGTGGCGGATTGGCGGAGTTCGAGTTCGACCGCATCCGCCGTGACCCAGACACCGGGAGAGTAATGCCGGAGGGTGGCAAGTGTGCTACGAGCATCATCGTACTTCCCGGCATCCATCTGGAGATCGAGAAGCTGGCGGGCGACGAAAGCGTATTCGGGATCGAGCGCATGGGCGCGGGAGTAGGCGGCGCGGGCGGCATCGGGCTGGCCGAGTTGGCGTTCGGCAAGGCCGAGGCAGGCGAGCGCGCGGGTGTGATTGGGCGCGGCGCGCAGCCACGCGCGGGCATGATCGCGGAGTTCCTGCCAATTCTGCCTTTCCTCCAGCCAGGTGGCGACTTCACCAAATCCCCAGGAGTAATCCGGCGATTCGACGAGGAGTTTTTTCATCGCCTCCAATCCGCGCTGGGGCTGACCGGAATGAAGGAGGATCCAGGCATGTCGTCCGCGAAGATTCACCGGAGCGACGTTTTCTCCGGGGACCGCCGCACAGGCAGCGAGGGCGGCGGCGTAATCACGATTTTGGAAATGATGATAGGCGAGCTTGTCACGGAGGCTCGGGTCCTTGGGATCGATTCCCAATCCGCGCTGGATGGCATCGAGCGTGCGTTCCTTGTCCCCAAGCGACTCCCACGAGTCCGCCGCGATCGCCCACCAGTGGCGGTTGTGTCCGAGTTGCGCGGCATGAAAATCTAACAGCCGCGCGACTTCATCGATACGATCGTCCATCCGCGCCCAGGTGCTGGCCTTTTCCCAGCCCCAGGAGTAATAGGGGCAGAGACGGAGGCCGGCAAGCAGGGCATCGAGCGCCTCGCGGTCGCGTTGAAGGCGGCGCAAGGTATCGGCCAGGCAGCCATGGTTCGCACCGGTAAGCGGATCCAGTTCACAGGCCCGTTTGAGGACCTGCACGGCTTCGGGCGCGCGGCCGAGGATTTCGAGGACCTGGGCATGCTCGCGGGCGGCAATGTCCCAGCCCGGAGAAAGGTGCACGGCCCGCGAAGTGGCGGCTTCTTCCTCGGCATGACGGCGCGCATTCCGATGCACTCGCGCAAGCTCCAGCCAAGCCCGCGGCATGAGGGGGAAACGCTCCACCAAGGTCCGCGCGGAAGAGAGGGCTTCTCCCTCGAAACCCATGCGAAGGGCCTGCTCGATCCGTGCCGACCAGGTCTGCCAGAGATCGGGACGTTGCTCGCAGAAAGTCTGCAAACGCCCAAGCAACACGGGCGGCTCGACGAGGGCCCAGGCCAATTCCTGATAGTCGGAAACGATCGCACCATTCGATACCTGGGCATTCATCTCCTCGAAAATGAAATCCAGATCCGCCTGCTTCGCCTTGGTTTCCGCATGCAGGCCGATGAGGCGGCGCGACGCAAAGGTGTAATCGATATCGAGCCGGATCGCATCCCGATACGATCGGGCAGCGCTTTCGATTTCTCCGGCCTTTTCCAAGATCCACGCCAGACAACCATGACCGGCTGGGTCCCAGGGATGGCGGGCGATCGCTTCACGGGCATCGGCCTCGGCACCGGCACGATCGCCCGTTTCCATGCGCGTGGTGGACCGTTCGCGAAGCGCCCAGAGAAGGCCCGGATCAAGCTCCAAGGCCCGATCCAGAGCCGCCAGAGGCCCACGGCGGGTGCCCCGCAAATGGTCGGCGAGCAAGGTATGAAGCTCGGTGAAATCCGGATGGGTGGCGACGGCCTCATCGAGCAACGCAATCGCCGCTTCGGGACCCTCCGAGTCCGCCAGACCGCTGGCAAGTCCGCGCCAGGCATCGATATTCCGCGGCTCAAGGCCGACGAGCGCGCGCCAGCAACGGATCGCCATGGCACGATCACCAAGGTAAGCGGCAATGCGCGCATTTTCCGCAAGCCAGGAGGTTTCCGAGGTGCGACCGCGGGAGCCGCGCATCATTTCCAAGCCCCGGCTGCGGTGAGGCTCGCCCCACCCTGCCATCATCGATCCGGCAAGCAGCAGGAATTCGCCATCGTCCGGACGGGCCACAGCTCCCTGCTCAAGAACCGCGGCGGCTTCGTCCTGACGGTCGAGCTGGTTGAGGGCATCCGCTAACAGAAACCAGACGCCACCCGATTTGGTGCCGCTGCGCTGGGTTCTTTCGCGGAGGAAATCGATCGCCTCGTCCTGCCTGCGGATGATGCGGCAGGTGTCCAGGTAGTTGCGCGCATAGGGATCGAAGCCCGGAGTGAGGCTGGCGGCGATGCGATGCAGCGATGCCGCCCGCTGGTGCTGCTGTTGCTTGGCCAGGCAGAAGGCCAGACTGGCATGGACCCGCCCTTCCCTGCGCCGACGTCGCGCGGCCTTGCGGAGATAGTATCCGGCGGCCTCGATGCAGCGTGCATCTTCTAACAGCAGCTCGCCCAACTCGCAGACGAAGACCGGATCGGCCTCCGGTCGGCGGACGATTTCCTCCAACATGACCCGCAGGTCCCTGCCCCGCCCGAGCCGACGCAGGACGTACGCCTTTTGTAGTAGTGAGGGCTGGTGATCGGGCGCAAAGGCGAGTTGGGCATCCAGCGCGGCGAGCCGTCCGGCATGATCGTTTTTCCACAAGGCGACCCGTTCCGCCCCCTCCGCCACAAGCGGTGCATCGCGCCCGACCACACGAAGGCCGGTCATCGCGGCATCCACGGCCAGGCGGTCGTGGCCATCGAGCGCCACGAGAAGTTCATGAAAGGCATCGTAAATCGCGGAGTCGGGAAGTTCGAGTCCATCGAGTCTGGCGGAAAGTTCCCGCGGAATCATCACCATGCCGCGCGGGCCGCCGATGGGATGGTTGCGGAGCAGGGTGGCGAGAATCATTTCCACATAGTGACGCTCGGTGGGATCGCGCAGAAGGATTACCCCGGTGCGGTAGTCATACCCGATGCAGGCCTGGAGGTGGGCGCTGGTGGTCGCCTGGGTGGTGAGTGTGAATGGGATGCCGCGATCGATGAGATCACGGAGCGACTCCGGAGTCAGGCGGAACTCCGCGGTATGAAACCCATGCTCCTCCGCCCAACGCCGCTCCTTGTGCCAGGGCGTGCCCTCATGGCAGATCGCGGCGGCGATTTCGAGATGATCGTGGGGCCTTTGCCAATACGCGGCCAGCGATGCGAGCGTGGCGGGCGCACAGGTCATCGAATGCTGCCGGGTGAATGGCACATCAAGCCTCACCCGCCGCCGCTGGAATGCCCCGGGCTCGCGAAGGGTGCGGGCGATGCTTTCCTGAAAACCGGGACCCGCTTTGTCGAAGTTCTCCAGGGCGAGATCGAAGCGACCGGCAAGATAATGGAAATCCCCCCGCCGACCATCGATCCAGCGTCGCAGCGACTCCGTCATCAGAGGATTCCGGGCCTCGATGAGGTCGAGACAGACCAGCGCGGCAGCATGGTCTTCGCGTTCACTGTGGATCGTCTGCAAACGCATGGGAAAGGCCGCATTCTGAGTGCGATCCGTCGCCTCCTGAAGAAGCTGCATGGCCTCCTCGTCCCGGCCCAGGTGGATGAGGCAATCCGCACATTGCGAAACCGCCGACGCATAACGAGGCCGGAGTTCCACCGCACGACGGGCGGCGACGAGGGCTTCATCGTATCGATCCGCCTCTTCGAGACATGCCGAATGAATCACATGAATCCACGACTCCAAGGGCTGAAGTTCCAACGCCTTGTGGATGTCATCGAAAGCCGAAGTGAAATCCCGCAGCCCCGACCGCTGACTGGCTCGCAGCGCCAGAAGATCGGAATGATCGCTCGCGGAAATCGACGGATGGCTCTGCAAGTATCGGGTGATTTCCTCGATGATCCGGTATTCCGGCAAGCAACGGCTGCGCGCGAAAAGGGCCTGGAAAAACCAGCGGGGATGATCCCGGTCGGCACGCCAGTTCAGGTAATCGAGAAGATTTCCCAAACGCGAATTCCCGAGCACCGCGGCAAGCCGTGCGGCGGTTCGACGGGCCTCGCCCTGAGGCCATTGCCCCAGCGGCACGCCGGTGGCCGAGGCCAGTTCCCACGCATCCAGCATGCGGCCTTCGAGGATGCACTCATGGATCCGGGCGGTGGGGAAATCAACAGCGCTCATTTGCCGATGGAATCCAGCCGATTTGCCGGTATCCGACCAGCGGATTCCGGCGAGATTGCAGAAGCGGCCGAAAACCGTCAAGGTCCCGCCATGCTTTTCGTCCCCTACGAAATCGAAACCCTCATCCAGGAACGCCCCTGGGCCAACTGGCTTCTGGTGGCGACCTCCACGATCGTTTCCATCGCGGCGCTGTTAGGTGATGGGGCATGGGCCGAAGCGCTCGTCCTCTGGGGCTTCTCCCTGCCAGGGCTCTTCGGTCACGTGCTGCTGCATGCCGATTTCGGGCATCTCCTCGGCAACATGATCTTCCTCTGGGTCTTCGGCAATGCCATCTGCGCCAACATCGGCAACGCCAAGTTCCTCGGCCTCTTTGTCATCCTGACCGCCGTGGCGGCCAGCGTGCACAACCTGCTCGATGGTTCACCGGCCATCGGTGCGAGCGGCGCGATCAACGGCATCGTCGGCGTGGTGCTGGCCATGTATCCGCTCAACCGGGTTTCCCTGTTCTGGTTTTTCCTGATCCGCGGCGGCACCTTCCAGATCCGCGCCTTCTGGATCATCCTTGCCTGGTTCGTCTTCGATGTCTGGGGCGCCCTCTCAGGCGGCGGCAATGTCGCCTACTGGGCCCACCTCGGCGGCTTCCTCGGCGGTCTCGGCATCGGCCTCCTCGCCCTCCGCTCCGGCTGGATCCGCATGACCGATTGCGACAACCGCTGCCTTCTCGAAATCATCAAAGGAGAAACCTGGGATTGAAGGAGAAACGGGCGGAGCTGGCGAGAGGGTAGCCAGAGGCTGGTAGCGAGTGGCGGGTAGCAAGGAGCGAGGAGCGAGGAACAGCCAGGAAAAGACGCAAGATTTCAAGACTCAAGACGCAAGACCGGAGGCCGCTACGCGGAAGGGCCAAGACTTCGCGCGGAGCTTGCTCTTATCCTATTCATCCCATCCATCCTGGCCCAAACTCCCGGCTGTTCCTTTCGCCCATTTCGTTGTTCCCCACCTCATCAACCCTTCCGTGTTTTCCGAGTATTCCGTGGTTCGCTTTTCAGTAGCGAGGACCAGCCGGGAGAAGACGCAAGATTTCACAAGACTCAAGACGCAAGACCGGAGAAACAGCCGGGCTTCGCGCGGAGCATTTCAGCATTTCAGCATTTCAGCTTTTCAGAACCCCGGCTGTTCCCTTTCGTTCCTTTCGATTTTTTCGTTGTTCCCAAACTCATCAAGCCCTCATCCAAGGATCCGGCTTTCAGCGGTCAAGGCAGGCTGATGGGATCCAGCCCACCCTGTCCCCTGCATCCACGAGAGCCCACTCGCCGTATTCCTCGATCACAAGCACCTCGGAACCTTCTTCCATGGCCAACTCCGTGGAATCATAATCCCTGACGGCATGCATTCGATCCTCTTCCCCGCAAGGCTCAAACCAGTCTCGCGGAAAAAAGCCTTCTAGCCCCTCTTCGGTAAAGCCACAGAACCACAGCGGATACTGTTCGTCAGCTCGGACGAACCGCACCAAATCCCCCGTCTTCGCCTTGGGAAACCGATCGATCTCGGGAACATGCGCACGTCTGATTTTCATTTTTATCTGCTTTTTTCCAATACGACGAAGCGGACGTCGACTGCACGCTAGGGCTCTATCGATAGCGATTCGGAGCCGTTAGCAGGCTGTGATGTGGAGGCGTCGAGACGATGGGCCCTTGCGAGTTCGACCCAATCTCGATCTGCCTGATACCCCAAGGTCTCAATATACCTTTGGAGGACATCGAAACAATCGGCAGGTGGAATCACTCGATTGCCGTCCCATTCAATGTCTCGACACTTGAAGCAGACCTGAATCAGTCCCTTGGTTCCTCCACGATAGAGCAACTCGATGCTATGATGGGGCTCAAAAGCACAAAGCGATGTTTCCGTCTTGGGAGCTTCTGACATTTCTTCGATGGCCTTGATCAGCAAAGCTCTTTGAGAGGAACTCAGATTGACACGCTTGTATTCGATCGTCTTGGGATCATCCAAAAATTCACCTTCTTGGTCCCTGAAATCATAAAGCCAGGAGTGCTCGATCAAATGCACTTCATCCGCAATGCTGATTGCGTCCACCCATTCCGATTTGAATTGCTGGGCCTGCGCCTGGAAGCCGGAAAGCGGATTGGCCGACTCATGCCGACAGCCACTGAAAACCAGGACCGCAGAAAAAACCATACAGATTGAAGCCATGCGTTGCGGACTCATCACCATTAGCAACGGGCATCTACTGCAAAACGTTGGGTAAATTGATCAAAAGCCGGGGGAAGACGCAAGATTTCAAGACGCAAGACCCAAGACCGGAGGAACAGCCGGGAGAAGACGCAAGATCCCGCAGGGCGGGAACTCAAGACGCAAGAACGGAGAAACAGCCGGGCTTCGCGCGGAGCATTTCAGCTTTTCAGCTTTTTCAGCATTTCAGCTTTTCAAAACCCCTTTCGTCCCTTTCGCTGATTTCGTTGTTCCCCACTCCATCAAACTTTCGGTGTTGATCCGGGAACTCCGGAGGGATTGGTCAGCGGGCGACTTGGGAAAGCATGTCCTGGAGGGCTTTGGCGGAGGCTTTGAGGGCCTGTTCTTCTTTGGGCCAGAGCTTGAGCTGGAGGTGTTTTTCGGCACCGGCGCGGCCGACGACGGTCGGGACGCTGAGGCAGACGTTGCGGAGGCCGTAGCAGCCGTTCTGCAATGAGGAGACGGGGAGCAGTTGCTTGCGATCGAGCACGATGGCGTGAACGGTCTCGGCGATGGTCGCGCCGACGGCCCAGCCGGCACCGCCCTTGCGGCTGATGACTTCGGCGCCGCTCTTCTTGGTGCGCTCGAAGACGTTGCGCTGGAAATTCGCATCGCACCCGGCGACTTCGGTTAGAGGAAGGCCGCCGACGGTGGCGGAGGACCAGACGGGCAGCATGGTGTCACCGTGTTCGCCGAGGATGAGGGCGCGGACCTGGGTGGGTGCGAGGTGGAGCGCATCGGCAATGAGCGAGCGGAAGCGCGAGGTATCGAGCATGGTGCCGAGGCCGATCACCTGGTTCGAGGGCAGGTCGAGGTAGCTGGCGGCAAGGTGGGTGAGGATATCGACCGGGTTCGAGACCACGAAGACGATGGCATCCTTTTTCATGCCGGCGGATTTGATATCGGCAATGATTTGCGAGAAGAGGCCGACGTTGCGCTGGATGAGATCGAGGCGGCTTTCATCGGGCTTGCGGCGCAGGCCGGCGGTGATGACGAAGATGTCGGAGTCCTTGGCGCGGTCGTAATCGCCGGAGTAGATCCGCTGGTCGGCCAGGGCGGCTGCGCCGTGCATGAGGTCGAGCGCCTCACCATCGGCGAGGTCCTTGTTGGCATCGAGGATCTGGATTTCCGAGACGATGCCGGCGCATTGCAGGCAGAAGGCGGCATTGGAACCCACGCGGCCACCGCCGCCAATGATCGAGACTTTCATGTTGGGAGAATCGGTTAGGGAATGGATGGCTGAGCGAGGGCGTCAGGCCTTGAGTTGTTTGAGGATCTGATCGGTGACGGCGGCGACGAGGGCCTCGGCTTCCGGGTTGCTGGCGCTGGCGGCCGCGGTTTCGGCAGGGATCTGGCAGACCACGCCGGGGCGGAATTCCGAGTTGTCGCAGAGTTCGCATTCCTTCCAGCTCGAACGTTTGTCGTCCATGCCGAGTTGGGCGCGGAGGTCGATGAGTTCCTTGGCCTGTCTGCCGGTGATGGTGAGGAGGTCCTTGCCCTTGAGCTGGGTGGCGAGGAGGACGGTCTGGCAGTAGGCATCCGTGTTCTCCATCTTCCAGTAGGCATCCTCGATGTCCTTGCCCCAGCAGATCACGCCGTGGTTGAGCATGAGGACGGACATGTGATCGACGGCTTCCTTGCCGATGACTTCGGCGTTTTCCGGGGTGCCGGGGGTGCGGTATTCGGCCATGCCGATTTCGCCGAGGAAGACTTCCGCTTCCGGGATCATGCAGGTGGGCGGGCGGACGCCGGCGACGGCGAAGGCACCGGCGTGGGGCGGGTGGGCGTGGCAGCAGGCCTTGGCCTTGGGCTGGCGTTTCATGATGCCGAGGTGGGTGAGGCACTCGCTGGTGCGCTTGTATTTCCCGGCAAGCTGGCGGCCATCCATGTCGATGAGGGCCATCTGCTCGGCCTTCATGAAGCCTTTGGAAACGAGTGTGGGCGTGCAGAGCACAAGGTTGTCACCGACGCGGACGGTGAGGTTGCCGCCGTTGCCATCGGTGTATCCGCGCTGCCACATGCGCTGGCCGATTTCGACCATGCGGACCTTGATGGCTTCGATTTCCGGGGAATGGAAGAAGGCGTGGATTTCCTCGGGCGTCTTCGGATCGCGGCCGGGGGTCCAGTGGAACTCGTAGTCAGGTACGATGGGTGCCGTATTTTCGAGGGCGGGGACGGAGGCTTTCGCGGCGGGGGCGGATTTCGCCTCGCGCAGGGCGTCCTTGGCCGATGGGGTGAGCAGTGCTCCTGCGGGGATGGATTCCGCTCCCTTGCCCTGACGGAGCAGGGCTTCCACGTCCTTGCCTGTGAATACCTTCTTCATGATGAGAGTGTGCGTTTCAGCCCGCGTAGGGCGTGTGATGGATTTGATCGAAAATGGCGACGGTGATGGCGTCGATGGGGGTGGGAACATCGAAGGGAGCGGTGGCTTCCGCGCCTTCGACAAAGCCGACGATGTCGTGCTGGCCGGCACCGAGCTGGTCGTAAACGATGAGGGTGGACATCTTCGACAGCGGCGGCGGGGTGGTGCAGGCGGTGTTGAAGTGGGCGGCATCGACCGGGTTGACCACAAGCCAGCGCGCGCCTTTGAACGCGGGGTCCTGGCGGTTCATGGTGGTCTTGCCGATGACTTGTCCGATGCGCATGGGTGAGCTGTTAGTCGTCGAGGATGCCCTGGATGAAATTGCGGACGGGCGAATGTTCGTCATCGACGATGCCGCGGGCGGCGATGCCATCGGTGCTGACGAAGACGCGCTGGTGGAGGCCGGAATTGAAGTGATCGATCGCGATGAAGGGAGCCTCGGACGTCGGTGTGCCATCGGCCTCCTCGCGCTGGCACAGCTTCAGGGAGCATCCCTTGAGGCTGGGGTGGGCGCAGGTGGCCACGGCATTTCCAACGATGCGGCAGAGCAGCATGGCGAATCAGATGATGCGGAGGTTCTCCACCATCACGCAGCGGCGGATCCGCGTGAAGGTCTTGGGGGTGGTGATGCCCTCACCGGTGGTGGTGGCGATGGAGTAGCTGAGGTAGCCCTCACCACCGAGGCCGAGGCCGGTGACGCAGGCGCCGTTTTTCACGAAGATGGTGGTGTCCATCTCGCGGGCCATGTGGGTCATGTGATCGACATTCGTCGAGTGGATGATGGCCGAGTGGCGGTAGTTGTGTTCGGCGCGTTTCGCTTCGCGGACGGCGGTTTCGAAATCGGGGACGGCGACGATGGGCAGCATGGGCATCATCTGCTCCTTCTGCACGTAGGGGTGGTCGGCATCGGTTTCGGCGAAGACGAGTTCGACCTTGTTCGAGAAGCTGGCCCCGGCCTTGGCGGCGAGCACGGCGGCATCGGCCCCGATGAGTTCGCGGTTGAGCACGGCCTGGGCGCAGCCGCCGCCCTTGCCTTCGAAGCTGAAGGCTTCGTTGGTGAGGCGGTCGAGCTGAGCGCTGTTGAGGCGGCCGGCACCGGCTTTCTGCAGCTCCTCGCAGAAGCGGCTAAAGACGGAACCGACGACGAACACGGCTTTTTCACCGATGCAGAGAAGGTTGTTGTCGAAAGCGGCACCCTCGATGATCGCGCGGGCGGCGCGGGCGAGGTCGGCGGTTTCATCGACGACGACGACGGGATTTCCCGGGCCGGCGCAGATCGAGCGCTTGCCGGATTTCATCGCGGCTTTGACCACGGCGGGACCACCGGTGATGGCCATGATGGCGATGTGGTCGTTTTTGCAGATCAGGTCGAAGGACTCGATGGAAGGTTCCTCGATCGTGCAGATGAGGTTCTCGATGCCGAGTTCGCGTTTGATGGCGCGGTTGTATTCGCGCACGGCCATGGCGGCGCTTTTTGCTCCGCCGGGGTGGGGGTTGAAGACGATGGCATTTCCGGCGGCGACCATGTTGATCACGTTGCCGGTGAGGGTGGGGACGGAGTGGGTGACGGGGAGGATGGCACCGACGACGCCGTAAGGGGCGTATTCCTCCAGCATGATGCCGGAGTCACCGCTCATGGCATCCGGGCGGAGCCACTCGACACCGGGGACGCGGTCCATGATGTCGAGCTTGGCGATCTTGTGATCGAGGCGGCCGATCTTGGTTTCGGCCATTTCGAAACGGCCCCACTCTTCCTTGTTCGCGGCGCAGATGCCTTTGACGATCTCGATGGCGCGGCGGCGGCCTTCGACTCCGAGCTTCTTGAGCTGGAGGAAGGAATCGTGCGCGGCCTCGGCGGCGAGATCGACGCAGCCGAAGACGCCTTCCTTGCCCTTGCCGCTGCCATTGCAGGCGCAGCCGCACTTCTTGCCATCGGCAGCAGCCGGGGCGGCAGCGGGCGCAGGTGCTGGAGCAGGCGCGGCGGCGGGTGCCTTGCCGAGATCGGCGAGGACTTTCTCCACCACGCTGCGAAGGGCGTTTTGATCGAGAGTTTTCATGCAGTCAGAAACGGTCGGAAAAATGGCGGGCGGTGCCGGAGGGGAAACGCCCGCGGTTGGTCTCTATCAACTACTAGACTTCCCGTGGATGCGCTTGCCGAGGACATCGACGCTATCGACGATGGCGATGACGGCGGCATCGACCGGGAGTTGTTTCATGCCTTCCGCCTGTCTTGCGGAGCTGCCTTGGCAGAACATGACCAGGTCGCCCTCGCCGGCGCCGACCGTGTCCACGGACACGATCGTGTTGCTGCCGGGGCGGAACTTTGCGGGGTCGCTTTCATCCACCAGCATGGGGCGCAGCAGGAGGAGCTTGCGGCCCTTCATGCTGTCGTCCTTGCGGGTGGCCACGACCTGGCCGATGACTTGCGCCAGAAACATCGCTCGCGGGTGGGCGGGGGTTATTTCTTGGCAGGTGCGGCGGCCTTCTTGGGACCGGCGACGATGGTGTCGGTGGCATCGTCCGGGCGGGCGATGACGTGGGCGCTGACGACGGCACCGAGCTGCGAGGCAGCGTCGGCGGCGGCATCGATGCCAGCCTTCACGGCGGCGACATCGCCGACGATGACGGCATTGCAGAGGGCGGAGCCGACGTTTTTCATCGGTCCGGCGAGGCGGACGTTGGCGGACTTGAGAGCCGCGTCGATGCCGGTGACGAGGCAGCAGAGGCCGCGTGTTTCAATGAGTCCGAGTGCTTCTTTGGCCATGGTGGTATTCGGTTGGAGTTTCGTTGAGGGTACGGTTCAGGAAAGTTTGCGGAAGACTTCGCGGGCGAGGACGAGTTCCTCGTTGGCGGGGATGACGAAGACTTTGACAGTGGAGTCTGCGGCGCTGATTTCCGCTTCGGTGGCGCGGCAGGCGGCGTTTTTTTCGGGATCGAGCTTGAGCCCGAAGCCTTCGAGGCCCTTGCAGACCGCTTCGCGGATGGGGGCACCGTTTTCGCCGATGCCGGCGGTGAAGGTCAGGGCATCGAGCCCGCCGAGGTCGAAGAGGAAAGAGGAAGCCCAGCGGCGGATTTCGTGGACGAGGACATCGAGGGCGATGCGGGCGTCCGGATTTCCCTGGGCGGCGGCTTCGTTCACATCGCGGATGTCATTGCTGACGCCGGAGAGCCCGAGCAGGCCGGATTCCTTGGTCAGTTGACGCTCGATTTCCGGGAGTTCGAGGCCGAGGGCCTTCATCGCATAGGGGATGGCTCCGGAGTCGAGGTCGCCGACACGATTGTTTTGCGGCAGTCCGGACTGGGGGGAAAATCCCATGCTGGTGCCGATGGCGACGCCGTTGCGGATGCCGGTGACCGAGCTGCTGCCGCCGAGGTGGCAGGAGATCACGCGGAGGGGGGTGCCGACGGCTTGCGGGCCTTTCTGATAGAGCGAGCGGACGACTTCGGCGACGTCTTCGCGGCCGAGGAGTTCGGCCGAGCGTTCGGCGATGAACTTGTGGCTGGCGCCATGGAATCCGTAGCGGCGGATGCCGGCTTCATGCCAAGTACGAGGAACGGCGTAGCGGGACGCGGCCTCGGGGACCCATTGGTAAAAGGCGGTTTCGAAAAGCGCGACGAGGCGTGCTTCCGGGAGCAGGCGGGAGAACTGACGGATGCCCGCGGCGTAGGGGGGATTGTGCGCGGGGGCGACGGCGGCAAAGCCATCGAGGGCATCCAGGACCTCCTGACCGGCTTCGACACAACCGCTGAGATTGCGCCCGAGCACGGTCTTGAAGCCCACGGCATCGATGTCCTTGCGGGAAGCGATGACACCGCTGGACTCCAGCTCGGCGAGGGCGGCCTCGATCGTTTCTCCGTGGTCGGTGACCCGCTCGAATCCGCCCTGAGCCAACACGCGGCCGTCTCCCGCCTGCATGTCGAACAGGCGGTATTTGAATGACGTGGAGCCGAGGTTGGCGATCAGGACGAGCATGAGCCGGAGAAAGGGAGGTTTCAGGCGAAGGGGACGAAGCCTTCGATGTCGTCGTGCGGGCGGGGGATGACCTGCATGGAGGCGACTTCGCCGACCTGGGCGGCAGCGGCGGCGGCGGCATCGATGCCGGCTTTGACCGCGGCGACGTCTCCGGCGAAGAAACCGGTGACCATGCCGGAGCCGATCTTGGTCCAGCCGACCATGGTGATGTCGGCGGACTTCAGGGCGGCGTCGGCTCCTTCGATGAGAGAGACGAGGCCCTTGGTTTCAAGGATTCCGAGTGCTTGTTTGGCCATGATGTTAGATGGTGAGGGATGAGGTGATCAGGCGATGCCGAATTGTTTCAGCAGTTCCGCGTGAGGGCGGGCGATGACGTGGGCGGAGACGAGTTCGCCGACGCGGCCGGCGGCTTCTGCTCCGGCATCGACGGCGGCTTTGACGCCTCCGACATCCCCTTGGACGAGGATGGTCAGGAAGCCGCCACCGATCTGGACTTGCTTCACGACGGTGACGTTGGCGGCTTTGGCCATCGCATCGGCGGCCTCCACGCTGCCCACGTAGCCCTTCGTCTCAATCATTCCGAGTGCTTGGCTCATGTTGGTGTTCGTTGGTTGGGATTGGTTTGGGGATTACTTGACGAGTTCGCAGAAAGTGTCGGGCCCGAGGGCGCAGGCATTGCCTTCATCGGTATCGATGTGGACCTCGAGCTTGAAGCTGGGATCGACGCGGACGACGAGGTTGTCGAAAGTCACCGGGCATTCGCCGTGGACCTTGAGTTTCATGATGTCCTTGTGCTGCACGCCGTAGTGGGCGGCATCGTCCGGGTGCATGTGGACGTGGGGCATGGCGCGGATGACGCCCTGGGGCATTTCATAGAACCCGGCGGGCCCCATGAGCATGCAACCGGGAGTGCCGGCGATGTCCCCCGACATCTTGATCGGGATGTCGAAACCGAGCGCGATGGCATCGGTGAAAGCGAGTTCGATCTGATCGAAATCCCGGCAGGGGCCGAGGATGCGGAGATTGGAAATCACCCGGCTGCGCGGACCGACGAGGGTGACGGTCTCCTTGGCGGCGTATTGGCCTTCCTGGTAGAGCCATTTCATCGGCGTCAACTGGTAGCCAGGGCCGAACAGGGCTTCGACAGCCGTCGGCGAAAGGTGGCAGTGGCGGGCACTGACATTGACGACGAGGGCATTGGGCGCGGCAGCGGCAGCCGGGAGCGGGAGCCCCATGGCGCGATAGACCTGCTCACGCACCTTGTGCTCGACGACTGCGCGGGGAATGTTGGAGTTTGTCGCCATTTCGTGGAAAACGAGACGGATTTACTTGGCATTTTAGAATTTGTCAAATAATTCCCAAAGAAAAACGAGTCATTCCCAAATTTTCCCAATTTCCCTTCATGCTCCCCACCGATCGTCAGCAACGCATTTTGGACCGTCTTCAGGCCGAGGGCTCGGTGCGGACCGTGGGTCTGGCGGCGGATCTGGGAGTGACGGACGAGACCATCCGCAAGGACCTCGAAAACCTGGAGAGGCGCGGCGAGTTGGTGCGGGTGCATGGCGGGGCGACCCGACCGGAGCGGCCGCGGATCGACCTCAGCCTCACCGAACGCCAATCGGTCCGGCTCGATGCCAAGCGGGCGATCGCCCGGGCGGCGGCGGCGCGGATTCAGCCGAACGAGACGATTTTCATCGATGCCTCATCGACCGCCCTCACGCTCACCGAGTTTCTCCCCGATTTCCCGCTGACCGTCCTGACCAACGCCCACAACGTCATCACCGCGCTCGCCGGCCGGGAAAACGTCGAGATCTTTTCCACCGGCGGGCTGTTTGAGACGCGGTCGGGGTCCTACATCGGCCTCTCCGCCGAATCCGCGCTGCGGCGGTACCACATCCACCGGATGTTTTTCTCCGGCAGCGCGGTGGAAATCGGTCGCGGGGTTTCGGAAACCAATCCCCGCCAGGCCGCCTTCAAGGAAAGGGTGATCCCCTGCGCCTCGGAAATCTGCCTGCTGGCCGACTCCAGCAAACTCGGTCACAAGGCCTCGTTTTTCTTCGCGACCATCGATCAACTCACCACCCTGGTCACCGACGCCGAAGCCAATCCCGATTTTCTCCGCGCCGTCGAACAGGCCGGGGTGAACGTGCTGGTGGCGGAGTGAGCGGCGGGGAGTGCCCTCAATGACAGTGGAACGGGCGTTTCACCTGCGCCCGTGATCCGCTGAGATCCCCCGACGGCAGCGATGGGGATGGGAAAGCGGCATCAACCGAGCGATCGTTTCTGGCAAGGAAACCGCACGAAAGCCTGGAAACACACGCCCGAAAACGGGCTGCCGGGCTTCCACCCTTCACCTGATAGTATCACCTGATGCGATCAACTCGTGAAACCACCCTTCCATCTCACCCCGGAAATCCTTCATGCCGTCGGACGGATTGAACGCTTGATCGGGCGGATCGATGGCCTGGAGCAGCCCAAGCCGCAGCCGCTTCTTCGGAAATCGAATCGGGTCCGGACCATTCAGGGCAGCCTCGCGATCGAGAGCAACACGCTGGATCTCGACCAAGTGAAGCAAGGCTGCGATGAAAACATGCTCTCCAAATCCGGCGACAAAGCCCTCACGCTTTACCGCTTTGTCTGAATGCAGGCGGCGATGGAGAATGGCCTTCCATGAGAAACTCGGACTCAGCCAGAGCCTGTTTGCCTCGCTCATGGGCATCAGTCCCCGCGCCCTCCTCCTCGTCGCGGAGTCCCATCCGCAAGCCGTGCTTGAGGCGCTGCATCGGTGAGAGTGGGGAGCTTAAAAACCGATAAAGAGGCAGGCAAACTAATCACCTCGTTGGTGAAGAGATCGGGGAAGAGCCTATTGAGTTCGGCCAGCCGTACCTCACGGAGGTCCGGGGTGGTGGGAAGTAGCTCGTTGAGGGTTGCGCGAGAGTCCATGGGTGGAATCAAGAGGGCACTGTGAATGCGGATCGTAGGACCATCAAAGTCGGATGCTGGGATGCATCGAGAAGTTCCTTTGGGTACAGGCGAGCATAGTTCTTGGGATCATATTTTCCCGGCGGTGGAAGGATAGCATCGAGAGCCCGTTTGCATGCGGCTGTGTCGCCGGTGCGAGGCTGGCCGAGCAGGGCAAGGAGGAAGGCCTCCACGCAGGGTGATGTGGTCACGATTACATGACCGGCCCCACGCGCCTTGGTTGCCCATGTTTCCGGCAATCTAACGTCGGCATCGAAGAACAGAAATGTGCGGTCGAAGCCCGAGCGTTGAAGAGCGGTCTTCACCAGATCCTGCGGTGACCCGCCTCTGGCGTTGTGGATTTCCACAGCGACTCCGCAGTCCCGGGCGTAGCATGATTTCAAGTGCTTGCAGAAGGCTGCCTCTGTGTAGCCTTCCACGACGATCTGCGCGGTCGCACGAGTCGAACGTCTCTTCAGTTTGTGCGGATTGCTGCGCGACATGGCAGAGGGTAGCTGGGCGGCTGTTCACGGCAGGGCAGGCACGCCACCGTAGGCCCCAGCATGATATTTTTCATAGAGATTATCCACGTTCCGCACGCCTTTGAGTGAATCCAGACGGTATGCGTTGGAGTTGAGCACCTCGTCCTTCTCCACGAGATAGACCTGATACTTGTGCAGAGTGTCGCGAAGAAGGAAATCGGTATGAAAGGTGGCGATGAGTTGAGCGTTTTTCGGATTTGTGGCTGGGTTGAAGAAGAGTTCGAGGATGGAGCGAACCATGTGGGGATGCAGGCCGGACTCGAATTCATCGACGAAGGCAACGCCGCCGTTATCCAACACGGGCAGTAGGTATCGAAGGAGGACAAAAAGAGCTTGAGTGCCTCGGGATTCCTGCATGAGAACACGGAGATAATCGTGGCCATCGACGTGGTGGATGCCAATCGGGAAGATGAGTTCGTGTTCTTTACCGTCCGGCCCGATGTTTTTAGTCGATTGGATTTGGATTGCGGTGAGACCTAGATCGAAATCCGCAAGCATCTGGGAAACCCTCGCAAGGAGACGGGAACCTTCGCCATTGTAGTATTCGGCGGCGTCCAGTAGGTTCAACATTTCCGCATCGTGCATGGGCAGTCGGCCATTTGGCCCTAGATTACCATGAATGGATTCGAAGAACGGGCGGAGCGTGAGCGCGAGTTCGTGCTCCTGCATAAGTGCTGATGACAGCCATGAGACATTGCGCCGCATCGGCACAGCCGCTACCGGGCCGATGTCTTGAGATTTGAAATCATAGTCACCGTCCCGCACATTCCAGCTGCGCTCGAAGAGGAATGAGAATCGCGCCTTCCGACGGTAAAGGGCCTCTCGCACGACGAGGTTCCCAAGAATCTTCAGTTCGTAGCGGTAAGTGCCGCCTCCGAATTCGAATTCCAGTTCTAGGCAAATTGGGGTGTCCTCCGGACCGGCGACAAAAGCAAATGGTTCGCAAAGAATTTTTGCATCAGGCTTTAATGATGCGGAGTCGAGCACGAACCATGAGAGAAATCCCAGTGGTTTAAGGAGGTTTGTTTTTCCCGATGCATTGGGACCG
>JALOTY010000139.1 GCA_025457665.1 Akkermansiaceae bacterium | reverse complement strand
CCCCTCGGGGTGGACCAAAAGCGCGGATAGCTCAGTTGGTAGAGCACTCGGCTTTTAACCGATTGGTCCCGGGTTCGAGTCCCGGTCCGCGTACTTTCTCTCCCGCCGCTCCCCTTGAAATGCGGTGCTTCCTCGCGCCCTTGGTCGGATCTCTTGCTAAAGTTCTGGCTTCACCTAACTCGATAGCCCCTCTTTCCTTCTCGCGCGGTCCATCACTTCCCACCGCCCTGAGCCGATGCCATCCAAACGCCGCCAGCCCCAGCCCGCGCCGGAACTCGACCTCGGCCTGCCGCCCGCTGCCCAGCCCTCCCAGGCAGGCAGCCACGATCTGACGATCAAAGCCGGCGGCGCCCATGCAGCCCTCAGCCCGGCTCAGATCGAGTTCAACAAGCGCCTCAAAGCCCTCGAAAAAGCCCGCGCCGACCAGGACCGCACCCGCAGGAAACTCGATGCCGACCTCATCGCCGCGCGCACCGAACTCATGCCGCTCTACGAGAGACGCGTGCGGGCCAACTACCAACTCGCCTGCCTCACCCACCACGCCCTCGCGTCCACCAAGCTCAGCGCCTCCAAACGCGAATCGCTCGAAGAACTTCTTGGGGAAAACATCTTCACCCTCCTCGAGGACCCCACCGGCCTCAGCGATGCGGAAATCGAGGAACTCCGCGTGATCGCCAAGTTTGGCGATGAAGATGAAAGCGACGGCTTTGTCCCAGATATCTTCGATTCCGAAAGCGCCGCCGAGGATTTCGAAAACCTCCGCGCGATGCTCGATGACTTCGAGCAGTTCACCGGGGTGAAGGTGGACCTCGATGGCCTCGACCCCACCGGCGATCCCGCGCTTTTCGAAGCAGAACTCGAGAAAAGACTCCTGGATGCCCAGCAACGTTTTCACTCGGGCCAGTCCGCCTACCCGGGCCAAAAACCCAGGCCCAAGCGGAAACGCAAGCCCAGCGCAGCCGCCATCGAACGCGAACGCCTGAAGCAGGAGGTCGAAGCCGCCAAGACACGCGACCTGAAATCACTCTACAAACAACTCGCCAAGGTCCTCCACCCCGACCTTGAGCCAGACGCCGAACTCAAGCTCCACAAGGAAGCGTGGATGAAACGCCTCACCAGCGCCCATGCCAGCGGCGACCTCCGTGAGATGCTCGCCATCGAAATGGAATGGCTCGGCGAAGAAGCCGGCAACCTCGCCCAGGCCAGCGATGAAAAACTCCGCATCTACTCGCTCGTCCTTAAGGAGCAGATCGAGGAAGTCAAAGAAAAGACCCGCTGGCTGATCATGGAAACGGAATACGCGCCCCTCCATCGCTTCATCCCGCCCTTTGCTAACAGCATCGATGTCCGTTTGGCCAAGGCACGGTTCACCGAACAGCTTCGCGAACTCGATAACATGATCGCCGTGCTCCAAAAAGGTGGGGCACCCGCCCGCCGCATGCTCCAGGACTGGGCCAAAAGCTACGATTCGATCGCTTTCTAACAGCCCAAGCATTTCACTCCCGGCGCCATCCCGGATCTCGAATTTCCCTTGTGATGTTCATTTGATCATGCTGGCATCCGCCCATGATCGCCTCTCCCCAGCTTGCCGACCTCCTCAAGCGCCACTTCGGCTACGATAGCTTCCGCCCGCTCCAGCGGGACATCATGGAGCAGGCTCTCGCCGACCGGGACACCCTCGCCATCCTCCCCACCGGCGCGGGAAAAAGCCTTTGCTACCAACTGCCCGCCCTCGCCCGCGATGGCCTCACTGTGGTCGTTTCGCCACTCATCGCGCTGATGAAAGATCAGGTGGACCAGCTCACCGCCTCCGGCATCCCCGCCACTTTTCTCAACTCCACCCTCGATCCCCAGGAAAACCGCGACCGCCTCGCCGCCATCCGCGCCGGGGAAATCAAGCTCGTCTACCTCGCACCGGAACGCCTGATGTCCGGCGATTTCCTTTCGATTGTCAGAACCTGGAAGGTCACCGCCCTGGCCGTCGATGAAGCCCACTGCATCAGCGAATGGGGCCACGACTTCCGCCCGGAATACCGCCGCCTGCGCGAACTCCGCGAAGCCCTGCCCGGTGTCCCTGTGATTGCTCTAACAGCCACCGCCACCCCGCGCGTCCGCGAAGACATCGTCACCCAACTTTCGCTTCAGGACGCCGCGGTCTTTGTCGCCAGTTTCAATCGACCCAACCTCAACTACCTCGTCGAACCCAAGCAGGACGCCACCGCGCGCCTCGTCCAGTTCATCAAATCCCGCGGCATGGACTCCGGCATCGTTTACGCCCAGTCCCGCAAACGCACCGAGGAACTCGCCGCCACCCTGCGCAACTCTGGCATCCCCGCGATCTGCTACCACGCCGGCCTCGAAGCCCCCGAACGCGCCCGCAACCAGGAAGCCTTTCTCCGCGATGAAGTCCGCGTCGTCTGCGCCACCGTCGCCTTCGGCATGGGCATCAATAAACCCGACGTCCGCTTCGTCATCCACGCCGACCTTCCGAAAAACATCGAAGGCTACTACCAGGAAACCGGCCGCGCCGGTCGTGATGGCCTGCCCGCCGATTGCCTTCTCCTCTACTCCCGCGGCGATGTTGCGAAATACCTGCGCTTCCTCGATGAAATCCCCGATGAGGAAGCCCGCGAACATTCCCGCAAACAGCTCGACCAGATGGCCGATTTCGCGGAAAGCGACCAGTGCCGCCGTATCGGTCTGTTAGGTTATTTCGGCGAAATCTGGCCGCAGGATAACTGCGGTGCCTGCGACAACTGCCTCGCCCCACGCGAGACCTGGGACGCCACCATCGAGGCCCAGAAATTCCTCTCCTGCATCCTCCGCGTCAAACAATCCGGCCACCCGCCCGTCGGCATCCGCCACCTCTGCGACATCCTCACCGGCTCCCGCGCGGAAAAGATCATCGCGAAGAACCACGATAACCTTAGTACTTACGGCATCGGCCGCGAACACAACACGAACAAATGGGCCGAGATCGCCCGCCAACTCGCCCGCAAGGGCCTCATCGCCATCGATTCCGGAAACTTCCCCACCGTCACCATCACCGCCGATGGCCTGACCCTCCTGCGCGAGCGCCGACCCCTTTCCCTCACCCGACTCATGGCCACTGAAAAATCCCGCGCCCCGCGCGCCGGTGAGATCGAGTGTGACCTGGCCCTCTTCGACCGACTCCGCGCCCTCCGCAAACAACTCGCCGATGCCGCCAGCGTTCCGCCCTACGTGGTTTTCTCCGACGTCGCCCTCCGCCACATGGCGCGTGACTACCCCACCACCGACGCCGCCTTTCTCCGCATCCCCGGCGTTGGCGAACGCAAACTCACCGATTACGGCCAAGCCTTCATCGGTCTCATCGGCGCGTTTCTCGAAAACCACGAACGCCGGACTTTCGCGTCACTCACAGGCATTGCCCCATTTCCCCCCAAGCCTCCAAAGCCCGCCACAAACCCAACCGCCCAGGTCACCCTCGAACTCTACCGCGCCGGCAAATCCATCGCCGAGATCGCCAAGGAGCGCGGCTTGGTCGAATCGACCATCGAATCCCACCTCGCCACCGCCATCGCCCAAGGAGAACCCCTGGACCCCCGCTCATTCTACACCGAGTCCGAAGAGCAGGAAGTCCGCGCCGCCCTCGAAGGCTACACCGAAGAAGCCCTCAAACCCGTCTTCGACCATCTCGGCGGCCGCATCTCCTACGGTAAAATCAAACTTTTCCGCGCTTTCCAGGCCCGGCAGGCCTGAGCCCGCAAGCTCGCTGGGAACCAGGGCAAAATCGAAGTCGGCGAGGTTTCAAAGAGTGGGCTGAAGACCGCGGTTCGCCCTGCCGATTATCGGGTCGCTGCACCCGGCCACTGGAAATCGAGATGAATATCCTCGACGCGGAAAACGTCGCAGGAGGGATGAAGGGCTTGTTGGGATTGTTGCTTTTGGTTTTTCCACTTTCCGCGCAGATCTTGCCGTCGCTGCCCCCGTCGGATCGGGTTTTGAGTCGGGAGGAGGTCAAAAACTTCTGGATCCATCATCTCCGCCGTTCGCCCCTGCCACCGCGGGGAAATGGCCTCCATCCGGAAAAACAACAGCGTCACGCCGCGGCAAAAGAGGCGATCCTGCGGCAGATCGCCCGCATCCATCTCGGCCACTTCGACATCCAAGCCCGGCTGGCGCAGCTCGAACACAACGTCGAAGCCCATGAGCGACGAGGCGAGACCGACCTCGCCGAAACCACAGAAATCTGCCTCTTCCGCCTCCGCGAGCACCTCCTCAACCTCGCCCGGCTCGAAGCGGAAATCGAACTCGCCAGGAAACTCGACGACCACCTCGATCGAATCGACGCCCTCGAATCCCAAATCGACACCCTGCGCCAGCAGATCCAGGCCGACTGCCACTGACCCCCCCTAATCCACGACAATCTCCCTACATCCGCCTAAACTGCAGGTGTGTCCCTTTATTCGTATTATCTCCCTGCATCCGCCACAACAGCAGGTGTGACCTTTTCTCATCCCATCCGCCCCCCGCCCCGCAGATCCCCACCGCAAAGCCTCGCGCCCCCCAGATGCCCCTTTTTCCCCCCCCCTCCGACTAGAGGATTAGAGGAGAATTAGAGGTGTGTCCTGTAGTCATCTTCAGGAGAGCCTGCCGCCACCCCCACCTGCCAACTACAGGTGTGTCCTATAGTTTGTCAGGCCCTTGGAACTTGGAACTTGGAACTTCGGGCAATCCGGCTTCCCATCGGCGCGGAATGAACATCGCGGAGTCCCAACAAGCCGTCCTCGACGAAATCTCACTCTTTCAGGACTGGCAGGAGCGCTACGAATACGTGATCGGTCTGGGAAAGAAACTCCCCCCCATGGCCGAAGCGCTGAAGACCGAGGACCGGCTCATCAAGGGCTGCCAGTCGCAGGTTTGGCTGGATGCCACGGTGGAAAACGGTCGCGTGCGTTTCGCCGCCGACTCCGATTCGCTCATCACCAAGGGCATGATCGCCCTCTTCGTGCGGGTGCTCGATGACCATCCCGCCGATGAAATCCTCACGGCGGACCTCTCCTTCATCGATCGCACCGGCCTCAAGGAGCACCTCGCACCCACCCGCGCCAACGCCCTCGGGCTCATGGCCACGCAGATGAAACAGCGCGCCCTGGTCTTTGCCGGTGGGGATTGAAACGGTTCATTCGACCCGCGCCCGGTGGTCGGAAGGCCGCCAGCCGATCCAGCGTTTGAAGGTGTTCGAAAACGAAAAAACACTCTCGAAGCCCACTTCGCGGGCGATCACCTCGACCTTCTCATCGGTGCTGGAAAGCCGGTTCGCCGCTTCCTGCAGGCGGAGGAAAATGAGATGCTGTTTCGGACTCCGGCCGATTTCCTTTTTGCACAGTCGCCGCAGATGTTCCTCGCTCACACAGGCAATGGTGGCCATCTCCGCCAGCGTCCATGGTCGCGCCAAATTCTCCGCGACCCGCTGCCACACCCGGAACAACCTCGGGTCCGGCTCGTGCGGCCGCGCGAAACGCAGGACATAGTGCTGGATGAGCTGGGTCCAATGATGCAGTGCCGCCGGTGCCGCCTGGCCCGAGCATTCCGCATGCAGTCCGCGGATCGCCCCGAGCAAGGCCGCCGGATCATAGGCTCCGGTGATGGGTGAAACGGCCGAAACCATGGGCACCCTTTCCTGCGCATCCTCGTATCGGACCCAGGCAAATCCCCAGCGCTGCCCGTTCACGCATTTCAGGGCGTTGCGGATAAAGGGTGGCTGAAGGCAGGCCTGGCCGGGACCGATGCCGACCCATCGTCCATCGATCCACACCGCGCCCTCGCCTTCGAAACAGGCCAGCATGAAGGTCCCACTCTGCTGGTTCCGCACGACTTCGAAAGGACTCACCGCATCCATCACCCCCACATGGGCGATATCGAGATGGCCGAGCAGCGGGCAAAACTTCGCAGCGCCAAGCCAATCGCGTCGATCGTCCTCCCGCGCACGGACCGCCAGATAGCGCGTGCCGCCGCCGAATTCCTGAACATCCCGCTCACGCCCCGTGCGCCTCGTCATGGCTCCACCATGGACCGTGACTTTTCCCACGAAAACCTGAAATCGCCGCATCGATGTGGATTTTCGATATTTCATCGTGGAAGGCCCTGCCACCGCAGTCTCGTAAAGGTCAGCGTTCTGCCCATTCTTCTGCCGACTCATGAATGCCCTCTCCCGCCATCTCATCGCCCTTCTGCTCCTGCTTGCCCCAGCGGTGGCGGAACCGGTGAAACTTTTCGACGGCCGCTCGCTCGATGGCTGGGAAGTCCGCGCCGGTGAGGAGAAGTGGTGGACCGTGGCGGATGGAGTGATTCGCGGCGGTTCGCTCACCGAAAAAGTCCCGCACAACACCTTCCTCGCCACTCGAGCCCGTCATGCGAATTTCGATCTCAAGCTGAAGGTCCGGCTGGTGAAGGGCGAGGGCTTCATGAACTCAGGCATCCAGATCCGCAGCATCCGGGTAGAGGGAAATCATGAAATGTCAGGTTATCAGGTGGATGCTGGCATCGACTGGTGGGGGAAATTGTACGATGAATCTCGTAGAAACCGGGTGATCGGCGAACCCGTCGATCCCGCCGCCGTAAAGGCGGCAGTCCGCGATTGGGAGTGGAATGAAATGCGCATCCTCTGTGAAGGGCCGCGCATCCGCACGTGGATCAATGGCGTGGCGGCACTCGATTTCACCGAAAAGGAAAAGGACATCCCGCTGGAGGGCCTCATCGGCCTGCAGTGCCACGGCGGCGGACGTTTCCTCGTCGAGTTCAAGGACATCGAACTCACCCCCCTGCCCGCAACTCCGGGCGCGGCGGTCTGGCCAAAGAAAAGCCCGCTTTCCCCGGCCGATCAAAAATCCACCTTCCGCCTTCCGGAGGGGTTCGACATCGAACTCGTGACCAGCGAAGAACAGGGCGTGGTCAAGCCCGTGAGCGTGGCCTGGGACCATGCCGGACGCTTGTGGACCATGACAGCCCGCGAATACCCGGTGGATGCCAATGAAAACCGCGCCCACGCCGAGGCCCTTTATGCCAAGGGCGGACAGGATGAGTTGCTTGTCATCGATGAACCCCACCTCCCCGGCCCGCATCAGCCGCGCGTCTTCGCTTCGGGCCTCGCCATTCCGCTGGGCATCCTGCCTTTGAAAGACGGGGTGCTGGCGCAATATGGCTCGGAAATCCGGATCTATCAGGACAGCGATGGTGATGGCAAATCCGACTCCCACAAGGTCGTGCTCGAAGGTTTCGGCATTCAGGACTCGCACCTTTTTCCGCACCAATTCGAGCGTGCGCCCGGCGGCTGGATCTACGTGGCCCAGGGGCTTTTCAATGATTCCAACGTGAAGCGGCCCGGTGGGCTGGCCTTTGCCAATGGCCAGGAAAGCGTCCCCTTCAAACAATGCAAACTTGCCTGGTTTCAAGCCGATGGCAGCCGCTTTGAGAATCTAACAGCCGGACCGAACAACATCTGGGGCCTGGGCCTGGCACGGGATGGCGAGGTGCTGCTTCAGGAGGCCAATGACATGGGGATTCCCGCCGCCGAATTCATCGATGGCGCTCACTACCAAACCGGTTCCCGCGACAAACTCCGCCCCTACGCCCCGCAGATGCCCCAGGCCTTCGACAATGAACCCTTCGGCGGCTCCGGCTTGAGCGGGCTTGCCATTGCGGAGGACCGGGAGTCGGCCTTCGGACTCAGCGATGGCGGATCACGCACGATCTACCTCGCCAATCCGATCACCAACCGCATCCAGACCGCCACCTTTCATCGCGATGCCGATGGCACACCGCATTTCAAGAAACAGGCCGATTTCCTGACCTCCACCGATCCCTGGTTCCGCCCCGTGGCCATCCACTTCGGGCCGGATGGCGCGCTTTATGTCGTCGATTGGTACAACAAAATCATCTCGCACAACGAAGTCCCGCGCACTCACCCCGATCGCGACAAATCCCACGGGCGCATCTGGCGGATCGTGGACCGCAACAAGCCCCGCCAGACACCGCCCGACCTGACGCGAATCGATTCCGCCGGGCTCGTCGCTCTGTTAGATCATCCCAATGCCCGGGTCGCGCGCATGGTTTGGCAGCAGTTGGGGGATCGCGGCGATCGGGAAGTCATTCCCGCGCTGATCGCCCTCTTGAAGAATACCCGCCGCCCCATCGGCGAGCGGCTCGGCGCCTTGTGGGCACTTGAAGAAATGCGGGCGCTCGATCCCGAGCTGCTGGTGCCTCTGGCTGCCGATCCGGTGGCGCAGGTCCGATACGAAGCCATCCGCGCGACGGGTTTGCTCGCGATGGAGCCATCCCCCTTGCTCCGCATCCTTCAGCGTGAGGAAACCCATTTCCGGGTTCTTGCAGCGAGTGCCAATGCCCTGCGCAGGCAGCCCGAAGCGACACCTGAGCTTGTCGCTGCGCTGGCGAACCGCCCGCGAATCCGGAAGGGGCCACGGGGCGAATACGAGAGTCGCTTTCTCGACTACCTGACGCGCTGGGCCATGGAAACCCATCCTGAAGCCACCCGCGAGGCCTTGGCGAAAGGAATCATCCGCGATCCCGATTCCCGCTCGCTCGCCATCCTCGCCCTGCCGCCGGAAGAGGGAGCCATCGCCCTCATCCATGAAATGCCAAAACTCGACCGCCCTCTCACCCCGGATGAAGCCGGCCTGCTCGGAGGACAACTCGGTCAGGCCCAGGTTGCCGCGGCTTTCGGCAAGCTGTTAGAAGATCCGACCACCAGCCTTCCCCTGCTCCAAGCCTTGATGCTGCTGGATCCCGCAAGCACTGCCGATCCCGCCCTGCGTGAATCCGTGGCCCGCGGTGCCGCCGCCCTCGCAGCCACCGGCGCTGGTGCCAACGACTTGGTCATCGATCTCGCCCGACGCTTCCGCCTTGCCGAGATGGCTCCGGTGATCCGGAAAGGAATCCTCGGAAATACGATGCCTCTCGTAGATGCGCTCCGCGCCCTGAACGAGATCGGCATGCCAGATGCCGACCTCTGCCGCAGCCATCTGGATGCCACCAACCCCGCCCTGGCCGCCGCCGCCATGAGTGGTTTCGCGGCCGGCGGCGGGACGGATGCCGTCAAGGAAATCGCCGCGCGATGGGAGAACCTGGCCGCTCCACTCCGCCAACTGGCCTTGGATGGCATGCTTTCGAAGCGTGAAACCGCCAGTGAATTTGTCCGCATGGCGGCCGAAGGTTCCTTCAAGGACTTCGGCGGAGCTGCCCTGGAAAAAGCCCGCAAACTCCTCGGACCGGAAGACCCGGGCCTCGCCGCCCTCATGGCCTCGCTCAAGGGCGTGCTCGCCCCCGTGATCCGCCTCCATGGCGGGGCGCAGGATCGCGTCCGCACGGATGTCCGGCTGGAAGGCCCCTTCACCATCGAAGCTTGGATCAAGCTCGATCCCGGCATCAGCAATGCCGACAACCTTCTCGGTCGCAAAGGCGGGGCGGACATCAATTTTCACGATGGCAAACTGCGGCTCTACGCAGGCGGAAAGGATCGCATCGTGGCCAGTCGTGCCATCGAGCCGGGGGTGTGGTCCCATGTGGCCGTGATCCGCGATGCGGCGGGAAATCTGAGCCTGTTCATCGATGGCAGTCGTGACAGCAGCGGATCCGAGCCCTTCACCGAGGTCATGGATGGCCTTCAATTGGGCGAAAGCCATCCCGCGGAAGGCTCCGCCGCGTCCTACGATGAACTTCGTATTTGGAACATGGCCCGGGAGGAGAAGGACCTGCTGGCCACCTGGCGCACCCGCCTCGGAAACGAAGATCATCCGCCGGGTCTGGTGAAACGCTTCGCCGCGGATACACCCGGACTCAAGCTGGAGGGCGGAGCCGCGATCGACTGGCAGACCGATCCGCCGTCACTCATCACTCCTGCCGAAGCCGCTGCAGCGCGGGAGAAGTACGATCGATTCCGTACTTGGGCCGTCGGCGCCGGTGATGCCGCGCGAGGCAAGGCACTGGCAACGGCATCCTGCATGATTTGCCACCGCATCAAGGACGAGGGCATCGCCATCGGCCCCGATCTGAGTGGTGCGGGAGCCATGGGTGTGGACGGGCTGCTGCGAAACATCCTTTATCCGAACGACCAGCTTGAGAGCGGCTACTACCGCCATGATGTGACGCTCAAGGACGGCAGCTTGCTCAGCGGTTTTCTTGTTTCCGAAGATGCCGACCGCCTCATCCTGCGTCCACTGGGCGCGGATGAACGCGTCATCCCGCGTGACGAAATCGCCAGTCACGATGTTTCCCGCCGGACGCTGATGCCGGAGGGGCTCATCGATGCCCACACGCCGCAGCAGGTTGCCGACCTGTTCACCTATCTCCTGAGCTTGAAATAATCCTGCCAAAGCGCAGGCTCGTCAGTTTGGTCTTTTTTCCCGTCGGCGGCTGCGATTCATCTCCTCCATGCCATCGCCCGCCAGCCTGGGACTCGTGCTCGACGAGTTTGAAGAAAACTTCCGCAGCCGCGGAGAGATTGGGGCATCGGTGAGCATCTGGTGGAATGGGCAGGAAGTCCTCCACCAATCCGCCGGCTGGTGTGAAACCTCACGATCGCGACCGTGGACCAAGGAAACCTTGGTTCCAGTTTACTCCGCGACCAAGGGCCCTGCCGCGGCCACCTTGCTGCTGGCCTTGGATCGTCATGGTCTCGGGCTTGGCACCCCGGTGAGCGAAGTCTGGCCGCGATTTCCGCTGCCGGAAGCGAGCTTTGCCCACCTGCTTTCCCACCAATGCGGTCTGCCGGCACTTGATCAGGAAGCCAGCGTCTGGAGGCATGATGAAATCACTGCGGCGATCGAAAACCAGAAGCCCGCATGGTTTCCCGGAGAGGGTCATGGCTACCACCCGCGGACTTTCGGCGCGCTGCTTGATGAACCGGTGCGCCGCCTCACCGGTGCGCCGCTCGG
>JALOTY010000138.1 GCA_025457665.1 Akkermansiaceae bacterium | reverse complement strand
GCGAGGATCACAGCGATCGAAAAGGGGCGGGCGGAAACATCGGCGTGTTCCGCCAGGGGAACCACCAGCGGCAGCATCATCACTGCCGTCGCGTTGTTAGAAAGCACCTCGGTGAGCAAGAGTGTCAGAAGGAAAACACCCCACAACAGCACGTAAGGCAGCAGTTCTTGGGAAACATGGCCGGAAACCAGTTCGACCATTCCGTTTGCCAGAAATTTCGCGGTGCCGGTCGATTGCATCGCCATCCCCAGACCGAGCAGCCCGTAAAGCATGAAGAGCACCTGCCAGTCGATGGCCTGATAGGCATCCCGCGGCGTGATGACCTTGCACCACAGCAGAACCAGCGCGCCGACAAGGGCCGCGTAGTGGATCGGGATCGAGGGGATCTGCGGGAAATGGCCGTTGAGGTAGTCGGTCAAGGTGGTCACCAGCACCGCTCCCACCAGCGCCGCAGCGGAAAGCAGGGCCGGGCCTTTTTTGAACTCCTCGGCCGTGTCCGGAGAGTCCGTGAGGACGAAATCATGGCTGTCTTGCAGCTCGGAGAGGTTGAAGGCCGGCGTGACAACCAGCAGGGTGTCGCCCGCTTCCAGCGGGATGCTTGCAAGCTGGCGGGTGATGTTCTTGCCGTCCCGATGCACGGCGAGCACGACCGCATTGTAGCGCTGGCGGAAATGGGATTTCTTCAGGGTGAGACCGACTAGCGAGGAATCGTGGTCGATCACCAGTTCGGTGACGATGCCATCGATCGCCGAAATCTGTTCAAGCCCGAGCGTGCTTTCGAGGCGCTCGTGATCGACCTCTTTCTTGCCGTGGAAGGCGATGAGAAATCGGTCGAAGCGCTGGATGACGAGTTCACTGAGATCCTGCACCACCCGGTGTCCGGCGCGGCGGACTTCGAGGACGTGGACACCGGCATCCGCAGCGGCCAGAGGGGAATCCAGCCAACGCATGCCGATGAGCGGGGATTCCGGGTGAACCAGGACGTGATGGAGTGGCTTGGTGCGGAATTTCGTGTCCAGCATCGCTGTCGCGGAACTCCGTGCCGGAATCAATTTCGGTCCGAGGATGACGAGATAGGCCACACCCACGATGGCCACCGGGATGCCGATGGGTGCCAGTTCGAACATGGAAATCCCCGGTTGCCCGAGATCCTGGAGGACGCCGTTGGCGAGAAGGTTGGTGGAGGTGCCGATGAGAGTGCAGCAGCCGCCGAGGATGGACGCATAGGAAAGCGGCATGAGCAGCCGGCCGGCGGAAAAATCCCGCGATCGGGCAAATCCCAGCACCACCGGCATGAGGATGGCGACGATGGCCGTGTTGTTCATGAACGCGCTGGCCGTGGCCGTGAGCAGGGAAATCCCGAGCATCGATGCCCGCAACCCGCCACTCAGACGCTTTTTCAGAATCATGCCGATGCGGCCCACTGCCCCCGTCAGTTCCAGCGCACCGCCGATCACGAACAGCGCGGCGATGGTGATCGGTGCCTCGTTCTTGAAGACCTCCGCCATCTTGTCCATCGGCACCAGACCCAGGCCGGTGACAAGGCAGAGGGTGGTCAGGGCGATGACTTCCGGGGCCGACCATTCCCTGAGGAAGGCGACGAGGACCAGGACGACGACGCCGAGGGTGAGGGCGATTTCAGGGTTCATGAGCGGCAGGGCCGGAACGGAGATAGCGGTTCCTTGCCGCCCGGCAAGCACGGAGCCTGCCATCGCCCCGGGAGGGGCTGGCACGGCCCATGCTCAGAGGCCCTCATAACACGATGATGATGACCGAAATGAAACCCGCCTTCCTGTTAGACATGGATGGCGTGATTTACCGCGAGGATCAGTTGATTCCCGGTGCCTTGGAATTGATCGAAGCCTTCCACGCGAATGGCATCCCCTTTCTTTTCCTCACCAACAATTCCACTCCCACCCCGGAAGATCTCGTCGTGAAAATGCGGCATTTGGGCATCGATGGCCTCGGCGCGCGGCATTTCTACACCTCGGCGATGAATACCGCGGATTTCCTCGCGGAAACCTACCCGGAATCCACCGCCTTTGTGCTCGGCGAAGGCGGACTGCTCGCCGCCCTAAAGGATGCTGGGATCGCCAATGACGCCATTGCCCCGGATTTCGTGGTCGTGGGCGAAGGCTACCCCAGCCTCGAAAAACTCAACCGTGCCCACAGTTTCATCGAACAGGGTGCAAGGCTGGTGGCGACGAATCCCGACAACTGGTGCCCGGTGGAGTCCGGGAAAACCCGGCCCGGCGCAGGCGCGACCGCGGCCTATCTGGAAGCCAGCACCGGTCGCATGGCCTATTACCTCGGCAAACCGAATGCCTACATGTTCAGCCGTGCCCGCCGTCGATTGCTCTCCGGCAGCCCGGACAATGTCAGCCGCCACCACGTGGTGATGGTCGGGGATACGATGGAGACGGATGTCCGTGGAGCCATCGAAATGGGCCTGCGCAGCTATCTGGTTCTCAGTGGTTCCAGTCGGATCGAGGACCTCCATCGCTACGTCTATCAGCCCACCCGCATCCTCAACAGCGTGAAGGAACTCGCCGAGGAAATCCGCACCGGCAAACCGGTGGAGTTCCGGCCGCGGGCGGACACGAACCCTTTGCCACGGCGGGCCGGGAAGCATTCGACCGATACGGAAAACTACCGCGAACGCTCTCCCCGGCCGCCGATGACACGCACCGGTTGAAACCGGAGCTCACCAACTGTAGCGCGCGGCGTAGGTGACTTTTTTCTCCTCGTTCGGCTGGAGCTTCACGGTGAACTCGATGGTCTGCGCATCGATCTTCTGGAACTCCTGCGAAGCGTCCTGGATCTCCCAGTTCGACCAACGCCAGAGGTGCTCGCGCACGGTGATGGTTTTCTCCTCTTTCGAGCGGTTCTTGAGGGTCACTTCCACCGCTTCACGCATCCAGTTTTCCCGATCGAGACGGGAGAAATCGACGATCTTCCGCTCGCCCACGAGGTCGAAGGCATTGCCGGTATAGATCTTCAGCTTCTCGTTGCGCGGGGTGTGATCGATGCTGTTTTCGCCCACAAACTCAAGGTTTCCGTCGGCATCATCGGCTCGATAAAATCGGATCCGTCCGGCGGGCAAAGGCATGCCCAGGCCGGAGGCTTCATCATTGGTCAATTCCCAATAGATCGCCACGTCCTTCTCGAAAGCCTGATCGCCCAGCGGGCCGTCATTCCGGCCGCCGTGGAAGAGGAACATCGGCGCACCATCATAGACGTAGGATTTCTTCGCCTTCACCTCCGGGGCGCGGATGAATTCCACCTGCTTGGTCTCCCGATCGCGGATCGTCAGCGGGCGACCGAGGGTGTAGAGGTGAAAGTCATCGAAGGCCTTTTCCTCCACCGGCGGGGCACCAGCGGCATCCATCTTCAGCATTCTCATCTCCGCCGCCGGAGCGAGGAGAGAGCCTTCTTGCTCGATGTTCACATCGCCGGCCACCAGCTTCACCTTGGCTTCGTTGAAGGCGGTTCCGCTTTGGTTGTTCACCGTCACCCAGCCCGTCAGCGTCGCGATTTCCCCTTTTTCCGGAGCCACGAAATTGTAGTCCGCTTCCCAACTGAAGCCCCCGGTGAGATAGGAAAGCTGGGCATCGAATTTCACCGCTTCCCCCGACGATAGCACCCAGCCCAAGGTCGGACGCAGGATGGAACCATCGCCCAGATCCGGAAACAAGGGCTCGCCCGGGAGTTGGAAACGCATTTTGCCTTCCACCTCGATGATCGGGTCCGTCGGCTGCCCGCCCGGCACGTGACCGGAGCGGATGATGCGGCCCTGGATGGTCTCCACTTTGCCGTCGGGATACACCTGGCGGAAATCGATGGTCTGGCCCTCGAAATGATTCAGCAGCAGCGAACGGCTCACCGGGTCGTTGCGGTAGCTCTGCTCGAGGATGGAAAAGGCCGCTTTGCCGCTCGGGTCGCGCAGCACCACGGAATCCGGTCGGACCTGGGCGGTGGCGCGGTCGAAGATCACCGGGCTCTCCCCGGCCTGAAGTTCGAGCGGCAGGGTCTCCCGGACCACCGCCAGATCGGCGTTGTAAATGGTCAGGGAAGGTTGGGCGGTCACAGTGGCAGTGATCATGGCGGTGGCAGTCAGGAAATTTCTCATGGCTGACAACAGTTTGCCGATGCGATCAGGATTGTGACAGGAAAAATCCGGCCCGGGAATCCCGCTCTTTGGACCCATCCGGAGAATTGCTCGCCTTGCCGGATTTTTCGGGGTTGCCAAGCGGCTCCGGCATCGCGTAATCCCTCCCCAACGCAACCATCCAAGCACATCCATGTCCGACAAGAGCATCGAAGACCGCGTCAAAGACATCATCGTGGAGCAACTCGGCGTCAATGCCGACCAAGTGACTCCTGAAGCCAAGTTCATCGAGGACCTCGGCGCGGACTCGCTCGACACCGTGGAGCTCGTCATGGCCTTCGAAGAGGAATTCGAAATCGAAGTCCCCGATGAAGAAGCCGAAAAGCTCCAAGCCGTCGGTGACGTGATCACCTACGTCCAAGGTGCCCTCGGCTGATCCGCCCGGTTCCTGATGATTTTCGCCGCGGGGCGGGCCCATCGCGGGTCCGCCTCGTTTTCTTTTTGCCAGTCTCCGCTTTGCTCCGATCTTCCTGCCATGCCGACTCCCGATGATGTCGAATACGCGATGGAGGCCACCCGTGTCCTGCTGGCTCCGGACCGCCGGATCGATACCTTCGGGGATACCCGCTTCGAGTTCCTCATGCTCAGCGAACTCATGGACCGCGGCGGGGAAATCCGCATCCGCAAGGGAGACATCGAAGCCGTCCGCCCGCGCATCGTCCGCCCCGATGGATTCCAGGGAGTGGAAATGGAAGGCTTCGATGAAAAAGCCAAGGAACGCCTCGGTCGCCTCATCGAAAAAATGCGCGCCGCCGGCAACCCGCTGGCCTTCCTGAACTACGGTTTCCGCTTCGCCCGCGGCCGGGTCAGCGAGGAGGTCGTCCACTCCAGCATGGAGGAACTTCGCGAGAAGGTCATGGAAGACGCCCGCATCGAGGGCAATCCGGCCCGCGCGATCATCGAGGGCGTGGACGATACCTGGGAAGTTTCGTTGGTGAAATTCACCCTCGAAATGATCCACGAATCCCTCCCCATCAACCGCTTCGACCTCCAACGGCGCGGCTTGTTGTGATTTCGCGGCTTTCAGGGTTTCCATTTCCCGCGGAAATGTGAATCCTGCCGCCGCATGACGCTTTGGTTCCTGATCCGCATCGTCGCCGCCATGGCCGTCCTGGCGATCGTGATCAGCACCATCGTCACCGTCCGCCACGTCCGCGTCGAGCCGCGCGAAGGTCGCCTCGCCGAATGGATCCCGGTGGAAATGGAATCCAAGCCCATGCTCGCCCTCCCCGAGCCCTCGGCCGACATGCCGGAAATGGACCCCGGCTCGAAACTCTTCGAAAGGGCCCGCCAACTCCTCGCCGTGGGCGATCTCGATGCCGCTGAAGACCGCTTGCGCACCGTCGTCAGCATGTATCCGCGTTCCGCCGCCGCCCCCGAAGCCCGGCGCATCGTCGGGGAAATGAATCTCGATGAAATCCTCGGCACCGGCATGGCCGCTGGGAAAATCGTTTACAAGGTCCGCCCCGGCGATTCCTACCTCGGCATCGCCGCGAAGCACGATACCACGCTCGATCTCATCATGCATTTCAACGGGCTCATGAACCTCGGCTCCCTCCAGCCCGGCGATGAACTCACCCTCCTGCCCTTGAATTTCCGCCTCCTCATCGAGCCCAACCGCAAGTCCGTCTCCCTCTGGGACGCGACCCGCTTCATCAAGGAGTTTCCCGTGCTCGCCGTGGTCGGAACGGTGAGCGATGACAGCAAAACCAAGATCGGCTCGAAAATGGGGCTGCGCGATGGCAAACGCTACCAGCCCGCCAATGAGGGCTACCGCGGAGCCAACAAAATGCTCGGTCTCGAGCGCCCCGCCTGGCAGATCACCGTGCTCGAAGAGGGCGCGGACCCCGCCGCCCTCGCCCCCGGCCTCTACCTCAGCGCTCCGGACATGGAGGAACTGGCGCTCTTGACGCGACCCGGGAATGAGGTGGAAATCCGCGCGTCCTCCCGCTAGCCTCCCGCCCGCCCCACATCCCTTTCCCCACATCCCCATGCAGTTGCTGGAATTTGAAAAGCCCATCTTCGAACTCGAACGCGAACTCGCCAAACTCCGCGCCAAGGCCGATTCCCAGGACATCGACATGTCCGCCGAAATCGCCGGCATGGAGGAGAAACTCGCCGAAACCCGCCGGGGCATCTATCAGAACCTCAGCCCATGGCAGCGCGTGCAGATCGCGCGGCACACCCAGCGCCCCTTCATGCTCGATTATCTCGCCCAGGTCTTCACCGATTTCTGCGAACTGCACGGCGACCGCCGCATCGGCGACGATCATGCCATGCCCGGCGGCTTCGCCACTCTCGGTGGACGCAAGGTCGTCGTCATCGGCCACCAGAAGGGCAGGGACACCAAGGAAAACCTCAAACGGAATTTCGGCAGCGCCCACCCCGAAGGCTACCGCAAGGCCATGCGCCTGATGCAACTCGCGGAGAAATTCCGGCTCCCCGTCGTCGCCCTCATCGATACCCC
>JALOTY010000013.1 GCA_025457665.1 Akkermansiaceae bacterium | reverse complement strand
GTCCGGGTGGCAGGACTCAAGCCGGGCAAGAGCTATCGGGTGCGGGCGATCACGGAATCCGCCGATCGCAAGCAGAAGGAGGAAAGCGAATGGAAAGAAGTCCGGACCTTGGATCCGGCGGCGGTGGAATCGCGTTTCGTGGTATGGAACGACACCCACCAGAATGCCGAGACCCTCCGCGCCCTCTCGGAGAAATCCCCCGGGGGAGACTTTTTCATTTGGAACGGAGATGTCTGCAACGACTGGCATGAAGAGGCATGGCTCAAGCCGACTCTGCTGGATCCGGCGGGATGCGACATCACGCAGGGGCGTCCTCTGGTGATGATTTGGGGCAACCATGATGTCCGTGGCAAGTGGGCCTGGCGTCTCGCGGATTTTATCGCCACGCCGGAAGGCAAGCCCTACCGGGCTTTCCGCAGCGGACCGGTGGCGGCGATCTGCCTGCATACGGGGGAGGACAAGCCTGATGCCCACCCGAGCTTCGGTGGGCGGGTGGCATTCGAGGCATTGCGCCGGGAACAGGCGGAGTGGTTGGAGCAGGTGATCCGCGAGCCGGAGATCCGAGATGCGCCCTACCGGGTGGTTTTCTGCCATATCCCGCTGCGCTGGAAATCCGAACGGAATCTTCAGGCGGAGGACTATGCCAATGGAAACTACGATGCCCATAGTAAATCCAGCCGCGATGCCTGGCATGAGGCGCTGGTGAAATGGGGGGCGCAAGTGGTGGTATCCGGACATACCCATGAGGTGGCATGGATTCCTGCAAACGGGGAATTCCCCTACGCTCAGATCACCGGCGGCGGACCGCAGCCCGAAAGGGCGACGTGGATCGAAGGGGAAGCCACGCAGGATGGACTGGGTCTGACCCTGAAAAACCTCAAGGGCGAGGAGGTCCACCGGGCCGACTTCAAGCCGCTCGGTTGAAAATCGCCCGGCCGCTGGATTTTCTGTTAGATAAGTTTCTCAGTAACGTCGGAACGGAACGAGGATGATCTTGTCCTCGGACACGGTGCCGAAATACCGGCTATCGAGGCTGTTGTCATAATTGTCCCCAAGCATGAAGTATTCTCCGGCGGGGAGGGTGAGCGGGTAGCTGGGAAACTGAAACTTCAGGTGGGGTGCAACCGGAGCCGGTTTCGAGGCTTTTCCTTCCGGGGAGATCCGGGGTTTGTTGTTGATGTGAAGCACGCCGTCGATCACTTCGATCCTATCGCCGGGGATGGCGACGATGCGCTGGATGTAAATGCTCCCCGGACTTGAGGGGGGATGGAAGATCACGACCTCTCCCCGCTGGAAATCCCGGGAAAGCGGGCGATGCGCGGGGACGAGCGTCCCCGGAGGGAGAGTGGGGCTCATGCCGGAGGTGGGAATCCTCAACAAGCGCAGCGATCCTGTGAGAAGGATGGCCGCGATCAGCAGGGAAAGGATGATGCAAAGGATGGCGGCTTTGGGGAAGGGCTTCGATTTCATGGGTGGGCAGGTCTGCGTGTCTTGGCAGGCCATTGCATCCAGAGATTGGCCGCGAGGATCAGCCCGCCGCCGAGGATCATGGCTTGGGTGAGAGTTTCGTTCGGGTAATGGAAGCCCGCAAGTCCGGCGAAAAGGGCAGGGAGGAAGAGCGCGTAGATCGCGGCGAAGATGGGCTCCATCGTATAGATCAAACCTGCCTCGGTGGCGCTGACCTCCTTTTGCCAGGTATTCATCAGCAGGAAGGCCAGCACTGAACAAAACAGCGCGAGGATGAGAACGAAGGCGGCGGCCGGAACCGATGCCCCCGCGGTCCAAACTGCGGCGGGCGTGGGAGCGGAGAGAAAGGCAAAGGGGAGATAGCCGATGGCGATCCCCAGAAACATCAGGAAGGTGACCGGGGTGCCACGGTTCGCGGCGTAGCGGGGGTTTTCGAGGATGAGGATCTGGAAGGTGAAGATGAGGGCGGCGAGAAGAGTCGCGCTTTCTCCGATGCCGAGGCGGAGGTCATCGGGGCGGAGACCGGCGAGGATGGCCCCGCCGACGAGGACGAGAGTGGTGGCTCCGATGATGCGCAGGCTGGGCCGGCTGCGGGACTTGAAACAGGCGATGAGCGGAAGGAAAACACAGTAGGCTTGGGTCAGAAATGCCGAGGTCGAGGCTTCCGTATGGGCCAGCCCCCATGCCTGCACGCCCATGCCGAGACCGCCGCTGAGAGCCAGTCCGAGGCCTTGGCGCCATTCGTTTCCGGTAGGCCGGGGGCGGCCTAACATCAGGGGGGCGAGGATGAGGGCGGCCACGAGGAAACGCGCCACCTGCATCCAGATGGCGAGAAAAGTGGTGCCCGCATCGGGAATGCGGAGGCTTTGCTCAAGATGCAGCGCCTTCACCACCGGAAAGCTGAGACCCCATAGGGCACTGGCCAGCACCAGGAGGAGGACGGGTTTCGATAGGCTGAGGATCAAGCGATTTGGAGGGGGGCAAGGTGACGAGAAAGGAGCGAAGTTTGAGGAGATCGTGTGAAACCCCGGTTCAAGCGGCGGGTGGTCGAGGGGGTCGCAACGACGCTTTGTTTCTCGTGAGCTTTCCCGTGTTTCGATGTTTCCATGATTCCCTCGAAGCTCAATGCGGAGTCCGCCAGCGGGCGGTGAGGTCTTGATAGGCATCGATCCTCCGATCCCGGAAAAAGGGCCAGATCCGGCGGAAGTCTTCGACGGCTTGGAAATCGATGTCATGGAGGAGGATTTCCTCCTGATCCGTGGATGCCAGGGCGACCCGCTGGCCGTAGGGGTTGGCGATGAAGGAGCGGCCCCAGAATTCCGAGTCGCCCTCGATGCCGACGCGGTTGACGGCGGCGAGGAAGCAGCCATTGGCGACGGCGTGGCCGCGCTGCACCGTTTCCCACGCGCAGTGCTGGGCTTCTCCGAGAGCTTCCTTTTCCTCGGGCAGCCAGCCGATTGCGGTGGGGTAAACGAGCAATTGCGCGCCGCCGAGGGCCATGAGGCGGGCGGCTTCGGGATACCACTGATCCCAGCAAATCAGCACGCCGATGCGGCCGAAGCGGGTATCCCAAACCGGCCAACCGGTGTCGCCGGGGGTGAAATAGAATTTCTCCTCGAAGGCCGGGTCCTGAGGGATGTGGGACTTCCGGTAAATGCCGAGCATGGTTCCGCAGGCATCGTGGACGATGGCGGTGTTGTGATAGAGACCCGGTCCGCGGTGTTCGAACCACGAGGAAATGATCACCACGCCCAGCTCGGCGGCCAGATGTCCGAGCCGCTCGCTGGCCGGGCAGGGGATGCGGTCGGCGAGATCAAAAAGCGCCGGGTCCTGGACGGTGCAGAAGTAGGGGGTCAGGAACAGCTCCTGAGTGACGATGATCTGGGCACCCTCTGCCGCCGCTTGCCGAATGAGCGCTTCGTGGCGGAGCAGGGATTCTTCCTTGGTGGCAAATCCGCGGGATTGGAGGAGGGCAAGGCGTGGCATGGCAAAAAAATGGACGCCGGGAGGGCCCGGCGTCCAATCTTTCCACCATTCCGGTGGCAAATCTCTCCGCAAATCACAGTCGGCTCACCGCTTCGCCGATCGCGAAGGACAGTTCACCAAGGTCGGCAGGAAGCGGCAGGGAGTGAACCACGCGCTCTTCCGAATCCACTGCCACGATGGTGCCATTGTGGAAATTCACGACGATCTTCGTGCCGGGGAAGCTGTAGGTGTCCGTCTCGGCGACCATGTGGATGGAGGAAAGCTCGATGTCTCCAGCCTGGGCGATGCGGGACGAAAAGTCCGATGGGCTGCCGACGAGAAGGATGGGCAAGGTGTCCACCTGAGCGCTCGGACTGCCGCGGAAGGTTTCCTTGTGGCCTGCTTCGGGGCGCAGAGTGGGAATCGCGATGCCGACGAGGAGAAGGCAGGCGGTGACTCCGGCAAAGGCGGGCGAGGCGAGGAATCCTTGGAAACGGCGGGCCCAGAATCCGCTGCGGCGAGCCTCGGCAGGACGTGCGACGCGGTTGAAGCGCGAAGTCAGGGCGTCGAGCAGATCGGCAGGGATGGACGGGGCGGACTCGTCGTCGCGAAGCCTAAGACTTCGAGACATCATAGAGGCCGTGGATGCCAAGTGGGGAGGAATGTTCAGATCCATGGTTGGTTCTCCTATCGTGAAAGTTTGGGATGATTTTCAATTAATCAGAATTTTCCGAATTTTTCCAAGGGCGGTATCAACCTGCTCCTGGAGTTCGCGGCGTTTCGTGGACGCGGAGGCGCTGGAACGGATGCCGTGGCGCTTGCAGAAAGCGGCATCGGCAATGAGGTCCTGCACGGTGGCCGATTGGGCGACGAAGAGGGTGAAGATCAGTTCCCACTCCCGGGCCGTGAGGGCTTCGCGGCATTCGGTGTAGATTCTTTCGAAGGTGGTCTGGTTCGGGTCCGAGTGGTGGTCCTCGAACTGCATCGCGTGGTCGGGGTCGCCGGTGAGGGCGTCGAAGCTCTCGCCGGAATTCGGCTTGTTCTTCAGGGTGCCGCGCTTGCGGAACCAATCGATGGCGCGGAAGCCGACGATGCGGGTGTGGAGGGGGATGAGTTCCTCGAAAACCGTGGGATCCAGGATCGGGGCGTGGCCGTTTTCGCGCTGGCGGGAAAGCTCCACGAGGGTGTCATTGAAGATTTCCTCGGCATCCGGGCCGGTGATCCCTTTCCGGGAAAGGGTGTGCAGCGCCAGAGGGCGGAGCAGGCTCGGAAGATGATTCCACTCGCGATCATGGAAACCGCGGGCGTCGTCGTGCTTCTTCAGCCGGTCCAGATCCAGATTCCGATCATACCGATGGTCTTCGGGATCGTGATGAATCTGCGGGTCGGACACCGTACGCCTTTTCTGGGCGACGAGTTCACGGGTCGCGCGGGAAGCTTCCTCGAGGGCACGGGCCGTGAATTCGGCTTCGCCGGGGAAGTCATCGAAATCGAGCGAAACGTTGCGGATGGACCTCTCAGCGATGGACGATGCCTCGTCTTCACTGATCAGGACTCCTTCGACAGGCCGGCGGGCACGAGTCCAGCAGGCTTGCCAACAACGCTCCAGCTGTTCGGGATTTACAGCAGGGGACATGGGGTGGGACAGCACCGCCATGCTAGGTTGAAATTTTTACAATGCAAACAATTTTGTTTTAGAAAATGACTACAAATGCTGAATAAGATGATGTTCTAAGCAAATATTTCGGCAAAATCGTCCAGCCGACCCGAAAATCGGGGCATTTCGGGGATCAATCCGGCGAGGGGGTGGACTCGAGGATGGAGGCGACGATGGCGCGGGCATCGGTCCCGCAGAGGCGGGCTTCGGGTTCGACGACCAGGCGGTGGGCGATGACATCGGCCGCGAGGTGCTGGATGGTTTCCGGGATGACGAAGTCGCGGTCTTCGAAGAGCGACATGGCTTGGGCGGTGCGCATGAGGGCGAGGGACGCCCGGGGGCTGGCGGCGAGCTGGACCTGTTCGCGATGGCGGGTGGCACCGACGATGGCGACGATGTAGTCGCGGATGGCATCGCTGACGCGGACCTGGCGCACGGCATCGAGCAGGGCCATGACTTCGGCGCGGGTGGCGACGGGTTCGAGGTGGTCCACGGGGTGTTGCTCGATTTGCCCTGCGAGAATCGCCGCCTCCTGCTCGGGCTGGACGTAGCCGAGGCGGGAGCGGAGGGTGAAACGGTCCATTTGCGCTTCCGGCAGCGGGTAGGTGCCGCGGAATTCGACCGGATTCTGGGTGGCAATGACGAAAAAGAAGCCATCGAGGTCGTGACGGTCGCCATCGATGGTCACCTGGCGCTCGGCCATGGCTTCGAGGAGGGCGGACTGGGTGCGCGGGGAGGCGCGATTGATTTCATCGGCCAGCAGGATGTCTGTGAAAACCGGGCCCGGGCGGAAGCGGAATTCCTGGCGGGCGGGGTCGAGGATGGAGACGCCGAGGATGTCGGTGGGGAGGAGGTCGGGGGTGAATTGGACGCGTTTGAAGTCCGCTCCGGAAATCGAGCGGGCGATGGCTTTGGCGAGAGTGGTCTTGCCGGTGCCAGGGACGTCCTCGACCAGAGCATGGCCGCCGGCGGCGAAGCAGGCGAGAATGCGGCGGATGGCATCGTCCTGCCCAAGCACGACTTGGAGAATCGCTTGCTCGATGCGGGTGGCGGTGAGGTGGGCGCTGGCGGGCATGCGGGAGGGTGGGTGGGTTTGTTTTTGGCGTGGGGAAATCAGTCCTTTTCTCCGCGATGCTTCTCGGCGAGGGCGCTATGGGCATCGAGCAGGGTGCGAAGTTCATCCACGGCGGGGCCGGGGAGGCGGGATTCGAGACGGTCCCAGATGCGATCGTTGAGGTATTTGCGGGGGCGGCTGTCGGGTTCGAGAAGAACGATTTCCGCGAGGACCTTGGGGCCGGAGGGGGTGCTGACGATGGGAAGGAGGAGGTAATCCGAGGAATCGCCGGGATTTCCCGGGTAGCGGACGGTGGCGGCGGCCCAACGTTCGTGGCGGTGGATGCCGATGATTTCCAGCCCGCGGGTGGAGGGCAGCTCACCGGCGATGACGCCGGCGATGCGTTCGATGCCTTTGGGGTCATCGAAGACCACGGAGTTTTGGAGGATGCCGGCCAGGTCATCGGCCGTGACGGCGGTGGCCCAGGCGGTGATGACCTTTTGTGCTTCTTCTTCCGGGGGAGCGTCCCCGGCAGGGAGCCCGGCGAGGGTGGTATCAAGACCGAGATGCCTGAACCACTCGGGCGTGGACATGTCCTGGCACGACTCGCCCCATGCGAGGGCCTTGCCGCGTGTGGGGGCCTCGGTAGGGCGGGTGGGGTCGAGCGACCAGGTGCCGCTGGATTCGACGAAGCGGAGGAAGGAAATCTGGCCTTTCGGGATGAGGGGAAACTGGGCTTCGGGAACGCACCAAGCCACGGTGGCGGCGGGGCCGTTGGTGTGGATATCGAGGACGAGGGGCGGTCGGCCGACTTCGAGGGTTCTGGCCCACAAACGGAGCAGGCGGCTCCAGGTGGACGGGCGGATTTCCGGGCGTGAGGCGATGCAGGCGAGCAAGGGGCCGGGGTGGTCGAGGCTGAGAGAGCGGGTGACGATGGCCGCCAGTTCCGCAGGGGAATGGGCCGGGGGCATGGCGTGATCGGCAGCCAGGGCGCGGAGAAAGCGATCGGCATCGTCCGTGCCGGCGGGTTCGAGGACTGGGGGCACGGGGATTTCGCCGGAATCATCGAGAAGCACCCGCCAGTAATCGGCTTTTTCCAGCTTGTAGGTGGAGAAATAGACCGGCGGAGCCTCGTCCGGGTTGAGCCGACGGCAGAGGGGCAGGTAAAGTTCGAAAAGCCGGGTGGTGGCGGTGTTTCCCTCGATGGTCCATTCGAGGGTTTTGCGAGGGCCGGGAGCGGCGGCGATCGTCGTCCAGGTGGCGAAGTCCGGCGGGTCCTCGTAGGGGGTTGCGGCGGGAGTGGAGTCGAGGACTTTCCGGATGCGGGGCATGTTTTCCAGCCAGCCGTGGGGAGCTTCTTTTTCGAGCCCGCCAAGGGTGGCCATGACTCCGGCGAGGTCGCGGTCTTCCGCGGCCTTGAGAAAGGCATCCAGCCAGGGCTGGGGGAGGCTTTCCGCGGGCAGGGAGTCAGGCAGGGCGGCGAGCAGGCGTTTGCGGGTGCTGGCGGTGATTTCGCTCTGGAGTTTTTTGCGGTGGTGCGGAACGCGGTCGGACAACCAGCTTTCCAGGCGCTTGGCCGCAGCGGCTGGCGTGGGGCTGTAGTCGATCCCCAGGTTTTCGAAAGAGGCGGGAACGGGTGCGGGCTGCCACGTGTCCTCCTGGAGGATCAGGGTGATGGCGTGGACCCGGGCGCAGGTGGGGTCGAGCTGAGGAACATCACAAACGATCACGGCGGCCAGCGGGCCATCGGTTTTCTCTTCGGCCACCTTGAGGGTCCCGTCACTTTGGAGGCTGGCGATGAGGGAGCCGAGGATGCGGCGGATTTCATCGAGCTTCTCGCGGGTGACACCGGGGTGGATGGCGGTGATTTCCTCCGGGTCCGGCGGGGCCTCTGAGGAAAGTTTGCGCAGCGACTCGAGGTAGGAGAGCGCGGCGGCGGAAGGAGGCGGAGGATCGGCCGCCGCAGCGAAGAGGCAGAACGCGAGCAGGCTGGAAGCGATGGCGCGGATCACAGGCTTTGATGGAAATGGTCTTTGGCTTTGAGGCCCAGAACGAAGTCGGTCAGAAGCCGGATGGTGTGATCGATATCCCCGAGGTGGGCGGTTTCCACGACCGAGTGCATGCAGCGCAGGGGCAGGGAAACGAGGGCGCTGGGGATGCCGCCGCGCTGGTGGAAAATCTTGTCGGTATCCGTCCCGGTGAAGCGGCTGCTGGCTTCGTGCTGGATCGGAATGGCGGACTTCTTCGCCGTGGACATGAGTCGATCAACCACCAGCGGGTGGTTGGCGGTGCCATGGGTGATCGAGGGTCCGCCGCCGAGGGTGACTTTGCCGACCTTGGTGACATCGAGCCCCGGGGTATCGGTGGCATGGGTGACATCGAGGCAAACGCAAAGGTCCGGCTTCAGAGAGTACGATGCCATGACCGCGCCGTGACCGCCGATTTCCTCCTGGATCGTGTTGAGGCAGATGAGGGTGAAGGCGGGCTTGGTCCGGGATTTCGCGAGATTTTCGAGGACGCGGGCGATGATGTAGGAGCCGATGCGGTTGTCCAAGGCGCGGGAGACCAAGCGTTGGTGGGCGAGTTCGGTGGGGCCATCGGCATAAACCGCGAAGTGGCCGACGCGGATGCCGAGGGCGGCGACCTCCTTGGCGTTCGAGGCGCCGACATCGACCCAGAGTTCGTGGACCTGAGGGGCTTTTTCGCTGCCGAGATCGTCACGCCTGAGGTGGATGGCGGTATTGCCGATGATGCCGGTGACTTCGCCTTTGTCCCCGAGGATGCGGAGCCGGCGGCCGCGGGCGGTGGCGTGATCGGACCCGCCGACGCGTTCGATGCGGAGAAAGCCGTCATTTTGGATGTGCTTGATCATCCAGCCGATCTCATCGGCATGGGCGGCGAGCATGATGGTGCGCTCGGTCTTGCCCTTGAGGGTGGCCCAGGTGGAGCCGTAGGCATCGCATGTGACGGCATCGGCAAGAGGGCGGAGGAAATCGGCCCACACGCGCTGGCCGGGCATTTCCCTGCCGGTGGGGCTGGGGGTATCCAGAAGGTGGAAGAGAAATTCGCGGTGCGCTGGGCTCATCCCCTTCATTCAAGCAGCCTTCTTGCGGAGGGCAACCCCGGAAGGAGGAAGGGAAATCCGGATGGTAGCAGAGGGCGGATTTGAACCGCCGACCAAAGGCTTATGAGTCCTCTGCTCTACCCCTGAGCTACTCTGCCATGATCCGGGTGGCCAACCGGAGCGTGCTGCGGTCGGGGCCGGGGATTTAGGGGGAATGGGGGCTTCTGACAATCGAAAAATCGATCGATTTCAAGGTCCTGCCTTGCCCCGATTTCCTGAAGCTTCAGGCCATCGCCTGTCGGGTTTCCGTGGCAGGATCGGTTCCCGGGGCGGGCAAAGGCGGCGCGGGGCGCTGGAGGAGGGACTCCAATTCCAGGCTGAGCCAGACGGCGACCCCGCGGGTCAGATGGCGCAGGGCACCGACGCTGGCATTGAAAGGGACACGGACGAAATAGCGGCGGCCGAGATTTTCCTTCCCGTAAGTGCCGGACTGGAGGCGTTTGCGGGCGATCTTCTCGAGCCGCTGGTTGTAGAATGACATGAAGTGGGCGAAGGCGGCGCCGATGGGGCCGTTGTAGGGCATTTTGGCGAATTCCACCATCGTGTTGCGATACACCAACTGCACGGGCCCCACAAAATAGGTGCTGATGTCCAGGAGGAAGGCGGCGCGCATCAGGCGGGCATCGCCGAGGTACTGGTATTTGTTTTTGTAGAGGGCATTGAACCAGCGGTGGTAGGACTGGGAGAAGGATTCATTGTGCATCGCCAGAGCCTCATGGACGCAGGAGCCCATGGCGTCCTTGCGGAGGATGGAAAGGGCGGCACAGATCCCATAAGAGCAATAGTCGAGCCCCTGGGAGTAAAGAGGGTCCATGAAACCGGCGGCGTCGCCCACGGCGATCCAGCCATCCCCGCAGACCTCACTGGAGTAGTAGGGAAGATGCTTGTAGATGCGGGCGTCATTTTCCACCGGTTCGGCATCGGCAAACATGATTTTCCCGATGGGGTGGGTGAGGAGGTGGGATTTCACCCGTTCGCCGATGGGTCCCTCGGAGGGCGGAGTGCAGAGGCGCTCGTCCCAGGTGACTCCGGCGGAGAATTCGCCATTGGAAAGCGGGATGATCCACGACCACCAGCCGCGACCCATGAGGTGATTCGTGGCGGACGAGCGCGAGACCACCGGCGGGGGTTGCATGTTCGGGGTATCGAGCCGGCTCGTGGGGCAATCGAGATCGCGGGCATTGCGGAAACGGACCCACATGGAGTGCACCGGGTGGGCATCGAGCGACTTCAGCGTGCCTCGCTGGCGGGCGATGAGGGCGGCTTTGCCGGAGGCATCGATCACCCAAGCGGCGCGGATGGTCCGGGTCTGGCCATCGGCCTTATAGGTCACGAGGTTTTTCCCTTTCCCGGCGAGTTCCATGGATTTCACCGTGGCCGGGCGAACCAGTTCGCAGCCGAGCGAGGTGGCCTGATCGAGGATCTTCTGGTCGAGCTTCGAGCGGTCGAGCTGATAGGTGGGGAAACGCGCTTGGGAAAAGGGACCGATCTCCGAGCAGCGGTCGGCATCCTTGTTTTCCGGCGTGGTGAACCACATCCGCAGGCCGTGTTTCTGAAAGTGATCCGCCGCGAGGTAGTGGGAAAGCCCGAGGACCCGGGTGAGGAAACAGCCGGCGACCTCCGAGGTGGATTCGCCGATCTTGCGATCGAAGACCGTGGATTTCTCCAGGATCAGGACTCGCGCTTCCGGACGCTCTCTCTTCAGCAGGGTGGCGAGGGCAGCCCCTGAAAAGGCACCGCCGAGGACCACGACGTCGAAGAACTCTTGCGCGGACTCCGTGGTTTCTTGATCGACTGTGCTCACCATAACGCCCGCAAGAGTGGATGCGAATGGGGTCGGGCGCAAGGCGACAGAGAGGAAAATCCCGGCGAAAATCAGTCGGCCGGGATCGGGTGGGCGATGAGGTCGAGGTAGGTCTGAATCGCAGCCCCGGGATCATCGGAACGCATCAGGGACTCGCCGATGAGCACGGCATTGGCCCCGGCATCGAGGACACGCTGGGCATCGGCCGTGGTTTTCAATCCGGACTCGGAGACCAGCAGGACTTCGTCGGGAACCTCGTCCACAAGAGCCTCGGTGACGGCGAGGTCGATGGCGAAGGTCTTGAGGTTGCGGTTGTTGATGCCGATGAGGTCGGCCCCGAGATCGATGGCCCTCTCCATTTCCGGCAGATCGTGGACTTCCACGAGGACATCGAGCTGGAAATCGCGGGCTTCGTGATAGAGGCGTTTCAACTGCTCGTCATTCAAGGCGGCGACGATCAGCAGGATGGCATCCGCCCCGGCGATAACCGCCTCGTGGATCTGCACGGGGTGGACGGTGAAATCCTTGCGCAGCAGGGGGGCGGTGGAAAACTCGGCAATGCGGCTCAGATAGGAGAGCGAGCCTTTGAAATAGAGTTCGTCGGTGAGGATCGAGAGGCAGGAAGCCCCGCCATCGAGGTAGAGCCGGGCCTGGCGGATGGGATCGAAGTTGGGATCGATGATGCCGACGGAGGGTGAGGCTTTTTTCACCTCGGCGATGACGCCGAGGCGGTCTGAGCCACGATCGAGCGCGGCGCGGAATCCCCGGAACTCGTTCCGCTGAAGGGCGGCGGCGCGGATGTGGGCGGCGCGTGGCAGGAGGGCTTCCACCTCGCGGTGTTTGGTGGCGATGATCTCGGCAAGTTTGTCGGACACGGGAGGAGTCGATAAACGGGGGGACGACGGATTCAAGCCCGGGAAAAGAAAGTGAGCGGAAAAACCAAATTTTCTCTTGCCGGATATCGGGGCCTATGTAGAAACCGCGCACGCGTCCAGCGACGCGGGTGTAGCTCAGGGGTAGAGCGCAACCTTGCCAAGGTTGATGTCGTGAGTTCGAATCTCATCACCCGCTCCATGAAGGGCCGCCGGTTTGAAGCCGGCGGCCCTTCGCTTTTTTCATGCCAAGCGAAAAATGGAAATCCACCCTGCAAATAGGGATGGGAACAACGAAAAGATCGAAAGGAACGAAAACTGAACAGCCTGGATGGTTGCCTTGGAACTTGGAACTTGGAACTTGGAACTTGGAACTTTGCCGCGGTGATGGAGCTTTGGCGGCGAGATGAGCGACGACGTGATGGTGGGCATCGATCTGGGAACCACGCATTCGGCCGTGGGGGTCGTGGACAGTGGATTTCCGATTCTTTTGGCCGATGAGGAGGGGCGGAGGATCATCCCGAGTGCGGTCTGGTATGGGCCGGGTGGCGAGGTGGAAGTGGGGCGCAAGGCCTTGCGGCGGCGGACGGTGGCGCCGGTGGTGACGAGCGTGAAACGACTCATGGGGCGGCGACCGGGGGAGGTGACGGATTTTCCCCTGCCTTTGGAAAAGGCGGCCGATGGTGGCTTGCGGGTGGCCGGGAGAAAGCCGGAGGAGGTGAGTGCGGACATCCTGCGTGAACTCAAACGCATCGCGGAATGGCGAATGGAGCGGGAAATCCGCAGGGCGGTTATCACGGTGCCTGCTTATTTCAACGATGCCCAGCGGGTGGCGACCCGCCGTGCCGGTGAGCTGGCGGGCCTGGAGGTCGCGCGGATTTTGAATGAACCCACGGCGGCGGCGCTGGCCTTCGGCCTCGACAAGCTGGGCGAGAAGTCGCGGGTGGCGGTGTATGATTTCGGCGGGGGAACCTTCGATCTCTCCATCCTCGAAATGCAGGACGGGGTGTTTCAGGTGCTTTCCACAAGGGGAGACACTCGTCTGGGCGGGGATGATCTCGACCTCGCCCTCGCCGCCTGGTGCGCGCGGGAGGCCGGGGTGGAGGAGGTCGACGTGCGCTTCATCGAGGAGGCGGAGAGGGTGAAAAAGGTCCTGAGCGAAAAGGACAGCGAGGTTTTCCGTCTGCCTTTCTACGATGGACATCGTAGTATCGAGGTGCCGGTGGAGCGTGCGGTTTTCGAGAGTCTTGCCGAGCCGTGGATTTCCCGGAGCATCCGGTGTTGTCGTCAGGCCATGGCGGATGCCGGGGTGGAGCCGGAGGATCTGGATGCGGTGGTACTGGTGGGGGGCAGCACGCGGATCCCGGCGGTGAGGGAGGCGGTGAAAAGGGCCATGGGTCGTGAGCCGGACCTTTCCCAGCATCCCGATGAAGCGGTGGCTCTGGGGGCCACGATCCAGGCCGGCATTCTGACCGGGGCGATGAGGAAGATGGTGTTGCTGGATGTGACGCCGCTGAGTTTGGGGATCGAGACCTTCGGCGGCCTGATGAACGTGCTCATCCCGCGGAATACGACGATCCCGTGCAAGGCGGGCGAGATGTTCACCAATGCCACTGCGGGGCAGAGATCCATGCTCATCCGGGTGCTTCAGGGGGAGCGGGAGATGGCGCGCGACAACTGGCAGCTCGGGAATTTCGATGTTCCCTTCGAAGCCGCGGAAAAGGGCCGTGCGAGGGTGGGCGTGCAGTTTCGCATCGACGCGGATGGCGTGCTGGAGGTCTTGGCAAGGGACACGTCGACCGGCCAGGACACCGTCGTGCAGATCCGTGCGGCGGCGGTGGATGTGAGTGATGAGAAGGTCGAGAAGATGGTCAGTGAATCCGTGGAGCATGCCTTTGATGACATGGCGGAGAGGGTCTTTACCGAGGCCCGGCTGAAGGCGGAGGAACTGTTGCCCGCGGTGGAGCAGGTGCTGGCCATGGACGTGGTGCTGGAGGAGGAGAGGGGGGAGATCCGTCAGGCGGCGGACGAGGTCAGGCGGGCGCTGGAAGCGGGGCAGGCGAATCCTTTGAAGGCGGCGGTCCAGAAGCTCGATCAGGTCACCGAAGCGGTGGCGGCGAGGATGGTGGAACGGGCCATGGAAGAGGCCTTGGAAAGGCGCTTGGGCGGTGGATGATACGCAGGAGGCTCCGCGGGGCTTGAGCTTGGGCGGATTGCCGTGCAGCTTCGGCGCGTCACGATGAATTTAAGGGAAATCGAAGAGCCTGAGGATGACGAACCGCCGGGCCCGGTCGTGCGGGTCATCGGTGGCCGCGCGGCTCCGGAATGGGCGAAGGAAGAGGTCGTGCGACTGGAAACGCTGGAAGAGCCCTTGCAAGTGAAACGGATCGATCGGCTCCAAGCCTCCATGGGCGGAGCCGTGGTGGTGGAGAAAGATCGGCGGGTGGAGAAAAAGCGCCGTGCCTGGGGCTGGGGAGTGGCGGCAGGGGCGGTGGTGCTTTCCTTGGTGGGAGTGGTTGGAGGGCTGTTTTATCTTTTCGCCACGGGGGATGAGGAGGGGGACCTTTATCTGGAGACCCTTTCGATGGATCAGAGCCAACCGACGGAGGAAAGGGTGTTTGAGGAGAGCTTGTCGGAAAGGATCGATGAGGCATGGTCGATTCTCGCCCGTTTCGCGGAAGCCGATGAAGCTCGGGAGATTCAGGATCTGCTTCGCGATGGACAGGGCTCGATGTCATCGCTGGAGAAGGAGTGGAAAAGCATCCAATGGCCGGCGCAATCCGATGTGCCGGTGGAGTCGGGTTCGGGGGAGGATGGCCAGCTCGACTGGCTGGCGCTGATCCTGAAGCTGCCCACGGGGGAAGACCTGAGGGCGGCATTTGTGGTGGAGGACGGGCGTCTGGTGCTGGATTGGAAGGCGACGATGGCAGTTGGTGAGCTGCCCATTTCCGAGCTGCCGGATCTGGAAAAGGGGCGTGAGGTGCGGATGCGGCTGATCCTCATGGGGGATCATTTTTACGACAACGACTATCCTGAAGCCTTGTGGCGCTGTTTCCGCTATGCGGATGCCCATGGCGAGCAGGCGGGATGGGTCTATGCGAGGAAAGGTTCCGAGGCCGCCAAAATCATGGAGACCCAACTGATGCAGGAATCCGGAATCGTGGGGGATCCTCTCTCCTGTCGGATCCGGGCAAGGATCCGCAACGGGGGGCAAGGGGATCGGCGGCAGTTCGAGTTGACCCACGTGGAAGGTCTGAGTTGGATCGAGGGGATCAAGGACCTATGAATCACGAGGGCAGTTGGTTTCATTGCGGGCGCTGCGGCCATGTTTATGGCGGTGAGGAGAAGGACCTGTGTCCCTCCTGCGGAAAATCGCCCGTGGTTCCGGAAGCCGAGATGGCCTATGTGATGGCCGGAGGACATCTGCGGCGGCGCGAGCGGCGGGAGTCCACGAAGGGTTCCGAATCGCCATCGGTGGAATCCGCAGCCAGCGGAGAATCGAAGAGACGGAAGCGCAAGGGCAAGTCCACGGCGATGCTGTGGTTTGCGGTGGGCTGGATGGGATTGCTCGGGCTGATCGCGGGTGGCGTGGCGGTGGTGAAATTGCGCTCACCGAAGTCGGAGGGATCGGAGAGCATGGGCATTGGCGACTCCAGCGAGAGGAACCGGATGATCAATGAAGCCTACGTGAAGTGTCGCGAGGCCTTGGTGGGATATTGGTCGGCAGCCGCCCCCGAGACCCGGGCAGAACATACTCTCAACCCCGAACAAACCCTGCGCCGCATGGTGGGCTCGGGGATTTCCCTTTCCGTCATGAAGGACAGCGGTGCGCTGAAGTTGGAATGGATCGATTCCTTCGAAACGTCGCAAGGGACGGCGATTGCAAGCATATGGACCGAACCGGACATCGGGCGGATCGAGGCGGTTTTCCGCAAGAATGACGAGGGGGCTTGGAAGCTCGATTGGGAGCAAATGGCACGGTTTTCATCGACCTCATGGGCGCTCTTCCTGAGTGGTGGCGGGCCATCGAGCGGAGAGTTCCGGCTTTTCGCAAGACGGCGCACGGCCACGGGTGGCGGGGACGGCGATGGTTCGTTGCTGGTCTTTGTGGGTCCATCGGGACTGGGTGCCCTGCACTCGGGATTGCAATCGCCGGAGGTGGCGATCGATCCCCGTTCGCCCCTTGGTGAGGCCTTCGCAAAGGCGTTCGAAATGAGGCAGGCGGACAAGGAGGTCTTTGGCATCCGTTTCGCGGAGAGCGATCCTCTGGGAATGGTGCGGGTGCGGGTGAAATTGACCCGTGACGAGAAAGACGACTTCGGCAAACACCAATTGAAGCTGGATGAAGTGTTAGCCTTCCACTGGATGGAGATCGATGACCCGGGGATCGAGATCGAGGAATGATTCTAACAGGAAAGTGATATCTAACAGAATTGATCAGGTCAATCCGAGGCCGCGGCGCATGGCCGTTTCCGGATGGCTTCCGGGGAACCAATAGCGATAGGCGGCGATGCCTTGGTGGAGGAGCATGAGATGACCGCTGGCATGCCGCGCGCCAACTTCCTCCGCGGCGCGAATGAGGGCGGTGGGCTTGTAGATGGTGTCGAAGACCGCATGGTGCGGTTTCAAGGCGGCGATGGGGAGTGGCGAGGGATCGTCCTCATGCAGACCGAGAGAGCTGGTATTGACGATGAGGTCGGCGGTGATTTCCCCGATGGCATCGCTGCCCAGGGTTTCCACGATCAAGGCGGGGTGGCGTTCCCGCAAGCGATCGGCCAGGGTCTCGATTTTGGACAAGGTCCGATTCACGAGCAGCAGTTTCCGGACCCCGGCGCGGGCGCAATGGGTGGCGATGGCGGATCCTGCCCCGCCTCCGGCACCAACGATCAGGACACTGAGGTCCTTGAGGGAGAGGCCGAGGGTTTCAGCCACGGCGTTTTCGAATCCATAGCCATCGGTGTTCGTACCGCGGGTGAGGTCGGCATCGAAACGCACGGTGTTCACTGCGGAGAAGTCGCGGGCGATTTCATCGATTTCATCGCAGGCTTCGAGGGCATCGAACTTGTGGGGGACGGTGACATTGCAGCCGATGAAGCCGAGTTCGCGCATGAGGCGGAAGGCTTGGGCGACTTCGCCGGGTTCGACTTCCAGGGCGATGTAGCGGCAGTCGCGGCCCTCTTCATCGAGGGCCGGCTGGTGCATGGCCGGGGAGCGGGAGTGGGCCACGGGGTGACCGATCACGGCGAGGCGCGCTCCGGCGGCCTGGGGCAGGGTGTCGAGGGTGAAAAGCATGTCGGGCAGGCCGAGCCTTAGGACGCGGGCCGCTTTTTGGCGATGCGAAAAGGGCTCATCGTCCCGCCACCGGATCTATCAGGCGTGGCGGGCGGCGAAGAAGGACTGCATGCGATGGTGGAGATCGTCGTAGAAGGCCTTTTTCATCGCCTCAAGCGCGGCGAGCTTCTCCGGATTCGATCGGGAGGCGGCTTCCTGCTCGATGCGCATTTGCTCGGCGAAGGAGCGTTCCATTTCGATGAGCGAATCGAGGAATTCCCGGGCCACGCGTGAGTGTTCGACTCCATCGACGAGGGCGTGCTCCAGTGCCTTGTTCCGGGTCACGGCGATGAGATTGCCGGAAGCCAGCTTTTCCATGTAGCGGCTGTGGCTTTCCTTGAAGGCTTCGTGTTCGGAAGCGAAGGAGATTTCATCGCGGTCGAGCAGGCGGTCATAAGGGCCGGGCTTGGTGAAGAACTTCACGATGAGCGGGATGGTATCCACCAACATGAAAAGGGCGGTGAGAATCAGGTAGGTGTAGTAGGCAAACTTGCCGCCCTCGGCGCCTTTCTCGAAAAGGTCATGAAGGGCGAGCGTCTGGGTGAGGACATCGCGGCGGGGTTCCTCGTTGATCGCATCGATCCGGGTGCGTTCCTCGCGGGAAATGGCGGCGAGTTCGGTCTGGGCGGTCTTGAGTTCCTCGTTGCGGGTTTCGATTTGGACATCGATGGCCTCACGGACGGCGTTCTGTTGGGTGACGAAGGCGTCGGCCTGGGATTGTTCGACCTGGTGTTTGAGGGCGGAAACCCGTTCTTCCTCGGCCTTGTTGGCGGCTTCGATTTCCGCGAGGCGGCCTTCGAAGGCGGCGATGGCGGTTTTCTCGGCTTCGCGGACCTGGGTTTGGAGCGTGGCCTTTTCCGCGGTGAGGTGTTCGAGGAGGGCGGAGAGGCGTTTGGATTCCTCGCGGCGGGGTTCGAGCTGATCGGCCTTGATCGAGCGGGCGCGGGGACCTTCGCCGACGAGACCGGAGCGCTGGCCATTCAGTTCGCGTTCGTATTCGGCCTGCCAGAAGGTGAGTTCGGTCTGGACCTTGGCAAACTGGGGCGTGAGTTCGTCGAGTTGGGGGTTGATCACCTCCAGCCTGGTGCGGAAGGGGGCCGTGGCTTCATCGGTGGCGGCCTTGAGCTCCGCCTGTTGTTCGGCGGTGAGTCCGGGGATGGCGTCCGAGGCATCGGCCTTTTCCTGGAGGATGAACTTCGCGTTGTAGGTATCGAGCCGCTGCTGCTGGAGGGCGGCGATCTTTTCCTCAAGGCCGTCCATGAGATTTCGGACATCCGCCTTCGCGGCGCTGAACTTCTCGCGTTCGGCGACGATCTCCGTGGCTCTTTCCTCCTCGATGACCGAGGTGATGGTGTCGCGGAAAAGCAGGAGGACGAGAGGGTGGGCGATGGTAAGGCCCATGAGGATGGCGACACCGAGCCGGAGGGCGAACTGGGAGAGCTTGCGGGTCCAGGAGAGGAAAGGGCGGTAGCCGGCGAGCAGGGCGCGGTCGATGGTCAGAATGATGAAGGCCCAGACAGCGGAAACCGGATAGATGACGGCGGCCTTATCGGTCAGGGTGGAAAGTGCATAGGCGCAGGCGATGAAGGCGAAGGCGCAGGGGACGAGCACCGTGGCACCGAAGGCAACGTATTTGCGCTGCTCCCAGTTCGGGCATTGTTCCAGGGTTTCGGTGCCGGCGCCGGAGAGCCAAAAGAAGACTCGTTTCATGGTATTCATGGAGGAATGCGGGGGAGGCTGCGGACCGGGAATCATCCCCGGCCACACGCGGATACCGAAGCAGCGGCGCGGGCTTATCGAAATCCTTGGAAATTTTCCAATCGACTCCCGAATGGTCTTTCGAATCAAGCCCGGCGGTGGGCGATGAGGCGCAGGCCGCCTTGCCAGGTGGTGTGTTCGTGGATCACCCACTCGGAGGATTCGAGGCCAAGAAGTTTCGGCAATTCCCCCGGAACAAACCCGGCGCGAATGCTGACCATCATGTCATGCTCGGTGGTTCGGCCGATGAAGGGCCGGAGGTATCGGGCATCGAGCAGAGTCTGGGGATGGCGGAAGGGTTCGTTGAGGCAGAGGACTTTGAACGACCCCAGCAGCGGGCGCAGGCGCTCCAGTTCGGGGTTGATGAAGTGGTGGAGAAAGAGATTTGCCAGCAAGACGCCTCCCCGGGAGTGACTGAGGAAATCGAAGACGTCACCGCTGGTCCACTGGATCGGCGCGGGCAGATCGGCCGGCCGCGGTGCGAGGTCGCAGGCGCTCACGGGGATCCGCGGGTAGGCTTTGTGAATCCGGCGGATGAGGGTGCCTTCGCCCGCGCCGATTTCCACAGCCCCTTGGGCGAGGGCGCCGGGATGGGCACCGATGGCGTGGGAAATCCAACGCTCGTTGCCCATGAAGAGATTGATCCACTTCAAGTCCCAGCGACTCCGCCGGATGTCCGGGTGGTCGGCGGGAAGCTGGTCGATGATCTCGGGTTCGACAACGCGATGCACGGCGCTAAATGCCCCGGCACCTTTCCGGGGGCAAGGGGAGGAAAGCGGGATTTTTCCACTCCCCCCCGACATGGAATGCTCCCGGTTTCCCCCGCCTACGTGATCGCGGAAAGGGAAATTCATTCCCAAACCCCGATATTTTGGATATCTGAATGGTTATGCCTTCACCTGAACCATTTGCCAACCCGTCGGACCGGATCAAGGCGCTCTGCGAGCAGGCCCTTCGCAAACCGGATATCACTGTGACCGAACGCACGCTGGATGTGCCCAAGGCCTTCGTCGCGGCACCGGCTCCGGTGCAGGTGGCGGCGGTGCCGGTATTCCAAGCAGCCCCTGAGCCTGCTGCCCCGGCTCCCGTGGCGGTGGTGGAGCAGCAACACACCGAGCAGGATGCGGAGTTGTCGGCGATGCTCGACGAGCGGGACCAGCGCCTGACCCGCAAGCGCGGCCGGGTGAAAATGGTCGTCAATATGATGCTGCTTTTGTTCTTCGTGGTGCCGGTGGCGGCAGTGGCCGTGAATCCCAACCTGCGGGCGAAGTTTGACACGGTGGTCCTGCGCTTCAATGAGAGCGTGCGCGACGTGAAGTCGATGGCCCACATCAAGGACTCCTACGACGAATCCCTCAAAAAGGTCGCCGTGCGCGGAAACCACATCGATGAAGCCACCCGGGCGATGGGCGTGGATCCTGCCAGTGTGGGCAAGGACGAGGATGTGGAAATGACTGCCGAACTGAGCCAATTGATGGGCGACGAGGCCGCGGGTTTCGACACCCGGCGCGAGAAGCTGGGCAAGATGGGCTTCATCGCCGAGAAACTCACCGGCATGGAAAGCAAGGACATCGAAACGGCGGCTGCTGCTGACGAGTGATCCGCGGCTTTTGCTTTGCCGGACCCACTGCCGAGCGGCTAAGGGTCCGGCATGCCGAATCGATTTTACGGTGAGTTCGATACCGAGCGCCGTCGCCCCGGGGGTGATGGCGGGGATTTCAGGACGCCGTTTCAGATCGATCGCGACCGGGTCCTGCACACCCCAGCGTTCCGCTCGCTGCAAAACAAGACCCAGGTGTTCTGGAGTGGGGAGTATGATTTTTACCGGACCCGCCTGACTCACTCCTTGGAAGTCGCCCAGATCGGCCGATCGATCTGCACCTGGTTGAAAGTGGCCGGGGATCGGCTGGCGGAGGATTATTACATCGATCCCGATCTCGTCGAAGCGGCCTGTCTTTCCCACGACCTCGGTCATCCGCCCTTCGGCCATGCAGGCGAGCGGACCTTGAATCACCTGATGGCTCCGTGGGGGGGATTTGAGGGAAATGCCCAGACCTTGAGACTTCTGGGCGAGAGGATTTTTTCCGCCAAGGGTACCGGCATGAATCCGACCCGGGCCTTCGCGGATTCCGTGCTGAAATACAAAAGCCTGTGGAGCGAGTTGCGTCGCACGGCTGATGCCCCGCCGGAGAACCATTTCCTCTACGACGGCCAGGCCGGGTGGTTGGAGTGGGTGATGGGTGGGGTGGATTTCCCTGCCGATGCCCCTCCGGGAAAATTCCGAGATGCCTGCAAATCCATCGAGTGCCAGATCATGGACTGGGCGGATGACACGGCATACTCGCTCAACGATCTGGCGGACAGCGTGAGGGCCGGTTTCCTCACGGTGGAACGAATCCAGCGCTGGGCGGAGGGTCGGGGCGAGGATGCCGGGGAAGGCACACCTCTGGGTGAGTTGATGCTGGCGATGCGGCGTCAGAAGGTGGATCCCTTCGTCGGCAGCCGCATCGGGCGTTACGTCAAGGCGGCGAAACTGGTGGACGAGCCGGGTTTCCTCAGTGCCATGTCGAACCGCTACCGGTATCGCTTGGACGTCGATCCCGAGGTCCGGAAAGAATGCGATCTCTTCAAGAAGCTGGCTTTCGAAGTCGTCTTCCTTTCCCCTCAATTGAAACAGCTCGAGCACAAGGGGAGCCTGCTGTTGCGGGGGATGTGGGAGGTGTTAGAAACCCGATACGTGAGGGGCGAGCGCATCGATGGCCAGGATTTCCAATTGCTGCCGGACTCCATCGCTGCCGAAATCTCCCGGGCCGAGGATGCCGGTGCACGGGCGCGGTTGGTCTGCGATTACCTCGCCGCGATGACCGATGGCGATGCCGTGCGGACCTACAAGCGCCTGTTCACGCCGGACTTTGGATCGATCGGCGATCTGGTGGGCTGAGCTTCGGAGAAATGGCGCTCAGCGGCGGCGCGCAGGCAGCCGTTTTTTGCTCAAACGGGCCTGGATGAGGTTCGGGCAGGAGCCTTTGGTGCGCAGGCGCTCGCAGCAGGCTTCGATCTTGATGGATTGGGACATCGGCCGGAAGCCCATCCTTCGGGTCAGGCAGTCGTTGAGAAGTTCGAGATGGGAATCCTCGAACTCGATCACCTTGCCGCAGTCGATGCAGACCAGGTGGTTGTGGCTCGGTTTTTCGAGGAAATTCGGATCGTAGGTTTTCGTGTCCCCGCCGAGGTCGATTTCGCGCAGCAGCTTGGCTTCGACGAGCAGGGAAATGGTCCGGTAAACCGTGGCGCGGGAGGCGTTGATGTTGAATTTGCGGACGCGGTCGAACAGCTCCTCGGAGGTGAAATGGTCGTCCTCGGAGAAAGCCAGGCGCACGATGGCATCCCGCTGGGGCGTGCGGCGGAGGCCTTTGCGGCGGATGAAATCATCGAGTTTGGCCACGGCGGCTTCGTCCATGCCGGGCAGCCTAGACCGCATGGCCGGGGGCTTCCAAGTGGGAAGTTTGAGAGCCCGGCCGGGCAAGCGGTCGGGCCTCTGTTAGGGATCGATGAATCGGCGCATTTCCGCGACCACGCGGTCCAGTTCGCGGGCGTAGAGGTCGTTGTGATCGGTGTCCTTGAGGGCCACGAAGGATTTGCGTTCGGCGGGCGAGGCACCGTGGAGGTCCCTGCCGTGCTGGATCGGGATGACGCGGTCGTTTTCCCCATGGATCACCAGCAGCGGAGTCCGCAGTTTGCGGATGCGGCGGAGATTGGGAAATCGATCCCCCGGCAGGATGCGGTGGGCCGGCGGCATGACGGCGAAGGTGGAAGTGAAAGGGGAAATAAGCACCAGCGCGCGGGCGTCCTTGTGGGAGGCGAGCCAGACCGAGGGGCCGCTACCGACGGAGCGACCCATGATGACGATCTGTCCGGCAGGAACACCCGCGGTGGTGGTGAGATGGTGCCACGCGGCATCGATGGCCCTTTCGCAAGCCGCCTCATCCGGCTCGCCCGAGGATTGGCCGTATCCCGGGTAATCGTAGGCGAGGACGCCCCAGCCCTGCTGGTTCAAGGCAGCGTAAAGTTTCCGCGAATGTCCGATGTCTTCGGCATTGCCATGGGAATAGAGGATGGTGGGTTTGCCCTCGGCTGCGGGGAAATGAAAGGCGGCGATGGATTCGCCCGAGTCTGTCGTGAGCCGCAGGAGCCCTGGAGCATCGGCCGTGTAGCTCGGGCGCTGGGGCATGAAGATCAGGCGGTCCGCCACAGTGCACGAAGCCAGCCAGCCCAGGCAAAAGAGACCCAGCGGCAGGGAAAAAATCAGGCCGACCTTGCGGAAAAGGGGACGGAGGGAGGATTTCATGAGTCAGACATCAACCGAGCGTGATCCCGGGCTGCTCAAGATCGGCGGTTTCCGGGATTTTCCAAGCGTGGGAAAATCGGCCATGGGGCGGATAAGGAAATCATGACGGAGCGGGAAGTTTTTTTTGGGTCACCCCATGGATGTCCCACCCTGACCGTCAAGCTGATCGCGATGAACATGGAACTCACAGAGATGGTTTACATTTTGGATCGCTCGGGATCGATGGCCTCGATGCGCGAGGCAGCGGTGTCCGCCTTCAATGGTTTTCTCAAGGAACAGAAGGAGCTTCCGGGGGAGGCGAGGTTGAGCGTGGTCTTGTTCGACGACGAGTATCTGCTGCCCTACGACAGCCTGCCCTTGGAGAAAGTCCGGCCCATGGTGGCGGCGGATTTCGAGCCGCGGGGTTCCACGGCTTTGCTGGATGCCATCGGCATCAGCATCGATCGCCTCGGTCAACGCCTGGTGGCCACGCCGGAGAAGGATCGTCCGGGGCAGGTGGTGGTGGCGATATTCACCGATGGTCAGGAGAATGCCTCGCGGAAATACAACCTGACGCGGATTCACGAAATGATCCGTCACCAGCGGGAAGTGTATGCCTGGGAGTTCCTTTTCCTGGCAGCGGGTCAGGATGCCATGGCGGCGGCGGCGGACCTGGGGATCCGTTTCGAGAACAGCGCCACGGTGGACTACAGCGCCAAGGGGATCGATGTCTCCGCCAAGGCGATTTCCCGCAAAGCGAAGGCTTTCCGGAATCGGGCGCGGGGTGGTGAGATTTGCGAGGATCTCGATAAAACCATGGAAGCGGTGGTGAGGGAGGAGATGGAAAAAGGCGATGAAGCTGACTGAAAATCGGCGCTTGGGTCGGCTTTCCGCTGGGTTTCCATTTCCTGCTTGGCCTGCGGGCTGAGCGGCGGTGGGCTGGGGGGATGACGAATCCATCCACGAGAGTCTGCTTTTTTGGGCACCTCTGATAGCCGGGCTCAACACCCTAAGGTGAAGTGACGACGCGTAATCTAACAAACTTCGATGGAGAATCCATAGCCAAGGCGTAAGAAATCGAGCCCTGATCCTCAACGACGCCACTTGTCACGGCCTGCCAATCCACAAGATCTTCCGAAACCTCGACAATGCCCCGTGCAAGGGCAGTGTTGCTTTTCGGCCATGTGATCGTGGTTCCGCTAAGCGTGAAGAGAGGGGATCCATTGCCTACTCCGGTGAAATATTCGATTCCGTTGCTAATCCCGTCTTGATCAAAGTCACCGCTCTCACTTTGACCGCCTGCGAACGTTGCGGCCCATTCAGAGTAGGCACCCACGATGACAGGCTTCAAAAGAATCGAAGATATTTTGGCGTTATCGACCCGGCCGGAGAAACGGATATTGAGGAAACCATCATCAACAATGGTGGTGTGGGTTTCATCATAAGCAGCGTTCTTCCCGACCTTTGAGAAGATATCCAGACCTAGAATCGCCGGATAATCCTCGATGGAAACGTCAAACACCCTTTGTCCCGCTGAATTCATGAAAATCTCAGCAAATTTCAATGTGACCTCATACGGGCCATTTGTGACAGGTATCGCATACGTGAATTCGCCGCCCCACCGCTCACTCCGATAAAGATCCTGATCGTCGGTACCCGAAATCACGGAACTTGTCGAAAAGGTTGAGCTACCAGAGTAAAACGCATCGTCTTGATAATTGATGCCGGAAGAAGAAACCACGGCCCCGCCGCCACAATTGATTGCGGTTGGCGGCTTAAGCTGAAAGTTGGCCGTGACAACTTTGTCCGTATTCATCACCACCGTGATTGGGTTCTCCGAGGATCCATCGAGGTCGCCCCCCCAGGAGCTGAAAACGAAGCCATGGCGGGGTGTGGCGGTAAGCTTGATCGGAGAGCCTTCGACATAAAGCGGTCCCACGGAGTTTCGGGCGATTGTTCCAAAAGGGCTAGTTGGTGTCGTCAAAGATCTGTGACCTTCCTTGACTCGAAAAATCATCTCCGAACTATTCTCTGTCTCAAAGCCTGAGGGATTCTCGAAAAATGCCCGATCGAGTGCGGATCCTCCGATCGTCACATTGTCGAATGTCCAAAATTTTGCGGGCCCGCTTTCTGTGGCGAAGATCATGTTTGGCCATCCCCAGGCATGGGGATGTTGATAATGAACGTTTTCAAATCGAATTCCAGCCCATCCTGCGAAATTGGAGTCGCCCCTATCTCCCTCGAAGCCGAGAAGAAATCTCTGCGGTCGGGGGTCCGTCACCTTGAGGTTACGGAAAACAATGTGTTGCGAAGTGTTTCTGGTGCCATCCCGGAATGTCCCGTTTGCCGGACCTCCTGGGTAGCAAATGATGCCAGCTCCTGGATTTTCAGAAAAAGTAAAGACGCTTCTTGCGTAGATCACTTCGCAGTCCTCGATCACCACGTCCGCGGTGTCAAAAAGCGGCTCCTCGTCCCTTCTGTTGATAAAGCTACAGCGTAGAGGGATTCCGTTCACGTCTGTCCAAAAAACACAACGGCGAACCGCGTAGGTCCCGATGTAAAGGCCGTCGTCCTGGTGTCTGAAGAAGCAATCCTCGACGACTGCTTTGCCTCCCACGCTGGCCGCATCATTATTGACTCTCCATGAAAGATTTTTGAGCCAGCGAAGGGAATTCCCTTTGACCCCTTCATGGATCATACGGAAACCATGTTCAGGTGGATCTGCAATTGTTATGCCTTCATAATGGCAATTGCCTGCCTTTGACAAGCTGATCATCCGCAACCTTCCATTGCTTCCGGGTGGTAGCCTGCGCCAGGGAGTAAGCAGCTCAGCTTCGGGAAATGATAAGGGGTAATCGGGATTAAGGAAGTTTTCAAAATGCGGTATCTTTTTGCCACTGAGGGTGCCATGTCCGAATACCCGGATATCTTTACTGGCCAGGTCATCATCATAGTCACTCAGATTGCCATAAACGATTGCATCCCCGGGGATATAATAGCTTTTTCCATTTACCAGCGGCAGTGGGTCGGTGATTTCCCACTCGCGTTCGTTTCCTTGGGCGTCGACAGAAAACTTGTGGATGCCCGGCTTGAAGTACAGGGTGTGCCAGGGTCCATCATGAGGTGGCATGGTGCCAGGCTCCACCTGAAACACACCAGGGTCGCTTAATGAAGGTTTGTCTTCGATAACCGGATTCGCGAAGATTGAAAGACTATGGGCAGCAGTTGCTTCCGTGGTGTAGGGAGCGAAAGGACCCGTCCAGGTATCAGGGATGGCCCTTGGGGCGTCTCGACTTTCGATCTGACCGTCGATGTCCACGGCGAAAAGACCTGGATTTTGGAGGGTGACATAGACTTCGCCATTGATGACCTCACAAGTGACTCCGTCTCTCAATGGCTTGACGACCGCTGACTGGATTGGACCCGATGGCGCTCCGGGTTTATCCAGTCGCGTGATTTTGACCACAATGGGAGTCTCTGGATCGACTTCAAAGTTGCAATAGGTATGGGACCATGAACCAATAAACTCTTCGAAGTAGGCGCTTCCCTTGTTCTCCGGGGTCTTTTCGATGCACTGTGTGAGCCAGGCAAAGGGTGAGAGCCAGTTCGTGTTGCTCGCTTTGTCCGCCGAATTGAAATCGCTCATTTTTTGAACTTCGAAACGGTAGTATGGTGAAGGCGAAAGACCCGGAACTGGCGGATAGACATTCAGCCTTGCGCTTGTCGGGATGGGTGAGGATGTCTCTGTTCGCGAGTAGAGCGAGAGCCGCCTGAGATGAAACAGAGTGGATCCCTCCGGGGAATCGTTCGAGTTCACGAAGTGCAGATATAGGTCCTGGATTCCACTAGGACTATGATCAATTCTGGAACGGAAACGGCGGAAATGAGTAAGGCTACCGGTATGATTGACGGGGATTTCCGTCACCAGTGGCCCACTCGGTGATCCAGTCCGGACCTCAATAAGTCCGGCTTTTCCGGCTGCTGCGGCTTCCACTTCAATTTCGTTGACTCCGCCACTGAAGTCGAAATCATGGTAGGCCACCCAAGTTCCAGCAGTAGTGGCTTGGATCTCGCCATTCGCCGATACTACGGGGTGGATGTCCGGATGGGATTCGGAATCGTAAATGCCCGCTTGAAAAACACTGCCCACCTGCTTTTGGCCCGGAGCCACTGGTGTGAACCAAAACGCGCGCGTATCCACGAGATAGCCACCTCCGCCCGAGAAAGTAAAAAACAAGGAGCTAACACCCGAGAGAGTTTGGTTCAGCGCGATATGGCATTCCTGAAAGTCGTTAAATCCACCGGTGGCCGGAACCGCGAGTGTGCCGAGGATTGGCCCGGTGGCTGACCCACTGTGGATCGTCAATATACATCCTGTCTCGGGACTGGCTACCTCCACGGTCATGTTTTGAACTCCAAGTTCTCCCACATCGATTGCTGTGAACCCGAACCATGAACCGTTATCGATGTATCCTACGGTGCCGGATCCCCCAGCCCGTATCGAGAATGGGTCCGTGGGAGCGCTTTCGATATCGAATTCGGATGTGAAATGTGGATTGGAGGGAGTGAGAGCCCCCTGCAGGGATGAAACTATTCCCAGGGCGAGGAGGATTCCAGGTATGCCTTTTTTCATCAGTCTAGGGGTTGCAAATGAGTGTTCCGGACTACGAATGGCGAGTTGATGATTTTGTTCTCTGGCACTGGGGGATGTTGACCCTCCTGCCCAGCGAGGATCCGGACTGTTCTCGAATTCTCCTGCAGGAGGTCCGCATGAAAACGGAAATGGCGTTTCCGCCATGGCCAGCGGCTCCGCTCCGCCATCTGATAAAACTCGCCAGCTTTGCGTAACCACCTTTTCGCCAAGTTATCCAGATAAATCAGTCGCTGTTCCGGACTGATCGGGGCGGGTTTCGACCAGTCCAAAGGCTCGGGCACCGGCGGTATCTGGAGTCGCCGACGGAGATAATCAGCAAGCTCCTTTTGGCCCTGGCACTCAAGAACTGCGATCACGTCGTCGTCTCTGATTCCCGAATCATTCGGGACCAATGTTTTGTTTTCAGGATTCATTTTTGCTTCGGTGGTCCGATCGGCTCGCCAGGCATGCCACCGACGTTTTCAAACTCCCAGCAGACGAATCGATGGATTCGGAAGGTATCGGTGACCTTGTCCCATTCGAGATCGACTGTCGCGTTGCGGGGTGGGGTGGGTCCAAGACCATCCATTTCGCGGCGTTGGTCCTCCCTGACGATTCGACGCACATGGTCCGCATAGGGGCTCTCCTCGACTCTGATGACATCTCCGCTATGCAAAGGATCCTGCAACCGCAGGATACGATTGGCAACGGATTCGCCATTTTCCGGCAGGGCATAATCGAGGGAGACCACCACGCGAAATCTCCGGACCGCGTCGCCAAGCTCACCGTCGCGAAAGGCAGCGAGTTGGCGATCTTTTGTTTGGAGAAACACGTCCCAGTCGATCTTGAATTCGTTTCCCTTTCGTTTGGCGAGAACGAGGGCTGCGGGCTCGCTGAAGGCCTGTGAGGTTTCCACTACTGCAGCCTGTTCGAGAAGGGAAGACTCTTGTGGGTTCACCAATGACCGATTGCTTAAAATCGGTGGAAAGGATGATAGGATGTCTGAACCCGTGGAAACATAGTGGAATGCGACCATTCCCCTTTCAAGATCTTCCAAAGAGAGCGGCAGGGCTGTAAGAGAGATTTCCTCCGGGTCGCCAATGAGACTTTCCCGTTCCGAAAGATAATCGCTGATTGTTTGGCGCTTGTTTTCCCCATCAATCACGAGAGCCGCGATCTCGTCGGCGCTGGACGAAGATAAAAATTTTTCCGCGAACTCTCTGGCCCGTGGGACAGAAACCTCGAGGATGTTCTTCTTGCGATTGGGAAGCGTGTCCTCTTCGACAATGCGTAGTGCAGAACCGGTTTCAGCCTGGGAGGTGCGATACCAGATGACTCCGAGGAAGAGGGTTCCGATGATCAAGGCTCCGAAAACCAGTCCGGCCGTATTGAGACGGGTCTTGGTGCGAGTGGTTCGAAGCTCATCCATGTCTGGTGCCGCCTCAAAATCCTTTTCGAAATCGGGAAGCAGTCGACTTTCCGGTATCTCAAACGGCTTCAATTCTATCTTACCCCGTCTTTCGGGTATCCGTTTGCTGCGGGGACGTTTCTCTTGGGTCTCTTCAATGGTCTCCGTTACCCACCCCGGGTTCTTTTTCAATAGTTCAAATAGCTCCCGCAAGGATGGCTCGACCATTCGGAACTCTTCGTTCTCCTCTGTCTTTTCAGGAGTGTTTCGCGGTCGGGCCTCCGGCAGCCTGATCGCCTGCCGCATGGAGATTGAGCGGCTGTCCCCTGACTCAAGATTTCCTCTGGGAGGAATGCCCTTCAATTCGGGGTAGTTGTGAGCCCCGCCGGAATCCTCTTCGAGAGGGAGCGCTACCTCGATGCCGCATACAGGACAACGGCCTGTGACTGCGCCACCACGCCATACCAAAGTGGTCTCGCATCCCGGACAAGACACACGGCTTTGAACTTCCCCTTTCATTTGGTTTTGAAGAGTGAACTTGAAGAGGTCGGGACCGCTCATCAGCGGGAAATCGTGGGACCGGATGAAGAGTTAAGGATTCACGACGGTCACGGGCGGAGGAGCGATCACCTTGGGCGGAAGGGACATCGGATTCAACGGAGGAAGAAGGGGATTTCCCCCTTGTCCGCCTGGGGTGGGGCCAACGTTGCCAATTCCCGGGAAGTCGAGGGGATTCCCCAACTTCATGCGGTTGAATAGGGCCTGGATCTCGGAAGTGGCATCGGGTGCCTGGGCAAGCGCGCAGTGGGCGATGATGCGGTAGCTTTCTGCGTGTGCGAGGATCGCAGCCTCGACAATGGCAGCAACAGTTTTACGATCGGCATTTGATGCCAGAATGGCGGCTTTGGTTAGTTCACACGAGCAGGCCGGATTGGATTTGATGGCGTCGCTTGTGAATTCGAGAACTCTTTCCGGCTCGGCAGTGATTCTCTCTTTCAGTTGCTCACCGAGGTCCAGGCAAAGATCTGGGGTTGGGATTTTCTTCTCCGTGGCAGTGGGAGTTTCCGCCTGAAGGCAAATGGCAAGGGAGAAAAGGAGGGATGTGGCGACGTGGTGGTATTTCATAATTTGGGGTTCGTGGATTGATGAGTCCGTTTGCGATGAGAAAATTGTGAAGTGTGCGGGTTGAATGGTTGTCTCGTTGCGTGGTTTGGTGTCAGGTTTAGCCCAAGGTCCGCGACTGTGGTTCGTGATTATAGCGCTTTTTATTTCGAATGGCAGAATGAAGGGAGAGTTGCGAAGGGAGCTGGCGAGGTTTTGTGATTTTCTGAGTGACGCCGGATCGTCCGCGAGCGACGAAGTCCAAGCGAGAGCGCCCCGATCATGAGCAGTCCGGCGCACGACGGTTCAGGGACTGCGGTTGCTCTGAATGAAAGAGTGGTGGTTGCCGCACTGGTCGTGGTTTCGTTGAGCCAAAACGCGTAGTCTCCCGCGACCAAAGGAGTGCCAACCGTAGGGTAGCTCGTGATGATCGGGAGAAGATTCGTTCCATCGAGCGCCCAACTACCGAAAAGGGTGTATCCAATCTCGTCCGTAAAGGAATTGGACGGTGCCTGCGTGAGATTGCTGCCCACCTGCATTCCCAGGAAGCTGACATTACCATTCGTGGGATGGGTGTAAGAACTGACAAAGATCCCATCGAGCACCAAACCGCTGGGAACGGTCAGGGTGAAGAGATCACGGTCCGTGGAGTGAAAGGTGGCGGACAATAGATTGCTCCCTTCCACGAGAGTCATCCTCGGTGGCGCAAGGTAATCCGACCCAAGGTCTCCCTGGGTGGACTCCAACCAGAGGCTCGTTTGTGCGACAGACGCGCTCGTCATCGTGACCAGAAGAATGAGATGGAGTTTCATGAATTGAGTTAGGGATGATGCGCGGTTTCGGTCACTGGGTTGGCGGCCGGCCCTGAGGTCAGATCGTCGTCGGTCCACATTTCCTTGTCTGGGCCGGCTGATCTGACTCCAACGTTGATGAGGGAAATGGCGTGGAAGTAGAGGGGCGTGCCCCACCGGTCCACGATCTCACCGTCAGCATTGAGCATCGGATGGTCTGCTCGAATGAGTTGGATTCCCGACTTGTTGCGGCCACGCATCGCATCCATGAGATGGCGGTTGCTGCCTGTGGGAAGATCGTCATTTTTGACGGCGAGATGAAAGCTGGCGAGGGCATTCGAGACAATCCTGAGGTCTTCGACAGCATTGCCGTCTGCGACTCCGTATTGCGCAAACGCATCGTAGCCGCGGATGGGCGGGTTCCTCGTGGCAGCACCTTCTGTGGGATTTTCCTCATTCCTTGGCTGACGGGTGTGAAGATCGGAATCCGCTGGCGCATCTCCCTCACGATTTGCAGGTCGGAATTTTTCCGGAAGAACCAGCATGTGGAGCAAGAGATAGCCAAGCACGGCGATGCCAATGATCGCGATGCCGTAGCGCTTGCTGTGAAGGGACTGAGACATGGTCAGATATTCGGAATGAAGCCGATGGGGCGGGCCGAAAGAGACGGGGAGTAGAAATTGGTGAGGTTTGGAAGAATTGTGGAGAGTTCGGAGATCGGAACGCCGAACCATGAAATCAATTCGGCAAAGTACTCGTCACAACTCGTGGTTGGGAGGAGTAGCCCGCCGCCACCGATGTCGCGGGGGCTGTTGAAACGGATGATGGGATACTGTCCGTAGATTTTTCCTCCATCCACCGGCCCGCCCATGATCATGTGGTTACCGCCCCATGCATGGTCGGTTCCTCTTCCGTTGCTACGCAGAGTGCGGGCGAATTCGGAGCTGGTGAAGGTCACCACATTGTTCCAAACTCCCAGCTCTACCAGGGCGTCATGGAATCCCTGGAATGCGGCATCAAGTTGGGGGAGCATGTATGCTTGATTTGCGAGGAGTTCTTGGTGGTGGTCCCAACCCCCATACACCACGAAGAATACCTGTCTTTTGACCCCGAGGGCCTGGCGTGCTCCGATGGTCTTGGCGATCGAGCGGAGATTCTGGGCAAGCGAGTTGTTCGTGGCGAAACTTGTCGTCACCTGAGAGTTGTTCCAAGCATCACCGAAAGCCCGGCTCAGATCGATACTATCCTTCACTTGGTCCGCGAAGGCTTGTTCATACAGGTTGCGGTGAGTCTGCGAGCAAAGGTCGCGCAGGGCGTCATTTTGGACCCGGAAGCGCCCCGATGAGTTCCCGTCGCCCGTGAGGCGTTGCGGGCCATCCGCATTCATGGAAAAGAAGGTGGTGTCCTCACCCACCTGCATCATGTTGTAGCCCGCCAGGGAGATGTTCATGGCCAGGGCGCTGTTATTCGTCGCCGCGTTCAGCATATCCGCCATGCGCCCAGCCCAACCTACGATTCCGGTTCGGCTCTGGGGGATCGAAGTTTGCCAGTGCTGGGTCTGGTCACTATGACTGAAGAGGGCGAGCGGGTAGCGTTTTCCGTTGGTTGATTGATTCCAGAATTCGCTCACGGTGGAAGGCTCCACGAGAGCTCCCACATTCGAGAGAAAGGCGAGTTTTCCGCTGTTGAAGAGCCCGCGAACCCGCGGTAATCCGGGATGCACTCCGAAGGTTCTTCCCGGTGTGTTTGCCACCGTGAGTGGGAGCACGGCACCGGTTCCGGTTGCCGGCAAGGCCAGATTGGATCTTGTGGCCCGGTAGTCAGCGTATTCGGTGGAGCTGGTGGGGACGAGGACATTGTACGAGTCATAGCCTCCATGCAGGAAGACACAGACGAGGGCGCGATAATCATTCGGCTCCGGAATCAGGGCGGCGGAAGCCTTTAGATTCAAAAGCGTGTTCATGACTGGCACCGTGGCCAGCAATGAAGCCGTGGATCTCCTGAGGAAGTCACGACGGTTGGAGCAAAGATGCGAAGTCGAGATCATGGGATCGTTGGGAAAGTTCAGAAAGAGTTGGAGCCAGCTGGTGAATTCAACAGCAGCCAAGCCATGATGCGGATCCTATCGGTGGCGGAGTTTTGTTGCTCTGCGGCGGCAAGGATCACGTCTCTCTCTGCGGCGCTGGGGATTCTTTGGCACAGGCGGAGTGACAACCAGTCAAAGGCCGCGCGCAGGTTCGGTGCCAATCCGGCAGCGGCCCTGTAGTCGTTGGTAAACGGGGGAGTTCCACCCGCGGATCTGCCATGGTAGGCGTAAGGATCGGTGGAAAGATAGTAATCCCAAAGGTTGGGCCCTGAAATCGCGGTGGAAGTATCGAGGATTTGAAACTCCGGGCTGCTGAGTCCCAGATCCGCCAGGGCACCGGACTTCGAGAAATCGGGCTGGAAGAAATTGAATACCGTGTCGCTGTTGAGGAAGCCCTGTTTGAACGAGTAGATCGGATCCCTTGCCCAGAACTCCAGGTTCGGAGAAGTCTTGCCAGCCTCGAAGGCCTTGATGGCGCGGGTGAGGCGAAGCATGGGTTCCGAGAGCTTGCCCTCCGCAGGTTCCAGCCAGGGCAGCGGGTTGCGGGCCTCCGGATCCAGAAGGATGGCTTTCACCACTGCGAAGAGGTCACCACGGACTCCTGCGCCATTGTTGGCAAATACTGCCGAAACCCTCGCCACATATTCCGGCGTCGGATTGCTTTTGACCAGAAACTGGATCAAACGGCGGCTGATGAAGGGGCCGCAGTTCGGATGATGGAAGAGAGCATCGATCGCGGCGTCCACCTCATTCTGGGCCGACTGCCCGCCGGGCAGCGCAAGATTGAGACGGAGACCGCCCACGATTTCCTTGGGGCCTTGATCGTGATAGGCATCCAACAGGGCCATAGGCACCCGAAATTTGGCGAAGGATGGGGCGTCAGCTCCAGAGTAGTCAAAAAAGGAATTCCCAGAGAACCAGAATCCGGTCATCACCCGTGCGAGTTCTTTAATCGTCTCATTGTCATAGGTGGGGATGGGTTTCCCCGAATTGTCGAGGAGTGGGGTGCCATCTGGATTCAATTCCCAGAGGCCGATGCTGAACAACTGCATGATCTCCCGGGCGTAGTTCTCATCGGGATAGCGGTTGAGCGAAGGATCGGCCTTCTGGTTGCCCAAGTGGCTGAGGTACCAACCCATGGTGGGGTGCATGGTGACATCCTTCAGAAGGGTTCGATAGTTTCCGAACGCATGGGACGCCAGCATGTCATAGTAGGCAGCGAGGCCTTGGGCGTTGACGGCCTCATCGATAAATCCTTTTCGGGATACCACAAAGATCTGGGACAGCGCCCAGGCGATGCGCTGGCGGAGCTGATCATCCTTGTGAACAATGTTTCTCATCCAGCCGGTTCCAAGGCTCACGCTATGGACACAAATGAACTCATTAACCGTGGGGTAAGGTAATTGATTCAAGTAATTGAAATCGGCGAAAAAAGCCTGCTGATCTTGCGGACGCATTGCCTCAAGGGAGTCGATGTAGGGGAGGATCTTCGACGGTGTGGCTTGGCGTTGTTGATCGATCCAACCTTGGTATCCAAGTGCCTTTACGCTTCCGAGGCCTGCCTGATCCACGCCCCAAGTCGCTTGCGCGAGGAAGCGCGCGGCATTGTAGTCGGAGATGTTCATAGGGGTGCCGGAGGGAGCCCCCGGGAAGCGGCCATCCGGTGATGCACCCTGGAGGAGTTCAAGAAGGGCTCGGCCATCGCCACCGTTGTAGCCGGCGCGGACGCTGGTCGCACTCGTGGGGCTCCAGCCGAGCACAAGCTCGGTGGCATCGTCCACACCATCGCTATCGGAATCCATCGCCATGGGGAGGACCCTGAAAGCAACGGATGGCCCGGAAAAAGAGCTGAGCGGAAGAGTGACGGTCAGGACCTCTCCTGTTCCCGAATGAAATCCGATGCTGGAGAATGCTGAAGTCTCGCTGGGCCTCCACTGGAGATCGTAGCGGAGCCCCGCTTGGGTGGGCCAGGAGACCACCCAGGAGGAACCACTGTTCATGCTTGTGAGCGCGAGTGCGGAATCAGGGTCATAGGGATCCGTCCACGCGGCTGCCTCCTCTGCCGCCGTCAATCCATCGCCATCGGCATCCTGAGTGAGGGAGGGGCCGTAATTTCCGTGGATGGCCTGCCAAACCTCATTGGTCCCATCCCCATTGAGATCAAAGGTGGCGATGGAAGCGGGCGGCGGATCCGCGATGCTGCCCACGCCGGAACCTGGAATGCGAATGACCCTGAAGCCAATGGCGGCGGAGCGGAGGGTGAGCGTGGCCCTGGAGCTGCTGGAGAGGAGGAGAGCGTCTGGCGCGGAGTTCCAGGCGCCGCCTCTGACGACCTTCTGCAGGGCCGTGCCCGAGGAGTCGAAGCACCACTCGGCGACATTGCCCGCCAGGTCGTGGAGCCCGAAACCATTCGCTCCGGCAGGAAATGACCCCACCCGGGTCGTCATGCCATGATTGGCACCGGCCGCATTCGCCGCTCCAGAATGATAAACAGGCCCCCAAGGATAGGTGGAGAGAGACATCGAACCACTCCTCGCCATCCACTCCCACTGGGCGCTGGTGGGCAGTCGGTAGCCGTTGGCACCGGGGAATTCAACCAAGCGGGAAGAACTGCCCGATCTGAGAACGGGCTCGCCCAGGTCCCAATTGCCGTTGGTATTGGAATCGATGGCGTAAACTGGAGTGAAGCCATCCATCTCGCTGCGGGCATTGCACCATTTCACTGCGTCCACCCAACTCACTCCGACGACGGGATGATCATGGGACCCCAAACTGTGGCCTCCGGGTGCAGCGATCGCGCCGTTGGTGGCGCTTCCAAAAGCGATGCTTACCGGGGAGGTCCCTGCCGTAGCCATTTGTACGCTCAAATGTGGGGTGGCGCGACCGCCGGCATCCCACCAAGTGGTCGCATTGCCGCCGAAGGAGTAGCCATTCTGCAATGCCCAACGGAGAGCCTGAAACCATTCGCCAAAAGTCACTTCCGTACGCGAGGCAAGAAAGCTCCCAAGCGGAAGCGAAAGACCTGAGGCACCGGCAAGAGTGGTCAAGGTTCCCCCACTGACTTCGGCCAAGGTTTGCGCGGCGGCAGCGGGGGCCAGCGCGCGATTCCCGTCTTCGGTGCTTCCCGTGAGTGGCTTGCCATCGAGCAGGAGACGATTCCCATTCACACCCAGCACCGCAAGAACACCTGCGGCCGGATCGAGGAGTGACAAGGAATGGGTCTGGATGCCGTCACCGGAAATGCGGGTTGAGACGCCTGTGGGTGGGGTTCCGCCGTTTCCGGTCACTACGGTGAGGCTCGACGCTCGGAGGGGCACCAGATCCTCGAACTGCAAGAGAGAGCCATCAGGCAGAATCCCCGTCAACTGGCCTACAGGAACGATGCTGCTCTGAAGCCATGAGCCGCGGTCCCATGAAAGGAGCTGACCATCCGGCGCGGTCTGGACGGGGCTGCCGAGGATGTAACCGGTGCCATTCAGGTTGAGCCCCTCCGGTGCGGAGAGCTGGCCATGGACCTGAGGGTAGAGGATGCCGAGGAGTCCCAAACACGACGGAAGATGTTTTTTCATGGAAAAAGGGTGGGTAAATTCAGCGGTGCCGAAGCCTTCCCCGGCGCGAAAGCTGAGGTGAACTCACGCCCCCCGCTCACTCGGTGGCTGGGGGCTTGGCTTCGTCCAATCCGGCCAGGTTTCTCTTCGCGATCTCGTAATCCGGACTGATCTCCAAAGCCTTTTCGAGCTCCTGCCTGGCCGCTTGGCGGTTCTGTGGATCCCGAGTGAGGATGACGAGTGCCCGCAGATTGTGCAAAGCCGCCGCGGCAGGGGTGTTCTGCATCTCCTCCCGGGTCTTGGGCAGCTTGATCATGGTGGTGGCGGCATCCGCTGCGGCCAGAGCGGTCGTGATGGTCGCCTCTGCCTCGGCGAGCAGCTTGGCATCAAATTGAAGGCCTGCGACGCGCACCGCGTGACTGGCGCTCTTGCTGCGTGACCAGAGCGCTTGCCACGCTTCCAGCGCTTCCTTCTTGTTCCCAAGCGCTTCGTGGCAGAGGGCCTGCATTTCTGCCAGAGCGGCATTCCAGTGCTCCGGGTGTTTCTGGGCGAGATCCTGAAGGATCAAGAGACAACTTTTGTGGCGATTTGTGGCGAAATGGATTTTGGCCAATTCTCCCTTCCACTTGTGTGCCGCGCCGGTGTCGAGTGTGGCAAGTTGAACCGCAAGCGGGGCGGCGGCAGCGAGGTCCTGATATTGACAGCAGAGATCGTAGGCTACCCGAAGTGAGATTACCGCAGGGCTGGAAGAATCGACAGATGCGGAATGAGATGAGTCTCTAGTTTCTGATGAAGCATGCAACTCGACAGGCATTTGCAAGCAGCCCAGGGAAATGAGAAGAAAAAGATACAGATTACGCATGATGTGGCAAATGATTGAGTGATAAATGCCTATTTGGTGGAAAGCCGGGTAGATCCCCCAGCCTTTGGGAATATAGGTCGTTGCTTTTGGTAAATCCTTGTAGATGCTTCACCATTTCGTTGAGAATGTAAAAGCACCTGAAATTCCTCAACCTGCTGTGAAATTCATCCGTGAAAATGGCTTTCCCACAGGCCCACCACCTCGAAAATCAATGCCCTTCCCACAGATGTAAACCTAAGCGATAGCCGTCTCTGAAATCTGTGGGAGGAGAACCGGTTTTTGATTGGAACCGGGAAAACCAAAGACCGTCTAGTTCCTGACGATGCGGAAGCCGAGGTCGGCGTGGCGGATGATGGGAGGGGGGGTGGACACTAGCAGACCGCCTCCGGCTGAGAGCCAACCGCCGCCGATGGCCACAGCACCGTCACCCGAAGGAGTGACGTCTGCACACCACTCCCACACATTCCCGAACATGTCATGCAGACCGTAGGGGTTTACGCCTGCTGGAAAGCTGCCGACAGGACTGCTGCGGCCACGAGCCGGGCTATTGCTGTAATCCAGATTCTGGTAGTTGGCATTAATCCCGCTGATATTGGCGCTGCCCCATGGGTAGCTGTCTGCTGCCATGTTGCCACCCCGTGCTGCCCATTCCCACTCGGATTGGGTCGGCAAGCGCAGGCCATTGGCCGCAGGGTCCACTATGATCGTAGCGTTTGCTGGCTGACCGGTCTTGAAGACCGTGTCAGTCCCAGAATCGTAGTCACCATTCGCATTAGCATCCAAGTAGTAGACAGGGGTGAAGCCATCCATCTCGCTACGAGCATTGCACCATTTCAAGGCGTCGAACCAGTTCACTCCGACCACGGGGTGATCGGCCGAGCCAAGGCTGTGGCCGCCACCGTTGGCAATCTCATCGGCAGCGCCACCTGCGAACTTGGTGACCACGGGGCTCACGCCTGCATTGGTCATATCAACAGACAGTTGCGGCGTACTGCGGCCTGAGTTATCCCAAATAGCCACTGTGGTGGCCGCAAACGTGTAGCCATTCTGGCAAGCCCAGCGAATCCCCTGATACCACTCGCCGAATGTTAGCTCTGTCCGGGACATTTTGAACGGCGCTATGGTGATTGAGACAGCCTGACCCGCAAGTGTTGTGAGCGTCCCCCCGGGAATATCTACCATGGTGGAACCAGCCGGAGCCAGCGACTGAGCGGCACTCGCCGCCGTGGGGAGCGGTGTGCCACCGACGCTGACGACACCGTTCACCACAGTGATGGCGGCGAGGGCATTGGTGCCGGAATCGAGAATGCTCAGGGCATTGGTTTCAATGCCGGAACCATCGATGACCACGGCAGTGCCAGAGGGAGCGCTGCCACCGGAGCCGGTAACGATCTCGATACTGCTCGTTTTCAGCGGGATGAGGTCATTGTAGGCGAGGGGCAAGCCATCCGACTTGATCCCGGTGAGTTGGGAGACCGGGACGATGTAGGATGCGGCATCCTGCAGCGCATCGGCCAAGCCACCTTCGACAGCGGGTGCGCCGGTGATGAAGCCGGTTCCGGAGAGATTGACGCCATTATCAGCCGTGACGGTTGGTGCCGCGTGGACAACACCCGCCATCGCGGCGGTGATGAGAGAAGTGCGCAGAGCAGTTGCGATCAATTGTTGTTTGTTTTTCATAAGAATGAAATGAAGGTTCGTGATTTGAGGCTATGTGATTTCTTTGGTCCTTTGAGTGAGTTTTAGCGACGGCGGCGGAAGAGAAGCATGGCACTCAAGCCACCCAGGAGAGCAACCGAAGGTTCGGGCACCGTGGTGATGCTCAGACCAGGGGTTTGGGTCGGGAGAGCCTCGGAGGTGTATTGGGTGAAATAGGGTGCTTGGCCCGAGGTCACATTCACATCGCGAACCATGGCGAAGCCCGCATTGTTGCCGAGGCGGTAGTCTTCCATGAGACTGGTCACATCGAGGCTCATCCAGCCAGTGGAGCTGACGGTGAACCCGCCGGTGGTGGCGGAGTAGTCGATGAAAGGATCCAGATTTCCCCAAGTGGCGGTATCCTCATCCCAAGCACCGGCTCCCGGGGCGATCGGTGTAATGTAGTAGGTGTTTGCTCCTCCCTGGAGGAACTCCACATTGAAGAAGTAGCTGGCGCTGGAAACGCTGTCCGTGATATTGAGGCCATCCCAGCGAAAAACGCTTGCCACTTGGAGCACGGCACCGATGCCGGTTTTGGTTCCGCGGACTTGAGTCGTCAGGTCGTTCCCTGAGACGAGGTTCGGGCTGGCTTCGCTCATGTTGGCATCGTGCCAACTGGTATTCGCAATGAGGCTGACGGCATCGATGCCGGTGGCGCCGGCCGCGGCGGCATTGTTATTGACGCCATACCAGGTGGTGGTCTGTGCATGGGTATTTCCCGCGATTGCCAGGAGAAATCCCACACCCAAGGCGGGTGCCATCTTTTGTCTTGGTTTCATGTTTGGTGTATTGTTGGTGTTCATGGGGTGCTTGGATTAGCAGGAGAATGAGAAACCGAATCTCGCGTAGCGCCGGAGAGGGTCGGATGACTTGGCTCACCAGGATCGTGATCAATAATCAATGATCCAGAGGTCGGTCCGCTGTGCTTGGGATGAGAATGATGAAAGGACCTCCAGAGATAACTGAATCCGGCGATCCAGAGAGAAAAGGAAAGGATCGTGAGCATCGCGAAAACAAGATGCATCTTCCGGGATGCCGGTTGCCAAATTCCATCGTCATGATCGATAGGTGGTGTTCTCATGGGGGGATCCGTGCTTCTTTACTTTCGATAACTGAATCGCGAATGGCTAGAATCCCTGGCTATTTTCGCCCCAAGTCCGCGGGGTCGGATGAATTTCTGTCTTCGTCCGCCCCGCCCCTGACCGGCTGGACCCCCTTACTGGTCCCCGTGAAGGTGAGTCAATGGAGGGCGGACGAAGGCAGGAATCCGAGAGCATTGCCGATGACTTAATCGCGGGTGAATGATCGGCATCGCGTTTGGCGAAGGGCGCAAGAAGGAAAGGGGAGATAGCTGGCGGGGATTTTGTGTAGCCGCCCACGCCCCCCGGCGCAGGTGATTGGCTACGTCCCCGCCAGCCGTTCACCCTACACCACACTGTCCTAGTGCGGGTAGAATCGACACACCCTCCAAACACACAGGAGGAAATAACAAAAAGAGAAGAGAGAAGAAGCGCTCGCCCTTCGGGCTTTGCCGTGAGAAGTCGATACCCTTTCGCGCCGATCCAAGGAAGATACGGGCTGATCGTCGGCTTCAAGGTAAAGTTCGATTCCCTCAGCTCTCGGCTGGGAGCACAACCCGTTGAAGGCGGATCAATGGCCGCGCTTGCAAAACGTTTGTGTATTCCTTCCGGCATTGGTTAACGAACCCGCCGAGGACATCTCACGGAATCTGAATTCCGTGGTTTCCATTCGCACCTTCGAAACTGCCATCAATTTGCTCACAATGTATAAATCCACCACCCTCAAAGGTCTCGATTTGCAGCACGACCTCCTTGCGAACATCGAGAGATTTGCTGCGGTTCTGGCCTACTCCAAAGAAACCACGCGGAGTTATCTATTATGGATTCGCCGTTATACTTTATCATCATTTTATCAGAATCTAACGAAGCGGAGCGAGGTCGATTTCATCGAAGACTACGCCCTTCGTCATAGGCTTTCGGTTTCGAGTCAGATCCAGGCGCGCGCCGCTCTGGAGCTTCTCTGCCGCTTTGAAAAACGCCTGGCACCCGATTGGGGCTACCCCTTGAAACGGAGATCGGAGAAGTTGCCGCGGATCTGCTCTCATCGTGAGGTCGGAGCCCTTCTCGATGGATTGAAGGAGCGCGATCGTGTCATCGCTCAGCTTCTTTATGGTTCCGGACTTCGCATCGGTGAGGCCGTAGCTCTCCGTTTTCGGGATTTGGATTTGGTCTCCCGCATCATCACGGTCCGCTACGGCAAGGGGAACCGTCAAAGGGTGCTCCCCCTCGCCCATGCCTGCGCACGCGCGCTCTCGAACTTCATTCCGGAATCCGAGGCCATCTGGAGAAGCCTTGTGGCCCGGCCGCAATGGCCGGGTATCCAGGGGGACGGTTCCCGCGTGAAGGCAGATTTCTGGATCTTTCCCGGCCGCACGACACTCCATCGCCCCACCGGACACATTCACAAGGCGACTTTTCAACACGCTATTTCCCGAGTGGCACGGAAAGTCGGTCTACCAAGCGGGGTGGCCAGCCATGCACTGCGGCACTCTTTCGCGACCCATCACCTGGAAAACGGCACCGATATCCGAACCATTCAGGAACTTCTGGGCCACAAAAGCCTGAACTCTACGATGGTGTACACCCATGTCTCACCGGCTCGTCTTCTCCGGACCCCCAGCCCGCTCGATCACCTGCCGCACGGTTGCTGACTCGCGGGCATTCCAAAACCAGGAGCGCCGAGCTGCGCCATGCTGAGGTTTCTTCACCTTTACGGAAAATTTATGATCTAAGGAGTTGACGGAATTCAGATTCCGTGGCGCCCCTTGGGTCCCTTAGGGAGATGAAGAAATTCCACATAAGAATCAAAATAAAACTAGAAAAGTGAGAAAAATCGCCAGAAGCGGCATTGGTTTTGTGAGGATATTTTGACTTCTGAGGGGCTGGTGGCCTGCGCTTTTCTTTGACGCCTAAAGAATGCAGAGCGCACATCCCATGCCAACGTTTATACATCACGACCTTGATGGGAAGCGCTCTTTGCTTTGGTCTGTCCACTGGATGGCGAAGGTTGACCGTATTTCCCGGTAATTCCGGTCGTGGAAAGCACTGGAAAAGGGCGATGGACCTGACTGAAAATCGGCGCTTGGGTCGGCTTTCCGCTGGGTTTCCATTTCCTGCTTGGCCTGCGGGCTGAGCGGCGGTGGGCTGGTGGGATGACGAACGCATCGACCAGGGTCTTGGGAACGGCGGGCCGCTTTATCCGGCAGGTCCCGCCGACTCCCCTGGTGCCGGTGAGGGTGGACGACGACTGCGGGGAAATCTGGTGCAAGCTGGAGTTCATGAACCCGAGCGGATCGACGAAAGACCGGATCGCCCGGCACATCCTCGAAAAGGCCTGGCGGCGTGGAGAAGTGAAGGCCGGGGATACCGTGGTGGAGGCATCGAGCGGCTCGACCAGCATTGCGCTGGCCTTGGCCTGTGCTCAGATGGGGCTGAAATTCGTGGCCTACATCCCGGACACGGCGACGGCCGAGCGGGGCCTGATGATGCGGGCGTATGGGGCGGAGGTGGTGAGGGTGTCGGGCGGCATGGCTGAGGTCATGCGGGTGGCGGCGGAGACTGCGGCCGAACGCGGGTGGTTTGCGGCCCGGCAGTTTGCGAATCCGGACAATGCCGAGGCGCACCGCCTGGCGACAGGCCCGGAGATTCTCGCGCAAATGGAAGGCGGCTGCGTGGATGTGGTGGTGAGCGGGGTCGGGACGGGGGGGACCTTGAGGGGGCTGTGGGAAGCTTTCGAAGAAGCGGGCTGCGAGGCCCGGGCGGTGGCGGCGATCCCTTGTGGGGGAAGGATTTACGGCGACAATGTGGAGTGCTGCAGCCTGGCCTTCAGCAAGGAGGTGCCGGGGGTGGTCGAGGGGCTGTCCGAGCTTTATGCGGACTGGAGTGGCCGCATGGGGTCGCGACTGGAGGAATGGCGGGTGGCGGAAGAGGATTGCCTGGCATGGACGCGCTGGCTGTGGAAACGGGGATTTCCCGTGGGGCCGAGTTCGGGACTGAATCTGGCGGCGGCGATCGATGCCAAACGCCGTTATGGGGCGGACGCCCAGGTGGTGACGGTGTTTCCCGATCGGATGGAAAGGTATTTCTCGCATCGTGTCTTCGAGGACATGCGGGATTGATTGTGGGGAATCGATGAGATAAGGGCTGGGCAATGACTGAGGAAAACGACAGCCCGCCGCCGATGCCGCGCCCCAGCCCGCCGCCACCGAGTCTGGCCCCGCCGCCGCCACCACCGCCGGTGGATGAGTCGCTTTTCCACCCGAAGACGGAGTCGGGAAATCCGGCTTCTGCGAACCTGAACGTGAAGACCCTGCCTGATGCCCCGGAGGACGAAGGGTCGAAAGCAGGGACAGTGGCGGAGATCAACCCGCGCTTGTTGGCTGGAGTCATCGACATCCTCGTGATGGTGGGCATCCAGTGGGCCCTGATTTTTATCCTGCCCGGCTTCGCGGAAAAACTCGGCTGGGTGGCAGGCATTGCCTATCTGTTAGGCCGGGATTCGTTTCCTTTCCTGAAGTCCGGCAGCATCGGCAAGATGGCGATGCGTTTGCAGGTGGTGAAACTGGATGGCACGCCGATGGCGGGCGACTGGACCACGGGGGCGGTGCGGAATGCGGCTTTGTTGATCCCGTTTTTCGGCATCGTCGAAGCGATCCTGCTGATGAACCGCGAATCGACCTCGCTGAAGGGGCGTCGGCTCGGCGACGAGTGGGCGAAGACGAAGGTGGTTTACGCCGCGGACCCTGAGGAAAATCCGGGCTGAAAGACGATTTTCACCTCAGCCCTCCAGAGCTGCGAGGAGCGCGCGGACTTTGTCGAAATCCTTGATGCCGGGGGCCGATTCCGCGCCGGATGCGATATCGATGGCGCAGGGCCTCACCGTGCGGACGGCGATGGCGGCGTTTTCCGGGACGATGCCACCGGCGAGGATCACGGGCAGGGCGGGATTTTCCTGAACGAAGCGGGCGGCGGCGGACCAATCGATGGTCTGGCCGGTGCCGCCATAAACTCCAGGGGCGTGGGCATCGAGGAGCAGGGCGGCATTGCCTGCGGGGACCCGGGCATTTTCCAAAGTGGCCGAGCGGATGAGCGGAATGCCGGAGGCGGCGAGGGCGAGGAGGTCGGAGTCGGGTTCATCGCCGTGGAGTTGCACGGCATCGATGAGTCCCAGCTCGAAAAGCTCCCGGGGTTGGTGGGTGCCAGCATTGACGAAGACGCCGACGCGATAGATGCGGCCGGCGAGGTCTTTGAGAAATCCGGCGTGGGCGGGATCGAGGAAACGTTTCGAGCGTGGCCAGAAATTGGCACCGAGGGCATGCACGCCGAGTTCGGCGAGTTGGATGGCATCGGTTTCCCGGGTGACACCGCAGATTTTCAGCGAACAGGAGGAGGGATGGAGGAAATCGGCGGTCACGGGCGGAAGCATCGGATTTGAAATTTGAAATTTGAACTTCGAAAATCGATTCTGGGCGGCGTGATCCGGATTCGAGGGGCAAGGCAGCACAATTTGAGGAATCTCGATCTGGAGATTCCGCGGGAGCAACTGGTGGTGGTCACGGGTCCGAGTGGCAGCGGCAAGTCGTCGCTGGCCTTTCACACGCTGTTTGCCGAAGGGCAGAGGAGGTTTGTGGAGTCGCTCTCGGCCTACGCCCGCCAGTTTCTGGATCAACTGGAGAAACCGGACGTCGATGGCATCGATGGCCTGAGTCCGGCAATCGCCATCGAGCAAAGGAGCGGCGGGCTGAATCCGCGATCGACCGTGGCGACGGCGACGGAGATTTACGAGCACTTGCGGGTGCTGTGGGCGGCGGCGGGGTCGCCGCATGATCCGGAGACGGGCGAGAGGCTGGAAAAGATGGGAGCGGCGGACATTGTTGCGGCCTTGTCGGCGGAAGAGGAGGGGACGAAAGTGGTGGTGCTGGCACCGGTGCCGCGGGAGGAGGCGGGGGATGCAGTGAGGCTGGCGGCGGACCTCAAGCGGCAGGGATTTGTGCGGGTGAGGGTGGATGGGGAAATGCTGGATTTGGATGAAGCGGCTGCCGCTTGGCCGGAGCGGGCGAAGGAAGTGGAGGTCGTCGTGGACCGCCTGGTCGTGCGGGCCGGGGCGGAATCGCGGATCGCGGACTCCGTGGAAACGGCCTTGAGGATCTGTGGCGCGGAATCGAAAGCCCTCGTCCAGCGGCCCGGTGCGGAGGGCTGGGAGACGCGGTCGTTTCAGACCAGCTATCGGAATCCGCGCACCGGATTCATGATCGGTGAGCTGACACCCCGGCATTTCTCCTTCAACTCCCACCTCGGGGCCTGTCCGGCTTGTGAAGGCTTGGGGACGGAAAGGTTCTGCGATCCGGGCCTTTTGGTCGATGACCCTTCGAAGCCCTTGGATGAAGCCGTGAAGGGTTGGTGGAAGCCGAAATCCCAGCGGGAAAAGGCTTTCAAGCGCGAGGCGGAGGCGATGGAGCGGATGTTCGACGTCGCGGGCGTGGCCTTCTCCGAACTGCCGGAGAATTTGAAATCCCTGCTCTTTTCCGGAGGCATGCTGGAAACCGGATGGAAGGTGGGTGCGGAGAAGAAACCGCAGATCAAACGTTACGAAGGGCTCTGCGTGGAGGCGGAACGAAAGCTCCGCGAGGCCCGCAGCGAGGCGGTGAGAAGGAGGGTGGGACGGGTGATGTCCGACAGGCCCTGCCGGGCTTGCGGCGGCCGGAGACTGAAGCCGGAAGTGCTGGCGGTGAAGATCGGGGGCAGTTCATGGCTGGGCATCCAGGATTTCTGCGGGTTGGCGGTTGAGGACGCCTTGGCGTGGTTGCGGGAAGTCCGGCTGCCGGAGGATCGCGCGGCGGTCTGTGGCAGGCTGGTTTCCGAACTGCGGGAGAAACTGGAATTTCTCGACCGCGTGGGGCTCGGCTATCTGGGCCTGGACCGGGCGAGCGGAACGCTCTCCGGCGGCGAGGCGCAGCGGATCCGGCTGGCGACGCAGTTGGGGATCGGTCTCACCGGGGTGATGTATGTGCTCGATGAACCCAGCATCGGCCTCCATGCCGAAGACACCGGGCGGCTGGTGGCAGCGCTGAAGGACCTGCGCGACCGGGGAAATACGGTGATCGTCGTAGAACACGATGAGGCCGTGATCCGCGCGGCGGATTGGCTGGTGGAGTTGGGCCCCGGAGCAGGCAGTGAGGGCGGATATCTTCTGGCCAATGGCCCCATGGCCACGGTTCCGGGATCGCCGACGAAAGAATGGCTCGGCCGCGGGCCGACGCAGATCCGGGCTGCCGCCGCGTTTCCCTCCGACCTCGAGTGGGGCCGCGAATTGGTCATTCGTGGCGCGCGGGCAAACAACCTGCGCGACCTCCACGTGCGCATCCCGCTGGGAGGCATCACCTGCCTTTGCGGACCCAGCGGGAGCGGGAAATCGACCCTGGCCGATGACATCCTGATGCGGGCGATGAGGAGGCATTTCCACGGGTCGACCGAACGGCCGGGCGAGCATGATGGCATCGATGGCTTTGAACACATCGGCAAGGCGGTGATCGTCGATCAATCACCCATCGGCCGCAGCCCGCGCTCGAATCCGGCGACATTCACCGGCGCCTTCGATCTGATTCGCGATCTGTTTTCAAAGCTTCCGCTATCCCGTCAGCGCGGGTATGGGGCGGGTCGGTTCAGTTTCAACACCCGCGGTGGCCGCTGTGAGCGCTGCGAGGGCGCGGGGCGATTGCGCATTGAAATGCATTTCCTGCCGGACGCCTGGGTGCCTTGCGGGGCCTGCGGCGGGAGGCGATTCAATCGCGAGACGCTGGAAGTGGCGTTCAAGGGGCTGAACATCGCGGACGTGCTGGAGCTGCCCGTGGCCGAGGCGGCGGGGGTCTTTGCGGCGGTGCCGAAATTGTCGTCCATCCTCAGGGTGATTGCGGATCTGGGCCTGGGCTACCTGCGGCTGGGACAGGCGGCGGACACTCTCTCCGGGGGCGAGGCGCAGCGGCTGAAACTGGCCGTCGAACTGGCCCGGCCGGCGGCGCCGCATACGTTTTACTTCTTCGATGAACCGACGACCGGCCTGCACTTTGGCGATGTCGAGCGACTGCTCACCGCCTTCCGGAGCTTGCGGGAGGCGGGGCATACCGTGCTGGTGGTGGAGCATCATCTGGACGTCATCCGGGCGGCCGACCATGTCATCGACCTCGGCCCGGGCGGAGGTCGTCGGGGCGGGCGGGTGGTGGCGGTAGGGACGCCGACGGAACTCGCGGCCATGGCGGACTCCCCGACCGGCCGGGCCTTGGCCGGGAGAGGGGCATCGATTAAACAAGAAGGTCCCACCGCTTCGCTACAACCATGAACCCGAGCGAACCTCCCGTGCCACCCGCAACCGAAGTGCTTCCTTCTCCCTCCGCCAGTGCCTGGCGCGAATGGCTGTCCCTGAACGGCCCGCGCCTGCTGCTTTTCGCGCGGCAGCAGACCCGCTCGCAGGAGGATGCGGAGGACATCCTGCAGGACGCCTTGGTCAAGCTGGTGGACAAACTCGATGCCGGCGAATTCACCGGCGGACAGGAAGCCTGGATGCCTTACCTTTTCACCACCCTGCGCCGACTGGCGATTGATCTGGGTCGGCGCGACGACCGCCGCCGCCGCCGCGAAGACCAGGTGGTGGGCGATACCGTGGTGGAAACCCAGGACGAGTTTCACCCGTGGTTTGAGAGCGATGCGAGTGACGACGAAACCCGCAAGCTGCTGGAACTCGGGCTGAAGGAACTGCCGGGGAAATTTGCCGAAGTCATCGTCATGAAAGTCTGGGGTGAAAGGACCTTCGCGGAAATCGGCGAAGCGCTGGACATCTCTCCGAACACCGCGGCGTCGCGGTATCGTTACGGGCTCGAAGCCTTGAAGAAGAAACTCGCCTCCGCCCGGCGCAAGGGCGACCTCTCGATCTGATGGACCTGGAACACCACAAACTGGAAGCCGAACTCGAAGGTCTGCTGCCTCAGGCCCTCGAGGCGGATTTGATGGAACGGCTCATGGGTGCCGTGGGCCACCCCGCCGTGGGCCGCGAGGCCGGGCTGGTGCCGGTGGAGGAACAGCTCAAAAGGCTGCTGCCGCTGGCCCCTGCCGGGCCTCTTGCCGGGAAGCTCATCGCGACTTTGGAACGCACCCCATTCCGTGCGGACGACAAACTCCTGCTTTTCCCCCGTGGATCGGCCGCCCGCCCGCAGGGGTCGCGCAGTCGCGGGTGGATGGCCGCTGCCGCCGCCGTGGCGATCGCCGGGGGCATCAGCGCGCTGTGGTTGAGTCCTGAGAAACCCATCGATGGCCCCGTGGCCCAAATCCCTCCCACTGCCGGGCAGATTGCCGCGGGTCCTGCGGCAGCTTCCCCGGCGGGATTCACCCCGGCGGGTTTCGGCAGCGAGGTGGAAACCACCCGCGACCTCGGCGTGCGCTGGAATGGCGATGCCCAGCCGATGCGGGTGCTCAAGGTGGTCTATACCGACCGCATCAAGTTCACCAACGACAAGGGCGAGACCTTCGAGGCCGAAGTGCCGCGGGTGCAGTACATCGTGGCCCCGGAAGAACTCGACTGAGATCCGCGCCCGCACCCATTTTCCAAGACGAATCCGGCCAACTACTACGCTTCTAGTATTGAATACCGCAACATCCGAGATGAAACGAAATCGAATCAAACAACTTCTGTCCGTCGCCCTGATTTGTGCGCCGGTCATGGCGATCGAGCCCCCCGTGGAAGCCGAGCCGATCCCGCCCCAGGCCCCGCCCGTGGAAGTGGGCGATGCCCCCCGGGCACCGGGTGAGGCGCAGGAAGAAGGCGGCGCGGTGGAAGCGGTGCCGATGCCGCAGGCCGGGAAACCTTATCTGGGCGTGGTGCTCGATCCCATCCCCGAACTTCTAGCCGGCCATCTGAAGCTGGCGGCCGGTGAGGGCATCCTCATCGCGGATCTGGCTCCCGGCGGCCCGGCGGCCAAGGCCGGTCTGCGGGCGAATGACGTGCTGGTGAGCATCGATGGCAAGCCGGTGGGCTCCGTGGAAGCCGTGAGGGAAATCACCGAAACCCGCAAAGTGGGCGACAAGGTCAAGGCCGGCATCATTCAGGATGGCGAGCGCCGTGAAATCGAGGTGACCCTGGAAGCCATGCCGGAAATGCCCGGCGGAGCCCAAGGCGGTGGCGGAGTGGCCGGAGCTCTCGAACTGCCGGAAGGCATGCTCGACCAGCTTCCCGAAAGACATGCCGATGCCCTGCGCCAGGCGCTGGAGGACAACATGCGCGAGTTGGAGAGATTGGAAATGGATCCAGGTCGCCAGGAAAAGATGATCGAGCGTCTCCGCCGGCAGATGGGCAATCAGGGTGGCGGGCTGAACTTCAACATGAATTTCAACTCCACCGTGCGCCTCCTCGATGAGCAGGGAAGCGTTGAATTGCGAATCTCCGACAAAGGCCGTGAGGCATCGGTTTTCGACAAGGAAGGCAAGGTGATTTGGGAAGGACCCTACGAGACCGATCAGGACAAGGCCGCAGTGCCGGACGATGTCCGTGCCCGTCTGGAGAAGATCGACTTCGGCGGCATCGTCGGTCCCGGCGAGAATGGCAACGGCATGCGTCTCCGGATCGGTCCCGGGAAATTCCTCCCCTTGGACGACCTCGAGCCCGGAGCCCCGGAGGAACCCGAAGCACCCGAAGCGCCGGTCGAGCCGGTGCCCGAGGGGGATTGAGAAATTTCTGCAAGCAGGCATGATGACCCGTCCCGGTGTGTTACCGGGACGGGTTTTCTTTTGCGACAGGAAGCGGCGGACGGCTTGATCCGGTGAATCCGTCGGCCTAGGGTGGACCGCGATGGAAGGTCGCTCCCCCCTGTTTCTGACCACCCGCTGGACGCTGCTGGAAAAGGCAGGCGAGCCCGAGGGTGGGGAGGCGCTCGATGAGCTGTGCCGCAGGTATTGGGGTCCGGTGCATGCGTTTTTCCGGCGGGCCGGATGCCGCCCGGCGGATGCCGAGGATCTGACGCAGGACTTCTTTCGGGATTTCATGGCCAGGGATGGCTTCACCCAGGCCAGGAAGGAGCGCGGAAGGTTCCGGAATTTCCTGTTAGGCTGCGTAAGGAATCATTTCGCCAATCAACGCAAGGCGGCGATGCGTCAGAAGCGGGGTGGGGGAATCGAATTCGTGCCGGTGGAAGAGGGGCTTGATGCCAGTGCGGGGCTGACGCCGGAGGAGGCTTTTGAAAAACGCTGGGCCGAGGATGTCGTGGACCGGGCGCTGTTGCGCTTGAAGCGGGAGTGGGAGGGCAAACCCTTCGAGGTGCTGGCTCCCTATCTGTCCGGTGATCGGGGTGCGCCGCCCATGCTGGAGACGGCGGAGCGGCTGGGATTTTCGCTCGCGGCGACGAAATCCGCCGTGCATCGCCTCCGCCGGCGACTGGGGGATCTGGTGCGAAGCGAGGTGGCCGCCAGCAGTCGTGAGGAGGACGGGGTGGCGGAGGAACTGGAGCATTTGTTGCGGCTGCTATCCCGCTCATGAAGGACTGTCCGACATGCGGGGAGGAAATGCAGGAGCTTTGCCGGACATGTCTGGCGGAGGGGCTGTTTGCCGGGGAGGATGGCTTTGAAATGCCGGAAACACTGGGCGGATTCCAGCCGCTGCGACGGATCGGACGCGGAGCCAGTGGTGAGGTCTGGCTGGCCTTCCAGCCCGGCCCGGACCGCGAGGTGGCGCTGAAGGTGTTTCTCGATCCCATGCTCGGGGGATCGACGGATCGGGCCCGCTTTCTCGCGGAAGCCCAGGCTCTGGGGCGGCTCGACCATCCGAACATCGTGCCGGTCCATGCCACCGGCGAGGAGGGCGGATTTCTTTTCATCGCCAGCCGCTGGATGACCGGGGGGACCTTGGCGGAGGCACGACCGGAGGAGGCGGGTCGGCAGTCGTGGCGGAAAATCGCCGGAGTGGTGGAGAAAATCGCGCGGGCGGCCGGTCATGCCCATCGGCACGGCCTTGTGCACCGGGACATCAAGCCCGCCAACATCCTGCTGGATGGTCGGGGCGAGCCCTATCTGGCGGACTTCGGGATCGCGGTGGAAGACGGGATGGGTGAACGCGGGACCAGCCATGGCACGCCCGGATACATGGCTCCGGAGCAGGCACAGGGTGGGGTGGTGACCACGGCGGCGGACCTCTACAGTCTGGGGGCGGTGCTTTGCGACTTGCTTGTGGGTGGGCCGCCGCGGGTGCTGGGCCCGGCGTGGCGGGATGTGCTCGATGGGGTCGATGCGGATCTCGCGGCCATCTGCCTGCGCTGCCTGGAGCACGAACCGGAGGCGAGATATCGTTCCGCCGATGACCTTGCGGAGGATCTGGCGCGGTGGCAGCGGGGTGAGCCGGTGCAGGCACGTCCAGCCGGCTGGGGAAGGCGGGTGCGGATGTGGTCGCGGCGCCGACCTGCGGCGGCGATCCTGACGGCATTGGTTCTTCTCACGGCAGGTTTCCTCGCCCTGACCCTGGCGATGGGATCGGTGGCGCTTCGCCATGAGCGGAATCTGGCGGTGACTCAGAGCCGGCTGGCCGATGCGAATGCCGAGCAAGCGGCGGAAATCGCGGAAGAATACCGCCGGCAATCTTATGCTTCCGATCTTTTCATGGCGAACCGGGCGATCGAAGACGGTCATCTGGGGATGGCGCGTGCCTTGTTAGAGAGGTATGAGCACGCGGCCGGGCTCCGGGGGCTGGAGTGGCATGTTTCCCGGTCGCTTTGTCGCAGTGAGGATTGGAAGCATTTCGAGGATCACAAGGCCACGGTGTCGGCTGTGGCAGTGTCGCCGGATGGAACGATGGTGGCATCGGTCGGGATCGATGGTCAGGTGGTGCTGCGGGCGGTTGCCGATGGCCGCCTGCTGGTCCGCCTGCCGCGCGCCGATGCGCCTCTCGGGGCCATGGAAATTCCCCTGATGGCGGGGCTGGCCACAGCATCGCCGGAAATCCGGGCTGCCTTGATGGACGGTGGAATCACACTGGACGAAGTCAGGATGCGGGCCCGGCCATCGAAGCTGGGTGAACTGACCGCCGCTGCATGGTCGCCGGATGGTCGATTTCTCGCCACGGGCGGCGATGGGGGTTTCATCCGGGTATGGTCGATGCCGGAAGGCCTTCTCAAGAGGGTATTCCCGCGGAAAATGGTGAGGGACTTGGCCTACGACGGGGGTGGACGGCTCATCTGTCTGCATGGTGCGGGCGATTCCTATCAACTCGAGGTATTCGATGCCGAGCGGCAGGAATTGCTGTGGCAGGAGGAGGGCGTGGAGCCCTGCATGGCGGTCCGGGGGGATCAGCTTGCCTGGGTTTCGAAGGTGGACGCCATGGTCCGGGTGAGGCAGGTGGGAGGGGGAGGGGAAATGGCGCTTGGCAAGGCTCAAGGGGTGGTGACGGCAATGGAATTCTCCCGGGACGGGCAGGCGCTGCACATGCTTTCCGATGCCGGGCGGACTTTGACCTGCTTTCAGCGGGGAACCGGTAAAAAGGAGGAATGGAGCGATCTCTCCGGCGGTCCCTTCCGATCGATGGCCGTGCTGGGCTCCGGGCTGGCTTTGGCAGGCGCAAGCCAGGCCATCGCGGTGGGCGATCCGGCCGGGGCTTGGGACCTTTTGCAGGGCCATGGCGATGAGATCATGACGCTGGAAGGCTGCGAGCGGAGTTCGCTGCTTTTTTCGGGATCGAAGGACAGGACGGTTCGCTGGTGGCGATGGCCGCCTCACGCCGAAACGTCTCCCCCCGATGAGGGGCGGGGAAAAATTTTCCAGATCCGGTCGGATGGTCGGGTTTGGTTGGGAAAAAATCCGCAGGGCGGCCTGGTGCTCGGTCGGAAGGAAGGCACCACGATCCGCCTGGGTGCGGGCGAAGCGCGTGAAATCCTCGGTTTCACCGACCATGGCCGCGAAGCCGTCACCCTGCGGAGGGAAGGGGATCTGGTGATGGAATGGTGGTCCACGGAGGACGGACGATTTCTCCGCGAGCGATCCATCGGGAAACCCGGCGGCAAGGACCTCGTGTTTGGCACGGGGGAAAACCATTTTGCCTACACTTTGGGCGATGGGGAGCTGCGGGTTCTGCGGAAATCGGACGGCACGGAAGATGGCAGGGTCTCAGGAGTGAAGGCGGCGACCTTTCGCATCGAACTGACGCCTGACGGAAGCCGTATCGCTCTGGCGGTGTGGCCGCGTTTCCTCGGGGTGTCGGACCTTGGCAAGCCAGCCGGGCCGCTGCGCGCGGTGACCAGCGGGGTGATCGGCGACCTGCGTTTCACGCCGGATGGACGCTGGCTTGCGGTCGGAAGTGATACGAATCGCGTCTTGATCTGCGATGGCGCGAGCGGAGAAGTGCGGCACGAGTTGGTCGGTCATCGGCAACGTCCGCTGAGCCTGGCTTTTTCTCCGGATGGCAGGACCTTGGTCAGCTCATCGATGGACGACGAGGTGCGGCTGTGGCACGTGCCCACGTGGCGGCCTTTGGGCGTGGTGGCGAGGAATCGTCGGGCGGAGTGCTTGCAAGTCTCCGAAAGTGGCCGCGGTCTGTGGTTGGCGGTGGAAGGTCGCAGCCCCGAATGGCTGGGAGAACCGGGAAATCCGTGAAAACAAAAATGCCCCGGTCCGCCGGGGGAGACAGGCGGGCCGGGGCATGCCACGAGTGAAAATCGGATTCAGAATCGACGCCGACGCAGCATCAGGAGAAGACCAAGCCCGCTGGCAAGGGCCACGCCCGGCTCAGGGATCACGGCCGTAGTGGTGATCCGTGTGCGGGCCTGCGGGGTGATGGTGCCCCAACCCACGCTGGGGCTGTATTGCCAACTTTCTCCGAGCTGGAAGCCAAGTTGCTCGGTGGGCGAATCGGCATGGAGGACGGAATAGTAACCATTTCCCGTGGGGACCGTGAGGTGAATCCAGTAGGTCGTGTTCGCGCTGAGGGCGATGGGGCTGGAGGGGGTGAATTGCAGGGTCGTGCCGCCGCTGGCGACCGTGGGGGTGACGCTGCCGATGGTGATCGAATCGACCCCGCCCGGCACGCTCGGGCCGGTGCTGATGGTGGCGGAAATGGCCGTGGCATTGTTGATCACGGAAATGGCAACCTCCAGCGAGGCCAACTCATCACTGGCGGACCCGGTGGTGAAGGTGAAGGCGGTTTGTCGATTCGGAACGCTGAAAAACGGAGGGATGCCCGCAGTGGGCCCGGTGAGACCGGTGGAAAAGCCGTTGGTGGTGGAGTTCAGATTATCGATCACAACAGCACCGTGAGCGAATGAGGCGAGGGCGAGCAGGCATAGGGAGGACTTCATCCCCCGGTCCTGAAACATTCGGGCCGCGAGGTTTCAGGATTTCATCGATTTTTTTCCGCAGAGGCGGGATCTCTCCGATTGGCCGGGAAATTGCTTTACTCACCTTAGAGAATCAGGGATGAGTCCGCGCGTCCCGCCTAACATTACGGACCGGAGGAAATGCCGGTCGGCATTGATCATGAACGTGAAATTTTTTGTGACCGGAGCGGCCTCGGTGTTGATGGCCTGGTTGGCCGTGACTTATGTCCGCGAAGTTCCGCGGGACACTTATCAACGCCTCGGCAAGGGCTCCCAACCGCTTTCCGCCGCTAAGGAGAAACCTGGTGTCCAAGCCGAAGTCGCCCCGGAAATCGCCGCGGCGGAGGTCGAGACGCCCCTCGGCGAGTCTCACTGAGACGCGTCTCTCGCTCGGCCCCGGCGCGGGTTTTTCGAAAAGGAGTCCCTTTTCTTTCGGGATTGCAGGGAGGTCCGCCCGACGCCAATCAGGGTTTCGACAGCAGTTCCCCGAAGCCGCAGAAGAGTCGTGAGTTTTCCGGCGGCAGGGCAGGCACGGCTTCGTCGTGATCGAGGAAATCGCGGCAGATGGCATCGAACTCTTCGGGAGTGCGGGCACGCCGGAGCTGGAATTCGAAGTCGGGATCGTATCCCTGGGTGACGAAGAGCAGGGTTTTCTTCATCCGCTGCACATGGCCCGCAGGGTCGAAACGCGTCGAGTCCGCCGCCACTTCCGCATAAAGCGTGCGCACGTAGTCCAACAAATCCCTGCCACGCGGTTCGGGTGGAGTCTGCCCCAGGAAGGCGGCGCGGATCTGCGGGAAAATCCAAGGGTTGCGGATGGCTCCGCGGCCAATCATGAGCCCGGCAGCCTGGGTCTGCTGATGGTAGGAAAGGGCGGTCCGGGTATCGACGATGTTGCCATTGGCGACCACCGGGCAGGGCAGGCTTTCGACCGCCTTGCGCACTTCCTCCGGGTGGACCGGGGTCTGGTAGCGTTCGTGGACGGTGCGGGCATGGATGGCGAGGCGGTCGATCCCGTGCCGCCGGAACAGGGCAAGGAGGGCATCGAATTCCTCCGCGTCGTGATAGCCGATCCGGGTTTTCACCGTGAAATGGATCGGCACGGCATCCCGCAGCGCGCCGAGGATGAGGTCCACCTTGGGGAGATTTCGCAGCAATCCGCCACCGGCTTCTTTTTTGCACACCACCGGCGCGGGGCAGCCGAGGTTCAGATCGATCCCCGCCACGGGGTGCTCCAGCAGATCCTTGGCACTGCGAACGAGCGCCGGGATGTCCTGGCCGATCAATTGCGCGTAGATCGGGCGGCCGGTGGGGTTTTCGTCGATGGATCGGAGGATCCACGGGTCGAGCCGCGAAGCCTCATGGACGCGGAAATACTCGGTCACATAGACATCCGCGCCGCCATAGCGGCTCAGCACGCGGAGGAACGTGAGATCGGTCACGTCCTGCATGGGAGCCAGGTGGAGGAGGGGCGGGAGCTTGCTCACGGGTGGGGCCGCAGGCTGGTCGAGCCGGAGGCCTGCGGCAAGCGGCGGGTGAGGGAGGCAGGGGATTCATCCCGAGCGGGCCTTTGCCTTGACAATCAAGAGGAGGCGATGAAGCTAGCGCCATACCTAATTCGGAAAGGAGGCATGGTGCACCGCGACAACGAACTATTGCACACGGAGAAGATCCTGGCGGACCGGAAGACGTTTTTCCTCGATTTGAAGGAAAACTCCCGCGGGATGGTGGTGAAAATCACCGAAGATGTGGGGGGAAACCGCGATACCATCATGGTCCCCGCAGAAATCCTCGGGGATTTCATCGCCGCCCTCAGCGACATCAAGGCCACGGCGGACAGCCGCTGAGCGGGTCTGCCGAAGCCGGTGAGATCGGGGGATTTCTTCGCCCCTGAGACTTCTGGGGTTCTGAAAGATCAGGACTGCCAAAGTTTTCTTTCCCCCCTGCCCGGGATCCCCTAGGATCGCGCTGTGAGCGAGGAAGCTTTCACGACCGAATTCAGTGCGGAAGAACTCCGGCGTGCGGAATGGATCAAGCGTGGGGTGGTGTTTTTTGCCATGGCCTTTGGCATCCTGGCCGGCTTTTTCCTCGATTTGCCGTGGAATCAGGAGCCCGAAGTGGTCGCCCCCCGGGAGACTCTGGAGGCGGTGAACAAGGAGAACTTCAAGGATGTGATTTCGCGGGATGAAGTCCTGACCGTCATGAACCTGCGGCTTGATGGAAACCCGAATTCCGAGAAGCTGAAGGAGATCCTGGAGAACATCGAGGCGCAGAAGCCCTATGGCGACAAGGTGGGCTGCACGGAATGGGACCTCGTGGCCAATCAACCCGCCGGCACCAAGCCCCCGGACCCGGCACAATTTGCCGGACAACTCGATTTCTATGCCAAGGGCCAGAAGCTCGGCTCGCTGAAGGGGGAAACGGATCCGGCGGTGGTGGATGCGACGATCCGCCGCTATCTCGCCGGCTTGGTGAAACGCTACGGTCCCGGCTGGCTCCCGGATGTGAAGGGTCTGGAAAAAGGCGCCGATGCCGAAGAGATCATCAAGGTCGAGGAAGCTGATCCGAGCCCTGCTCCGTCCAAGGACAAGCCGCGTCCTGCCGCGCCCCAGTCAACCGCTCCGACACCCCAAAAACCATGAAGCCAAGTTTCGTATTTCTTTTTCCCCTGCTGTTTCTCGCGGGCTGCGAGCAGATCAAAAAGCTCAAGGTAGAAAGCGCCAAAGCCGCCCCAAGCGCGCCTGCGGTGGCACCGTCCACCGCCCAACTCGCTCCCGCGGGGCCGCTGGTCAGGGAGCTGGAAGAGTCGGAGTTCGAGTCCTTTGCCGCCATTCCGGGTCGGGTGGTGCTCGTCGATTTCACCGCCACCTGGTGCGGTCCCTGCCGGATGCTCGGGCCGCGTTTGGAAGCGATCGCGCAGAAACACGGCGGTCGGGTCCTGCTCGGCAAGGTAGATATCGATCGCAATGGCGAACTGGCCCGACGCATGGGTGTGGGTGGCATTCCGGACGTGAGAATCTACGTCAACGGTGCCGAAGTGGACCGCTTTGTGGGGGCCTTGGACGAAGCCAGCATCGAGGCCAAGATCGCCCCGGGACTGGCGAAAGTCCCGGCCGCTGCGGAGGCGTCCGCGGAAAGCCCTGCCGCCGCCCCCAGCCCCGCCGAACCGGCGATCCAGCCGATGAAAAAAGACTGGATGCCGGAAGGGATGCAGCGGCGCTGAGGAAATCGGAAAGATCAGTCCCCGAGGATCGCCTGAAGTTCCCAGGTCCGCTTGTCGCGGGGTGTCCCGGGACCATTGTAGCCTAACAGGCGGAAGCCCTTGGCCTCGATGTCCTTTTCATCGAGGACTTTTTCCAGTTCCGCGCGGGCGGTGGCGACTTCCTTTTTCCCGTCGTCGCCCTGCCAGGCATAACTCAGGGCACGGGTGGCGGGGACATCGCGGACTTCCACCTTGGTGCCATCCGGCCCGGTGTTGCCGACCTTGCCGTTCTGATAGAGGAAGGCCATGCCCCCTTGCCGCAGTTGCTCGCCGTCTTCTTCCAGCGGCATTTCGACCGGGGCGGTCATGGGGATGTCGTGCTTCTTGATGTGGAGGAAAAGGGTCCAGAAAGCGCTCGACTCCCCCTTGCCGTCGGTGAAGGCGGCGCGGTAGGACGGATACTTTTTCTCGGACACCTCGCCGTAAGGACCGGGTGCGGGCCAGTTTTCCGGCAGCGGAGCTTCGTCGACGTAGGATGCGGGTTGATCGACCTTGTCCTCGGCATGCAAATGGCAGGCAGCGATCAGGGCGAAAAGCGGATAGAATTTCTTTTTCACCCTGCAAGGGAATCCAGAAGCTCCGAGATGCAAGCGGGGATTTTTTCCCGTCCCGGCGGATGATTTCCTGCGCATCATCGATTCGCGATTGGTGGAGTCGCCCGCGGCTGCCATGCTCGCGGCGTGACGAGACCGAAAAGAACCGCCCGCCTGCCGGACGGACGCCCCTGTCCCTGTGGCAGCACCATGCCCTATGAAACCTGCTGCATGCCGCTGCATCACTCCAAACGCAAGGCGGCGACCGCGGAGCAACTGATGCGGTCGCGCTACAGCGCCTACTACATGAGGCTCCCGGGCTACCTTGTCGAAACCACCCACCCCGAGACCCGCGAGCCCGGCTTGCGGAAGGAGTTGGAGAAAATGGTCAGACAGGTGAACTGGATCGGGCTCGAAGTGATCGCCAGCGCCAAGGGCGGAAAGGAGGACAAGACCGGCAAGGTCGAGTTCATCGCCCGCTATGTGGTCCAGGGCGAGACCTACGAGCTTCACGAGGTTTCCCGTTTCCGACGCTACCGCGGAGAGTGGAAATACCTCGATGCGGGGGCCTGATTTCACCCCTCAAGGTTTCCAACGGCGGGCACGATCGTTCATTTCCCACTGATCGGTCTCCTTGAGGATGCTTTTCGCCGCTTCACCCTGCAACCACTCCGCCGCCTCGGGTTTCCCACGAAGCGTGGCGTCCCAGAAAGCCGTGCTGAGCGCGAGGATGGCCTTATGATAACGGGTCATCCCGGATTCCGCTCCGGCCCGCTGGCCGAAATCCGAATGCTTCGCTCCATCGAACACAAGCTGCCACGCCGGAGCCGCACGCAGATGCGGGAAAACCTGAAGCCTCGTCTTGGGGTCGGCGTGAGTGATCGGATTGTCATCCCGCGTTCCCGTCATCAACAGGCACGGAATCCGCACCGAGGCAAAGGCGGCGGCAGGATCGCCCATGGCCGGCGGGCTCGGGCTGAGGATGAGGGCTGCATCGATCCTCTCCTCGCGGACCTCGATGCCCCATCTCGCCGCCTGTTGGCCCGCCATCGCCTGCGTGGTCTGCGCGCCGAAGGAATGGCCGGACATGCCGATGTGTTCCAAGTCCATCCGGCCCTTGAGGGCATGGTCCTTTTCGAGGTTCCAGCGTTCAAGGTGGTCGATCACCGCCGGGATGTCGCGAGTACGGGAAACATAGTTTTTCGCCGATGCCGCCTCACGCATCGCTTCGATGCGATTGCCTTTCGCCTTCTTCCAGACCGCTTCATCGCTGCCCGGATGTTGCACGAAGACCACGAGAAATCCCCGCGCCGCCCAATGTTCGCCCAGGTAGGGGTTGTTGTCCCGCGAACCGCCGAGGCCGTGGGAAAAGAGAATGACGGGGGCGGCTTCCTTCTTGGGTGGCAGATAGACGCGAACCGGGATGCTGCGTTCGCGGGCGGCATCTTTCGCCTCAAGGGTGAGCGAATGGATCTCGACATCCGCCTTGCTCAGGGGCGTGTATCCGGCCGCATTTCCCATCGTGGCAAACGCAAGGCCGAGCAGGCAGGCGGGCAACGCTTTCATGAAGCCGTGAACCCACCCCGGCGCGCCGGGTTGCGCGGCGACTGACCGGATCTGCCGATTCTCTGCGTGATTCTTTTCATCAGATGGCCGCGGGGGAGATGGGGAGTTAGAACGATGCCAGTCCTGAGACGCCTCCGGGTGAGCCGCTCGCGCCGGACAGGATGAGCCTTCATTCACGCACGATCATGAATTTCACAAAACCTGTCGTGGCCGGTGTCGATCTGACTCCGACCTCCACCCATGTCCTCGCCCATGCCGCCCAGATCGCCGCCGCAGAGGGTGTGCCTTTGGAGGTCGTTTATGTCGTGTTTCCCGGACTCCTGCCGCATCGGCCCGGCTGCAAGCCGCATCCGGATACGGTCGATGCCGCGGTGCGCCAGGCGAAACAAAAGCTCGCGCAATGCGTCAGCCAGATCGGCGGGGCAGGGGAAATCCGACAGCAGGTGCTGGTGGGTCGGCCGGCCGATGAGATTCATGCCTTGGTCGATCGCCTCAATGCCGGTTTGTTGGTCATTTCCGCCAACCATCCGAACCGCAAACGCCTGGGCACCGTGGCCTCGCGATGCGTCAGAACGGTTCATTGCGATGTCCTGCTGCTCCGGGATCGCGAGGAAACCCTTTTCCGCCGCGTGGCGGCCTGCGTGGATCTTTCGAAGACTTCGGAGGTCGTGCTGGCCCGCGCGATCGAGGAAACCACCGGGGAAACCGAATTGGAAATCCTCCACGTGATGTATCCCCCGGATCGCAATACCTGGGGCGAGGTGCTGGGCGAGGAAGCCAAACAGGAAGCCATTCATCAACGCGAGGAAGCGGAGGCCGCCATGGCCCGATTGGTCGCGGGCTTCGCCGATGAACTCAAGGCACGGAAATGGAAGACCACCCTGCTCGAATCCACCGTGCCCTCGGTGGAACTCACCTGCCACATCGCCGATATCGCCGCGGACCTCGTGGTGCTCGGCACCCGCGGACATTCCAAACTCGGCGCGGTTTTCCTCGGCACCAATGCCGAAAGACTCCTGCACGATGCCCCGGTCTCGGTGCTTGCTGTTAGGGCATGAGGAAATCCTGCGAGAAAAGAGCGCGACCCGACAGGATCAGGCTCACGGCCAGAGTGAGCAGAGCGAAGATGGCGATCACCTTGCCGATCTTGCGGGAGGCGGGATCGTAGGTGGGGAAATGGCCTTCCGGGAGTTTTTCCTTCATGCTGATGAGCGACCAGCCGATCCCGAGGGCCATGATGGAAAGCAGCGGATAGCCCGAAGCCCCCAGGATGGCCAGCAGCAGACCGCCAAGGGTGAGGAAACGGCTCGCTTGCTTGCCTTCCTGAAGTCGCGACAAACGCAGCCCGGCGATGTGGTGGATGAAGTCTTCATCGATCGTCCTCTCCGCGGCGATGCGTCGTGCGTGGGCGACATCGAAGGGACTCCACTCGCTCTCGTGCGAGAGGATTTCAATGATGTCCTCATCGCTGGCGCTGCGGAGGTGATGGTCCTCAGGCAAATCCAGTTCGAGGTAGCGCGCCTCCATCAATTGACGGGCATCGGCATGCCGGGAGCCGGGGATGGAAATCACGATTTGATTCAGATTTCCCGTGCCTGTCCACGAGGTTTCGGTCCCCGGTGCGGTGGAGGCGGTGCGATACGGGATCCCCGCCTCGTCCAAGGCGGCAAGGACCTCAGCAAGGCCTTCCTCATCGCTGTGCCTTTGGAATTCCAGGTAATCTTCCATCTCCTTCATTCGTCCAGCATCGGGCATGATCCGCAATCCTCAACTCAAGTCGGGACGATTTTCGCGTGTCCAAGACCCCTCCGAAGGGTTAGCAACTCCGCAGCCCATGCCCAGCAGCACCGTCGAAAACTACCTGAAAGCCATCCACCACCTTGGAGCCAAGGAAGGGGACGTGGTGGCCGTGGGCGCGATCGCTGAAGAACTCGAAGTCACACCGGGAACGGTGACGACGATGATGAAACACCTCGGCTCGCGCGGTTTGGTGGAATACCTGCCCCGGCGTGGAGTGAGGCTCACGCTGTCCGGTCGCGAAGCCGCGATGCGGGTGCTCCGACGGCATCGCTTGGTCGAGCTTTTCCTCGTCGAAGTCCTCGGGCTCGATTGGGCGGAGGTGCACGAGGAGGCGGAGGTGCTGGAACATGTGATTTCGGACCGGCTGCTGGCGAGGATCGATGAAATGCTCGGTCACCCGGTGGCCGATCCCCATGGCTCGCCGATTCCCGATGCCCAGGGACGCATGCCCGATCTTGGCGGCACCAGTCTGGCCGAAGTTCCTCCCGGCAAATACCTGTTAGTGCAGGTCAACGAAGATGAAGGTGGGCTGCTCGACTGGCTGGCCGAACATGACCTGAAGCCAGGAGTGCGCTTCGAACTCGTCGCGCACGACTGCCGCGGCGGTGTCATGGAACTCCGGCTCTCCGGCGCGGAAGCGGTCACGCGGCTCGGCACGGTGGCCGCACGGCACTTGCTCGTCGCGGCGGAGGGTCAGGCTTTGGAAGGCTGAGGCTGGGAAGGACCCTGGGTGAGGAAATCCTGCCCCTTTTGACGGAGCGCCAACTCTTCGTTGTGAGTCATCACTTCAAGCCGGACCTTCGCCCCTCGAAGCTCGCCGGTCGCCTGGATCATGCGCCTCATCGCCGATGCCGTTTCACCATCACGGCCGATCACCTGCATGATGTCCTCGTCCGACACCACCAGGCGGATCAGCAGCCGATCGGGCTCCCACAGGCGGACGCGGATCGTCGCATGCTCGGGCTTGTCCACCATGGCCACAGTGAGGAAATGAATGAAGGCGCGGAGCTTGCGGGAGAGATCCTCAAGATCGGGACTCGCTGTCCCGCTGCTCTCCTCGTCGGAGTCGGACCAATCGATGACCTTGTAGTTGGCCGCCTTCCTCACCCATTCGCCAAGGTGAACCTCTTGATAAGCCAGCTTGTGCACCGCCGGCAGGGCATCGGCGAAATCCCAATCGAGCACCCTCAGATTGCCCAGTTTCCGCAGCGACTCCGTGACATCGATCTCGCGAATGTCCCGCTGCATCAACCCACGAAAATCCCAGTCGTTCACCCGGACGGAACCGAGCTCACGCAAGGAGCGGGAAAATTCGGAGAACTTGCTCATGAAGCCTGGAAGGGACGAAAACCGCGATTCACTAAGGAAACCTTAATCATCCCCCCGCCCATGGCAAGCACGAGGCGAGGGGACCCGCAGCAGCCCCCGCCGCATTCAGCCTTTTAGAGCCCTGTCTGTTCCTTTCGAGCGATGCGCTGATTTCCTTGTCCCCAAGACTTGTATTTCGGGGCTGAGCCCTTCGAGAGACCCCTGGGAGAAGGGCTGGTAGGGGGTGTCACGGGGCGTCTTCCCTATGGGGTGGTTCTGGGGAGTCACCGCCGATCAAGCGGCCCAAGTACCCTGAAAAAACGAAGAATCCTGCTCCGGCCAAGAGGAATCCTACCGACCCAATTGGGGAAATGGACGGTGTCACGACGTAGTAGGTATCGTGGAAAAATGTCGAAAATGCCCCCTGATCCTCGATCTCTTCAAGCGACCCGTAGCTCGTCCATCCCATCTCATCTAAAGCGTTCTTCGCCTGCTGATGATGGATCGCAAAATCGACTAGCGTCACCAGGCCAGACACCCCGAAGAAAAATCCAAGAGTCCGTGCGGCGACTCTTCCGTGGTCAAACTTTGTCATCACTTTGAAGGAGATAAGTCAGTGTGGCACTGGTTGCAGTGAGCGCCAGTCCACAATCGGATTTGGGGTTGGAGTCAAGAGGGTCATTTTGCCTCAGAATGTGCAGTGGATCCATCCCTGCCTTGCTCTGGTTTGGGAAGGTCCTGTCTTTTGCGGAACCGGCCGAGTGCATCAGGATGCCGAAGTAGCCAAAGAGAAATACCAATGGTTGCAGCATAGTAGAGAGCCATCCCGATGGCCCTCTCGGCTTCCAAGCGGGTAAATGTCCAAATCGCCTGGTTAAGCGCGCTATTCACCTCCCTTATCAGCAAAAAAACCGCGAACAACTGAACGATGAGATCGGACGAAACCAAGCCATGGGAGAGCACAGCATTCGGCCGATTTGAAGAGATCCGGCATAAGAGCGATGAAATCCGGCCAGCAGCAAAAATCAAGGTCAGGGATACGGTGGCCCCGACCATCCAAAAGGCCATGTTGAATGACCATATCTTGACCCAATCGGCCGAAGCCCCTTGCCCAGGCATGCTGCCGCTGAAGGACAAAAATCCCATTCCAGTTCCAAGGACATCGCAAAAGAGAAAGACGCCCGCTAGCTGGAGGGCGGCCGCAAGGATCGATTGAAGGGTCATAACATCTCTTTTCTGGAAAACGTTGAGGTCTTAAAACCGCTACCGGAAACCTCGCTTCAATTCACGTGGAGTTTTTTGCCACCCTCCGAATCAGCTCCGCGTGGGGAAGTGGATCGTGGTCCACCTTGTCCATGGAGGGCCTGGCTGTGCGACCGCACATCGACCGAAAAGCGGAGCTAATATCTTGGTCCTCATGATACTGATCTAAAATGGTCAACCGGAAGGTGTTGTCAAGGGGTTCCGCAGGCTTGGTCATTCTCCGCGCGGATTTACCCGCGCTTCGACTTTCGAGCTTGGACCACCCGAAACCCAATGAACACTGCGGTAATCCCAAAGACGGTGCCCAGAGCCGATGCTGATATTCTAACGCCGAAATTTTTTATCCTTGTTAGCGGCCGCAAGTAGCTTGACAGTTTCATTCGCGCCATTTATCGAAAGTGAGCGATCTGCTCATGCAGCAGGTGATAACGCGCAATTTAATTGGGTTTGCACGTTTACGCCGATCGGCTTGCACGAGGCTGCGCGGCACTCGCTCGTGTTGCGGAGGTTGACGGACGTGATTAGGGGCTTACGTTGTAACAC
>JALOTY010000012.1 GCA_025457665.1 Akkermansiaceae bacterium | reverse complement strand
CGGCACGGTCGTGATTGGCGGCGGCAACGGCATTGCCGACAGCGGGGAAACGGCCGTTGACGGCGTCACCGTCACACTTACCTGGTCCGGCCCCGACGGCATTCCCGGAACCTCGGACGATGTCAGCCAGTCCACCACCACCGGACTGAACGGCGCCTATCAGTTCACCGGCCTTTATCCCGGTGGTCATGAAATCACCACGACGGTGCCGTCCCACCTCTTCACGCTCGCCGACCGGGACGGCCTGAATCCAAACCAGATTCACGTGGACCTCGCTGAGGGCGGAAATGTGACCGGCCGCGACTTCGAATACCAGGCATCCACGCTGGCGGGTGTCGTTCGCACCGACAGCAATGCCAACGGCCAGTTCGATTCCGGCGAGCCTCCCGTCTCCGGGGTTTCCGTCTTCATCGACCTCGATGGCAACGGCGCTCTTGATCCGGGTGAACCATCCACGACCACCGACAGCAACGGTGCCTACTCGTTCGGCCCCCTGACATCCGGCAGCTATCAGGTCCGCCTCAATCCCGCAGGCTTGCCGCCCGGATCCATTGGCAGCTATGATCCCGACGGCATCGGCAGCCTTCACATCGCCACCGTTTCACTCGGCATCAATCAGGATCTCACAGGCGTCGATTTCGGCTACTATCAACCGGGCTCCATCACCGGCACGGTCTGGGAGGATACCGACAATGACAATGCGGGCGACGCCGCAATCGAGGGAGTGATCCTATCGCTCGTGGACGGAAGTGGCAATCCGGTGCTGGATGGCGGTAATCCGGTGACCGTCACCACCGAGGCGGACGGCAGCTACAGCTTTGCCGGACTCATGCCCGGCCAGTATGGCGTGGTGGAACTCCAACCTGCGGGCTATGTGAGCCTGTCCGACAAGGATGGTGGAAACCCTGACGAGATCAGGCCGATCACGGTAGTCTCAGGAGCGGCGAACGCGCTCAATGACTTTGTCGAAATCAGCAACTGTCCCGACACCTGGGCCGACTGGAAGCAACTCCATCCTACCGAGTTGGCGGCGGGTAATCCGGATCTCGATCGCTATGAGAATTTTGCGGAGTTCGCGTTTGCGATGCCCCATGACAGCGGTGTGCCGGGGGAATGGTTGGATGGTACGGCCTGGATCATTCGTCCATCGGCAAGTCTGTCTGGCACCATTGAGGGCGTCTTTGTCCGCCCGAAGGGTGCAGCGGAGAATGTTACCTATCTTCTGGAGTATGCCGTGACTCCGGGAAATCCTACGGTTTGGCAAAGTGTGGTTTTGAGTTCCGCCAATTCCACCAGTTTTGACAATGGCGACTGCACTGAAACCGTGACGATCCATGATCTTGAGACGCTGACCCAGATGACTTCAGGCAGCGGCGTTGTGCGGATCAAGGCGGTCTTGGATGACAACGGAGGATCCGGTGCTTTGCCTGATGGAGATGAGGACCAGATCAGTTATGTCGAACCCGAGGGCTGGACGGAGACCGCTTTCGGCCTTTGCTGCCAGACCTATCATGTTCCCTACCTGCAGGAGACACTTTTCTCGGGCACGGTGGATGCAGTGTTCGGGCAGGAAATCGAGTTTGCAGCGGAATCGGAGCTCGCGGGGTTGCTTGATCCCGGTTTGACCTACTTTGTCGAGGTGGCATCGGGTCCCTGGGAAGGTCATCGATTCGATATCGCGTCGCTTGCGGGGAATCGGATCACGCTCGCCTTCGATACCCAACTCCATTCTTCCTCGCCGCCCTTCAACACCCGCATCGGCCCCTTGCCGGGCGGTCTTGCGGGGGCTCGTGTGAGCGTTCACCAGCATCGCACTCTCGCTGGGATTTTCCCGCCTTCCGCCTTTGGCGCAAGTGGCAGCCAGTCCACCGCCGATCAGATCCAGACTTTCATCAATGGAGCCTGGCGGATTTACTGGTTGTATGATGAAGGGGATGCCAATCCGGCGACGTCCCGGTGGGTGCTGATGGGGGATAGCAACATGACCGATCAGGGTGGGACTGTGATGGTTCCCGGCCAGGGCATGTTCTACAACAACCGTACGGCTCCGATCTCGCTGCTCTCCTATGGAGAGGTTCGGATGAATCATTTCATTCGCCCCCTGGAGTCCGGCATCAACCTTGTGGGTGGAGGATATCCTGTGGATCAATCCGCCAGCGGGTCCTATGGCCGCGAGATGAATCTCGCTTCAGGATACTTCGGAAGCCGCGATTTCAAGACGGCGGATTCCTTCTACGTCTGGCGACCCGATACAGGGGGGGCTGATGGATATGACAGCTATTTCCTGATCGAAAGCATTTGGCCTTATCCCGCCATGAACCGGTGGGCGAAAGTGGGGGATGCCATGATTTCGCCGCGGGATGAGGAGATTCTCTTTGAGGGGGATCGCGCGGTGATGATCCGCAGCAAGGATGGATTGGAAGCGCCCGTTCAGAGTGTGCCTTGGACTCCAGGTGGATCCGGGACAGGAGGTTCGAACGTCAACTGAGATTTCCTGGAAGAGATGAAAAAATCAAATGGGTTCGGTCAAACTGTGATTCTTCTCGCTACGGCTGCGGGGTTGCTGGCCTCGCGAGCGGTGGCGCAAAACATCACGTGGGGAAGTGAGATTTTCTCGGATTTGCGGGACAGTCGTGGAGAAGTCCTGGATCAAAACAGTTATGTTTTCCAGTTGGGCACCTTCCAGACGGGCTTCACGCCGACGTCCATGAATACGGCTGATTGGGCATCGAACTGGGTGGTGTTCGACCAGGCTTCCTACAACGAGGGCTTTGGATACATCACTTCTGCGACGACGATGAATGCCGACGGAAGCAGCAGCTATGATCCGGGAAGTGGATTCAACTTCTCGGGCTTGACGGTTTATCTCTGGGTTTACAATGGTACGACCATGAGTTCCGGAACCGAGTGGTTTCTTGGTTCTGCTGCGGCCTGGGGCTCGTTTCCTGCGGCGGAATCGGAATGCTGCGGAAACAGCCTTCCTGTGGAACTCTCGCTGAGTGATCTGAGTGGGGGCGACACTCCCATCTGGGGGAGTCAGGGAGGTGTGGATGGGAATGGCTACTCGAGCGTGGGTGGCAACTTCACACTCCAAACCTTCAGTGTCATTCCCGAGCCATCGCTGTGCGGGCTTGCCATTTGCGGGGGAATGGTTTGGATCCTGCGCAGGAAGCGGAATTGATGATTCGACTCACATGGCTGACGGCATGGATCCTGATCGCGGCGGCGATGCCGGGGTGGGGGAGAAACATCAGCTGGTTCAGCGATGTCGGCGAGATCAACAAGGATTCGTCCGGTGCGGCGATGGATGCCCGGATGCGTTTCGAGCTTGGGGTCTTCGATAGCGGCTTCACGCCGACCTTGGCCAACATGGCGCAATGGTCGGAGAAATGGAATCGATGCCAGCGGGTCAGCTACAATCCTGTGACCCAGCGATACGACGGTTTTTTCACCGTTTCCTCGAACTCCGGGCCCTTTGCGGTGGGTCGTGCGGTTTACGTTTGGGGTTTCCGTGGTGATGCGCTCCAAGGCGATTGGATCCTTTTTCGTGCGACCAACTGGACCATGCCGGCGGTGGATCCCTTCAATCCCTTTGCGCTCGAATGGAATGTCGCTCAGGCAACAGCGGTGACGGGTGAGATCGATCCCGATGGTTCGCCCCATCTCATGAAATCCGCGGCGATATCCGGTGCCTTGCCGCCGGAGACGGAGTGGGCGCAGTGGGTGGTGGATGAGCTTTCCGGCGTGGTGGAAAACGAGAGTGATGATGATCCGGATGGCGATGGGGTTTCCAACATCCTGGAGTATGCCTTCGGGACCCCTCCGCTCGTTTTTACGGCTCCGGTGACGACTCCTGTTTCGATGGTCGGGGGTTCACTGCAGATCGCGGTGCCACGGAGGAAGGACCGGGTGATGAATCTGGTGGTGGAGGTTTCCGGGAATCTCAGCTCATGGCAATCGGGAGTGACGGCGACTGAGGTGGTGAATGATGGTTTGGGCACCCTCCTGGTGCGGGACCTCACGACGCTGGGTCCAAGTGCCCCGCGCCGCTTCATGAGAGTCCGGGTGAGCCTGCCTTGAAGGCGCCTGCGTGAGTCCGGGCATCAGGTGGATTCGACGGGATCGACCTTGTTCCGGCGCTCGCTGAGTTTCTGGACGAAGACGTAGCAGACGGGGATGAGGAAGAGACCGATGATGGTGGAGATGCCCATGCCGAAAACCACGCCGGTGCCCATGGTGCTGCGTGAGGCGGCACCGGAGCCAGTGGCGAGCATGAGGGGCACGCAGCCGAGGATGAAGGCGAAGGAGGTCATCAAAATCGGCCGCAGGCGGAGTTTGGCGGCATCGAGCGCGGCATCGAGCGTGCTTGCACCGGCATCACGTTTCATCTTGGCGAACTCGATGATCAGGATGGCATTCTTTGCGGCGAGACCGATGAGCATGACGAGCCCTACCTGGGCATAGACATTCATTTCGAAATTCCTGAGGAGGAGGCCGACCATGGTGCCGAGGATGACCGTGGGGACGGAAAGAAGGACGGCGAAAGGCAAAGACCAACTCTCATATTGCGCGGCGAGCAGGAGGAAAACGAAGATCACGGCCATGCCGAAGATCATCACGATCTGGCCTTCCGATTTCTTTTCCTGCAAGGTCAATCCGGACCATTCGTAGCCGATGTTGTCGGGCATGGTGGCCATGACTTCCTCCATTGCCTTGAGTGCTTGCGCAGAGCTGTAACCCGGGGCGGGCGCGCCGCTCATTTCGGCCGAGGGAAAGAGATTGAAGCGGGTGGCGAAATTCGGGCCGGTGATTTTCGAAACCGTGACCAGCGTGCTGAGGGGGACCATGGCTCCATCGTTGCTACGGACATGGAAGGCATCGATGTCCCCCGGGCTGTTCGTGAATTCCGGCTCGGCCTGAAGGAAGACTTTGTAAACGCGGCCGAACTTCACGAAGTCGTTCACATACATGCCACTCAGATAGGCCTGGAGGGTTTGGAAAACGGCATCGACCGGGACTCCCAAGGTGCGGGCTTTTTCGCGATCCAACTCGACCTGAACCTGGGGGCTGGCGGGATTGAAGGTGGTGGTGAGTCGGCCGATTTCCGGTCGGGCCAAGGCGGCGGCCTGGACTTGGGCGATGGCACCGGACAACTGGCCGATGCCACCACCGGAGCGCTCCTGGAGCTGCATGGTGAAGCCGGAAACGTTGCCATATCCCGGCAGGGCGGGAGGTCCGAAGGCGAAGACGCGCGCACCGGGGATGGCGTAGAATTTCTTGTTCCATTCCGCCGCGATCGCCTTGGCGTGGAGTTCGGGGGATTCGCGCTCATGCCAGTCATCGAGACCCACGAAGAGCAATGCGGCATTCGGCACATTGAGATTGCTCAGGATGCTCATGCCGCCGATGGCGAGCGCGGAGCGCACCCCCGGGGTGTTGCCGACGATTTGTTCGACCTGGCTCAGGACCTTGTCCGAGCGTTGCAGCGATGCCCCTTCCGGAAGCTCCACGGCGACGAAAAGGAATCCTTTGTCTTCGTCCGGAATGAAACCTCCGGGGACCACTTTGCCGAGTCCACCGATGCCCGCGACGACCGCGACGAGAAGCAGCATCGAGAGGGCCGCCTTGCGCGTCAGACCGCCGACGATGCGTCCATAGCGGGTGATGACGGCATCGAAGAAGGCATTGAATTTCCCGAAGAACCAGGCGATGGGGCCACGGCCGGGGGTGGGCTTGCGGAGCAGCAAGGCGGAGAGCGCGGGACTCAGGGTGAGGGCATTGATGGCCGAGAACACCACCGACACCGCGATGGTGATGGCGAACTGCTGATAGAGTCGGCCGGTGACGCCGCCCATGAAGGCCACGGGGATGAAAACCGCGCAAAGGATGAGCGCGATGGCCACCACGGGACCGGAGACTTCCTGCATGGCCTTGCGTGTCGCTTCTTTCGGAGAAAGCCCGTGTTCGAGGTGATGCTGGACGGCTTCGACAACGACGATGGCATCATCGACCACGATCCCGATGGCCAGAACCAGACCGAACATCGTGAGGGTGTTCACGCTGAATCCGAGCAGTGGGAAAATGATGAAGACCCCGAGCAGCGAAACCGGCACGGTGAGCATGGGGATGATCGTAGCGCGAAAACTCTGGAGGAAGACGTAAACCACCACGAGGACGAGCAGCACGGCTTCGAAGAGCGTGTGCACGATCGATTCCATGGATGCCTTGATGGGCAGGGTGGAATCGAGGGTGATTTCATATTTCATGTCCGGCGGGAAACGCTTCGAGGCGTCCTCGAGGATTTTCTTCACCTTGTCCGCTGTCTGAATGGCATTGGCCCCGGGGGCGAGATAAACGCCGAGGGCACCGGCCGGGGCGCGGTTCATCCGGGCGCGGATATCATAAGTCTGGGCCCCGAGTTCGACGCGACCGACATCGCGAATCTTTACCTGCGAGCCATCGGGATTCGAGCGGATGATGATCTCTTCGAATTCCTTCGGGTCCTTGAGCAGGCCTTTGGCACGGACGTTGAACTGGCTTTCCTGGCCGGGTGGTGCGGGTTCGGCTCCGACCCGACCGGCGGGGGTTTGGGCATTTTGCTCTTTGATGGCGTTGCTGACGTCCACGGGCGTGATGCCGAGGGAGGCGAGTTTGTCCGGCATGAGCCAGACACGCATCGAGTAATCCTGGGCGGTGAAATTCTTGACGTCGCCCACGCCGGGGACGCGTTTGATTTGATCGACGAGATTGATGTCCGCGTAGTTTCCGAGGAAGACGCCATCGTAGGTGCCATTCGGCGACGACAGGCCGATGGCGAGCAGGATATCCGGGGAGGATCGATTGACCACGACGCCTTCCCGTTTCAACGCATCCGGGAGCTGGGCTTGGGCTTGGTTGACGCGGTTGGAGGTGTTCACCTGCATGATGTCCACATCCGTGCCGACATCGAAGGTGACGTTGAGCGTCATCTTGCCGTCATTCGAGTTGGTGGACTGCATGTAGAGCAGTTGATCGACGCCATTGATCTTCGACTCGATGGGCGTGGCGACGGATTCCATGACCGCTTCGGCTGCGGCTCCGCGGTAGCTGGAGGTGACCTGGATGAGGGTGGGGCTCACCGTGGGGTATTCCGCGATGGGGAGTCGTGACAGCGAAACGAGCCCGATGATGCAGGTGAGGATGGAAATCACCATGGCCACGATGGGCCTGCGAATGAAGAAGTCGGCCATGATCGGGAACTTGTTAGGGCTGGAGTTTCGCCTTCATGGCGGCGAATTGCTCCGGTGTCATCGCGGTGACGGGAGCACCCTCGCGGGCCTTGTGGACGCCTTCGAGGATGATGCGGTCGCCGGGTTTCAGGCCATCGAGGATGACATGCTGGCTGCCGACCTGTTCGCCGAGCTTGACCGGGCGCTGGGAGCAGATGCCCTTTTCATCGACGGTCCAGACGAAGGTTTTTTCCTGCATCTGCACAAGAGCGCGCTCCGGGAGCTGGATGACGCCCTTGCGGACGCCGAGGTCCACGCGGATGCGGGCGAACATGCCGGGACGGAGGAGCTTCTCTTTGTTGGAAAACTCCGCCCTGACCCGCAGTGTGCCGGTTTTGACGTTCACGGCGCGGTCGATGAAGACGAATTTCCCGATCTCCGGGTGTTCCGTGCCATCGGGCCGGATGAGGGTGACGGCGAGGGATGAGACATCGCGTCCGACTTCGCGGCTGCGTTGTTCGGCCTTGAGGTATTCGACCTCGCTGACATTGCAATAGAACCAGATGGGATCGAGCGAGGAAATCGTGGCGAGGAGGGTGGGTTCGCCCTTGCCGACGAGGGCGCCGACGCCGACCTGGGAGGCACCGATGAGACCGGAGACGGGAGCTTTGATTTCGCAATAGCCGAGATCGATTTGTGCGGATTCGACCCCGGCTTTGGCGGTCAGGACGCTGGCGTTGCCGACGGCGACGGAGGCTTTGGCGTTATCGAGATCCTGCTGGGGAATGGCGTTGCGTGCCGCCAGTGGAGCGAGGCGGGCGACATCTTTTTCGTATTTGTGGAGGGCGGCCTCGGCCTCGGCGAGGGCCCCCTTGGCGGCGGCGAGGCGTTCGAGGAAGGGCTTGCGATCGAGTTCGAAGAGAAGGTCGCCTTGTTTGACCTCGGTGCCATCGGTGAAATGCAGACGGTCCACGAAACCTTCGACTCGCGCACGGACGTCGACGGTTTGCGGGGAATCGAGCTGGCCGATGAGGGTGGTGGACATGGGGGCATCGCTGGTGACGACCGGGACGATCATGACCACCGGTGGCGGCGGGGCCTGAGTCTCCGCCTTGCGGCAGGAGCTGGCGGCAAAGAGGGACAATGAAAGGGCGGTGACCCAAAAGGCCGGACGAGGGCGATGCCTGTGAGAATACACGTTCAGGGCGCTAACAGATCGAAGGGTGTGGGTCAATTTCATCCGTTCCAAAAGCCATTTTTCCGGTTGCTTTGGCTTGCCTTGCGCGGTCTGGGAGGGCATTTCCCATGGGCGATGCGTGTTCTTTTCCTGTCTTTCGGATCACTGCTGCTGGCCTCATGCATCCTCGGTCCGCAGCCCCGGTCGCCGGAGGTGGCCTTGCCGGGCTCCATCCGGGGCGATGCTCCGGGGGGCGATTCCTTTGGGGAGAAGTCGTGGCGCAAGGTTTTCAGTGACCCCACGCTGAAGGCTCTGATTGAAAAGGCGCTGGTTTCGAATCCGGACTTGGTGGCATCGACCTATCGCATCGAGCAGGCCCGGGCGCAGGCGATGACGGCGCGGGCCGATTGGTTTCCCTCGCTCGATGGCAGCACGTCGGCCAGCGGGCGCTATCTCTCGCCAAATGCCGGTCAGGTGGGGCCGGCGGGCGATCGCAGCGTGGAAAGCTTTGATATGACGGCCTTGCTGAGCTGGGAAATCGATCTCTGGGGCGGCATCCGTCGATCCAACCAGGCGGCGCGGTCGCGGCTTCTTGCGGCGCAGTACCAGCGGGATGCGGTGAAAACCTCGCTGGTGGCGGCGGTGGCGACGGCTTATGTGGAGCTGCGCAATCTGGATGAGAGATTGGAGGTATCGAAACGCACGGCGGAGAGCCGGCGGCAATCGCTGGAGTTGGTTTCCGCGAGGCGTGATGGCGGGGTGAGTTCGGATCTGGAGGTGGCGCAGGCGAAGGCGCTTCTCGGTCAGGCGCTCACGGCGATCCCGGTGACCGAGCAGGCGATTGCGGCGAAGGAAAACCAGATCCGCGCCTTGGTGGGGGATTATCCGGGAGGAGTGGAGCGTGGGGGCAGTCTGGCGAAACTGGAATCGAAGCTCCGCATCGAAGGCGGTCTGCCCTCGTCCCTGCTGGCTCGGCGTCCGGACATTGCTGCGGCGGATGCGGCGTATCAGGCGGCCTTGGCAGACATCGGCGTGGCGGAATCGCTGCGTTATCCATCGCTCTCCCTCACGGGCAGTGGCGGGGTGGTGAGTGCCGACCTGCACAATCTGTTAGAAGGCAAGTCCGGGGCCTTTGCGGTGGGACCAAGGTTGGCGGCGCCGATCTTTGATGCTGGCCGCAACAAAGCCCGGGTGGAGGCGGCCAAGGCGAGGGCGGGGGAGGCGATGGCCGAGCATGACAAGGCGGTGAAACAGGCCTTTCGTGAAGCGGCGGATGCCATTCAGACACATGCGAAAACAGGGGAAATCATCGCCCGTCAGAGGGAGTTGGTGGAGGCAAACCGCCAGGTCGCCTCGGTGGCATCGGATCGTTTCACCGGTGGCGCATCGAGCTACCTTGAAGTTCTCGATGCCGAGCGGGCCTTGTTTGTTTCCGAGTTGGAGCTGATCGATGCCCGCCGCAATCGGCTCTTGGCCGTGGTTCAGGCTTACCGTGCTCTCGGAGGTGGTTGGCGTTGATGCCGGTGAATCCGGAGGAATGCGGGGTTGACCGGAGGGGTTGGAGGGAGTTCATTTGAACAAATTTTGCTGATGTCTGGATCCAAACGATTGGCCAAGCAGCCGCTCGAAGCGCTTCAGGAGCACTTCGGGCACGGCGGATTTCTTGAGGGTCAGGATCGGGTGATTTCGCAGGTGGTGTCCGGGCGGGATGGGCTGGTGGTGATGCCCACGGGCGGCGGGAAATCCCTCTGTTATCAGCTTCCGGCCTTGTGTTTCGAGGGGGTGACGCTGGTGGTTTCCCCGTTGATCGCCCTCATGAAAGACCAGGTGGATGCTCTCGTGGCCAAGGGGATTCCGGCCACCCTGATCAACTCCACGGTGCCTTGGGACGAGCAGAGGGATCGACTGAATGGCATGCGCAGCGGGCGGTGGAAACTGGTCTATGTGGCACCCGAGCGTTTCCGGGCCGAGTCCTTTCTGCGGGCTTTGGAGGGCGTGGAGGTGTCGCTTTTCGCGGTCGATGAGGCCCACTGCCTGAGCCAGTGGGGTCACGATTTCCGTCCCGACTACATGCGCCTCGGCCGGGCCTTGGAAAAGATCGGTCGGCCGCAATGTGTCGCCCTCACGGCCACGGCCACGCGCATGGTGCGCGAGGACATCCTCAAAGTGTTGCGTTTGCGTGAGCCCTTCGAGGTCGTCAGCGGTTTCTCGCGACCGAACCTTTCGCTGGCCATCACGCCGGTGGACAAACAGCAGCACAAACTGGAGCGGGTGCGAGAGGTCGTCCGCGCCCAGCGCACCGGGATCGTTTACTGTGCGACCCGCAAGCGGGTGGAAGAGGTCAGCGAAACCCTGGCTGCCTGGGGGATGAAGGCGGTCGCCTATCACGGCGGCATGAGCGATGCGGAGAGGGAAAAGGCCCAGGAGATTTTCCTCAGTCGCAAGGCCGATGTGGCGGTGGCGACGAATGCCTTCGGGATGGGGATCGATCGGTCCGATGTGCGATTCGTCCTTCACTATGAAGTGCCGGGCAGCATCGAGGCCTACTACCAGGAAGCCGGCCGGGCCGGGCGTGATGGGGAATCGGCGGTGTGTGAGTTGCTCTTCAACTATGCCGACACGCGGACCCAGGAGTTTTTCATCGAGGGCGCGAATCCCGGTGTGCAGGCGATCCGCGATGTGTACCGCTATCTTTTGGCCGAGTCGGACGGCGAGCATGAGGTCCGCGAAAGCATCGAGGAAATCACCGAGGGGGCCGGGTTGAAGAACTCGATGGGGGTCAGCAGTGCCCTGGCGGTGCTGGCGCGGGCGGGATACATCGAGCGATTCGACATCCCGGGAAAACGGCTGCGTGGCACGCGGCTCAAGCGCCCGGACATTCGTGCCGAGGCCCTGGAGTTGGACGAGGAGGCGATCGAGGAAAAGGAGCGTCGCGACCGGGAGAAGCTCAAGGCGATGGTCGAAATGTGCTACGCCCGCGTCTGCCGGCAGCAGTGGATTCTGGAGTATTTCGGCGAGGAGGATGCCGAGCCCTGCGGTTGCTGCGACATTTGCCAGCAGGGCGGAGGCGAGGAAAGGACGCCCCGCGAGGAGGAGCATTTGCTGGTGCGCAAGGCACTGGCCGGAGTGGCCCGCATGTCTCGCAAGACCGCGTCAGGCTGGGAGGGGAAATATGGCAGGGGCAAGATCGTGCTGATGTTGCTCGGCAGTCGGTCGCAGGAAATTGTCGCGGCGGGCTTGGATCGACTCAGCACCTATGGACTGCTTGCCGATCAGGGTTCGGGTTATGTGAATGGTTTGTTCCGCTCGATGCTGGATGCGGGCTTGTTGCGGGTGGAGGCAGGAGAATACCCCTTGCTGACGCTCAGCGATCGTGGCGAGCGGGTGATGCAGGGCTGGAGCGGATACCGCATGGTGTGGCCGAATGCGCAGGGTGGCGGCGCGGCGGTGAAGCTCGAGGACCGGGGATTCGATGCCAATCTTTACGCCGCGATGAGCGATCTCCGCGCCCGCATGGCCAAGGCCCAGGAGGTTCCGCCCTATGTGATTTTCAGCAACAAGACCCTGGAGGCCCTGTGCCGATACCGCCCGCGGAACAATGACGAGGCGATGCAACTCCCGGGAGTGGGGGAAGCGAAGGCGCAGCGCTATCTGAGAGGTTTCCTCGACCTGATTCGTGCGGCGGGGTGAAGCCTTCAGGATGTCACGAGGAAAAGGTCGTCAAGATTGGCCTGGAGTTCGGCAATCAGCTCCGGGTCCATGAACTTGTAGCGGTCCTCAAGGTCGAGGACATGGACTTCCTTGAAGCGGATTTCATCGCGGAAATGGGCCGTCAGGCGGTCAAGGTGTTTGTCTTCCATCAACACTAACAGGTCGGCCCATCGAAGGTCATTCCGGCCCACCCGATGTTTCGCCCTCGGGCTGGTGCCGCCGGATCGGCAGTCGAGAAAAGGATGGCGGGCGTAGATTTTCTCCGCCGTGGGGCTCCGCCATTGGTTCATGGTGCAAACAAAGAGCACCTTGAGCACGCCGATGGTGGACGCCACGGCGGAGTTCATTTCCGGAGTTTCGAAATCCAGCGGTCCCACCCTGCGGACGCGGAGCTTTGCGGAGTGCAGCGCTCGCCATTTTTTCTCTCTGTTAGAATCCCCAGCGGGCATCATGAACTGCGGGCTTCGAACTCGGCCTTGGAGGCCTTTCGTGCTTCCGCCACGAAGTGGTTGCAGGCTTCGCGGCAGTAGAGCGGGATGGCGGGGGTGCCGGTGTCGAGGTATCCGGGCCAACGGCTGGTTTCGCTGGGTTCGAGTGGGACGCCTTCCTGGATGTCCCAAAGGATTTTTTTCACGCAGCAATTTCCCGGACCGCAGACTTCGCGGACGAGCCGCTGGGCCCCCTCGTTTGAGAGGTTTCGGGCAAAGCGGTACATGCCGGTTTGGCGGTTGAGCTTGTCGCGAAGGGTCTGGACATCGATCCGACCGTCCTCGTGCGCGAGCCAGAGACCGACGCTGGCCGGGTAGAAGAGATCGAGGGCGGCCCGGAGTTCGGCGGCATCCGCCAGTTTCAAAAGCCAGCCGCGGCGCAGCGATAGCTCGCCCTTGGTGAAACGATAGTGGCCATCTTCCGCCCAGGTGGAGATTTCCCGCGCCGGATCGGGGCCGTGATGGACGGTGAGGGTGTCGAGATGATCGAGGTCCTCGATGTGGCAAAGCGAATATCCGGAGCCGGAAGCGTCCGGGAGAATCGAAATCTGGCCGATCTGGCGGATGCCAGCGGCGATGGCTTGGGCGAGGCGCTGGGCGATCATGGGCGGTGGGTGCGGTCGAAATCGGCGATTTGATCGAGAATGACATCGGCCATGAGGCGTTCGGTGCCGATGGCGGAGGAGTAGTAGAGGGTTTTCCCGCGGAGCTGGTGGGGATTGTGGCGGAAGACTTCGCGCTGGGAGGCGGCGGGGCCGACCTCGGTTTCGATGCCGAGCAGCACCGGGATGTCCTGATAGCTGTGGAGGCCATCGGAAATGAAGAAAGGCACGACGACCACGGACGGGGTTTCGGCGATTTCATGCCAGTCGGCGATGAAGGGGGCTTCCTCCATGTAAGCATCGAGCACGCGGGCGTATCCGGCGCCGGACTGGGCGATGCGTTCGGCCTGATCGCGGACGGCCTTGGTCGAATTTTGATTCAGGCCGGTGCCGTGGCCGACGATGAAGAGAGTGGTTTCCGCGGGATCGACCTCCGGCGCGACTTCGCGGGCGCGACGGAGGAGCAGGCCGGTCATGGAATCGTGCACGCCCACCGGCAGGGTGTAGTGCCAGGTTTTCCCATGGCGATGGGTGGTGGGGCCATCGAGCTCGAACTCACGGGGAATCACATCCTGCGTGAAATAACCTTCGCTGATGAAATCGGGGACGATGTAAACCTCCGGGGCATCGATGAGGAAGCGCGCCTCACGCATCGATGGCTCCTCTTTCCAGAAGCAGCAGTGGACTTCGTGAAAAAGGCCGCGGCGGCGGATTTCATCGGCATGATCGAAGTAGGGCGTGGAAGAATCCGGGTTTTCGGTGGAACCGTGTCCGACGATGAGCAGGGCGGACCCGGGTTTCGGCGCGATGGGCATGGGGGCAAGCTGCGCGGCAAGAGGCGGGATGCAAGTGCCAAGTCGTCCTTGGCCGGGCTTGGGATTGCCAGTGGGGGAAATGGGCCGCTAGAGTGCCGGGGTGATCGCGGGGCTGGAGCTATGGGTGGACGAGACGGCGCGGCCGGGGCCGGAAAACATGGCGGTGGACGAATGGCTGCTGCAAACGGTGAGCCGCCCGGTGCTGAGGGTTTACCGTTGGGAGGAGGCCTGGGGAAGTTGCGGTTACTTCGTGGCGGCGGCGGAGGTCAGATCGGCCCTGCCTGGCTTGCGCTGGGTGAGACGGTGGACAGGTGGGGGGATTGTGGATCATCGGGCGGACTGGACCTACACGGTGGTCCTGCCGCGGACCGAGTCGCTGGCGCAGTGCCGCGGGGCGGAGAGCTATCGTGTCATCCATGGCGCCTTGGTGGCGGCGCTTGCCATGCCTGGCGTGGTCCTGGCGGGCGAGTCGGTCCCCGCTCGCGGCGGCGTTTGTTTTTCCCATGCCGTGGAGCACGATGTGGTCGATGCCACGGGACGGAAAATCGCCGGAGCCGGGCAGCGGAGGACCTCGCAAGGCCTGCTGCATCAAGGGTCGCTATCGATGCCGGCCCATGAAGAGCTGGCCCAGTGCATGGCGCGGGAGCTGGCACGGGAAGTCCGGGATGCCGATTTCCGACCTCCGGCGGAGTTCATTTCCGAGCGCGTGGCGAGCCGATACGGGGCGCATTCGTGGCAGGAGCGGCGCTGATCCCGCCTCGCCTGGTGTGGAAAACATTCATGAAATCGTGCGGGTTGGCCCGTGGTTTGCTAATACTGAAAACATCCCAGAATTCGATGTTCGAAACCTACGACCCTGAACGATTTTACGACGAAATGTTCGCAGCTCCCGGTGCTGTCCGCGAGTCCTGCGCAGCGCTGGCGGAGCGCTTTGGCGGCATTGAGGAGGCCGAGTTCCATCGGCGGAGAGCAGCCTGTGACGAGCATTTCCTGCGCCAGGGGGTGACCTTCAATGTTTACCACGACAACCGCGGCACCGAGCGGATTTTCCCCTTCGATCCCATCCCGCGGGTCATCCCGGCGGCCGAGTGGGAGCACCTGGAAGACGGCTTGCGGCAGCGGATCACGGCGCTGAACCTTTTCCTCCACGATATCTATCACGAGCAACAGATCCTCGAAGATGGCGTGATTCCGCGCTATCACATCGAACACGCCAAGCACTACCGCCCCGAGTTCCGGGGGATGAATGTGCCGCGTGACATCTACATTCACATCTGCGGGTCGGATCTTATCCGGGGGGATGATGGGGTCTATTACGTCCTCGAAGACAACGGTCGTTGTCCTTCCGGTGCCTCCTACCTGTTAGAAAACCGCAATGCCCTCAAGCGGGTGTTTCCGGCCCTGTTTTCCGGGATGAATGTGAGGCCGGTGGATTCCTATCCGCGCGAGCTGCTGGCCATGCTGCACCACATCTCGCCGCACCGTGAGGGCAATCCGGTTTGCGTGCTGCTGACGCCCGGCTGTTACAACAGCGCGTATTTCGAACACTGCTACCTTGCCCGGGAGATGGGGATCGACATCGTGGAAGGGCGCGACCTCGTGGTGATGGACAATTTCGTTTACATGCGGACCACCAAGGGTTTGCAGCGGGTGGATGTGATTTATCGCCGGATCGATGACGATTTCCTGGATCCCACGGTTTTCCGCGAGGATTCCGTGCTGGGTGTGGCGGGCTTGATGAGTGCGTATCGGGCGGGAAATGTCGCTCTGGCCAATGCGGTGGGAACCGGGGTGGCGGACGACAAGGTGATTTACCGATTCGTGCCGGACATGATCCGCTATTACCTCGGTCAGGAACCGATTCTGCCGAATGTGCCGACCTATCTGGCATCGGTTGAGGAAGACCAGAAATACATGCTTGCCCACCTGCCGGAACTGGTCGTGAAGTCCGCCAACGAATCCGGCGGTTACGGCATGCTCATGGGACCCTCGGCCACGAAGGAAGAAATCGCGATTTTTCGGGAGAAGATTCTGGCCGAACCTCACAACTACATCGGCCAGCCGGTGATTTCCCTGTCGCGCTGTCCGACCTGGTGCGAGGGCGGCGTGGCCGGGCGACATGTGGATCTCAGGCCGTACATCATTTATGGAGAGGACATCAAGATCGTGCCTGGAGGATTGACACGGGTGGCATTGAGGGAAGGCTCGCTGGTGGTGAATTCATCACAGGGCGGGGGAAGCAAGGATACCTGGGTTTTGAAGGCTTGAAGTCATGCTGTCACGAGTTGCCAACAGTTTGTATTGGATGGTCCGCTACATCGAACGGGCGGACAGCCTGGCTCGATTGATCGAGGTCAATGAACGTCTCCTGCTGGACGTGGGTTCCGTGGCGTCCGGCAGACCGGATGCTTTCTGGAGGTCGATCCTGGCGAGCACCGGGGATGACGAGGCATTCGACACGCTGGTGGCGGAGGGGGACCCGGTGGATGTGGTGCGCTTCCTGATCGAGGACGCGCGGAATCCGAACAGCATCAGCTCCTGCGTGGCTCAAGCCCGGGAAAATGCGCGGATGGTTCGCGACCAGCTTTCCGAAGCGCTGTGGGAGGAGATCAATGCGCTGTATCTCTTCGTGGTTTCGCCGGGTGGCAGTCGATGGGCGCAATCGAACCCCGCCGACTACTATGAAACCATCCGCCGTGCCGCCTACTGCTTTCATGGTATCGCCGCGGCCACCCTGATGCGGGGGGAGGCATGGGATTTCATGGAGTTGGGCCGGTATTTGGAGAGGGCGGACAAGACCACGCGCTTTCTGGACATCACCCATTTCCTGCCGGAAACCGGGGACGATGGGATCGATCGGCTGCAAGCCATCCTGGGTTCCTGCGGTGGCCTCGCTGCCTTCCGTGAGAAGTATCAGGGCGCCATCAATGCGGCGAACGTCAACGAGTTCCTGATTTTCGAAGCGGGTTTCCCGAGATCGGTGGCGTTTTGCATCGATCATGTGGATGCCAGCCTGCACCGCATCTCCGGGACTTCCCGGGGAAGTTATGGTGATGACGCCGAACGCGCCTCCGGACGCTTGCTGGGCGAGCTGTCCTATGGCTCCATCGATGACGTGAAACAGCAGGGTCTCCACGCGTATCTCGACGGCTTGCAGACGAAGTTCAACGACATCGGCGATGCCGTTTTCCGCAGTTATGTTTTGCTTCCTGAAACGAGCACGGAGCGGCCCATGGTTCCGGCATCATCGGCTCGGGCCGTGATGGACTGGCAAATCCAGCAACAGCAGCAGTAATCCTGCATCCTCATGATTCAGGCGATGCAAGGAGACGGCGGTTTGGTGGCGCCGGAGGAAAGCGCGGCGGGTCCGCGTTTCGAGGTGCTTCATCGCACGGTGTTCGAGTATGGGGCGCCGGTGGAAGCCAGTGTGAACCTGCTGCATTTGGAGCCGCGAACCTTTCCGTTTCAGAGGACTCTCTCCGCCCTGTTGCGCGTTCTGCCAGCCACGCGGCTGAGGAGGTTTCAGGACCTTTTCGACAACGTCACCCATCATTTCGAAATCCCCCGCGCGCATGAGCGGTTGGAGGTGGAGAGCCGGGTGAAGGTGCACAATCTGCCCTTGGTGCTGAATGATGTTTCGCGTGAGGCGGGATTGGAGGACATCGATCACCCCGAAGCGCGGGAGTTGACCTGGGCATATCTGCAGGAGAGCAAATTCGTGTCGAGGCACCCGGAGATCTGGCGGCAGGCGATCGATCTGACCTCCTCGCAGAAATCGATCCATGACAAGGCCATGGCGGTGATGCAGTGGGTTCACGAGGAGTTCGCCTACGAGCCGGGATCGACCAAGGTGAACACTCATCTTGAAGAGGCATTCGCTCTGCGGCGTGGGGTTTGCCAGGATTTCACCCATGTGATGCTGGGCCTTTGTCGTGCGGTGGATGTCCCGGCGAGATATGCCTCCGGTTATCTTTACAATGGCCCGCTGGACAAGCTCAAGGGAGCGCAGGCTTCCCATGCGTGGGCGGAAGTTTATCTGCCGACCCTGGGTTGGGTGGGATTCGATCCGACCAACAACACCTTGGCCGACGAAAGATATATCAAGATCGCCGTGGGTCGCGATTATGAAGATGTGGCACCGATCCGTGGGACCTATCGCGGCACCGCCCATTGCCGCATGCAGGTGACGGTGGAGGTGACGAAAATCTGAGTGGATGCTCAGTGGATCATGCTTGGAATCGCTTCCAGCAGTTTCCTTGTGTAAGGTTGCTGGGGCGAACGGAAAACGCTTTCGGCTTCGCCGGATTCGACAATTTTCCCCTGATACATCACGACGATGCGATCCGCGAGATAGCGGACGACCCCGAGGTCGTGGGAGATGAAGATCATCGTGAGATCGAAGTCCTTGCGCAGGCGCTTGAGGAGATTGAGGATCTGCGACTGGATCGAAACATCGAGGGCGGAGACCGGCTCATCGGCAATGATCAGCTTCGGCTCCGGGGCCAGGGCCCGGGCGATGGCGATGCGTTGCCGCTGACCGCCGGAAAACTCGTGGGGGTATTTTTTCTGAAAACGGGGATCGAGACCGACGGTTTCCATCAGCGTGGCGACGCGGCCGGCGAGGACCTGGCCGGAGGCTCCGGGGTGTCTTTGGCGGATCGCCTCGGCCAGGGTGGCGAAGACGGTCATTCGGGGATTGAGGGAGGCGTAGGGGTCTTGGAAAACCATTTGGAAATCCAGCCGCCGCCGCCGGACCTGATAGCCCGGAAGGGCCGTGAGATTCTCGCCATCGAGGATGATCTGCCCGTGAGTGGGGCGCTGGAGCTGCATGACGGTGCGCGAAAGGGTGGATTTCCCGCAGCCGGACTCACCGACCAGGCCAAGGATTTCGCCGCGCTCGACCTCGAAGGACACGCCATCGACCGCGCGGATGGTATCGATGGTGGAGCCGAACAGGCCGCCGCGTTTCTGGCGGAAGTGGACGAAGAGATCGCGGATTTCGAGGTAAGCCACGGGCAGAGGGTGGTGCAGGATGGAGGGTGGGGCAAGCGAATCAGGGCGAGGCCCAGAAGCTTGGGCTTTTCTGAAGGGATTGCTCGAAGAACTCGATGTTTTCCAGCAGATCGCGGACCTTGCCTGGCTCCGCCGATGCGCGATCGATCTGTTCGCCCGGATCGTGCTCGATCTGAAAGAGCAGCGGTTTTTCCCGGCTGGCGGAGAATCCATGGTTGCTGCCGGTCTGGGACGAGAGCCGGACGTGGAGTTTCCATGGGCCTTGGCGGATGGCGTAGATCCGATTGTCCGGCGCACCGGTGTAGATCAACTCGAAGTCGGTCACTTTTCCCGGAAAGCGCTCGGGAGCGAGGAGCGGGCGGATGTCGCGGCCATCGATGGGTCGATCCTCCGGCACTTTTGCCCCCGCCAGGTTCAGGGCGGTGGGGAGAATGTCCATCAGGGACGCCGGTTCGCGGACGACGGTGCGTGGGGCGATGGTGCCCGGCCAGTAGCACGCGCCCACGACCCTCATGCCGCCTTCCCATGTGGAGCCCTTGCCATCGCGAAAGGGCAGGGCGGAGCCGATGAGCGTGCGGGCTTCGCCGTAGAGGGGATGTTTCTCGGTTTCCTGGAAACGGATCCAGGGGCCGTTGTCCGAGGTGAAAACGATGAGGGTGTTCTCGGCGATGCCCTCGGATTCGAGAGTCCCGAGAAGCGAGCCGACCATGGCATCGATTTCCTCGATACAATCCCCATAGGCACCGCGGCGGGACTTGCCTTGGAAATCCTTGCCGGGGTGTACGGGCAGGTGGGGCATGTTCGGGGCGAGGTAGAGGAAAAAGGGCTGGTCCTTGTTTTCCCGGATAAAATCGATGCTGAGATCGCGATAGCGGCGGGTGAGGTCCTCGTGGACGGGGATCGCGGTCGCGAGATTCGGTTCGATGACCTCGTATCCGGCGATGGGACTCGTGCCATCCGGCTTGGAGCGGATCAACCGGACCGGAGGCTGGGTGTAATCGTTGGAAACATTCGTGCCCTCCCAGCGATCGAAGCCGTGGGCGAGGGGAAAGGCATCGGCGGTAAACTCATTGGCAGCATTCGGGGTGCCGAGGTGCCATTTGCCGTAGATCGCGGTGCGGTAGCCCCGGGCTTTCAGGCCCTCGGCCAGAGTCATTTCCTTGGGATGGAGGTGGCGGGCGTCGCCGGGTCCCAGAACCCAGGTGCCGAGACCGGACCGGCCGGGATTGCGGCCGGTGAGAAGCGAGTATCGGCTGGCAGTGCAGGCCGGGGAACCACTGTAGAATTGCGGAAGATTCGCCCCCTCCATGGCGAGGCGGGTGACGTTGGGCGTGTGGATCGTCGGGTGGCCGGTGTGGGAAAAATCGCCGTATCCGGCATCGTCGAGGAGAATCACGATGAGATTGGGTCGATCCATGGCCGGGCGGGCATGGACAAAGGCTGCAAGGGAGATCAGGGCGGCAAGGAACTTCATGATTCGGGCGATAAGCTGCGCGGCTTGGCGGAAATCCAAGCATCCGCTTGGCCTGTGGTCCAGCCGGGGAGTGGGGAATCGAATCGGGGCTTGCCCGGCGGAGGGTGGGGGGTTACGCGGTCCTCCGAATCACCGACATCCGCTGCCATGCCCATCACCCGCGCCCTGCTTTCCGTCTCCGACAAAACCGGACTTGCCGAGTTTGCCCAGCAGCTTCACGAGCTTGGAGTCCAGCTTCTTTCGACCGGTGGCACGGCCAAAGCCCTGCGCGAAGCGGGTCTGCCGGTCACAGACGTTTCCGATTTCACCGGGGCACCGGAGCTTTTTGAAGGTCGGGTGAAGACGCTGCATCCGAAGGTCCACGGTGGCCTGCTGCACAAGCGCGACGATGCCGAGCATCTCGCCCAGGCGAAGGCGCATGACATTCCGGCCATCGATCTCGTGGTGGTGAATCTCTATCCTTTCGAAGAAACTGTGGCCAAGCCGGGGGTGACCTTGGTGGAAGCGATCGAGAATATCGATATCGGTGGGCCATCGATGCTGCGCAGTGCGGCGAAAAATCATGCGAGTGTCACCGTGGTCACGGACCCGGCCGACTACCCGCGGGTGATTGAGGAAATGAAGGATCACAAGGGCAACACCACCCTCGGCTTCCGCGAAAAGCTGGCGGTCAAGGTGTTTCAACGCACGGCAGCCTACGACACGGCGATTTCGAAATACCTCGGCTGCTGCAAGGAGGGCACGAGAAGGCATTTCTCCCTCAGCCTGCCCTTGGAACAGGAACTTCGCTACGGTGACAATCCCCACCAGAAAGCCGCGCTTTACGGCGATTTTGCCGCCTGTTTCTCCCAGCTTCAGGGCAAGGAACTCAGCTACACCAACATCCTCGATATCGAGGCCGCGGCCGACCTGATCCTCGATTTCGTCCGGCCGACCATCGGCATTCTCAAGCACACGAACCCTTGCGGTGTGGGGCAGGATGATGAGGACCTGCGCGAGGCATGGAAGAAGGCCTACGAAACCGATCGTCAGGCACCCTTTGGCGGGGTCATCGTGTGCAACCGTCCGCTCACGGAAGGCGTGGCGCGCATCATTTCGGAGATTTTCACCGATGTCATCATCGCCCCCGACTACGAGCCCGAGGCGAGGGCCCTGTTGCAGAAAAAGAAGAACCTGCGGCTGATGAAGATGAACGAGGCTTATCTTGCCGCGAAACAGGACCCGCTGATCCGTTCCTGTCCCGGGGGATTCATGGTCATGGACCGCGATCACACCGCGCTCGGTCTCGATGATTTGGAGAGCAAAGTCGTCACCAAACGTCCGCCGACCCAGGAAGAAATGCGCGCGATGCGCTTCGCCTGGCGGGTGGTGAAGCATGTGAAATCGAATGCGATTGTTTATGCCAAGGCCGACCGCACCCTGGGCATCGGTGCCGGGCAAATGAGCCGGGTCGACAGCTCGCGGATCGCCGTGTGGAAAGCCCAGGAAGCGGGGCTCGACCTGAAGGGCTCGGTGATCGCCTCCGATGCGATGTTCCCCTTTGCCGATGGCCTGAAAGCGGCGATCGAGGCCGGTGCCACGGCTTGCATCCAGCCGGGTGGATCGATCCGGGACGAAGAAGTCATCGCCGCCGCCGATGAAGCCGGTCTGGCCATGGTCTTCACCGGACACCGCCATTTCCGTCACTGAACACCGCCTTCCACTTTTTCCATGAGCCTGCTGTTAGGAGTCAATATCGACCACGTCGCGACCTTGCGGCAGGCGAGGTATGCGCTTTTGCCGGATTCGCCGAATGCCGAGCCATCGCCCCTGGATGCGGCGCTCGATGCCCTTGCGGGAGGCGCGGATTCCATCACCATCCATGTCCGTGCGGATCGGCGGCACATGCAGGATCGCGATGCCTTCGAAGTCCGTGCGGGATGCCCCCTGCCGCTGAATCTGGAAATGGGTGTCACGGCGGAAATGCTGTCGCTGGCGCTTTCCCTGAAGCCGGATTTCGCCTGTCTGGTGCCTGAGACCCGTGAGGAAGTCACCACGGAAGGCGGTCTGGATGTGGCGGGGCGAATCGAGGAAGTCCGGCGCTGCGTGGGCACCTTGCGCGAGGCGGGCATCCGGGTTTCGCTGTTCATCGATCCCGATGGCCATCAGATCGAAGCGGCGGGTGAGGTGGGCGCGGAAATGATTGAGCTGCACACGGGTTGCTTTGCCAATGCCGAGGGCGACGAGGTCGAAGCGGAAGTGAACCGGCTCATCGAAGCCTCGCGGATGGCTGCGGGCATGGATTTGCAGGTCAATGCCGGTCACGGGATCAATTACCGCAATCTCGATCGACTTTTCGCCGTGCCCTTCCTCACCGAGTGGAATATCGGGCACTCCATCGTTTCCCGCGCGATTCGGGTTGGAATGGAGCAGGCCGTGCGCGAAATGAAGGCGGCCATGGCTGCATACCCGTTTTGAGGGGATGAAGGTTTTCGGCATCGGCATCGATCTCGTGGAAACCGAAAGGATCGCGGAGGTGCTCGAACGCCACGGCGAGCGCTTTCTTGAAAAGATCCTGACGCCAGAGGAGAGGTCCTACTGCCAGCGGCAGGCGGACCCGCTTCCCCATGTGGCGGCGCGATTTGCAGTCAAGGAAGCGGTGGCAAAGGCTTTTGGCACGGGGATCGGTGCGGATTTGGGCTGGCTGGATATGGAAATCCGTCGCGACGACCGCGGCGCGCCTCACCTCGATTTGAGCGGCGCGGGTGCGGAATTCGCCCGGCGGATGGGGATCGTGGAGGTGAAAATCAGCCTCAGCCACGTGAAAAGCTGTGCCGTGGCGCAAGCGATGGCCCTTGGAGAGGGGCCGGGGGACGGGGCGGCCCGGCAGCCTGCCTGAAATGTGGCCCGTGGGGCTTGATCGGTCGGCATTCCGAGGCTATCGGGCGGGCGATGAAGGTCCGCGCCTACTTTTCCCTCGCCCTCTTGAGTCTGTTTTCCCTTTCCTGCGGCAAGCGTGAGGAGGTCCATGCCGATGGCAGCCGTCGCGTGACGATGCGTGATGAGAACCTGAAGTGGAATGCCACCGACGACGAAAGATTTGCCAATGCCGTCCCCACGGTGGCTCCCATGCTGGATGGGGCGGATGTGCCTTCTCCCGTGGTCGCCAAGGTCGTCCCCGAGGGCTGGCGTGAGGCCCCGACGAGTGCGTTCCGCTTGATCCACTATCAATTCGGCGAGGGCGGCGAAATCTATGTTTCCGTGAGCCGCGGGGGAGTGCTGGAAAACGTCAATCGCTGGCTGGGGCAATTCGATGCCGATCCCTTGGAAAATCTTGGCGAACAGGAGGGCGTGGAGTTGGCCGGATACCGCGGCGTCTGGGTGAAGGCCCAAGGCCGCTTCGGCGGAGCCATGGGTGCCGAGGCCAAGGACAACTGGGCCCTGCGCGGAGTGGTGGCCGAAAAGGATGGCGAAATCCTGACCATCAAACTCATGGGACCTGCGGCAAGCATCGATCAGGCCGAAGCCGACCTGCGCCGTTTTGTGGCCGGACTGGAAGCCGCGCCCCAGTGATGCATTCCATGAAGGATTTCCCCGCAAGCCTACGTAACACCGCCACTTTTCACCCATGAGCGATACGAGACCCAGATCGATCGGCCTGGCCCTCTGGAGGTTCTTCTCCGGTTATGGGCTCGCGACCTCCCTGCTGGTTCTGTTAGGTGTGCTGACATGGTTGGCGACCTTGGAAATGGTGGATGCGGGATTGCTGGCCACCCTGAACAAGTATTTCCACTGGACCGAGCCCTTCGTGATCCCCGAGATCAATGGCAAGTCGCTGCTCATCCCGCTGCCCGGGGGTTACTGGGTTTGCGCCCTGTTGCTGGTCAACATGGTGCTGGGCGGTTTGGTCCGCGCCCGCAAGGGGTGGAAAACCATCGGCGTGCTGATTTCCCACTTCGCCATCATCTTCATGGTGGCCGCCGGCGGTGTCGCACAGTGGTTGGAGAAACGGGGAGTGATGTTCCTCATCGAGGGCGAGCAGGCGGACTACGCGGTTTCATTGACGGACCCCGCCATTGAGGTTTTCGAGCTGAAGGATGGCAAAGTGTCCGACCGTGTGTGGGTGGCGGCCCCGGCGGATCTCCGCGGGATTGCCGAACATGACAGCCGCCTCATCCGATTTGGCGACCTGCCCTTCCAGCTTCGCATCAGCGATTGGCAGGAAAATGCCATCGTCCGCAAGGGGCCGAATGGCTATGAGCTTTCCCCGAGACCGCTGGATCCTCAGGCGGAATTGCATGCTCCGGGCTGCATGGCGGCGGTCGTGCCCGATGGCGGCGAGGCGGGAGATCCTTTCGTGCTGGTGGTTCCTCCGGTCCAAAGCGGATTTGAGACCATCCCGCCGAAGACGATCGAAGTGGATGGCCGGACTTTCGGCGTGCGCCTGGTCAAGGAAACCATCCCCGTGCCCTACACCGTGAAACTCAAGGATGCGGTGGCCGAGTATTTCCCGAATTCCGGTCGGCCGAAGTCCTTCACCAGCGACATCATCAAGTCGACCCAGGAGTCTGCGGTAGACGTGAAGATTTCGATGAATGAACCGCTGCGTTCGGGAGGATTCACCTTCTTCCAGCGGACCATGAGCAGCGGACCTCCCGCACCCGGGCAGCCGGAGTTCTCGGGGTTTGAGGTGGTGTCCAATCCCGCCGACCGCTGGCCGGAGTGGAGCCTGTATCTCGTGACCGCAGGATTGTTGATTCACTTCATCATGAAACTCGTGCTCCACCTCGGCGGCGGATCACGCAAAGCCAAAGTACCATGAATGCCGTATCCCGTTGGATTCTTTTCGCGCTGGGGCTGATTCTTTTCATCGGCGTGCTGGCCGTGACCGTGAAGGACGCCACGCCGCCCAAGGACGTGCGTGTGGTCAAGGACTACAAGGCCTGGCAGCCCGAGACACTTGAAGTGGCGGAGACTCTGCCCGTCCAGGATGGTGGTCGGATCAAGCCACTTGCGACCTACGCCGGTTTCACCATGCTCCGCATCTACGGCGCACGGAAAATGGAGATCAAGCCATCGGAGGATGCCGAGGCCGTGACCCTCAAGCCGCTGGCATGGCTGATGGACATTCTTTTCCGTCCGCAATACGCCATCGAGCAGCCCTCGTTCCGGATCGATGACTCGGCGGCGCTTGGGGCCATCGGAGTGACCGTGCGTGGCAAGCGTGACCGATACAGCTATGCCGAGCTGGAGCCGGGTCGTGACAAACTCTATGAGCTTGCCGAAAGCTACAACAAGATCCCCAAGAAGGAACGTGGCCCTCTGGAGCGGCATGTGCTGGATCTCGCGGAGAATTTCCGCAGCTACGAGCAACTGTTAGGGGTGTTTGCGATGGCGCGGAACGGGATCGAAATGGTTCCGGTGGACGGTCTGCCCGCCTCGGGCGGGGGTCAGCGTGCGAGCGTGAGCGCGGTGATGCAGACCGCTACGGTGATCCGCCAGGTCCTCACGGAGGCGGAAAAAAACAAGACCGCCATCCCACCGCACGTGGAGAACCTCCTGCAGCAGGTCATCGCCGGGGCCAATGCCGGCAAACACGGGATGTTCCTTTTCCCACCCAAGGAGCCGACCGATGGTCACTGGCTGAGCCCGGGAGAACGGGTGATGAACGTGATGACTCTCACCACGCGCGATGTCGAAGGTTCGGTGAAAGACATCGAGAAGATCGAGGAAGTCTCCCGCGCCGCGACCGGCGATGAGGCGACTTTCCGTGGGAAGCTCGATGAACTCCGCGCCGACCTCGTGGCTCGTGCCGAGGCGCGGGGGGAGTATCGCGGGATCAGGTTGGAGGCGGAATACTATCGGAAAAACTGGTTCCTCTATGCACTCGTTTGGTTCCTGCTGGGAACCTTGCTGGCGATCGGCATGTGGATGACCCGCGGCTCTGTGGCCAAGTGGCTGGGCTATGGAATCTGGGCGTCCACGGCGGCGGGATGGGTTTACGTGATGATCGCGATCACCAAGCGCTGCATCATCATGCAGCGTCCTCCCGTGGGGAATCTTTACGACACCATCATCTTCATCGCCGCGGCGGTGATTGCCCTGGGAGCGGTGGTCGAGTTCTTTACGCGGCGGAGATTGGCACTGGGGGCGCTGCCCATTGCCGGGGTGATGTTGATCCTTTTGGCGAGGCTCTTCGAGGTCGGGGATGGCAGTGACCACATGGATCCGCTCATTGCCGTGCTGCGATCGAATTTCTGGCTGACCACCCACGTGATCACCATCACCCTGGGTTATGCCGGCGGCTTGGTCTGCGCGATGATCAGCATCGTGTATGTGCTCATGCGCAGCCTGCGGCTGGATGGCGGAGACAAGTCGCTGCGTCGATCCATGACTCGGGCGGTCTATGGCATGGTGTGTGTGACCTTGTTCCTGTCCCTGGTCGGCACCGTGCTTGGCGGGATCTGGGCGAATGATTCGTGGGGCCGCTTCTGGGGATGGGATCCCAAGGAAAACGGGGCCCTGATGATTGTTCTGGCGAATCTCGCCATCCTCCACGCCCGTCTCGGCGGGTACATCAAGGAATGGGGCATTCACTTTGCCTCGATCTTCATGGCGGCGATTGTGACCTTTTCCTGGTGGCATGTGAACATGCTGGATACCGGCCTTCACAACTACGGTTTCACCGAAGGACGCAGCGTGATCATGCTGGTCTATGCCGTGATCGGTCTGATCCTGCTCTTCGGTTTCATCGCCAAGATGATCGAAGCGGCAAACGAATCGGCCGCGAGGACTTCGGCCGGGGTGGAGAAAGCCAGGCTGACGAGCGAACCGCAGGCTTGAAGCTTCATCCGCAGACTTGCCGCTCGTCAGCGGACCGCTAGCCTCCGGGCTGTGCCCGCCGCCGCACCCGCCAGTCGATCCCCGACGCCCCTGATGGTGCGGCTGTGGGTGATGTTTTTCCTGCTGGGCATGTCGCCGGGTTTCTATGTGCCGGCGCTCACGAACATCCTTACGGAAAGGGGATTCGACGGCTTCTGGGTCCAGTGGGCGTGGCTGGCGGGACCGGTGGCAGCGCTGCTTTCTCCGGTGTCGGTGGGGGCCTTGGCGGACAATCGATTCGATGCCGAAAAACTCTTCGGCTGGATCGGCCTTTTGAGCGCGGCTCTGCTGGCGGCGGCATTCCGGGTGTTGGAGGTGGGTGGCGAGCCGTGGTGGTTCATCGGGCTGATGTTTGGCAGTTCGCTGGTCGCCGCGCCGATGTGGAGTTTGTTTTCGACGATCGCGATGACCCACCTGAGTGCGGGTGAAAGGGAGTTTCCGCTGGTGAGGCTGGGGGGGACGCTGGGGTGGATGGCGGCGGGATTTCTCACCAGCATGGTGCTGAATGCCGATGCCTCACCGAACGCGGGATATGCGGCGGCGATCACCCGCTTTGCCGGGGGGCTGTTTGCCCTGACCTTGCCGGTCACTCCGCCGATCGGCTCATCGAAATCCCTGAGGACCTTGCTCGGTTTCGATGCCTTCCGTCTTTTGCGGGAGCGGGACCACGCGGTGTTCTTTGCGACCACGGCCCTGCTTTCGATGCCACTGGTGGCCTTCTACATGTGGACTCCTGCCCACCTGCGTGAGGCCGGCGATCCGCATGCGAGTGCGACCATGGCGATGGGGCAGGTCAGCGAAATCGCGGCCATGTTGCTGATGGTGGCTCTGTTAGGCCGCTTCCGGGTGAAGACGCTGCTGCTGGTGGCGCTGGGGCTTTCTGCGGTGCGCTATGGCCTTTTCGCCTGGTCGGGAGCGACGGGGATCAAGCTCGGTCTTTGGGTGGGCGTGGCCCTGCACGGGCTTTGTTACACCCTCTATTTCATCACCGCCCAGTTGTTCCTCGACCGTCGGGTGCCGGCGGCGATGAGAAGCCAGGCGCAGGGGCTGCTATCGCTGTTTTCCAACGGCGCGGGCAGTCTGTTAGGCACCATCCTGGTGCGGGTGCTCCATGATGAGGTGGTCGTGGCGGACCGCGGTGGCTGGGAGGTTTTCTGGATTCTGCTCGGAGGAATGATCGCCCTGCTCACCCTGGGATTTGCCCTGGCTTACCGTGGTTCGGGGACCACGGGTTCATCGGTGACTTCGAGGTAGTCGGGCGGGATTTCAAGGCGGGTGGGATCGACCTTTGACGATGTGATCGAAATGACTTCCCAAGTCATGATGGGCCCCTGCTTGGCGGGTTCCTCGCGGGGTGGGTCTTTATCGGGATGGCCATCCGGCACTTCGGCAGGAGCCGGGTTTTCATGGCGATGAACGACCCGCATCGCGAACTTGCCAGCTTCGCGCACGAGATGGGGCCAGACTTCATGCGGGATGCGGTGGCGCGATGGCGAGGGTGGCTGGGAGGTGAGAAGGTAGAAGGGAGGAAATCCGGCGTCATCGGTCAGCCACAGATCCAGCACCGTGCCGGGTCCGGTCCGCAGCGTATGGCGGATGCAGGAATGGCCAAGGATCTCCATGGTATCTTCCGTGGGCTCAAGCTTGACCGCTTCAGGAGGGGAGGCGGGCGGGGGAGGAGGGGGCGGCGGCGGTCCCACGCCCGGGCTTGGCTGGGGCAAGGGCGGCGGTTGGACGGGTGAGGGCGGCTGGGCCAATGAGGGCGGCTGGGCCTGGATTTCTGGGAGGAAGGCTCGTGAAGGATAGGTGGAGCGGGCGCGGTTGTGAGGGGTGAGGAGGGTGAGGTCGCCGTTTTTGAGATCGATGAGATTGATGGCCGATACGGGGTCGGCAGGTCGAAACTGATCGATGCGTGCCCGTGTGTTGGTGCAAGTGTAGGTGAAATCGATCTCCTGGCCGCTGGCGCTCTGCCGGAGCAGGATCACCTTGGCTTTTTCCTCTCCGATCGATTTCGTCGCGCTGCCTAACAGGATGACGGCGGAAACCGAAAGGATGCTCCGGAGAATCGGCATGCCGTGGGAGAGTGAGTTCAGGGTTGGAGGGGGACGATGGACCGCACGCGGAAGAAGTGGATGTCACCGGGAGGATGGGAGAAAATCCCGGAGGTCTGCGTTCCCGGGGAGGGAGCGATGGTTCCTTCGCTGGTCACCGTCCACGCCTGGATCACTCCCAGATCCTGGGAATGCTCGACCTGATAGAGTCGGCTGGGGGTGGAAGTGAATTCGAGGTTCACCGTCCCGATCGTGGGCTGGTGGGATTGGGAAACGATGCGGAAGCGGGAGTCCGGGTCGGTGGGAACCGTGTCCGCCTCGGATTCGGCAAGATCGCTGGAGCCATCGCCATCGGCATCGCTCGTCGCGTTGGCGGTGGTGAGGTTTCCGAAGTGTTTCATTTCCCAGGCATCGGGGAGTCCGTCGCCATCGCCATCGGGTCGATCCATGCTTTCGGCCGTGAGAAGCCCGGTCCCGAGGGATAGCCAGCCGGTATTGGCCGACCAGGCGTAACCTTGGAACGCACCGGTGACGAGATCGACCCGGGGGCGGTTCGGATCGCTTGGCGTGGACCAGCCGAACTGGATCCAGCCGGCATTGGCACACCAGGCGAATCCGCTGAGATTGCCCTGACCATCGTGGTTCACGCCATGATCAGTGCCCGTATTCGAATAGGTATGGCCGTTGTCCGGCGAACCATCGCCGAAATCGATCCAACCGAGATTTGCGCTCCAGGCGAGGCCTTGGAGGTGGCTTTCGCCGAAGACGACACCGTCAGGCGAGCTTGGGCGATCATGTCGAAAGGAGATCCATCCCGAATTCGGAGCCCAGGCAAGGTCGGTCCCCGGCAGGAAGGAGCTGTCGGCTAGCGCGGGCAGCAACAGCGGGAAAAAGAAGATCCAGGATGCTTTCATGGCATGTCGAATTTGTCGGTGATGAGTTCGCCGAAGATGGCCTTGCAGCCCACGGCCTGGTTCGCGGAGATTCCGTATTTCAGTGGCTCCGAAACCGCGCGGTAGCCGAGCGACTGGGTGGCCAGCCAGCAAATGATCCCATGGCGGCTGCCACCGCCGGCGCGGCCTGTGGAACCATGGACGAGGTAGAAACAATTGATGCCATCGCCGCCTGCGGATGAGGTGGCATCTCCATGAGAGAGATCGACACGGTTGCTGGCGAAGATGCCGCAGGAACTGACGGCATTGATCCCCGAGCTTTCTCCGCGCGAAGAAGTAACGCTCGAAGCGAAGATGCCGTGTCCGCCGCTGCTGATGCCATTGCTGGCGACCACGAGTCCGGCGGAGCCGGCATCGATCCCATGGCAGCCGCTGGCGGTGGCAGTGGTTTGGCCGAACGAGGAATGGACGGTTCGATTCGAAGAAATCCCGTGGCCTGCGCTGGAAGTCCCGGTTGATGAACTGACCGCGGTGCCAAGGATGCCGGAAGAGTTCAGGCCGTTTCCACCGGTGGAAATTCCCACGCCCGAGGTGATCGACCCTCCGAAGATCCCGTGGCCTCCGGAAGATTCGCCCCGGCTGTTAGAAATCGTCCCCGGGCAGTAGATCCCGTAGGTGAAGGCGTTGGTGTTCGTGCAGATGCCGGTACTGTCGCTGACGCTATGGTCGGCCTGGATGCCGTAAAGCCCGCTGCTGGTGCCGAAACATCCGGTGACGGTCTTGCCAAAGATTCCGAAGCCGGTGGTGGTCGTCGTGCGGGCCTGGCAGTTGGTGACCGTTTCCGCGGAGATCCCGGAACCTTGGGCGGCTTCGACCGTGCAATCGCTGACGCTGACCGAGAGGATGCCGAGCGAACCGGTGGTTTGGACGGCGCAGCCGATCACGCTGCCGTATCCGGTGCGGATGCCGGTGCCGCCGCTGACGGCCACCGAACAGGAAGCCACGAGACTGGAGTTTCCTCCGAGCTGGATGCCGACGCTGCGGGTGCCGCGGACACTCATCTGCCGTGCGGTGACATTGGTGAAAGTGCTTTGCGAAAAGATCCCGCGGTTGAAGCCGCCGAGCGTGAAGGTGGGGCTGGCGAAGGTGGTGGTCGAGAGGACATGACCGTTTTGAACCGTGACGTTCGATCCCTGGATGAGAATGCCGGAGTCCGGCAGGCCGGTGCCGTTGTAAATGATCGAGTGCCCCATGAGATCCACCGTGACGCCCGAAGCATTGATCAAAATGCCCCAGGATGCGGTGGTGATGGTCAAATTACGAGAAAGATAGTAGGAGCCCGGCTGCGAGATGGTGATTTCCCCATCGGTGCCGATGCTCACTCCCGGAGCACCGGACACGAGGGCGATGCGGGGCTCGACAAGGTCGAGAGGTTTCATGGTGGGCCCGGGTGGGCCTGGCGGTGGGGTCAGTGGCCCTCCCTGACCCCAGAGAGGCAGAGCAAGAAGGCATAGCAGGAAAAGGGGCTTTTTCATGACGCGATCCTGGGACCTCGCGGAATGCGAAAAACCCATTGGCGGGATATCAGAGGATTTTTCCGGGTCCTGCAATCGGGAATGACGGCACCGTCCGGTTCGATCAGGGGAGTTTCCAGATGGGTCGGTAGGTGTCGTATTCAGACTTGGGCAGAAGCACGTAGAGAGGCTTGCGGGTGGGGTCGACCCAGGCGACGAGACCTTGAAGCTTTGCGGGATCCATGGTGGTGCAGCCTGCGGACGGGGAATTTCCTCCCCTTCGCCAGATATGGAAAAAGATCGCGCTCCCAGCGCCGGGGCGGATGTTCGGCTCCGCATTGTGTTTGATGAAGAGCTTCAGGGCGTGGGCGGGATCGTTTTGCTTCATCTGCTGCTTTTTCTCCCATGCGGTGGAGGGCGGCTGGTCGAGAGCGACATGACGGTTGTATTGCGGCGACTTCGGGTCTTCCACCCAGAGATCCCTGGGGGTGACCTGGCGGTATCGCAGAGCGGGCAACTTGCGAATGGCCGGCGCGCTTCCCCAGGCATCGCCGAGTTCAAAGACCCCGGCGGGCGCGCGGCCGTCGCCCTCGGCCTTGAGTTTCATGCCGGCGGGGAGGGGGTGAATGCCGAGGCCCCAGACGAGACCGTTTTTGCCAAGTCGGCCGGGCCAGGGAGCGATGACCTGACGCCATGTGGTCCCCTGTCTTTCCCAGGCGGTGAGGGTGACATGACTGCTATTCCAATCGGCAGCGACACCCACGATGAGTTGGGTGGTATCCGCCGGGATTTCGAAGGCCTTGAGGGGGCAGACGAGGGCGAGAGCCGCAAGCAGAGGTGCGAGGAAACGCATGGCGAAAGGCTAGCTTTTCCACGGGTTCATGCAAACAGGATCAGCAGCGGATCGATTCCAAAACGAGAAACGAATGACCCGCGCCGTGGGGATCGATCGAGTGCTGGTCGCCGGCATCGGTGGCTGAAGCAAAAGGCAGGAGGAAATCCCGCTGGCTCATGAGCCGGTGTTGGGCCTGTGGCATGCAGGCGATGAGATCGGTGAAATTCACATCCGCCGTGATGTCCTGGTGACCCGGACGGGCGAGGATTTCCAAGCCGGTGATGAGTTGATGGTGGAAATAGGCGCGCAGGGAACCTCGGGGGCGGCGTTCGTATATCGACTCGGGTAGAGCACCATAGTCGATGCTCAGCATGGCACCTTCCTTCCACTGAGGGCAAAAGTCTTCAAACCAGGCCCGCCATGCCTCGTGGACTTCGATGACTTGTCCGCGGGACCAGGTCCGAGCGAAGATGGAAGAGATGGGCAGGGCATCGGCTTTTTCCCAGATGATGCTGTCTGGAAGAGTGTAGGCTTCCGACCAGCCGGGCTCATCAAATCGAAACTGGCGGACGGGGAAGGCATCGAAAAACTCATTCGAGTAAAGGCAGGCCCGGCCACCGCAGGAGGCGAGGGCGGAGGTGATATCGGGATGCCATGTCACCTTGTTGCCGAGTTTGCGGAATTGGACATCGCGCAGGCTTTGCGAGCTTTCCACCAGGTGGAGGCGCGGCCGTTTCCACCACGGGAGCTTGGCAAGGATGCCGGCGGCCAGCGAGCCATCCCCCGGGCCGAGTTCGATCAAGTCCCGGATGCCCCGTTCGCGCAGGATCTTCAGGGCCCAAGAGGCAATGGCTGCGGGCAAGGCAGGCGAGAGGAGGGCGGTGGTGGTGAAATCGCCGCGATGACCGACCGTGCGAATACGACGGGCATAGTAGCCCGCTGCGGGATCATGAAGCGCGGCGGCCATGAAATGGTCCAAGCGCAGGGGAGTGGTGGGGGAGGACCAGGGAAACATCGCTCGGGGTGATGGTGGACATCGGCCATGGACAGGCAAGGATGGGATCGGAAATTTTCCCAAGATAGGCGCGGCTGGCGCGTTTGGGTTGGCATGAGACTCCATGCGCAATTGACTCCTGAAGCCGAAGCGAAAAGAGCGGCCCAGCAAAGGGCCTCCACGGTGCTTTCGGTCGTGACCGCACTGCTCTTCATGACCTTGATCGGGGTGATCCTCGCCTTGTGCATTCTTGTTCCCCGGGTGGATCAGGCGCATGTGTTTGCGACCTATCATCCTCCCGGGGAGAGGATAGAGGAAGTGACTCAGAAGCAAATCCAGCGGGTGCAGCCGAAGCCCAGCTCACCACGTTCGGCACAATCGATGCGGAACATCGTAAGTTTGGCGGCATCGCCGGTATCGATTCCGATTCCCGAGATCGAACCCGTCGAATTCACTGCGGATTTGGGAACGATGGATGACTTTGGCGAGGGAGTCATTGGCGACGGCCTCGGAATGGGTGCGGGAGCGGGTGGGGGCGGCGGTTTTGGGACTACGAATCCGAATGTGGGGGGCTTGCGCGGGCGCTTGTTTGATTTCAAGCAGACCGATGACAAGAAACCGAATCGCGACTACATCGGCAGTGAAATCTATGTGGAAATTGCCGAGCGGATTCAGCGCCGGAAGTTTGCCGACGGGGCATTTTCGAAATACTTCCAGGCCCCACTGGAGTTGACATTGACTCATCTTGCCGTGCCCTTCACGGCCGCTGCGGAAGGTCCGCGGTATTTCGGTGCGGAAGAACTCATGCAGCCGAGTGGCTGGATGGCGCATTATCGCGGCGATCTTGTGGTTCCGGAAACGGGAAGATATCGCTTTGTCGGGATGGGAGATGATTACATGAGTCTTTTCATCGATGGTCGTCTTCGCCTGGTCGCCTGCTGGCCGGACATCCAGCCTCGCTTGGCCGGGCGCTGGGATGCGGCGGAGGAGAGTGGGCAATGGGCCTCGCCAGTGGGGAATCAGAAGTTGCTGGTGGGCGATTGGGTTTCTCTCAAGAAGGGTCAGATCATCGAGATGGATCTGGGCATAGGCGAGCGTCCGGGTGGCATGGTGGGATTTGTCCTGATGGTTGAGAAGCAAGGGGAAAGCTATGCCAAGGACGATCAGGGTCGCCCCATCCTGCCGCTGTTCACCACGCAGCCCTTCACTCCCGAGGAGGTGAAGGAACTGCAATCGAAGTATGGCAACTACCGTTTCGAGTGGGAAAAGGTCCCGGTCTTCCGGACCAAGGGCTGAGTTCAGCTTTCGAGAGAATTCGGAACCTGGGTCCAGCGGGCGGCGGCTTTCACCGGCCAACCGGGGGTCTGCGGGAACCAGACTTTTTTGTCCGGAGCATCGATGAGCCATGCCGCCCACCAACTGAAGGAGCTGTTTGCGGTGATGGCGTGACGGCAGCGGCTCATGAGTCGGAAGTCGCGCAATTCATCGTCGCTCCCGCTTTCGTGGAAACGGACCGGCGATCCCGAGAAATCGAGATGTTCGCGGGCCCAGCCGATGTCATCGCCGAAGACCTCGAAACAGCAGTCGGCAAGTGCCTGGCGGGCGGCGGAAATACTGGATTGATAGTAGTCGGCTCCCAGTCGTGGCGAGTAGCGGACCCGCCGGATGTGCAGGAACACGCTGCATGACTCCTCGATTTCCCGCTCCAGCTCGCGGTCCTCGGGTGATTTCAGTGCGGGCGGATCAAGTTCCTGGCGGATCGGGGCGGCGAAATCGCTGAAGCAGGCTTCATCCTGCCAGTAGCCATTGAGATAGATGGTCTCGCGATTCGAATGGAAGTCGATCAACCCGGCGGCGGGCTGCCCGGACCTTTCGGCATGATAGTTCCGAAGATGGGTCGGCAGGATTTTGTTGAGGCTGCGGACCCATTTGTGTCTGAGTTTTTTCGGGTCGCCGAGCTGGAATCGCGGATCGGCAGGGCGGGCGGCGATGGGAAAGCGTTGGAGCCGGTAGGAACGTCCATAGCCGTCGCGGTGGTAGCCGGAGCGGTCGTCGATCCACAGTTCCCGTCCGCTTCGCAGCGCGTAGGCCCGGGCGGCGGCGTAGCCGAAGAGCTGGTTGCCGAGCCCGCCCTTGATGATCGCGACGACGGCGGGATTCACGGGATTTCAGAACTGGAAGTAGATGAACTCACTGAGCTTGTCGAACTGGTGAAGCACGCCGAGCAGGAGGAGGAAGGTGAAGGCGAACCATGGCCAGGTAGGGCGCCAGTGCCACCAGCGCCTGAGGCCGCGGTGGCGGTAGTCTTCAAAGCCCGAGGGATCCAGGACCGGCTGGTAGCGGCGCATGAAGTGCTGGGTGTTGGGCAGCAGCCAGCAGAGGAGGAGAAGAAGGCAACCGCGCAGGGCGTGGGAGTCCTTGACGACGTAGGCGGAGCGGTCCGGCCAGAGGGAGAAGCCGTTCAGACCGAACATCGAGGAAAGCATGGTGCGGGTGGCCTCCCATGCTTTTGTGGCCGATCCTGAGGAGCCGAGTTCGAAGGTGCCGGCGCGGAAAGGAACCCAAGCAATGAGGACCACGAGGAAGGTGAGGAAGATGGCGAGGGGTTTGGGCAGAGCTGGGATTTTGAAGGATTTCCGCAACTGCAGCCAGCCGTGGTTGGCGCAGAGGAAGGCACCGTGGAGGAAACCCCAGAGCAGATAGGTCCAACCGGCACCGTGCCAGAAGCCACCGAGAACCATGGTGATCATCAGGTTGGTGTAGCGTCGTGGCTTGCTGCAACGGCTGCCACCCAGCGGGATGTAGAGGTAGTCGCGGAGGAAACGTGAGAGGGTGACATGCCAGCGACGCCAGAATTCGATGATCGAAGTGGCTTGGTAGGGAGAGTGGAAATTCAGTGGCAGCTTGACCCCGAAGAGCCTGGCGGTTCCCACGGCCATGTCCGAGTAACCGGAGAAATCGAAGTAGATTTGCAGCGCGTAGATTAGGGCCCCGGCCCAGGCTTCGGCGAAGGTGGGGGGGCGCGTGCCCGAGCCTGCCAGCTCGAACAGCTGATTGGCCATGGGGGCGAGGTTGTCGGCGATGACGACCTTTTTGAAGAGACCGATGACGAGGATGGTGAGGCCGACGGAGGCATCGATCCAACGATGGTTTTTCCAGGTTTCCCGCTGGAGTTGCGGGAGCATTTCCTTGTGGTGGACGATGGGTCCGGCGATCAACTGCGGCCAGAAGGAAACGAAGAGCAGGTAGTCGATGAAATGATACTCCTCGGTCTCACCGCGCCAGGCATCGACGAGATAGGCGATCTGTTGGAAGGTGAAGAAGGAGATGCCGAGGGCGAGAACGACCTGGGGAGCTTCCCCCGGCCAGCCGCAGATTTGCTGGAGGACGCTGGCGAGGAAGCCGGTGTATTTGAAATAGGCGAGGAGGCCGAGATTGAGGGTGACGGCGGTGATCAGCAGGGCTTTCCCCGTGGGCGTGCCGCGGGCGCGGACGAGGGCATTGCCGCAGATGAAATTGCCTGCGCAGGACCCGAGGATCAGCAGCACATAGAGGGGCGTCCATGGTTGGCTGGGATCGGGATTCCAGATGCCGTAGTAGAAAATGCTGCAAAGCACCAGCCAGCCGAATCCGGCGCGGAGTTGGATGCGGGCGGTGATGGCAAATCCGATCAGCGCGATAGGCAGGAAGATCAGAAGGTAGGTGTAGGAATTGAAAATCATCGCCTGGGCCTCGCGCCGGGCAGGGATTTGGCCTCAATTGCCCGGCGGGGTCAAGGGAGGCTTCCGCGGTCTGCCGGGCAGGCACGGCTTGTTGAGAACCACTGCCGACGGCGAACTCCCGAGGATTCTCAAGACCCCATCCACTCCCGCCAGATCTTTTCCGCTTCCTCGGGGGTGATGGCACGATCGGCGGCGATCACCCGGTATTTCCGATGGGAAACCGCCTTGTTCTCGGCGTTCAGTTCGAGCGACTTCGACATCACGGGATTGAAATTCACGAAGGGCGCGCCGTTGTGGCTCTTGGCATCCCAGACACGGACCTGTTCCTCGGCTCCGGCGATGCTGCTGGCGGCGCTGAGGAGGAGCATGGAGGCTTTGCCGTTCGGGGCATCGCCACTGACGAGCACCCAGCGGGCCTGGGTGCCATTGGCATCGTCCCGGCCCTTGCCGCCGCTGGTGGTCATGAGGCTGTTGTCCTTGTTCCACTCCTTCGAGCCCCGCCAGGTGAAGCCGCTGTAACGGTAGTTGACGATGGTGACCGGCTTGTCCTTGGCCTCGTGGCGGATTTCGATATCGAAAATGTTGGCATCGCCCGCGCGGCTCTGGCTGAGGCGGGTGACTTCCGTGAGGGCCACGAAAGGCTCGCCGTTCTTGGGCTTGGCGAGGGTTTGATTGTGGAGTTCCCAGGTGGTCACGCCGTCTTCGCTGGAAACCTTTTTCGCTGCCGTGGCGACGTGGGCCCCTTCGCCCATCTGGATTTCCCAGGTGTTGTAGCGGGCACCATCGACCTCGATGAATTTCCATGGCCACCAGATACCGAAGTGGTGGAGGTGGTCGATGGGCTGAGTGTTTGTCAGGACAAACCCCGAGGGGGTCTTGAGAGGATGAATGAAGGCACTGGCGGCGAATTTCTCTCCTCCCACCGGTTTGGCGAGGGCTTCACCCTGCCAATGGAAGCTGTCGTTGCCGACTTCCTCGGCGGCCAGCGCGGCTGGAAGAAGGAGGGTGAGGGAGAGAAGGGCGGGAGCCAGTTTCATGGTGCGAGCAGTTTACGACGCGGCCGGGTGTGATCCATCTCCGAATCGTGGCATGGTGAAATCTCCCGATGCGCGGAGCTTGCGGCCGCATCCGGAATCCTCTGGGATGCCGCGGATGACACGACTTTGTGCGAAGTTCGCAGCGGCCTTTCCCCTCTGGATCCTGCTTGGCGGGCTGGCAGCATGGTGGCGTCCGCAGGACTGGGTCTGGTTTGCCAGATGGATCGAGCTGGGTCTGGCGATCATCATGCTGGGCATGGGGCTCACGCTGCGGGTCAGGGATTTCGCCGAGATCGCAAAGCAGCCGGGAATCGTCGCCCTCGGAGTGGCGGCGCAATTCGGCATCATGCCCACCACCGGATGGCTCGTCGCCAAAGCGCTCAATCTCCCCGCGGAGTTGGCGCTCGGACTGATTCTCGTGGCCTGTTGTCCCGGCGGCACGGCCAGCAATGTGATCTGCTATCTGGCCCGGGCCAATGTGGCCTTGAGCGTTTTGCTGACCATGGTTTCGACCTTTGCCGCCATCGTGCTCACGCCCCTGCTGACGAAGTTTCTGGCGGGAAAAGTCCTGCCCGTGGATGCCTGGGCTTTGTTCCGCTCCATGCTGACGGTGGTGCTGCTGCCGCTGATCGTGGGTCTGGCGGTGAATACCCTCGTCGGGCGCATGAAAAACCCGGAGCGCTTTCGCCGCGGGGTGGATGCCTTGGGGCCGGTGGTGAGTGTGGCGGTCATCGTCCTGATCGTGAGCTGCGTGGTGGGGCTGAACCGCGATCGCATCGTCGCAGCGGGGCCGATTCTGTTTGTCGCGGTTTTCGCGCTGCATGCCATCGGCTTCGGGGTCGGATACGGGGTGATGGCGCTGCTCGGGCGGGATGAGGCAATGCGGCGCACCGTTTCCGTGGAAGTGGGCATGCAGAACAGCGGGCTGGGGGCATCGCTGGCCAAGACGCATTTTGCGGAGTTTGCCCTGGCGCCCGTGCCTGCGGCGATTTCGGCGGTTTTCCACTCGATCATCGGCAGCCTGCTGGCGGTGTCGTGGCGGCGATCGGTACCGAAGGACGCGGATGGGGAAAATGGCGCTTGAGCGGAGGGCTTGGAAAAACTCCCGCGCTTCCACGGTTGCGCAATCCCGTCGGATGGGTTGAAGTCCGGCCCGGAAACCTCAGGAAATCATGGGAAGAGCATTCGAATGCCGTCGTCGGGCCAAGGAAGCACGCTGGGACAAGATGTCGAAGGTGTTTCCCAAATTGTCGAAGTCGATCACGATGGCCGCCAAGAACGGTGGCCCGGATCCAGACATGAATCCTTCCCTCCGGCTGGCCATCCAGACGGCGAAGTCGGAAAACCTGCCGAAGGACAAGATCGAAGCCGCCATCAAGCGCGCGACGGGCAATGACGCGGCGAGCTTCGTGGAGGTGAACTACGAGGGCAAGGGGCCGCACGGTTCGCTGTTTTACATCGAATGCGCCACCGACAACAGCAATCGCACGGTGACGAATCTGAAGACGATCTTCAACAAGAACGGCGGACAGATGGTCAACAGCGGCCAGCTCGATTTCATGTTCACCCGCAAGGCGGTGGTGGAGTTCGATGCCGCCGGCGTGGATCTCGAAGCGGTGGAACTGGAACTCATCGACCACGGACTCGAAGAGCTGGAAGTCGAGGACGGCGTCGTCCGCGCGATTGCCGAATACAGCGCTTTCGCCAGTCTAACAGCCGCGGTCGAGGGAATCGGCATCACGCCGAAGAAGGCAGGGCTGGAAAGAATCCCCACCCAACCCGTGGAGCTGACCGAAGAACAGATGGCGGAAGTCGAGGCGCTGTTGGAAAAGATCGAGGATGACGACGACGTGCAGGTCGTCTTCACCAACATCGGCTGAGGCTGCGTTTCACCGAGCCATCAGGCCATTTCGTCGCTGTCGCCGCCCGGAGTGTTGGCATCGGCGGTTTCGTCGAAATCCATTTCGCGAACCCGCTTCTTGTCGCGCATCAGCTCCACTTGCTTGCGGAGGATTTCGCGGAGTTCGTCACCATCGGCGACTGCGGGGATCACCAGGCGGGGGATGGAGCGGTCGGAGGTTTCGAGTTCGATCGATGCCAGCCCGGTAATCCGCATCCACCAAGGGCGCAGGGTGAGGGAATCCTTCACTCGGTAGAGTTCGATTTCATCGACCTTCTGATTGATGACGCCCTGGGTGATGCGGAGGCGTTCAGTGGTCAGTTCGAAGACCTGGGTGCGGACGGTGAGGTAGCGCCACAGCATGTGGAGGAGTGGCAGGGCGAGTAGCGCGAGGGCGGGAAGAAAGAAGAAACCGCCGATGCCAATGCCGATGGCAATCGCGAGATCGAGGGAGAAGGGGCCGAGATTGAGCCACTGCGAGGGGCTGCCTTTCCAGAGGGTGCTTTCTTCGCTCATGGGTGGAAGCATGAAACACCTGCGGCGGGCTGCAAGCCGGGAGTGAGGGCGGCGCCAGGCACTCAGGGCAGGGGGGCGACGGTGGGAGCGTTTCGGCCATCGGCATCCCGGCCGAACTGGTTGAGAAAATGAGGGGTGTAGGCGTCGGCGAAGTCCTGGACGGAAACGTTTTTCCCCGCTTCGTTCGCCACGCAGCTCATCACCACGCCATCGATCCCGCAGGGGGTGATGGCAAAGAAGGGAAGCAGGCAATCGGCCGTCACATTGATGGCGAAGCCATGCTGGGATATCCAGCGGGTCACGCCGACTCCGATGGAGGCCAGCTTGCGGTTCTCCACCCAAACGCCGGTGAGCCCCTCACGGCGGCCGGCGGGGATGCCGAAATTCCGGCAGGTGAGAATGAGCGATTCCTCTAACAGCCGTAGATGCCGGTGCAGGTCGCGTTCCCTTTCGCGGAGGTCGAGCACCGGATAGCCGACCAACTGGCCAGGGCCGTGATAGGTGGCCTGGCCGCCGCGATTGATCTCAAACAAAGGAGCCGGCAGTGACTGGCGATCACGCAGGGACGACTGGTCCCGGCGGCGGCCGATGGTGTAAACGGGTTGATGTTCTAACAGAAAGAGCGTTTCCCCACCCGTGCCGTCGAGAATGGCATCCGCGGCATGTTGCTGAAGGTCGAGGCCTTCGGCATAGGGCAGGGGTTCAGGCAGGTGGCGGATGATCATCGCTGTTAGATCGGTTTGCGCTCCAGCATCCGGGCTTTGAGGGGATCGGTGGTCTGAAGGTGGGCGATGCCGATGGCGAGGGCATCGGCGGCATCGTGCGGGGGTGTTTCCGCCAGCCCGAGCAGGGCGCGGATCATGAAGGCGACCTGGGCCTTGTCGGCACGGCCATTTCCGACCACGGCCTGTTTCACCTTGGTGGGGGCGTATTCGTAGATCGGCAGTCCGGCATCGGCCGCGGCGATGAGGGAGGCGGCCCGTGCCGCGCCCATGGTGATGGCGGTGCGGTGGGACTGGACGTAGATGATGCCTTCCACGGCGACTTCGTCCGGTTCGTGGGTGAGGATCACGTGGGCCAGGTGGGTGCGGACGGCCGCGAGGGCGGCGGACTGGGGCACGCGGTCGGGGATGCGGATGACCTCGTAGGTCAGAACCCGGGCTCCACGGTGATCGCCTTCCACGACAGCGTATCCGGTGTTGCGGATGGCGGGGTCGATGGACAGGACACGCATTTTCCTCAGCGGCGGCGTTTCTTCGGACCCATGGGCTTTTTCTTCCTCACCGGGCGGTGGGATTCATCGAGCAGGGCGGTGTAGGTGTAATCGAAATTCTCCAGCTTGCGGCGCGGGATGGCCTTGTCGATGAAGACCTCGACGGATTTGGCGTATTCCAACTCGTCGGCCGTGAGGATGGTGAAGGCATCGCCCTCGGTCTCGGCGCGGCCGGTCCGGCCGATGCGGTGGACGTAGTCCTCGGCATTTTCGGGGACGCGGTAGTTGATCACGTGGGAAACTCCGGAAATGTCGATGCCGCGGGCGGCGACGTCGGTGGCCACGAGGACCTCGTATTCGCCGGACTTGAATCCCGCCAGAGCCTTCATGCGGTCGGCCTGATTGATGTCCGAGTGCATGGCGGTGACCTTGGGATGACCGCTGACTTTCAGCAGCGCGCAGACTTCATCCGCTTCCTTGCGGGTGCGAGTGAAAATCATGACGGAATGGTAGTCGGTCTGGTCGAGCAGGGCGAGCAGCAGGGCATCGCGCTGGTCCATGGAAACCGGATAGAAAGCGTGATTGACCGTGGAAGCCACGGCGCGGCGGGCGATTTCCACTTCGATGGGGTTCACCAGACACCACTGGGCGAAGGTCTGGATCGCCGGGGGCATGGTGGCGGAGAAAAACAGGGTCTGGCGCTCGTCCCAAGGGCAGAGATTCACGATCTTGCGGACCTGAGGGAGGAAACCCATGTCGAGCATGCGGTCCACTTCATCGAGGATGAGGATCTTGATTTCCCCGAAGCGCATGGTGCCGCGGTAGAAGTGATCGACGAGTCGTCCGGGCGTGGCGACGACGATATCCGCCCCTTCGAGTTGCTCCATTTGCGCCCCGTAGCCGACGCCGCCGTAGAGCAGGGCGACCTTGCAGCCGGTGTGTTTGCCGTATTTCTCGAACTGCTCGGCGACCTGGTGGGCCAGTTCGCGGGTGGGCTCGAGGACGAGAATCTGCGGTTTGCCGATGGGCTGGATGCGGGAAAGCGAAGGAAGGGCAAAGGCGGCGGTCTTGCCGGTGCCGGTTTGCGAGGCACCGATGACATCGTGTCCCAGAAGGATCAGCGGGATCGCCTTGGCCTGGATGGGGGTGGGATTCTCATAGCCTGTCTCGCGGACGGCTTGCAGAACAGGAGCGGCTAAACCAAGAGAATCAAAACCCATGGGCGGGGTGCGTACTGGCGAAGGGTGGACGGGTCAAGGGTGCTCTCGATCTATCTCGCGACCGGGGCGAGGGGGGAATGGATCAGAAGGCATTCTTCGAGGAGGGGTTGCAACTCATCGAGCAGGGGCTCCCCGGCCGTAATGGCCTCGCCGAAGCGGGCGTGAATCCGGGCGTGGATGCAGTCGAGATCGATTGCCGCATCCGCATCCGGCCGGCCCCGGAAGATCACTGCCAAGGCCGTGCCATGCTGGATGCGGACGAGGGCGCGGGTGTCGTTTTCGAAGGGGAATTCGACGTGTTCGCGGGCATTCAGCTGGGTGATGGCGTGGGAAAGCCGGGCGGCGGTGCTGGTGACCTTCCGCGGTTGGGTATGGCGGGCGGGATTGGCACTGGCGTAGGAAATGACCACGAAATCGTCGCTGTCAAAAAGGTAGCACTCCTCCACGTGGAAGCGGCGGATGCGGCTTTCGACGACCTCTTCATAGCTGCGGCTGGTGAAAAGGGCATCGATCCGCCATTTCAATTTCTGCACCGGATCCGGTTCTTCGAAGGGCCCCCGGGCGTGCTCGGCCAGGGTGCGGCGGAGGATGTTGCGGAGCAGCGGTTCGAGATCCCCGGAAATGGCCGGGGCGGCGGGAAGGGGGAGCAGGGAACCGAGCGCGGCGCGGAGGTCGGCATCGGTGAAATCCGGTCGGACCGGCGACTGGGGATCGGCAAAGGCCGGCACGGGCGGGATTTCCCGGGGCTGCGGGCGGATTTCGATTTCCGTGGGGATGCCCGGCAGGGGAGCAGGATGATGGACGGCTTGGCCCGATCCTCCGTGAGGCAGTGGCGGCAGGAGGGCAGGACTCATGGGGAGGCGGGGGGGGTGAAGGCTTGTCCAAGTTGTTCGGCCGCTTCGGCAAAGCGCCGCAGGGCTTCCGCGAGGGCGGGGGATGGGGCGGGAAGAGGACCACTCAAGGCCCGGAGGCGGCTTTCAAAGCGTTTCTCCAGTTCTTTTTCCCGATGTCCCAACCAGGCCAGCAGGCTGCCCTGCCATTCTTCGAATCGGGGTCTGAGGTCATCGATCACCGCGGCTTTTGCCTCATCGGCGATTTCACGGCGCTGCCGGGCCACGGTCTGGATCTGGGCGGCGAGGCGGCGGGTTTCTTCCCACTGGCGGAGTTTCTCGGCATCGAGGTCGTCCTGCAGGCGGGTGATCGCTTCCCGCTGCTCGCGGCGCAGGGATTCGAAGGATGCGGGATCGGCCACAGGCATGGGCTGCAAGCGGCTTTCGAGGCGATCGAGGCGTTGCTCGATGCCCTGCATTTGGCGGCCGACAAGGATTTCGCGGATCCTCTCGACCTGGCGGGTGGATGATGGGTCGGGGGGTGAAAGTGGCATGGGGGGATGCACACGGGTGATGGACCGGGAGGATAGAACCCGAAATGCCCCGGGGGAAAGCGGAAGATTGCCGCTTCGCTCGCGGCGACCATCAGGAAATCCGAAGGAAACTTTTGGGAATCCTCACATTCCGGGACTCCGTGAAAGACATCGGCCCCCCGGCATGGTAGAGGTGCGCCGATGGCAGACGAGGAGGACGACGACAAGGAGCGCGAGCGCATCCTGCAAGAGGGCTACGAGCAGACCCGCAAGAGCCTGATTGCGAGGCTCGACAACTGGGAGGACCAGCGGACCTGGGATGAGTTTTACCAGACCTACTGGCGGCTCATTTATGCTGTCGCGGTCAAGGCCGGACTGCGGCCGGAAGAGGCCCACGATTGTGTGCAGGAGACCATTCTTTCCATCGCCAAGCAGAGCAAGAAGAAGCTCTACGATCCCGAACAGGGTTCCTTCAAGACCTGGCTGATGAACATGACCCGCTGGCGGATCAACGATCAGTTCCGCAAACGGAAGAAGGATACGGCGATGGCGGGCGGGGACTGGGATTCCGATCGGAAAACCGCGGTGATCGATCGTTTCGAAGACCCCCGTGGCGACCTTCTGGAGCGCCTCTGGGATGTGGAGTGGAAGAAAAACATCGCGGACGCGGCGCTCTCCCGGGTGAAGGCCCAGGTTTCGCCGAAGCAGTATCAGATTTTCGACTACTACGTGATCCGCCAGTGGGACGCGAAACGTGTCCAGGACCACCTGAATGTGAGCATGGCCCAAGTCTATCTGGCCAAACACCGGGTGGGTGCCGTATTGAAAAAGGAGCTAGCGCGCCTCGAAGAGAATGCCGACGACGAGAGTCCGACCTGATCCGATCATCCCTGACCACGAGGTCCTGCGCCGCGTGGGCGGCGGGGCCTATGGTGAGGTGTGGCTGGCGCGTGGCGTGACCGGGGCCTTGCGGGCGGTGAAAGTCCTCTGGCGGGAGGACTTCGAGGACGAGCGGAGTTTCGAACGGGAATTCGAAGGCATCCTGAAATACGAGCCGATTTCCCGGGATCATCCCGGATTGGTGAATGTCCTCCACGTCGGGAGGTCCACGGGTGCGCAGCAGTTCTATTACTACGTGATGGAGCTGGGCGATGACATCGTCACCGGCTGCGACATCAATCCCATCGAATACGAGGCACGAACCCTCCGCAGCGACATCAAGCGGGCCGGGGAAAAGCGCTTGGAGACGGCCTTTTGCGTGGATGTGGGCCTGCGTCTGGCCGAGGCCCTGCATCACCTTCACGAACAAGGTCTGGCCCACCGCGACGTGAAGCCGGCCAACGTGATTTTCGTCAATGGCCGGGCCAAGCTGGCCGACATCGGGCTGGTGGCCGTCCGTGGCCAGCGCACCTTCGTGGGAACGGAAGGTTTCGTTCCCCCCGAGGGTCCCGGGTCGGCGCAGGCGGATGTCTATTCGCTGGGCAAGGTTCTTTACGAGATGGCGACGGGCAAGGATCGCCTCGATTTCCCCGAACTGCCGGACGACCTTCCCCAAGGTGCGGAACGCAAGCCCTGGTTGGCCCTCAATCAGATCATTTGCGACGTCTGCGAGCCCCATGTTTCGAAACGCAAGATCCGCACCGCGGCCGAATTGGCCAGCGCGCTGACCGACCTCCGCTCCGGCAAACGCCGCCGCCGCCGCCGCCCCATCGGTGCCTTTGTGGCCTCCATGGCCGTCGGAGGGCTGGCGATGTGGGCCGCTTGGGAAAGCATTCCTCATCTCCCCTTTGCCGAAAAACTCGGCTGGGTCAGTCCGGTGGAAACAGCGCCGAAAACCGTGCGGGCTTTCATCAAGGTCACCAGCACGCCCATCGGTGCCGATGTCGTGGAAATCGAAGACTCCGGAGACGTCGGTGAGCTGATCGGTCGGACCCCCACCGATGTCCTCGAAGCCACCGTGGGGGAGCGAATCGCCCTGCGGATTCTCAAACAAGGCTACCAGCCCGAGGAGTTGGAGGTGGAGGTTCCGTCCTCTGCGGCAGAAGAACCTCTGGTCATTTCCGCGGCGCTGAAAATCTTCGCCCCCCCGGAACCCATGGTGCCGTGGACCGATCAGTTCGAGATGGAATACGGCCCGGTGGGCGATGCCCATGAAAGCCGCCAGCCGCTCGGCAAAAAGGCATGGAAGGCCTACAGCGAGGCACAGGGCAGGCCGGCTGATGTCGGCGTGCTGGCACCTGTGCCAAATGCCCGCACGCCGGGCATCCACACCTCGCCGGAAGAAGCCCGGAAATTTGCCGATTGGTTCATGACCGATGCTGTGGAGAAAGGCTACCTCACCCCGGATCACGAAGCCCTTGTGGTGCCGATTTCCAATCCCGACGAATCCTCACTCCCGGAAGCCTTCCGGGGGAAAGGGTGGTCGCCCTTCCGCTTGCTGGTTAGGCCGATTCCCTATGGACGATTGCTGGTCCGCACCGATCCACCCGGGGCGGAAATCCGCGTCAACGATGAATTCCGAGGGGTTTCCTCCGGCTATCTTCTGGTCGATCGCGTCCGCCCCGGTCCGGTGCTGTTAGAAGTCTCTCTCGAAGGCTACAAAACCGAAAAACGCAACTTCGATCTGGGTGCCGGGCTGACCCACAACGAGCAAATCACTCTCGCCGCGAACAAAAGCGTGGTCCTCGACAAACGTTGGGAAAACTCGCTGGGCATGAGGCTGGTCCCCATGGGCAAGGATTGGATGGCATCGGCCTGGGAAACCCGTCGGCAAGACTTCCGCGCCTATGCCGATGCCACGGGTAGCCCGATGCCCGCCTCGCCCTTGTGGGATGCCGAAGCCGGTGGCGGGCCACCGATCAATCATCCGATCACCGGCCTTTCCCGGGAGGAATGCGAGGCCTTCTGCCGTTGGCTCACCGAAAAGGAAAGGGCGGAAGAACGCCTGAACCGCACCCTCGAATACCGCCTGCCCACCGATTGGGAGTGGAGTTACATGGCAGGCGTGACCGAGACCGTGGGCCTCTCCCCGGCACGCAGGGATCAGTCGAAGGAAAGGATCTTCCCCTGGGGATTGGCCTGGCCGCCTCCGCAGGGCAGCGGGAACTTTGCCGATATGAACGCCGGGCTGGCTGCGGACCGCCGGATCGAAAATTACCTCGATGATTTTGCCGTGACCGCTCCCGTGGGGTCATTCACCCCGACGGCCGATGGCCTTTTCGATCTCGCGGGAAATGCCCAAGAGTGGGTGTCCGACGACTACAGTCGTAGTAGCAAATCCCCGCTCGATGAAGAACCTTCGCCGGTTCTGCCCTACGGCGTTCTCCGCGGTGGCGATTGGCGCGCTTTTGAGGAAAACGATCTCTACATCGGCGCGCGGAATCCCCAGCCGCCTACCGCCGATGACATCAGCTACGGTTTCCGCGTGGTGCTGGCGAAATCCAGCATGTCTGAAACCGAGGAAGACTCCGAAAACACGAACGAAGACGATGGTTAAAGTCGATATCTCCTATCAGGGCGGGCTGCGCTGCTCCGCCGTTCACGGCCCTTCGGGCACCCGCATTGAGACCGATGCGCCCGTCGACAACAACGGCCGAGGCGAGGCCTTCTCGCCCACCGATTTGACCGCGACCTCCCTGGGGTCCTGCATGATGACGATCATGGGCATCGTGGCCCAACGCAAGGGCATCGCCATGGAAGGGGCCACCGTGCAGGTGCGGAAAATCATGGCCACCGATACTCCCCGCCGCATCGGTCGCTTGGAGCTCGATTTCCGCGTTCCACTCCCTGCCGACCATCCCGAACGCGCCCTCCTCGAAGCCGCCGCCCTCGGCTGCCCCGTCCACCACAGCCTCCATCCCGACATCGAAGTCATCATCGATTGGCAGTGGGTCGGGTAAAAGGGATAGTTTCCACACGGTCCGTTTGAAACGGGAAGCGTCAATCCCTTTGAAAGAGGGTAGGGGGGGCGGGAGGCATTTGCCTGTTGTGGCGCTTCTCCCATGAGGGTGCGCATTCGCGGTTCAAGGAGATCTCCGGAACGTTCACCTTCGAGTGAATGCGGGTAGCCTCTCGCTGATCTTGTGCGGGAGGACTTCTGGTTCGTTGCCGAAACAAAAACTCTCCGACTTTTCCGTCGCAGGGAGGTTTAGTTTTCGATCACCGGCGACAATACCGGGTGAAAGCGCATGGAAAGTCCTCCGTATGATCCTCATCTCAGCTTCACCCGGCTTTTTGTGACGGCCCAGCCGGCACTCCATGGTTTCCTGGTGTCTCTGGTGCACGATCATCATGCCGCTGATGACCTTCTGCAGGATTTGGCTGAGAGGATGTGGCGGAAATTCGATGACTATGATGAGCGACGTCCCTTTGTCGCTTGGGGCATCGGATTCGCTCGTCTACTCGCGTTGGAATGGCACCGGCGGCAGCAGAGGCTGCCCATTCCGCTGGCTGAGGAGACTCTTGCCCTCCTCGCGGATGAAGCTGCCGCGCAGGCGATCCACCACGATGACCGACTCGCCGCGCTGCGCACCTGCCTCAAGCATCTGACCGATCGGCAGCGCGCCGTTCTTCAATCGCGCTATCAAAAAGAGCAATCGGTGGATGCCATTGCTCGTGAATCCAATCGGACCCAGATGGCCATCTACAAGATGCTCAAACACGTCCACCGCACGCTCCTCGCATGCATTTCGGAAACCTTGACCCGGCCCATGCCATGAGCGATTCTAACAGCCCTTCGCTTGATAATCTGGCATTGCGCACGCTCCACGGCTTGGCGGATGAGGGGGAGCGCGTTGAACTTGCCCGTCTGCTCGGATCGTCACCTGAAAGCCGTCGTCGTTTTCTCGATCACGCGATGCTCCACGGCATGCTCGCGCGTGAGGCCGGAGCAGGAGCATTTGCCGCCGATGCGCCTGCTTTTTTCCGGGATATCGAGCACCCGCCCGCTCGCAAAGAGCGGCACCTGCTTGGCTTCTGGCTACCTGCGGCCGCGGCCGGGATTGCCGCTTGTGTTGTCGCGTTCTCATTGCTTCCCACCCGGGCGAGTGCGGCGCTCGAGCGGGTGATCCAAACGCTGAACGAAAGCCATGACCGGACCTACCGGATCGAGGTGATCGAGCCTGCCGACGAGGAAATGCCCCCTCGTGCCGACCGTGGTCGATTTCCTCCCGCGAACTTCCTCGATGGGGCGAGGCTCTGGCTGCGGGGTCCGGGTGAGTTCGTCCTCAGCCAATCGCTGCCGAACGGCCAGTCGAGGGTGATTGGCAGCGACGGGGGAGAGAGTTGGAGCCTACGCGGCGGGGAAGCGGTGCGGGTGAGCCCGGACCCGGAGCGCTTCGGCCGTGCGATCTTCGCGAGAAGCAGCGATCTCGCCTTTCTCGATCTGCGCACCCAGATCGATGACTTAAAGCCACTCTATCAGATCGAGTGGCTCGATCACTCATCCCGGGAGACATGGAAGCTCATCGCTTCCCGGCGCTCTGCTGATCACGGTGGCCCGCGCGAAGTCGAATTGTGGTTTCATCCGGAGACCGGACTGCTTGAACGGATGATCCTGAGACACCTGCCACGCGGCAACGGCGGCCCGCGGAGTATCGCGGTCATCCTTGAGTCCACCGCGCCCCTGCCTGCGGATTTCTTCAGCCATGGGCACTACCACGAACCAGGTCGAACCATTCTAACAGAACCATGAAGATCCCCATCATCACTCATCTTGCATTCACCGCCTGCAGTCTGCTGCTGGCGGCAGTCGAGCCGACCCCGGTGCCCCACCCCAACATCATCGTGCTGCTCGCCGATGACCAGAGCTGGAACGGTCTTTCCACCCGCATGCATCCGGACATGCCGGGATCCCGGAGCGACTACCATGAAACTCCGAATCTGGAAAAATTCGCGGCTTCGGGCATGCGTTTTTCGAATGGCTATGCGCCCGCACCAGTCTGCTCGCCGACCCGCATCAGCCTGCTCACCGGCATGACGCCCGCCCGACTTGGTTGGACCAAGGCCGCGCCGCCGGAATCCGGCCACAAACTCGTGGAGGGTGCCTCGCGGAAATCGATTCGAGCGGAAGAAACCACGTTTCCCGAACTGCTGCGCGGAGCCGGATACGCCACCGCCCACTTCGGCAAGTGGCACCTCGCCGGGGGCGGGCCGGAAGCACATGGTTTCGATGTCAGCGATGGTGATACCGGGAACCACGATGCCGATCCATTCATCGATCCGAACCCGGTGGACATCTTTGGGATGACGGAGCGGGCGAAATCCTTCATGGCCGCCCGGGCTGAGGAGGGAAAGCCCTTCTACCTTCAGATGTCCTATCACGCGCTCCACCGGCCGGAGAATGCGCTCAAAGCCAGTCTCGCGCGCTTCTCAGCCAAGACGCCCGGCCGCATCCATCGAGATCCAGCCGTGGCGGCCCTTTCTTATGATCTCGATACCGGTGTTGGCCGACTGCTTGATGCCGTCGCCACGCTGGGTCTGGAAAAAAACACCTATGTCATCTACATGGCCGACAACGGCGGAGGCGGAGGCAAGGGCGGCAAGGGCTCGACAGACCGCCTGCATGGCGGCAAGGGTGCGCTCTGGGAAGGAGGCATCCGTGTGCCCTTTATCGTCCGTGGCCCAGGGATCGAGCCCGGCTCATGGTGCCATCAACCGGTCGTCGGCTACGATTGGTTCCCCACCTTCTGCCGCTGGGCTGGCATCAAGGATGACCTGCCGTCGAAGCTGGATGGCGGTGATCTGACGCCCGTGCTGTTAGGTCGCGATCAGCCTGTCGAGCGCCACGACCCGGCCCTGCTTTTTCATTTCCCCCATTATCAGGGCGACACCCCCCAGTCGGCGATCCGCGAAGGCGACTTCAAGCTCATCCTGTCGATCGAAACCCGGACCCGGAAGCTCTTCGATCTCCGTCACGACCCTGCGGAACGCAACGACCTCGCGAACGAGCGCAAGGAACTTGCCGACCGTCTTGAGTCACGTCTTCGCGAGCGGTTGAAAGAGGCCGGTGCCGCCATGCCGACGGTCAATCCCGACTATGATCCCGCAGCGGCACCCGCACCGCGCAGGGAGGGAAAGAACAAGCGCAAGCCATGAAAGCCCTGCTGCTTCTCGCCCTGTTTGCGATCCCGACCGCCGCGGGCCAGCGCCCCAATGTCGTAGTCATCCTCGCCGACGACCTCGGGTGGCGCGATGTGGGATTTGCCGGAAATCGGGACATCGACACCCCGCAACTCGATGCCTTGGCCAAACGCGGCAGCGTTTTCAGCGAGGCCTGCGCCAGTGCCCCGAACTGCGCCCCCACCCGGGCCTGCCTGATGACCGGTCAATACCCGCCGCGCCACGGCATCTACACCGTGATTGATGACCGCCACGCGCCCGGATCTCCCTGGCACAAGGTGATCGCCGCCCAGAGTCGTGCGGAGCTCGGGCCTGAGGCAGTGACGATCGCCGATCGGCTCCGCGATGCGGGTTACGCGACCGGCATGGTGGGCATGTGGAACCTTGGCCGGGGCCGCCGTGGTCCGGGTGCTCCTGCCGGACGGGGTTTCGATTTCAGCCGCCAACCGAAGGAACTCGGTTTCGAAAATGATCGCTATCGCGACGAGCAGGGACGCGATCTCACCGAAGTGATGGCCGGCGAGTGCGTCTCGTTCATCCGCTCTAACAAGGATCGCCCGTGGTTCCTCTACTTTGCCCCCCATGCGGTCCATGCCCCTTACGAGCCGGAGCCGGAGCTTTTGGAGAAATACCGCCGCCGCGGGTCGCCCAATCCCGAATTCGCCGCCACGGTCGAAGCGCTCGACAGGGCCGTCGGTTTGGTGATCGAGGAGATCGACTCGGCCGGCTTGGCGGAAAACACACTCATCATCTTCTTCTCCGATAACGGAGGCGAAGCCGCGTTCACCGCGCCGCTGCGTGGACATAAGGGCTCACTCTATCAGGGTGGGCTGCGCGTGCCGATGCTTGTTGCAGGCCCGGGGGTTCGTGCGGGTTTCACCTGCGGCACGCCAGTCGTCACGATGGATGTTTTGCCGACTGTTCTCGACTTCGCGGGGATCCCGCCAGCCGAGGTCGATGGTGTCAGCCTGCGTCCCATTCTAACAGGAGAGGGGGAGCTGCCAGCCCGCGACCTGTTCTGGCATTTCCCATGTTACACCGGTCGCTTCGGGCCTGCGGGCGCGATTCGTCATGGTGACTTCAAGCTCGTTGAGAACCTCGAAACCGGAGCGATCGAATTTTTCAATCTCGCCCGCGATCCGGCGGAGGAGCGCAACCTTGCGACCGTCGATCCTGCTGCCGCCAGCAATCTGCTATCCCGCCTCAAAGCCTGGCGACGTGCCATCGGTGCGGCGATGCCGCAGACGCCCAATCCCGCCTACGATCCCGAGGCCCGACCGCAGCGCGGAAGGGAACATGCAAAACCAAACCGACCCACCAAACCCGTCCGATGAAACCGACTTCCATCGTCCTCCTTGCCACCCTTCTCGGCATCTGCCCGGCCTTTCCCCAGCAGCAGGGGGATGAACGGCCGCCAAAAGATCGCCAGAACGAAAGGCGGGACGGCGGGCTGCGCGGGCCCCGTGGCGACAAGGGGCCGCAGCGCTACTCGATCGGGCAGGCCACCTCGGACGAGGCCCAGCTCCACACCATTGCCTTCAATGGCCTCGCCTTTCTAACAGCCAAGAGCATGGGCGAATGCACCTTCATTCCGCCCGGCAAGGTCTGCGACTACTTCGGCTTCCAGTACATGCGCGACATCGACACCGGCACCGGCGGGCACAATACCGATTTCCTCACGCGCATCGCCGACAACGTGCTGGCCATCCTGAACGACGAGCAGGAAGCGAAATTTCTCGCCCTCGCATCCGAGCAGGCCGTGCAGGTCGAGGACCTCGCCATGCGCCGTTTTCCGGTCATCGACGCCTTCTGGCGCTTGCGCAACGACGATCTTCCCGCCGACAAAAGCGGACTTGACCACGATGCCATCGCCGGACACCTGGCCGGTTTCTGGGAGTTGGATGCCCGGCTGTCGCTGCGTCGGGCCGAGGTCTTTGCGGATGTTCTTCGCTCGCTCGACGAAGATCAGAAACAGGCCATGGCCAAGCTGAAATTTGGCGATTCCTCCACCTGGCCGGAACAGGCACGCCAGCGAGTCGGCAAACCGCGCGGGGGCGGGGGAAACCGCCTGATCCAGGTTCTGGTCATGACCTATGCCAGCGAGATGTTCAGTTGGTGCGCCGGGTCGGCGGAGGCCGACGTTTATTTCTGTCCCGAGCGTCACGGCACTTACTTCGGGGGTTTCTATCTCAAGGACATGCCCGTCATGGGCAAGCGCGGGGCATCGATCAGCACCGCGCTGACCGGCGACAGCGGCGCGGGGTTCCTCCAAACCCTGACTCCGGAACAACGCACCGCCGTGACCGCCATCATCGAAAGCCAGCGCGATGACCTTGCCGCCATCGTCCGTCTGCGCCGGGAAATTTCCACCGAACTCCGCCGCGCCCTTTCCGGAAACAAGCCGGACTCCGCCAAGGTGCTCGAACTCGCCCGCGACTACGGCCGCAGCGACGCCCGCCTCGCGATTCTTTATGCCGAGGCCTTCGCCAAGGTGAACCGCACGCTCACGCCCGCCCAACGGGAGTCGCTCGTCAAGCTTCGCAACCTGCCCGGCTTCGAAACCGATGGTGCTTTCCTCTATTCCCGGGCGATTCCGATGCCGGACGCGATCGCCAGCAGGGTTTTGTTCAGGTGATCGCCCCCAGAAGCAGGATAGGAACGACGAAATCGACGGGATCTCGGAGGTATTGGCACGGACAAAGGTCCATTTCGGTGGTTTTGCGGCCAAGCCACGCCCTAACCGATGGGCTCGGCTCGCTGTTTTCAAACCCTCCTTCGCTGCGCTCCGGGAGGGAGTGCCTCCCACCTGAAGCGCCACGCCCCCACTCCCGCGGACGGGGGTGGGGGCGTGGCGGACCGGGAGGGATTCGAACCCTCGGTAACCTTTTGGGCTACGCACCTTTAGCAAAGGTGTGCTTTCGACCGCTCAGCCACCGATCCGTTGGGTTGGGGTCGGACGGGTTGAACCATAGGGTCGGGCGGTCGTCAATGGTGCGAAGGAAGAAAAAGCATTCCTTTTCGTCCGCTTCCCGCCAGCGCTTGCCAGGCAAGGAGGGGAAGGGGCTTGAGGATTGCTCGCTTGAACGTTTCGCGGCGCTGGTGTCGCTTCCCGGAGTGATGAATTTCCGGGCTTTGCTGCTGTTGTCGTTCTGTTGGGTTTCCTGTGCCGACAAACCGGAGGAGGAGGAAAGCTCGCCAACGGCACCGAAGCTCATCGGGCGGGTGGCATCGGTCCACGAGAAAGAGGGCTTCGTGCTGATCGAAGGCTACGGCGAATTCACTCCGGGATCCGGCTTGCTGGTGACGACGCGTGGGGAGGGTCGGAGCGCCACGCTGGTCGTGACAGGGGAAAGGTCGAGCCGCTACGCCGCCGCGGATATCAAGGGGGGCGAGGTCAAAGTAGGCGATGCCGCTTACGGCCGACCGCGGAAAGAAGACCTGCCAACCACGCCCGAGCCGACCCCCAAGCCTCCCGAAAATGCCTCGCCCGAAGCTGAGAAATCGAAAAAAGCCGATGATCAGGAAGATTTAGAAGGCTCCAATCGTGATGGAAGTGGTTAATTTTCAAAAGTTTCCGGGGAATCGGCGAAATTTTACAATTTATCATTGCTTACCATCGGGCAGGGTTGCTAATCTGCGTCGCACAAAGGCTGTGCTCCCTTACATGTCCCGAAACATGAACACTACAACCAGCCATCATGAAACTGAGCACCCAGGGCCCAGAGGGTCCGACACTGCACGCCGATGCCAACCGTCTTGCTGACTTCGTCCTATTCACGCAGCGCTCCTGCATCCTGAACCTGTCCACGAAACTCAACAAGGGAAACGTATCGTTCCCGCAGTTCTTCCTCTTGGCCTATCTTTCGAGCGAGGAGTATCTGACCATGTCGGATATCGCGAAGAAGATGGGTCATTCGACCGCCGCAGCCACGGGGCTCGTCGATCGTTTGGAAAAACTCGGCTATGTCGAACGGGTCCATGCCGCCGAAGACCGTCGCAAGATCATGGTTCGGATTACCCAGAAGGGTGTCGAACTCGTGTCGAAAATGCGTAAGGAAATCGCCAAGGACCTGGCCGGCATCCTCGCCGAAATGGATGAGGATCAAGCCGAAGCTGTTGAGCACACCAAGCGTGCGCTCAAGAGCCGCGAGATCGCCTGAAAAAGCTGTTAGCGGATTCCCCCATTCGCTTGCGAAGCTTCATCGCCTCCACTATGGTGTTCGCACTGTGGTGGAGGCGCCTTTGTATCTGGATGCATTGAACGGCCTGCCGGGCGTGAAAGCCGGCTGGGTGGGGAGGATTGCGGGTCTGCCGGTGGAGGTGGACCGGGATCAGGCGATGTGCCGGCTGAGGAGTTTTCACGAGGAATCGGTCAAGGCGGCTTACGGGAAATCGATCTGGTGGCGCGCCGAGCAGGTGCATGGCAGCGGGGTCGCGGTGGTGCCGACGGCGAATCTGTGGATGGCCGGAGACGGGATGCCGGTGGTGCCGGGAGTGGATGGGCTGCTCACGGCGGGGCCAGGTGAGGTTCTGGGAATCTACGTGGCGGATTGCGGCGCGATTTGGATGGCGGATCGGGGCAGTGGTGCCGTGGGCCTCCTGCATTCCGGGAAAAAGGGCACCGAGTTGGAGATCTTGGGGGTGGCGGTCGAGCGCATGAAGCGGGAGTTCGGAACCCGTCCCGAGGATCTGGTGGTCGTTTTGGGGCCGTGCATTCGTCCGCCGGACTATGAAATCGATTTCGCTGCCGAGATCGGTCGCCAGGCACTGGCGGCGGGAGTGGGGCATTTCGAGGACTGCAGGCAGAATACGGCAGGAGATCCCGAGGGCTGCTACAGCTACCGCATGGAGAAAGGCAAAACGGGTCGGATGTTGGCATTGATTGCCGGGGGCTGCGGGGCATGATCCGGCCGTGATCATCGATGCTCCGGCCAAGCTGAATCTCTCGCTCAGGATCCTGGGGAAACGCGCGGATGGATTTCATGAGCTGGAATCCGTGATGGTCCGCCTGCCGGGTCTCGCGGATCGATTGGAGATCGAGGTGGCGGATGAGGATCATTTCACCTGCAACCAGCCGGGTGTTCCCCTCGATGGATCGAATCTGGTTTTGAAGGCCGTAGCCGCCATCCGCGAAGTGACCGGAAATCGGGTGCCCCTGCGCATCCATTTGGAAAAGCGGGTCCCCCACGGTGCGGGACTGGGTGGCGGGAGCAGCGATGCGGCATCGACCCTGCTGGCCCTCGATCAAATGCTTGGCAGCGGGCTCGGAATGGATGGGCTGATGGAGTTGGGCGGAAAACTGGGGTCGGACATCCCCTTTTTCATGGGACCCGCGGTGGCGAGGGTCCGCGGGCGAGGAGAGATCATCGAGTCCGGGCCGACGCTGCCGAGCCTTCCGGTGCTTCTTTTCAAACCGGGTTTCGGTGTGGCGACGCCGGATGCGTATCGACGCTGGGCGGATTCCGAGGAAATCCCCGGGGTGGGCTACGCGGCTCAGGCCTTTTCCTGGGGGGAATTGCTGAATGATTTGGAGCGACCGGTTTTCAGCAAACATCGCTTTCTGGCCGAGCTGAAGGAATGGCTTCGCGCTCAGCCGGGAGTGGCCGGGGCCCTGATGAGTGGCTCGGGTTCGACGGTTTTTGCGGTCCTTGAGGATGCCGGGGCGGCAGCGGAAATCGTCGCAGGAGCGCATCGGGCACTGGATCCAACCCTCTGGGCCTGGTCGGGCTGGACCGCCGCGGGGGAGGGTTCCTGAGGGAAATTCTTCCGATTCCCCCCGGAGAAGCGCACAAACCGCTTGAGGAGTCAGGCGGTGGGGGGCATGGTCCCGCCGCCGCCATGGTTTCCGACAATTCCCAATCCCACCTCACGACCTACGATTCGAAAATCGAAGGCAATGTCATCGTCACCCGGGTGGATGCCGCGATGAACTGGATGCGCAAGAACTCCCTGTGGCCGATGCCCATGGGTCTTGCCTGCTGCGCGATCGAAATGATGGCGTCCGCGTGCTCGCGTTTCGACCTCTCCCGCTTTGGCATGGAGGTCATGCGTTTCTCGCCGCGGCAAGCGGATGTGATGATCGTTTCCGGAACGGTGACCTACAAGATGGCCCTTGCGGTCAAGCGCATCTGGGACCAGATGCCGGAGCCGAAATGGTGCATCGCCATGGGCGCCTGTGCATCCAGCGGTGGGATGTACCGGAGCTATGCGACCTTGCAGGGGATCGACCGGCTTATTCCGGTGGATGTTTACATTTCCGGCTGCCCTCCGCGCCCCGAGGCCCTGATCAATGGATTGATGAAGCTGCAGGAGAAGATCGAAGGCAGCTCGGCTTTGGCGGAGCAGAAGAAGGAGTTTTTCGAAGACATCGCATCCTGAGAATCATGAGCGACCTGATAGAAGACATTGCCGTGCTGAAGCAGAAGTTCGCTTCGGGGCTCGTGGCGGAGACGGAGTTTCGCGGTGAGCACACACTCGAAGTGATTCTCGCCTCCCTCAGGGACGTCCTGGTGTTTGCCAACCAGGATCTCGGGTATGATTTCTTGTTAGATATCTCCAGTCTCGACCATTTCGGCAGTGATCCGCGGTTTGAGATGGTTTATGAATTGGCCACGGTCGATGACGCCAAGCATCTGCGGGTGCGTGCCAAGGTCGGTGAGGACGAAGAAGTGCCGACGGTGGTGGACCTCTGGGCGGGTGCCGAGTGGCACGAGCGCGAGGTTTACGACATGATGGGGATCCGCTTCAAGGGTCACCCGGACCTGCGGCGCATCCTGATGTGGGAGGGCTATCCTTTCCATCCCTTGCGCAAGGATTTCCCGCTGGCAGGGCGTCCGAGCGAGATGCCGGACGTGGCATTCTCCGGCGTGGCTCCCATGGAAGGTGGGCCTTTCGTGACCAGCGCCGGTGCTGAGGATCCGATCCGCCGCGAGCCGCGCTCGAAGGCGATGGATTGATGAGCGGAAGGGTCCCCGAAAGGAGTTTTCCAACAGGCGGTGCACCATGAATGGAAGCCGCCGATTCCCTTCATTTCCTCGGGGAGGCGGGCCGACACCGTGGATGGTCGCGGGTGGATTGATCCTCATCCATGGCTTTGTCGAACTGGCGGGAGGTGCAGAGCGATCGATCCACTGGTATTCGCTCCTGGGCCTGAGTCATGAAGGTCTGGGCAAGGGATGGCTGTGGCAGTTCCTGACCCATGCGCTGCTGCATGGAAACTGGACCCATGTGCTCTTGAATGGTCTGTTTCTCGGATACTTCGGGGCGAGAGTTTCATCGATCCTTGGTGTCCGGGTCTTCTGGCAGGTTTTGGGTGCCGGGGTGGCCGCTGGTGGACTTTTCCACCTGCTGTCGCCGAGCGGGGATGCGCTGGTAGGTTCATCCGGCGGGATCTTTGCCTTGATCCTGTGGTATTCCACAGTCTCGCCGGAAAGCCGGATGTGGCCCATTCCCTTGTCCGCCCGGAATTTCGGGCTCGGGCTGGTGCTGGCATCGATGATCCTTGCCGCGCTTTCGTTCGTGCCGGGCCTGGGGGAATCCGGCGGAATTTTTGCCATTTCCCATCTCTGCCATCTGGGTGGCGGCTTGGCGGGCATGCTGATGGCCCGATGGCTTCTGAGGCCTAGGGCGAATCTGGCCGAACTGCGTGCCCGCAGGGAAAAACGCGAAGGCCGCCACGAGGGCGGCCTTCGGTAGAGGGTCAGTTTAGCGGAATTGTTCGGCGAAATCCCGGATTCGCTGCTGGCGCTGGTTCAGCGGCGGTTCTTGGGGAGCGGGCGGCTGGACCGGAGGAGGGGGAGGCTGCTGCACCACCGGAGGCTGGGGAGGCAGACCACCACCATTGTGGACGGGAGTTTGGAATCCGGGACGCTCGGGGCGTTGCTGTCCCCAGTTTCCCCCGTGCTGGGGTTGCTGCGGAGGCTGCTGCTGCGGCCGATTTCCCCAGAATCCCGGCTGGGGCTGCTGGACTTGAGGTTGCTGGATCTGGGGTTGGTGCTGGTGCTGACCCCACCCGCCCGGGCGACCTCCGCCCTGCTGATTCGGTTGCCAACCGGACGCGGCCTGGAACTGATTGCGCTGCCAGCGCTCCGAGGCGTCCTGACGGATCGATGCCTGCTGGGCCCACGTGTGATTGCGGGCGCGGAGCATGGCGATGCGATCCTGGTTCCGGTTCAGATTCACGTAGGTGACGTTCCGCGGGACCGGGCAGGAGCCACGGCCGTTCCATCCGTAGGGGTGGGGGGCATTGACAATCGGCCGCGGGCAGTATCCCGAAGGATAGTAACCACCAAGGAAGGGATCGTAGTAACAACTGCGGTGGCGGTCGTAGTAGCAACGCACGGCGGGATCGTAGAACCAACGGTCGCTGCTGGTGTGGATGAAGGTGGTGCCGCCGGAAAAGCCATAGCTCCCGGAGGAGGAATAGCCGCTACCGTAGGCGTCGTAGTAGCAGGAGCCGAGGGTGGTCGCCGCGACGGCGGCGAGGGCGAGGTTACGGATGGTGGCCATCATGGTGAGTGAGACGCGGGTTTCGGAGATTTATTCATGCGCCGCCCTGCGGTTGACAGATGGGGGCGCATTTCGTGTTTTCAGGGCCGTGAGCAATCAATCAGCGATCCTGGTGACCGGCGGTGCCGGCTACATCGGTTCCCATACGGTCAGGCTTCTCGCTTCGCAAGGGCGCAAGGTGGTGGTTTTGGATAATCTTGTTTTCGGACACCCGGGGGCGATCGTCGATGAAGGCGTGGAACTGGTGGAAGGCGAAGTGGGAGACAAGGCGCTTCTGACCCAGCTTTTCGCGAGGCACCAGTTTGGAGCCGTGGTGCATTTTGCCGCCTTTGCCTTTGTCGGGGAGTCGGTCACAGACCCTCTCAAATACTACCGCAACAATACCGCCGAGCCTCTCACCTTGCTCGAGGTCATGCGGGATCACGGCTGCAAGACCTTCGTTTTTTCCTCTACCTGCGCGACCTATGGGGTGCCGGAAAGTGTCCCGATTTCCGAATCGAACCCGCAGAATCCGATCAATCCCTACGGTCGCAGCAAGCTGATGCTGGAGTGGATCCTGCGCGACTGTGGTCACGCATGGGGCCTGCGCAGCGCCTGCTTGAGGTATTTCAATGCCAGCGGATCCTCGGAGGACGGGAAAATCGGCGAGGACCATCAACCGGAGACCCACCTCATCCCGCGGGTTTTGATGGCAGTGACGGGCGAGATTTCCTGCGTGGAGGTCTTCGGAACCGACTATCCGACGCCCGACGGGACCTGCATCCGCGATTACATCCACGTGGCCGATCTGGCCGATGCCCATGCGCTGGCTTTGGATCATCTCATGGGGGGCGGGGACAGTTTTGCCTGCAATCTTGGAACCGGCGTGGGGGTCTCCGTGCGTCAGATCATCGATGCCGTGGAAGAAGTGACCGGCCGGAAAGTGCCCGTGACCTACGGTCCGCGGCGTGAGGGTGATCCACCGGAACTGCTCGCAGATCCTCGGCGGGCCAAGGAAATCCTGGGCTGGGAAGCACAGCGGAAGGATGTCCGGGAAATGGTCCGCACGGCTTGGTTGTGGATCTCCGGACCGGGCGGTGGACGCTTTCCCCGGTGAAAGCTCGTGTATTTTCGATGTAACTACATTTCCCGCTTGCGGATTTTTTCTGGCGGGGGCAGATTTTCCGAAAGATAAAAGACCCATGAAGAGCATCCGAAAAACCCCATCCGGAGGCTTCACCTTGGTGGAGTTGCTGGTTGTGATTGCGATCATCAGCATTCTCCTGACCTTGGGATCCGTGGCCATGCGGAACAGCGGTGGCAAGGGAGTCACTGCCGCTACGGCAACGGCGGAAGCTGTCTTTGAGGAAGCACGGTCGATTGCCGTGGGCAAAGGCACGCGGGCGCGGGTGCTTGTGGATGTCGATGGCACGGGGGCGACACGCTCGGACTCCTTCCTGCGGCGCATGGTGGTCGCCTACGAAGAACTGGATGCCAACGGCCAGCCTCAAGCCAACAAGTGGGTGCTCTCAAGCCGTGGTTACAGCTTTCCGGACAAGACCTACTTCAGCCAAGTGTATAGCAAGCGCGACCACCAAGGCGGCTCGGGGGACCTCGAGAAAATGCGTTTGACCGGAGTTTCATCGATGTTCGAAGGCGAGTATGCCTACTACGAGTTCAACTCCGAAGGCATCTGCACCACCGGCCTGAAAGGCAGCGGCGATTACAGTCCGCCGAGTTTTGTGGTGGGTTCCGGTGTCTTGCCGGAAGGTGATACCAGCCCGCGGATCACCGGTGATGGCAAGCGCGACTTTGGTGGCTTCGTCATCTGGAGGAACGGTGCGACCTCCTTGTTCCGCGACCCGAGCCAGATCCTGGGTTCGGGCGATCCCGCCCAGAAAAACTTCTGATGTTCCCCATGAAAAAATCCCTCATTTCAAGTGGCCGTCGGGCCCGCGGTTTCACCTTGATGGAGACCGTCATTGCCATTGGTGTTCTTGCGGTTCTTCTGACCGCCTTCCTTGCCGTGTTTGGACCTGCCGCCCAAGGCATCCGCAAGGCGATCAGTGTCCAGGAGGCCGATCGACTCGCCTTCACCTTGGAGAAGGAACTCGTCACGCTCAGGTCTACTGGGTCGAGCGGCAGTTCAAACTTCGATACTGGCTTTGATAAGGCCTACGATTGGATTCTTTCCTCTCACAACAGCAACCTCGCGATCCTGATCTATCAATACCGCGGAAATCCAGACACCATCCGTACGGACGGAACCATCGAGCCCTTCACGGGCGAGGGTGTGGCTGGCCAGGACTTCATCGTCCAGCCGGTGGTGCGACGCAAAGATGACCCGAATCTGGCTGAGGACCTCAAGGCACTTGAGGGGCGGGTCTATACCGTGAAACTCACCCAACTCGTGCTCAACGGGGGAACCTGGAAAAAGGGCACAGCGGGGACCATCACGGATCCAACTCCCGGCGACGGCGATAGCGCCACTGGAACGGGAGCAAGTGCCTATCCGGAAGCGACGATCGCCTTTGCCGCCGATTTCTTCGCCCTGCCGAATACTTCGCCCCAATACATCCAGAACAAGCTCGACACGACCAAACTCGTGACGCCGATGTTCAGCCGCAACCTTGCCGTCCGCCGCTAACCTTTCACGGACATGAAGACCCAAACATTTCGCAAAGCCCGCCGTGGTTTCACCTTGCTTGAGCTGATGGTGGCCATGGCCATCACCAGCGTCATCGTGACCGTGCTCGTCACCATCACCAGCGTGGCCACGGACACTTGGACCCGCAGTCGCTCGGAAACCCGCGCGGCGCGGCAGGCCAAGGTCATGCTCGATGCGATGGCCAAGGACCTCGAATCCCTGGTCTCTCGCCGGGGAAGCGATTCCGAGTGGCTCTACGCTTCGATTTCAAGCCTGAACGCGCCGAAGGTGGTCAGCAGCCAGAGCGGAGACACCAATGCGGCAGAGCTGATCTTCACCACGGCGGCAACGGATCGCTACGCCGGCCAGATCGGTGACAGCTTCCCGGCCAACGTCGGGGATGTCTCGACGGCAGCCTATCGCCTTGCTTACCAGGACCCCATCGATGGCAGCCAGAACCGTGACACCTCGACCTTTGCGCTGTATCGGCTGCTGGTGGATCCGGATGAGACTTTCGATAAAATTCTGGGTGCCAAGGACCTCGATACCGCTTTCAACACCTTCTCAGGTCGCCTCACGGAGGAGCAGAATTTCGTCTGTGAAAACGTTCACCAGTTCACGGTGACCTTCCTCGTGGAAGTGACTCCGGCGGCGACTGGGTCGGGGACGGCGCCCAAGCCGAAGATCGTTCGCCTGACACTGAGCAGCGACAACAGCACCGGTGAGTTCCGTCTCAAAGGCACGGGGATCGAGACCAACATTTCCACCGCCGCAGCGACTGCTGCCGAAATCTCGGCGGGACGATTGACGGGGATCGAGCTGAGCATGTCCGTGCTGAGCGATGCCGGTCTGGCCCGCATGGCCGGTGGTCAGGGCCTGAAGCCTGAGGACTATGCCCGGAATGTTTACCACTACTCGCGTGTGGTGAATGTCCCGTCCATGTAAGCGGCCCTCAGCGCCGGAGGTATTCGATGGCGTCCAACAAATCTTCTTTCCCCACCGAGCCGGAGACGAATGCGTCTCCGGCTTTTTTCAGCAGCACGAAGCGGATCTGGCCGGCATCGAACTTCTTGTCGCGGGAGAGCTTGGAAAGAATCACCTCGGTGTGGATCGATTCCGGAAGCTTCAGTGGCAGATGAAAGCGGCCTAACAGATGGTCCATGACGCCAGCGAACGCGGGATCGAGCCCGGCATGGCGGATGCTGAGGAAGACTGCGGCCCGCAGTCCCAGGGAAATGGCTTCGCCATGGAGAAGCTCGCCATAAGGGACGGCGGCCTCAATGCCATGACCGATGGTGTGGCCGAAATTCAGGAGCGCCCGTGTGCCCAGGGTCTCAAACTCGTCCTCGGCAACGATGGCCGCCTTGATCGCGACGTTGCGGGCGATCAGGTCGGGAGATAGATCGGGGGAATCCGGATGGATGGATGCCAGCTCCTCCAACATTTCCGAATCGCGGATGGCGGCGTGTTTGATCACCTCTGCAAAGCCTTCGTGGAATTCGCGGGGTGGCAGGGTCCGGAGAGTTTGGGGATCGATGAGGACGCCGAGAGGTTGGTGAAAGGCACCGACGAGATTTTTTCCCGCCTTGAGATTGATCCCGGTCTTTCCGCCGACGGACGAGTCCACCTGGGCGACGATGGTGGTGGGAATCTGAATGAAGGGAATGCCACGAAAGAACAGAGAGGCGACAAATCCGGCAAGGTCGCCCACCACTCCGCCACCGAGGGCGATCACGATGGATTTTCGGTCGTGATTTGCGTCGGCCATGGCCTCGCAGAGTCCGGCGGCACACGAGAAGGACTTCGAAGCCTCGCCCGCAGGAATCTCGTGAAGCGTGGCATCGATCCCCGCAGCCGCGAGGGAGGCCATCAGGGTCGGAGCGTGATGACGGGCGACATTGGCATCCGTGATGACGGCGCAGCGTCGATTTTCCGCCCAGCGGCGAATCTCCCTGCCGGCATCTGTCAGGATTCCAGGTTGGACGATCACGTCGTAGGCACGATCGGCAAGCGGCACGGAGACGATGGGCATGGGCGGAAAATGAGCTGTGGTGGCGAACTCTTGCCAGTGAAATCAGCGTCCGCGGGATTTCGACCAGACGGTGAGATCAGGGTGGAGAAGCGTGTCGATAGGGCGGTCCTGAAGCGCGAAATCGATGATGATCTTTTCTAACAAGTGGAGGGAGCCCCTGGCATCAAACAGGGCATCATGCCAGCGTCGGTCGGGGCAGGCAGCGAGCAGCAGGGTATCGATCCACGGGCCGAAGCGATGCCCTGGAAAAGCGCGGAGGAAGCGTTTTTCCGTGCCCATGCCATGGGCGACCACCACATGTCCATCGAGATGGTTGCGGATCGCAGGCCAGATTTCCTGGATTTTTGGCGCATGGCGGAGGTCTTCATCGCCGATCCCGTGGACTTTCCGGGCAGCCCAGGTGACGGGTTCGCTGGAGGCGAGGTAACTGACGTAAGGGTCCTGGTGTCCCGATGCAAGCGACCAGCGGGCGAGGCCGATTTGCACCGGGACATCGGTTTTGCCGGGGCGGGCGCCGGCCGACTCGAAGTCGATGGCGCAAAAGCGCAGGCTGGAGATGGGCGGTGATTCGGGCATGGCCTGAAAGAGGGAAGCGGCGGTGTGGAGCTGTGGCAATGCGGGAACTTGGAAAATCCAGTGCTTGCCTTTGGGGCAGGGGGGGCGATGGTGGCGGCGAAGGATGGATCGTGCGAGGACGGCGTGGTGGTTGTGGCCTGGGCTCCTGAGCTTGGAGGCTCCGCTTGTGGCGGTCTCGTGGCTCTACATGTTCGCCTACGTCTGGCAGGTGAACTACCTGCCTTGGCAAGCCTATGCGGCGCTCGGCATCTCGGTGTGGTTGGTTTACGTCGCGGATCGTTTGCTTGAATCCCATTTCCGGGTTCCCGGCGACCCATCGCTGGGGCCGAGGCATCATTTTCATCGCCGCCACAAGGTTCCCTTCCTCGTCTTCGGGGTGATGGCCGGCATCTGGCTGGTGATTTTGCAGTTCTGGTTTTTGCCGATGGAATTGATCACCAGCTACAGCATTCCGGCGGCCTTGCTGGTGATCGGATTTTTCGTTCTGGCGGGAATTTCGGCAAAGTCCCGGGAAATCCCCTACATGCGGAATCTCATCGCTGGCCTGGCCTTCAGCTATGGCACGGCGATGATGGCGCACATCTTCGTTTGGACGGAGGGGGTCTTCCAACTTCTGGCATCGAGGGAGTTGCTCGGTTTCGCCGTGCTTTGTGCGGTCAACATCACAGCGATTCACATCTGGGAAAGAGACCGGATCGCCCGGAGCGAAGAGGAGAGGGCTTCCATGGAAATGGGGCTGACATTGCCTCTGGTCATCGTCGCGGTGAGCGCGATGGCTTTTGCTTACATGGATAATCCTCACCTTTTCGCCGAGAACGACGGCCAGATCCCGGCGCGGCCTTTTTTCCTGGCGATTCTGATTTCCGCGGGGCTCATCCTGTTGCTTCACCGGAACCGGAATCGGTTCTCCTTGGAGGCTCTGCGCTCTCTGGCCGACCTGGCAATGATCGTCCCTCTTCCCCTGTTTTTGGTTCTTGCGCGGTCCTGAAGGAGGGGATTCGCCGTAGGGCGGGCCTCACGCAAAGAAGGTGGGCGTTCGTCCTTGCGGGTTTTGGCGTCCGTTCCTAGCCTTCCGGCCCCATGAAACTCGATCCGTCGTCACGCCGCCCTGCCTTCCTTATCCTCGGAGCCCCCGGATCAGGAAAAGGAACCCAAGGGAAGATTTTGGGATCGATCCCCCGATTTTTCCACTGTGCGTGTGGCGATGTGTTCCGCTCGCTCGACACCCGCACCGAGCTTGGCCAGCAGTTTGTGGCTTATTCAAGTCGCGGGGACCTCGTGCCTGACGAGCTGACCATCAAGCTCTGGAAGGCACAGGTGGACAACTGGTCCGACTCCCACCTTTACAAGCCCGACATCGATTTCCTGGTGCTCGATGGCATTCCTCGCAACGTCGAGCAGGCGCGGATGATCGGAGAGTTTCTGGAAATCCATCAGGTCTTCCATCTCTCCTGTCCGGACCGGGCCGAGTTGGCTCGCCGGATGCGGAAACGGGCGTTGAAGGACAATCGGATCGACGATGCATCGGACCGGGTCATCCAGCAGCGAATCGCCACCTATGAGGCAGAGACCAAGCCGATTCTTGACTTTTATTCGGGCGCTTTGGTCAAGGAGATCGATGCGACGCGGCAGCCGGTTGAGGTCGCTGCGGAAATCCTCAACCGCATCATCGCCTTGCCCGTATTCAAATCCTTCGGTGTGAAGGCAACGATCTAACAGCAATCATGGCACGAGTGGTTTTCATGGGTACTGGGGACATCGCCCTGCCGTCTTTTCGATGGTTGGCGGATGGGATTCATCGTCCTCTGGCCCTGGTGACCCAGCCGGACCGGCCAGCGGGGCGTCATCGCGAATTGCGTGCTCCGGCGATCAAGGACGAAGCGGTTTCACGGGGGATCCCGGTGATGCAGCCGGAGAAAGTGCGTGATGCCGCTTTTCTGGAGGAGCTTGCCGCTCTGGAACCGGATCTCATCGTGGTCATGGCATACGGCCAGATCCTGCCGAAGAAGCTGATCCGGATTCCCGGTGTGGCCTGCGTGAATCTTCATGCCTCGCTGCTTCCCAAGTATCGTGGCGCGGCCTGCATCCAGGCGGCGATCGATGCGGGGGATGCGGAAACGGGAATCACGCTGATGCATGTTGTCCGGGAATTGGATGCCGGGGATGTGATTGCCGCGATGAAGTTGAAGATCGATGCGGCTGACACGGGGGGCTCGCTGCATGATCGCTTGGCCGGGGTCGCGGCGGATCTCCTGAAGGCTTCATTCGAGGACCTGATGGCCGGGCGGGCAGCGAGGGTTCCGCAGGCGGGACTTGGCGAGGCGAGCCACGTGGGCAAGCTGGACCGTGAGGATGGTCGGCTCGACTGGAAATGGACTGCGGCGCGACTTTCCCGGCGGATCCGGGCGTATGATCCTTGGCCGGGCACGTGGTGTCTGGACCCTGGGGGCGAAAAGCGGATCAAGATTTTCCCGGCAATCGGGGAAGGCGATTGCGCGGGCAGGCCGGGAGAGCTTTTTGAAGAGGGTTCCGCCCTGCATGTTTGCTGCGGCGGGGGATCCCTGATTCTGGGCGACGTTCAGCCGGATGGTGGCCGGAGAATGGCGGCACTGGATTGGTGGCGGGGCAGGAAGGAGCGGGAAGCTTCATGTCTCGGTTGATCCTGAGTCCGGAGCGTGTCAGTGTCCGCAGCATGCGGCTGATCCTGTTCCTGTTTCTCCTCGGCATCGGAGGTCTGAAGGCGACAACGCTTTCGGTGGTGCCTGTCTTCGAGCCCATCAGTCTCGAAGGCACGGATGTGGATGCCGCGCTGAATGCCTCCGGTGAAGCGCTTCGTGCCACGGTCCTTTCCCGCCCCATGGTGCTCAGCGGAGCTTTTCCCGAGTGTCTTGTGGAAGCCATCCGGACCCCTCACGTCATGCCATCGAACGATCCCGGCTATGACGTCCGTGAAGCCAACCTGATGCTTCTTTGCAAACTTGGAATCGGCGCCAAAGTCGAAGACACCGGGCTGACGGTCACCTTGGATGTCACGAATCTGGCGATTCCGGAGGAGGTGGACCTCACGGCCAAACAAGTGCTTCGGCTGGTGATTCTCGCGGTTCGCAAGACGCTGGAACTCTATCAGGAACCCCAGGTGGGAAGCTTGAAGGTGGATGTGGTGATTGTGGGAACGACCCCGGAAAACGAAGTCCTGAAGGATCTGGAGAGTTCTTTTTTGCTGGAGGGATCCTGAGAAGGGGGCTTTTGACTTTGCAAGGCGGCTGCGGTGCTGATTGGATCGCGCCCGAGAAAGCATGAGTCCGAAAAGCCTGCCACCCCGTCGTCGAGTCGTTCTGAAACTGAGTGGGGAAGCCCTTCGTGAAAGGGGAAGCACGGACAATATTTCCCCGGAAATCGTTGATCGTATCGCCAGCGAGGTGGCCAGTGCCATGGAGCAGGGCGGCCTGGAGCTGGGGATCGTGGTAGGGGGAGGAAACTTCTGGCGCGGCGCCTCGGCGAGTGCCCGCGGCATGGACCGTGCGACGGCGGATTACGTCGGCATGCTCGCCACGGTGATGAATGCCCTGGCCCTGCAGGGAGCGCTGGAGGACAAAGGGGTCCCTTGCGTGGTGCAGTCGGCGATCGAAATGAAAAACGTCGCCGAGACTTTCATCCGCCGCAAGGCAAGCCGGCACCTGAGCGAAGGTCGTGTGGTGATCTTCGCGGCTGGAACCGGCAGCCCGTTCTTTTCCACGGATACGACCGCAGCCCTGCGCGCCAGCGAGATGGGGGCGGATGTGGTCTTGAAGGCCACGATGGTGGACGGGGTGTATGATTCCGACCCGAAGAAAAATCCGGCAGCCAAGCGCTTCGAGCGGATTTCCTTCAGCGAGTGCATCGCCAAGCAGCTCAAGGTCATGGATGCCACGGCCTTCAGCCTCTGCATGGACAACCACATTCCCATCGTCATCTTCGACCTCACTCCGCCCGGCAATGTCACCACCGCCCTGATGGGGGGGGACATCGGCACCGTGGTTGATGGCGGTCAATGATTTCCACCCTTTTTCCGAACCCCGAACGACCACCCATGGACCCTGAAGAATCATTGTTGGAAACGGAGGAGTCGATGCACAAGGTGCTGGAACACCTCACTCACGAATTTGCCACGGTCCGCACCGGCAAGGCATCGCCGGCGCTGATCGAGAATCTGGATGTGTTTGTCCGCAGCTACGGGAGCCAGATGAAGCTCAAGCAACTGGCGGTGATTTCCACACCGGAGCCGCGGATGCTGACGGTTTCTCCTTTTGATCCATCGACCACACCCGAGATCGAACGTGCGATCCGTGAATCGAAGTTGGGCCTGAATCCTGCGGCGGGAGACCGGTCCATCCGTGTGCCTATCCCGGAGCTTTCCGAAGAGCGTCGGCGGGAAATGGTCAAGCTGGTCAAGCAGCTCGGCGAGGAGGCCAAGGTCCGCATCCGCGCGGTGCGCAAAGAAGGCATGGACGCGGCGAAAAAAATGAAGGCCGACAACTTCCTCACCGAAGACGGTCAGAAGGACCATGAGACCGAAGTCCAGAAGCTCACCGACAAATACGTGAAGCAGATCGACGAGGTGACCGTCGCCAAGGAAGCCGAAGTGATGAAGGTCTGAGCCTGGAGCGGCCCGGGGATCAGAGAATGGCCCCGGGCTGGTAGGCGGCGGCTTCCGGGTGCTCTTGGCACAAGGTGGCGACTGCTCCACGGAATGCCTTGATTTGCGCGGCGGCGGCTCCGGCATTTCTCCTGCCGCTATCAACGATCGACTGAAGCTCCGCTTGATCGAGCGGAATGCGGTCGTCTGTGGCGAGGCGTTCGACGAGATTGTTGCGGTTCACCCGGCCTTCCCGGAGGTCGTTCACCGTGGCCACGGCGTGTTCCTTGATCGCCTTGTGGGCGCTTTCCCGACCGACGCCCGCTTTCACTGCTTCCATCATGATGGTGGTGGTCATGAGGAAGGGGAGGTAGTGATCGTTTTCACGATCGATCACGGCGGGGTAGGCATCCATCTGGTCGAGCACGGTGAGGAAGGTTTCGAAAAGGCCGTCGATAGCGAAAAAGGCATCGGGCAGCATCACGCGGCGCACGACCGAACAGGAGACATCGCCTTCATTCCACTGGTCACCGGCGAGGCCGGCGGCCATGGCGAGGTGGCCCTTGAGGATCACTTGGAAACCATTGACCCGCTCGCAGGAGCGCGAATTCATCTTGTGGGGCATGGCACTGGAGCCGGTCTGGCCTGGAGCAAATCCCTCCGAGGCGGTTTCATGACCCGCCATGAGGCGCAGGGTCCGGCAGAAGGACGAAGGACCGCTGGCCAAGTCGTGAAGCGCGGCGACGACCCGGAAATCCAAGGACCGGGGGTAAACCTGGCCGACATTGGTCCAAACGGCCGGGATGCCGAGGTGGGCGACGACACGGTTTTCGAGTTCGGCGACTTTGGCGCTGTCGCCATCGAACAAGGATAGCTGGTCCATCTGGGTGCCCACGGCGCCCTTGAGCCCACGGACGGGATAGCGCTGGATGATGTCGTGCAGGGCGTGATGGGCGGAGAGCAGCTCTTCGCCGAACATGGCGATGCGTTTGCCGAGGGTGGTCGGTTGCGCGGCGACATTGTGGGTGCGTGCTGTGATGACCTGGTCTGCCCATCGACCTGAGAGAGCCGCGAGGCGGGCGAGGGCGGATACCGACTTGTCACGGATGAGCATCAGCGAGCGGAAAACCTGGAGTTGCTCGACGTTTTCCGTGAGGTCGCGTGAGGTCATGCCTTTGTGGACCTGCTCGTGACCGGCGAGGTCATTGAATTCCTCGATCCGGGCTTTGACGTCGTGGCGGGTGATTCTTTCCCGACGCATGATCGATGCTGCGTCCACCTGATCTTTGGCTTTTTCGTAGGCGGCGATCGCTTCCTCCGGGATGTCCAGGCCGAGGTCGCGCTGGGCTTTCATGACGGCGATCCAAAATTCCCGTTCCAGGACGATTCGGCCTTCGGCGGACCAGATCGATTGCAGGGCGGACGAGGCGTAGCGTTCGGCGAGGACGTTGGGGATCACGGAGGGGGCATTAGCGGAGGCCCGGGCGAAGGTCAAAGGGGGATATGGGCAGCTTTGCCATCGGTGCATGACGCAAAAGTTTGCGAGGCCTACGCAACTTTGGGTGGGGCACCGGGTTTTCGCTCTCATGGCCATGAATTCCTCCATCACAATCGGTATCGCCGCCCTCCTGCTGGGTGGTGCCGGTGGGTTTCTTGTCGGTAAGGGCGGTTCCTCTGCGGAAGCGACCGATGAATCCGCTATCTCGTCTTCTGATGCCAAGCTCCGCCGGAGTGCCGCAGAAACTTCGTCTCGCGATGCGGATGAGCGCACCCGCGTGCGCAGTGTCGAGGAAGCACTCCAGGAGCCCGGGCAAATGGCGCGCATGCAGTCGCTGATCGATCTTTACGCGAACATGAGCCCGGAGGAGCTGATGGCGGCGGCGGAGGGACTCGAAAGCCTGCCGATGGGTGACCGGATCATGGCATCCATTCTTCTTTTCAGCCGATGGGCGGAAGTGGACCCCCAAGGGGCGCTGGCTTATTCGAACACCATGGGCTTTGGTGGCATGTTTGCGAAACCGACCATCCTGCGGAGCTGGGCGAGCGTGGATCCGGTGAATGCTGCGAAGTATTTCTCCGAGAATCCCGAGGAGTTCGCGATGATGGGCGGGGGACGCGGGCCGGGAGGGGGCGATAATGCCGCTGCTCTCATCGCCCGCGAATGGGCGAAGCTGGACCCTGCCGCGGCCTTGGCTTGGGCCAATACCTTGGAGGGTCGTGACAAGAGCCAGGCACTGGTTTCCGTGGTCGGTGAGATCGCAGTTACGGATCCGGCGAAGGCAGTCACGATGGCGGCCACTTTGGAAGGGGATGACCAGACCCGCGCTTACGGACAGATTGCCGAGCAGTGGGCGGCGAAAGATTTCGCGGCGGCGGAAAGCTGGATCAACACCCTGAGCGGCGAAGCCAGGGAGAGAGCACTTTCCGAAGCACTGGGAGTGCTGGCGCGAAACGACCCGCAAGCGGCCGCTTCGAAGGTGGCATCTTTGGCGGAAGGCGAAGGGCGTGACCGGGCGATTCGCGACATTGCCGGGGAATGGGCCGAATCGAATCCGGCAGAAGCTGCTGCCTGGCTTGTCAATCAATCCACGGGCGACATGGGCGATGCCATGCGGTCGGTCATGGGCAACTGGGTCAATCAGGACAGTGCCGGTGCCCTTGCCTTCATCCAACAGCAGCCCGTGGGCGAAGGCCGTGATTCTGCGACCCAGACCTACCTCTGGATGAACCGCGACATGGCTCCCGACCAAGCGATCACTCTGGCCGAATCCATTTCCGACGAGCGCGACCGCAGCCGCACCATCGGCATGACCGCATGGCGCTGGATGCAGGAAGATGAAGCCGCCGCGCGTGCCTATGTGGAATCGAGCACCGCCATCAGCGATGAGGCCAAGCAACGGATCCTGAGCGGCGAAGGCGGCGGCCCGGGAGGACCGGGGCGCGGGATGGGACGTGGGCGGAATCGCTAAAGGCGATCCCGCGCATCACTTGATCGATTCAATTGCCAGCCGGGGCGGGAGTTTCCGCTCCGGCTGCTTCGTTTTCCGCGGCAGGGGTGGTCTCGGGTTCTGCGGCCGTTTCCCCGCTGAAGAGGACATTGCTCAGCGATGAACCGGGGTGGCTTTTGCTGTAGCGAAGGCTCATGCCGATGTAAAAGGCACCCACGGCGAGGACCAGGAAGACCAGAGTCATGAAAAAGGCTCCCGCAGGATCCGGCTGGGCCACGGGGGCCACCGCCGGGCGGTGCGGCACGCGGCGGGGAGCAGGCGGGGTCTCCACGGCGTCTTCCTTGATCACTGGCGATTCTTTCCCCGGCGCTTCCTTGCTCAAGGCGAGCTGCTCATCGGCCGTCAGGGAGAAATCGAAGGACACGTCGCCCAGTTTTGCCCGCGCCCCATCGGTCAGGGGAATGATTTCCTTGGTTTGCCCGCCGGACTTGGTGCCATTGGTGGAGCCGAGGTCGCGGAGTTGATAGCCGCCTTCGATCCGCTCCATCACCGCGTGGTGGACGGAGACCGAGGAGCAATCGATGACGATGTCATTTTCACTTCCCCGGCCGAGGGAGACGGACTTCCTCTCCAGATTGAATCGATAGGGTTGGGAGTTCCGTTCCGGGACGGTAATGGTGACGCGTGGCATGATGGAGGAAACGTGGTTTGCGGCTCGTTTCTAACGTCAATTCCGGTCGGATCGCACGGAAAATCCTTCCGGCTCGGGCGGGCTTGCGAAAACCCGATTGCCAAGGGCCCCGCGCTCTGCTGTTTTTCCTCCGCCATGGCCAGTGCAACGAACGTTCTCTCCAGCGGAATCGAAATCATCGGTTCCATCCGCTTCTCCAATGACATGATCATCGATGGGAAGGTCGAAGGTGAAATCACCTCCGACAAAGGCCGCGTGACCATTGGGGAAAACGCCCAGGTGAAGGGTGACATCACGGCCGGTGAGGTGAAAGTCTTCGGTCGCGTCGAAGGCAAGATCACCTCCGAGCGTTGCGAGCTGAAGGCCAAGAGCCGCCTTGAAGGCGACATCAAGACGAAGAACCTCTCGATGGAAGAGGGCGCTTCGCTTTCCGGTCGCACGGAAATCGGCGGTTGATCCGGATTTCCACGGGCGCTGGTCCCGGAGGACATTTTCGAAGAGGGGCCCCATCTCGTGGGGTCCCTTTTTTGTTGCTCCCTGGGCGGATCACCGCAGGGAAAACCCGACGCCGCCATGGGTCTTCGTCCGGCGGAAGGCGAAGAAATTGATCCCGCGGCAGAGCTGCGACATGACGGGAAAGAAAGCAAAGATCGAGAGTCCGAAGAAAGTCAGGATGCACAACGCGAGAAAGAGACCTTCGGAAAATCTTGGTGCTGCCTTGAGGTCATCATGGCTGGACACCGTGCGATTCCAGTCCTCGGCGAGGCCTTTCCAGGCGACGAAGATCCAGTAGAGATTGAAGAAGGGAATAAAGAGGAAACCGACGGCCTTGCCCGGAGTGCAACGGGCCATTTTGCCGGGCTGGATGCAGGTCCAGGCGCGGTGAAGGTACATCATCCCCAAGATGGAGGAAATCACCGCGAGGATGCCGGCGGCTCCCATCATGGCCAGAAAGAGAACAGCAGCCATCGCCTGGGTTTGCTCCCTTTGTCCGAGATTCGCCGCGAGCACGGGACCGAGGATGACGAGGACTACAGCCGCGATGATCATCCCAAGCCACAGACCAAAGCTGGCACCGGGGACGGAAATGGGTGGGTATTCCGGGCCGGCGTGGATCGAGGGCTGCGTCTGGGGGGCACCGCCCTGAATTCGCAGCCCGGCTCCCGGGGTCCATGACCCTGACGGTGCCGCCGTGGTCACCATCACAGGGCGCGCCGCCTGCACTGCCACTTCGGGGAAAAGCCCCGGAATGTTCGCCGCTGGCTGCCACTCGGCCATGCCTTCGGTCCAGACCAGCATCTCACGCGTCACGTTTCCCGCTTGGGCAAATTCCACCAGTTGTTCCCCGGTGTAGGGCCCAAGCGATTGGTCCCCCTGCATCACAAACCAAGCGGCGGATTCACTCATAACTCCCTGCAAAATCCGGGATCTACCCACCGTCCGGCAAGCGCAAAGATCGGGGATGGGTGGATGCTTGGTGATTTGGACAAAAAACGACAGGTCGCCCGCCGCGTTATCCTTGATTCAGCCGTCGGCAAATCCAAGCGACGCGGGCGGGCACGGATTCGATTTCCAAAAGAGTCTGCCTCTCCTCGGGGTCCTGGATGAATTGGTGGCTCAGGACGTCACACAGGATCACCGGGTCATCGATCGTGGCACTCATGGCGCGGAAGGCATCGCGGATCTCGTTCGGAAATTCCTCCAGTGCGAGTTCGGCCGCTTCCCGCAGCGATTCCACGGCGGCACTTGCCTGCGATGCTGGCTCAAAGACCGAAGGCACGGGCACAATCCGCACCCGCGGATAGCTGCGGTCCTGCAGCCATGTCATGAATCTCACGCGGATGACCCCATGAAGAAGCAGGGTGGACGTGCCATCATCCATCTCCCGGCTGGCACGGATCAGGCCGATGGTTCCCATGGCAGGCGTGCAATCGGCGGGATCGGGGGTTTCTTCACCGAGGAGTCGGGCGATCGCAAAGAAGCAATGGCTTTCAAGCGCCTCGCTGAGCATCTCCCGGTAGCGAGGCTCAAAGATCCGCAGTGGCAACCCGCCATGCGGAAAGACGACGCAGTCCGGGAGCAGCATCGCACCGCAAACCTCGGGGAGTTCCAGGGAAGCCATGGGCGGAACTCTCCGCGATCCTCGTCCGCTGGCAATGCGGAATTGGACGAAAGAAGCAATGCCCGCAGGAGTTTCTCAGCGCCGGGTGCTGGAGGTATCGCAAGGTTCGCCGCAATAGGGGCAACGGTAGTGTCCCCGGATGAGCGCGCCGTGAGCGACATGCAGGCGCAGACTGCCAAAGGTCCGGCGTGCCTTCGTGCTCACGCTGCAACCGGAACGCCGGAAAACGTGGGCGTGACATAGGGGACAGCGGATGGAGAGGGAAAGCAGGCCGATCAAGATCGCGAAAACCGCAATGCCCGCAATGAAACCCAGTGAGCCGATCACCCATTCACGCTGTCCATTGTAGAGACCGTATCCAAGGACTCCGAAAAGACCGACCACCAACCACGGAAAAAGAAGGATAAGGAGCGAAGTAATACGCAGACGCCAAAGAGTCCGCTTGCTGTGAAAGCGATGCACGCGGTGTATCAAACGGATCTAAAGGAATTAAGGCAATCAAAAGTAGCATGGATTGTAGATACATTTTCGGGCTTGTCAGATCATGGGAACTTGAGGGGTGCCATCGATGACATCGTCTTCATGCGATGTTTTTCCACTGGCCCGGATGCGGAGAGGGGGCATGTTTGCGCCGCAGCCGATGAATCGCTTCCAGAAACTCGCCGCCGCCGCTCTTGTTTCCGTTCTTTTCCTGATCTTTGTGGGCGCGGTGGTTCGTGTCACGGGTGCCGGTCTCGGTTGTCCCGATTGGCCGAAATGCTGGGGTTGCCTGATCCCGCCGTGGAAGGTGGAGCAGGTGGACCTCTCGAAAATCGATTTCGAAAAGTTTCAAAAGAAAGCCGAACGTTTGGGTCGTGATCCTTCCACGGTGACCCCGGAGCACATCCTCGAGTCCTTCAATCCCCGGCATGTGTGGACGGAGTTCGTCAATCGGCTCTGTGCCCTTCCTGTGGGCTTTTTCGCCCTCGCGACCTTCATCGCCTCCTTCGGCAGGCCTCGCAGTCAGAGGATCGTGCTGATCACTTCCTTCATCGGCCTCCTCCTGGTCCTGGTGAATGCCATCATGGGGGCCATGGTGGTTTACAGCGGGCTCAAGCCCGGGGTGCTCACCACTCACATGGCCTTGGCGATGCTCTTGATCACGCTGCAATCCTTCACCGTCTGGCGGGGGCGGGAGGATCCGCTGCAGCTTCCTCTTCGGGGCACCGAGAGGACGGCGACGCGCTGGTGGGTGATCGGCCTCTTCGTACTCGTGGTGATCGAGGGCATCATGGGCACGCAGATCCGTGAGCTGACGGATGAGATGGCGAAATTCCATGGTGGCGCGCCGCGTGAGGAATGGATTGGCGAGCTGGAGCAGACCTGGGTCTATGTGATTCACCGGAGTTTCTCCTGGCTCATCCTGCTTTCTGCCTGCGTGGCCTGGTGGATGACCCGCAAGCATTCCGGCGGTCGGGCGGGATGGGCGGCAAATGTCACCCTGGGCATCGTGCTCGTGCAAATGGTCCTGGGTCTCATCATGGCGCGGGTCCACATCCACCCGCTTTCCCAAGTGCTCCATGTGGGACTTGCGGGGATCCTGCTGTCCTCCTGCGTTTTCTGGATCTGCCTGCTTTGGGGGAAGGGGAGGGACGAGAGGCTCGGAAAGCTTCCGATTTCCTGACCCACCCTGACATTGACGATCCGGGTCTGCGGTGCATCATGCCGCCGCTCCGGCGATTGGCGGGAGGGCGGCAGGGTCCGGCTTCCTTTCGATCTCCCGGGCACCCCGGTCCGCAGGATCGGGGCTTACCGCAAGCAAAAGCCGCAGGGGATCGGCAACCCATCCCCTCCCTGACATCATGACCACCATTGCCATCAACGGATTCGGCCGCATCGGCCGTCTCGTGTTCCGCGCCCTCGTCGAACAAGGCCATCTTGGCACCACTTTCAACGTGGTCGCCGTGGGTGACATCGTCCCCGCCGACAACCTCGCCTATCTGCTCAAATACGATTCCACCCAAGGAAAGTTCAGCGGAACCGTGGAATCGAAAAAGTCCTCTCCTGAACTCGAAGAAGACGACGTGCTGGTGGTCAATGGCCACGAGATCAAGGTTGTCAGCGCCCGCACTCCCGATGGCCTTCCCTGGAAGGACATGGGTGTCGAAGTGGTCATCGAGTCCACCGGTCTTTTCACCGATGCCGACAAGGCCAAGGGTCACCTCGTGGCCGGTGCCAAGAAAGTCATCATCTCCGCTCCGGCGAAGGGTGAGGACGGCACTTTCGTCCAAGGCGTCAACGACGAGCTTTATGATGCCTCCAAGCATCACATCATTTCCAACGCGAGCTGCACCACGAACTGCCTCGCGCCGATCGTTCACGTGCTGCTCAAGGAAGGTTTCGGCATCGAGGAAGGCCTCATGACCACCGTGCACTCCTACACTGCCACGCAGAAGACCGTCGATGGTCCGTCCAAGAAAGACTGGAAGGGTGGTCGCTCTGCCGCCATCAACATCATTCCGTCCACGACCGGTGCCGCCAAGGCGGTCGCCCTCGTCTGCCCGGAAGTGAAAGGCAAGCTCACCGGCATGGCCTTCCGCGTGCCCACTCCTACGGTGTCCGTCGTCGACCTCACGGTGAAGACCACCAAGGAAACCTCGCTGGCCGAAATCAAGGCGGCCATGAAGAAGGCTTCGGAGACCTACCTCAAGGGCATCCTCGCCTACACCGAAGACGAAGTGGTTTCCACCGACTTCATTCACGATGCCCACTCCTCGATCTTCGATGCCGGTTCCTCGATCGAACTGAACTCGACCTTCTTCAAGCTGGTGAGCTGGTATGACAACGAATGGGGCTACTCGAACCGCGTGGTCGAGCTGCTTTCCGACGTGGTGAAGAAGGGTCTCTGATCCCCGGTCTTTCGATTTCAAGCGCCCGCTTCCGGATTCCAACGGAGGCGGGCGTTTTTGTTTCCATCAAGGGGCGTAGGCGTATCCGAGGCCGCGGCGGGTTTCGATGAGGTTTTCGCAGCCAGGGGATTTCTCGCGCAGTTTGGCGCGGATGGTTTTGATGTGGGCATCGATGGTGCGGTCCGTCACCGCCCCCGGATCCTGCCAGGCGAGATCGAGCAATTGATCGCGGGTGAAAACCCGGTGCGGCCGACGCAGGAAGACCAGCAGGAGCTTGTATTCGTGAGCGGTGAGATCCAGAGCCTGGCCATGAAGCAGCACCCGCATGGTGGCCTCGTCGTGCGTGAGGGGCGCGGAGCTTTCCCCGTTGCCGGGCTCGGCAGCGATGCCGGGTTTCTCCGCAGGGCTCGAAGAACGGCGGAGGATGGCGCGGACGCGGGCGACGATTTCGCGCGGAGAAAAGGGTTTGGTGACGTAGTCATCGCCGCCGAGTTCAAGGCCCAGAATCCGATCAATCTCCCCATCCCGCGCGGTGAGGAAAAGAATGGGCACCGCCGAGCTTTCCCGCAGTCTTTTGCACACTTCGAGGCCGGTCAGATCGGGTAGACCGATGTCGAGGATGACGAAGTCATGGGCATCGGCGGCATGGGCATCGAGAGCTTCGCCGCCTGTTAGAACGTGCGTGACCTCGAAGCACTCCGTCCGCAAGGCATAGACAAGGGTGTCGGCGATGGCGGGTTCGTCTTCGACAAGCAGGACTTTCATGAGGCGATGCAGGGTGGTGTCGGTGAAGGGATGATGAAGATCCGTGGAAATCGGGATTCAATCGGCTTCTGTTTCGGGGGAAAGCCGCTTGGGGAAATCGGCAATCGGAATGCAGGATCCCGACCGGCAATGAACAAGATGGAGCCTGCCATTTTGAATCCACCAGAAAGCCCGCTGGCGGAAGTGGCGGGCGAGGCGATGGCTGCTAACGAAATCGGTGGGAATCATCCAGCCTTCTTCGGAGTGACCGCCATCCTCGCCGCAGCAGGTCACCCGCAGCCGAGGCAGAGAGCGGCGTTCGAGCCAACGCTTCAGGCGCAGGTCGGCGGCGCGGTTCATTTTCACCGACCAGCAACGATCCATCGGATTCCATGCGGTGACGATGGAGAAGTCTCCCGGCGGCAGCGGGCACGCGGTTTTGAATCGGCAAGCGTCGTAGCCGGTGGGGAGATCAGCGGGTCGGGTGATGTCGCTATTCCGGGGGACGTCCGGGGTCGATGGGCGAGATTTCATCGATGCGTCGGAGGGTTTCCTCATCGAGCAGCGGGGCGTGGATCGCATTGAGCGAATCGTCGAGCTGGGCGACGGTGCGGGCACCGATCAGCGCGGAGGTGACGGCGGTCTGTTGGAGCACCCAACGGATGGCGAGGTGTTGCAGCGGGAGACCATGTTCATCCGCAATGGCGGCAAGCGCGCGGAGCTGCTGGTGGGCTTGTTCCACCTGTTCGCCGCGCAGGAAACCTTCGGGACGGGCGGCCCGCGAACCCTCGGGAATGCCATGGAGGTATTTCCCGGTAAGCATGCCTTGGGCAAGAGGGCTGAAAACGATGGAGCCGATGCCCTTTTCCGCCAACCAGCCATGCACGCCATTGGCCTCCGGCCAGCGGTTGAGGATGGAGTAGGGGGGCTGATAGATCAGGCAGCGCACGCCCATGTCCTTGAGAATCTTCACGGCTGCCTTGAGGCGTTTCAGCGGGTATTTCGACAGGCCGACATAGAGCGCCTTGCCTTGTTGGACCGCGGTGGCGAGGGCCGACATGGTTTCCTCCAGCGGGGTATTCGGGTCGGGGCGGTGGGAGTAAAAGATGTCCACGTAGTCGAGCCGCAGCCGCCGCAGCGATTGATCCAGGGAGGAAAGCAGGTGTTTGCGCGATCCCCATTCGCCGTAGGGGCCATCCCACATCAGATGTCCGGCCTTGGTGGAAATGACGAGTTCGTCGCGGTGCGCGGCGAAGTCTTCCGCCAGGATGCGGCCGACGTTTTCCTCCGCGCTTCCCGGAGGCGGACCGTAGTTGTTGGCGAGGTCGAAGTGCGTGACCCCGCGGTCGAAGGCCCGGCGCAGGATGGCGCGGGCTTCATGCTGGTCATCGGCGTGGCCGAAGTTGTGCCAGCAACCCAGCGAGATTTCCGGCAGGGCGAGTCCGGACTTGCCGCAGCGGCGGTAGGGCATGCGGCCGGTGTAGCGATCGGGATCAGCGGAATACATGGGTCGGGGAAATCGAGGTTCAAGATTGGCGGAGCGCGCGGATGCGAACCAGCACCGGTGGATGGGAATGATCGAGGAATACAGGAAGCGGATGGGGAGTCAGGTGGGAAAGATTGGTCACCGAAAGTTTTTTCAAGGCCGAGATCAGCGGCTCGGGCGAGCCCGTGGCATCGGCCGCATAGGCATCGGCCTCAAACTCGTGACGTCGTGACCAGGCATTGGAAAACACGCCGATGATGCGGCTCGCCGGTGAGAAAAGAATGCCGAAGAGCACAAAGCCGACGTGGGGTGAAATGACATCGACCCCGAAGGCATCGAAGAGTTCGCGTGAAAAGCTTCCTTGGGGATCGATGACTTGTCCCAACAGGAAAAAAAGCAGCCCGCCCTGAGCGATGCCCATGGCGATGCGTTGGAGAATGTGGTGGCGTTTGAAGTGCCCGATTTCGTGGGCGAGAACGGCGACGATTTCATCGCGGCTCTGCTCATTCACCAAGGTGTCGTAGAGAGCGATCTGCTTGGTCTTGCCGAAGCCGGTGAAGTAGGCATTGGCCTTCGTCGAGCGCTTGGATCCGTCCATGACCGAGATTTCGCCGAGGGGGAAACCGCACTTGCGGGCGAGATTCTCGATGGCTTCCCGCGTCTCGCCGGGGGGCATGGGGGTGAACTTGTTGAAGAGTGGCAGGATCAAGGTGGGCGCGATCCAGACCAGCAGGAGTTGCACGGTGGTGAACAGCAGCCAGCCCCAGAGCCACGCGTGACCGACGTTCCCGAAGATCCACAGCAGGCCCGCCAGCAGCGGCAGACCGATGACGGCGGCGAGCAGCATCGAGCGGAACTGGTCGGCGATGAAAAGCCGGGGAGTCGTGCGATTGAAGCCGAAGCGCTCCTCGATGACAAAGGTGTCATAGACCGCAAAAGGCAGATTCAGCAAATGGTTGCCCAGAAAGAGCAGGGCGAAAAAGAGCAATCCGGCGGGAATCCCGTTTCCAAGCCAGGAGCGGCAGAGGGAGTCGAGCCAACCGAATCCGCCTGCGAACCAGAAGACCAGCAGGATGAAGAGGCTGGCGACCGATTGGATCACACTGAAACGCGCGTTGACCCTGGCGTAGTCGATCGAACGCTGGTGTTCCTCGGCCGTGATGCGGTCGCGAAACTCATCCGGAACCTCCGGAGTGAGCGCCCGGAGGTTCAGAAGGGTGGCCACGAAATCCAGCTTCCAGAGAAGAAAGAGGACGATGACGAGAGTGATGCCGAGTGCATTCAGTTCCATGGGCACCCGCAGCTTGCACCGCAGGCGGCGCGGCACAAAGCAAAAGCTTGCGAAGTGGCCTGCCGGAAACGCAAGAGCCCGCACGAAGCGAATCGTGCGGGCTCTGTCTGGGTTTGGGTTTTCAGGAAAGGAGTCTGGTCTCCTCGAATCGGCGCCGGAATGCTTCGAAGTGGGTTTTCGTGACAAACACCCGCCACCGCTTGGGTTTCCCACTGGCTAGCGGCTCAGTGTCGGATCTGTCAATTTCATTCCTTCGATAAAAATCGATGAATAGAATTAATTTGAAAAAGGATCACAAACCAAGCGGTTTCGTGACTATTTCACGTTTCCTTAGCTTTTCCGAAAGGCGACGCCGTATCGGGGGCTGAAGAGCCAGGCGAGGAGGAAAAGGACGCCGAGGACCATGACGATGACGGGTCCGGGCGAAAGGTTGGTGGCAATGCCGAGGAGCACCCCGCCCACGGCGCCGATGGCACCAATGATCCCGCCGCCCCAGAAGAGCAGGGAGGTGCGGTCGGTCAGCAGCGAAACCGTGGCTGCCGGAGCGACCAAAAGGCCCACGGAGAGCACGCAACCCACGGCTTGGAGCGAGGCGACGAGGGACAAGGCGAGAAGGCCGAAGGTCAAGTACTGCATGCATCGTACTGGAACCCCCTGGGCGGCCGCCACATTCGGTTCGAAGAGCGTGAGCAGCATCGGCCGCATCAGCAGATTCGCGGTGATGAGCATGAAAGCGCCGATGCCCAGGGCGGTCCAGAGGTCGGTGGGGCCGACGGCCAGGATTTCTCCGAAAAGCCAGTGTTCCAGCTCTTCGCGGGTGTCGAGCTTTGGCAGGATGGCGACGCCTGCGGCGAAGGCGGAAGTGTAGATCACCGCGAGGGCGGTGCCTTGGGAAATGCGGTTGCCACGGGCCACGGCGACCGACCCGAGACCGACGATGAGCGAGGCGAAGAGCGCCCCGAGGAAGGCACTGGCTTGAGTGAGGGCACCGGCGACGACGATTCCCAGAGTGATGCCGGGCAACATCGTGTGCGACAGCGCGCTGACCGAAAGGGCGTGCTTTCGCAGCACCACAAAGCCGCTGAAGAAGCCATTGGCGAAGCCAATGAGCAGGGCGGCGGCAAGGGCGCGCTGGATGAAAGGGGATTGGAAAAGTTCGGGGTTCAGGACTCGGAGCGGTTGGGGATGGATGAGCCGACCCCTGTCAGGCTGTTGGCGGACTCGCGGAAGGTCAGATCGAGATTTTCCTCCGTGAGCACCTCGGCAGCCGGGCCGAAGGCGATGGGTCGGGTGGCAAGCAGCAAGGCTTCATCGAAAAGCTGCGGTGCGGTGTTCAGGTCGTGGTGCGAGGCAAGGATCAATCGACCCTCGCGGGCCAGATGACCGAGGGTTTCGCCCAATTGCTGCGAGGCCCTGCGGTCCAGCCCGGTGAAAGGCTCATCCAGCAGCAGCACGTGGGCCTCCTGGGCGATCGAGCGGGCGAGGAAGGCGCGCTGCTGCTGACCGCCGGAAAGCTCGCGAATCTGCCGCTCTGCCAGGTCTAACAGATCCAGGGTGGCCAGGGCCTGCTCGACCGCTTCCTGATCCTTGTCGGTGAAACGCCCCCACATGCCGGTTTGCGGGTAACGGCCCATTTCCACCAGACCGCGGACGGTGATGGGAAAAGACCAATCGACTTCCTCCCTTTGGGGAAGGTAGGCGAATTCGCGCGACCAGCGGCGGATGGAACTGCCACGCCACAGGATGTTGCCACTGCTGCGTGGCACGAGTCCGGCGATGGCCTTGATGAGGGTGGATTTCCCGGCACCGTTCGGACCGATGAGAGCCACGCGATTGCCGCAGGACGTCGCGAGATTGAGGTTTTCCAGAGCCACGACCCGTCGGTAGCGGACGGCCAGGTCCCGAACGACCAACTCATGATGATGGTCGTGATGCTCGCAGCAGGAATGATGGGAAGGATCCACGGGTCAGTGCAAATGGGGTTCCCAAACATCGTCGATATCGCCCATAGCATCGAAGGTATGGGTGCGGGTGGGCAGGGAAGGCGGCTCGATCCGCATTTTGGCGAAACGGGGCACTTCGGCGGAGTCCGCCCAGCGGATGGTGACGAAAATCACCGGATGCTCATCGGTGACTGTCAGTTCACCGCCGACCACGAGTTCTGTGCCACCGAGTTTCACCTGTTCTCCGGCGCTCTCGACCATCACCTCGCGGGCAGGCGCGGAGAGAGTGATTTCAAAAGGGACCCGGGTTGCTTGAACCTCCTCTTCTTCCGTGGGCTGATGGGTGACCGGGGCGGTGATCGTGGCACTCTCTCTGCGGGTCAGTCCATGCACGGCCAGCGCCGCGAGGATGAGCCCGAGGCAGAGGCAAAAAGTGCGAATGAGAGGGGAACCACGCATGCGAAAAGGTCTGGCCGGATCACTTGATGAAGCGAATGCAGATGGGGTAGTGATACATCCTGCCCTGATAGGCGGCGACACTGGCCAGCACCCCGAGCACCAGGGCGCCGATGCCGATGATGATGAGCAGGAGGATACCGACGAAGATGAGCACCAGCGGCACGCAAACCGCCACGGCGATGAGAAGGGTGAGGTAGAAGTTCAGGGCTTCCTTGCCATGCGCATCGACGTAGGGCGACTGGTCTTTCTTGATGAGCCAGACGATCAGCGGGCCCACAAAGCCAAGCCCGATGGTGGATGACGCGATGAGCCCGGAAAGATGGCAGAGCATGCCAAAGGTCTTGTCATCCTGAGACACGGCATCGGGTGATGGGGGAGGCGGGTTCATGGCTTGATGATGAATTCAACGAGGTCCTTGCGGCCCTTTTCAAGATCCGGGGGATTGAGGTAAAACATGTGTCCGGCTTCGTATTCGACGATCGAAATGTTAGAACGTGCCGAGGAAGGCAGATCGTGCATGTGGTGGATGGAATGGAGGATGCCATCGAGCGGTGTGGCAAGGTCGGCATGGCCCCCCATGATCAGGATGCGGAGATGGGGATTGTCGATCATGGCCGATCCCAGGGCGCCGCTCATGTTGAGGTAGGAGTTCTGGGCGTTCCAATTCCATGGGTGGACCTTGCCGGTGAGGATTTCATAGGGAGAGTCCTCTTTCCAGCCGAGATCCTCGACGAGATAATCGAGCATGGTCGTGGAGTAAGCTCCGAGGGCGAGGGAGAAAGAAGGATCGTATCCGGCAAAGGACGAGGAAGTATCATTGGTCGGCCAAGCGACGCGGGCATCGAAGCGACCGATCACTTTCCCTTCGGCCCGCAACAGCTCACCGCGGAAGCGGGTGGGATCGAGGCGGAGATGGTTTTCCAGATAGGTCTTGGCCGGGATGGAGGTGAGTTGCTCCAGGCGAGCGGCGATCGCGGCCCGTTTCTCATCGGACAGCGTGGTGCCGGCCAGCAGGGCGCTGGCATATTCACCGTTGGCGAACTCGCGGGCCTCGGCGACGAGCTTGTCGCGATCGCCTTCGATCTTCCCATGGAAGTGGGCGACGGCCGTGTAGGTGGGCAGGAAGCAGTAATATGCGAGGTCGTTTCCTGCGGATGGGCTCAGGGTGCGGAAGTCGATCAGCGAGGAAAGCAGCACCACGCCATTGAGAGACATGCCGAAGCGCGACTGCAATTCCTCGGCCAGCCCGGAGACGCGGATGCCGCCGTAGCTTTCGCCCAGCAGGAATTTCGGCGAATCCCAGCGGCGGTGTTCGGTGATCCAGCGGCGGATGAAGTCGGCCAACGATTCGACGTCGCCATTGACGCCGTGGAACTCCTCCGGTTTGCCATCCTTTTCGATCCGGCTGTATCCGGTGGAAACCGGATCGACGAATACGAGGTCCGCGACATCGAGGATCGAAAACTCGTTTTCCACCAACCTTGCCGGAGGCTTCGGGGCGGTGGTGCCATCGCCGGGAAGCTCCACCCGTTTCGGGCCCAGGGTGCCGAGGTGGAGCCAGACCGCCGACGAACCCGGACCGCCGTTGAAGGCAAAAAGCACGGGTCGGGTGGAATCGTCCTCGATGCCCTTGCGCAGATAGCTGACGTGGAAGACCGAAGCGCGCGGAGAGCCATCGTCCTTTTTCAGTGTCAGGGTGTCGGTGATGACCTGGTAATCGATCTTCTTGCCATCGATGGTGACGCTGCCATCGCGCGTGACGGCTTGTTTTTCCTCTGTCGCGGGAGCCGGGTTTTCCTTCTCCGCTTTCTCCGCCGCGTTCGCGGAAATCAGCAGCAGCGGGCAGAGGGCAGACAGGGCAGGGAGGCGGAGCTTGGAAAGTCGCATGGCTGGCCCAAGGCTAGAGGGCCACGGACACTTGGCAAGGCCACGCCCGAGGGGGATTGCGATTTTCATCCGCTTGGCGGCCATCCAGGATTTCCGAAGGGTGGAAAGCTTCCCTGACATCCAACCGCATGGACAAAAACAAAAAGGCCGGACCTCCATGGGAGCGTCCGGCCTTCTTGGGCAAAATGGGTTGGTTCAACGGGCTTGACGGACCTGACGGGTTTGATCGGTGGTGGTCGGGAAGCTGATGGCAGTTGGAACGGACATGGTGGTGCGAGGTTGGTTTTTTCACGGACGTGCGACGTCCATGGGCAAGACCGTATCGACTTCCTGGTCCGCTTGCATTACGAAGAGGGGAACCGACTTTGCGATTCTGCGAAGGGCTCAACCCCGGCTGGATCGACGGAATTCGCCGGGTGTCACGCCGGTTTCACGCCGGAAAAGATGGCTCAGGCGCTCGGAGTGGTCGAAGCCCAGCAATTCCGCGATATGCGCGAGGGTGTAATCGGTCTGAAGAAGGAAACCGCGGATGTGATCGACAAGGCTGGCACTCAAAAGTTGCCGCGGGGTTTTTCCGGTGACGGCTTTGACCCGTTGTTCGAGAAGCCTTCGCGAAACGTGGCAGGCCACGGCGATGTCCTCGATGGTCAGCGTGCCGGGTTTGGGCTGGCGGAGAAGTTCGAGAAATCGTCGGACCAAGGGATCGGCCACGGCTTCGAGAGCGCTGGACTGCCGGACGACGACCCGACGCGGGGGAACCTTGAGCAGGCCCATGTCCGCGGGAGATTGCCCGCTGATCATCGCTTCGAGGCGGGAGGCAAGCAGGAAGCCGAGTTGGGGAATGTCGGGATCGATGCTCGAAATCGGCACCAGCGAGCTGCCGCAGAAGACGGGATCGTTATCGACCCCGAGCACGGCGACTTCCTCGGGCACGGCGATGCGATGTTCGATGGCTGTCTGGACGGCGCGGAAGGCGACCTCGTCCCAGCAGCAAAAAAGTGCGCAGGGCTTGGGGAGGGAGCGGAGGAAGGACTCGTCCCCACCATGGACACTGGCGAAACTCCGCGATGCCCGTTCCGGGGTGTGGTGGCTGAGCGGCACATGCCCGGCCTCTCCCAAGCGTTCGATGTAGCCGGCTTCGCGTTGGAGCGACACCGGGTGGTCGCTGTGACCGAGAAAGGCGAAGTGGCGGTGCCCTTTGTGGAGGAAGTGATCGGCCGCCTGCCGCCCGACGAGGTGGTGGTCGCTATCGATCCACGGCTGGTCGGTGCCATCGCCGCGTGAGTTTTCGTGAAAATGGATCACCGGCATCCCGCGATCCCTGAGGCGCAGGGAGTGGTCGGGGGAGGGATGGGTGGTGATAACCCCGTCTCCCTCGAAATCGGCCAGCCATTCCGGTTCCGCCGTGTTTCGCCCCCGATACTCGAAGAGCAGATGCCAGCCGTGCAGGCGGCTGTAGCGGGAGATCCCGGCGATCAGGTTTCTCCCGTATTGGGACGAGGTTTCAACGATGACCGCAACGTGCCGCACTGGGGCCGAGTTTCGGCGGGGGAAAAAGGGCTGTCGATGCGAAAGCGGACGTCAGCCTCACTGCTGACGCTCTTGCATCTCCTGAATCCGCTCGTTCATCCGGTTGACCACGTTTTCCGGGAGGTCGGCACTGGACATCCACTGGGTGGCGGCATCGAAGTCGCGGCGCAGCCAGCCATCGAGCATGCGGCGATACATGCCATCACGCTCGCGCTCGTTGGAAATCCGGGAAATGTAGTTCGCGGCCAGGGCAGGGTCGGAGCCGAAGGAGTGCCAGACGAATTGCTGGTAAACGCGGTCGTTGGCATCGCCGGAATGCTGGTCGAGAAACTGGGCGGCGGCTTGCGGGTCATCCAGGGCAAGCTGGTTGGTCAGGCCGCGCAGGGCATTGCTCCGGGCTTCCCCTTGCGGGAGCCTGTCGAAATAGGCGACGGCGGCATCGCGGTCCGTGGAGGCCCAACTGCTGACGATGTCATCGAGCCCGCGCTGCGCGGCCTCACCGCCCATGGAGGTGAGCCACTCGGCGGCGTCGGCGGGGTCCTTGCGGGCGAGTTGTTCGGAAAGCATGCGGACGGCGCCATCGCGGAGACTTTCATCGGCGATGCTGCCGACCCAGCCCTTGGCCGCGTCGGTCCCCTGTTCGAGCATTTTCGGGAGGATCGCCACCAAGGCATCGCCGCGCTCGCGGGAGCGGGGCATTTCCATCATGAGCTGGGTGGCCAGGGCGGGATCGCTGGCGACGAGGCCGCGGATCACCCCGACCATCCATGGGTTGGCACCCTCTCCCTCGTGGTTTTGACGGGCCCAGGCGATCGCCCCCTGCGGATCGGTCTGCGCCCAGGCGGTGAGGATCGTATTCCGGGCAAAGCTGTTGCCGGTGTTGGCCTTGGCGTAATCCAGGGCGGCAAGGGCATCGACCTTCGCCCAGGCGGTGAGCAGGAGGGCATACTCGGCCATGTTTTCCTGCGTGAGGCCTTCCTCGCGGAACCGGGCGACCACGCCTTCGAACTCGGTGGCGTCCAGGGAATTGATGAAATCCAGCCAGGCCTGAGTCCGGGCGAGGGGATCGAGCCCGTCCATGATTCGCAGCATTTCGTCGGTGGCGCTTTCCATGCCCGGCGGCCGGTCGCCGCGCGAGGAACCGTTGTCGCGCAGCTCGCGCGAGGGGGCGGCCGATTCCGCGCCGCTCCGATCGCCCCGGGCGGAGATGCGTTCGGAAGTCTCCGATCCTGAGGCGCTGGCTTCTGCGTCCGGGGCGGTCATCCGGCCGGCGATGAAGGCGGCGGTCGAGGCGACGAGTGCGGCGGCGAGGAGAGTGGGCGTGGGCTTCATAAGGATCGTGAGCTAAGCGTCTTCGGAGGCCGGATTATTCCATCAAAACCGGGCTGGCGCATGAGGTTTTTTCGCAGCCCGTGCCGATGGATCTCCCGGCGCGGGCAATGAGCGGACATTCAGAGCGAAGCGGGAACATCGGGCTTTCAGGGGAGGAGCGATCGAATCAAGCGATGGATTCAAACAAAGTGGGTGGATTTTGAGGCTCCTTTTACGATTTCAATCAATCGTTGGGAGAATCGCTTTCGGGTGGGATTGGTAGGTCGAGGTAAGATTGAATTTTCTGATTCAAACAAAAGGTTCAAACAATTCAATTTTGATCAAAAACAAATACGTAAACAATTTAATTATGAGTATTATACGATGAAAATTACGGCACTATAAAAACACGCCGGATCCCTCCCTTGGTCGACCTGGATTCAGCGGCAAAGCTCTGTTTCATGGCTTTGTTTGACTGGGCGTTTGACAAGAACGGGGTGAGTCGCCATCCCGGGGCGGTGAAGTCGGCGATGACGAAGGTGGAAGTGGGGGCGGTGACTCGCCAGAAGCTCTTGGAGGCGGCGGAGACCTTGTTTTCGGAGGAGGGATTTGACCGGGTGACGGTGCGGGACGTGACGGAAAAAGCCGGGGCGAACGTGGCGGCGGTGAATTACCATTTTGGCAGTCGGGAAGCTTTGGTGGAAAAGGTCATCGAGCGCCACATCACGCCTGTGAACGAGGAGCGCTTGGCGCGTTTGGAGGGCCTGGAGCGGAAGTCCGGGGGGCGGGCGGTGGCTTTGGAAGAGATTTTGGAGGCCTTTGTGCGGCCATTTTTGACCCAACTGCGGCGCAGTGAGCTGAGCGAAAAGCTGACCTTCAAGCTTCTGGGGCGGATGATGGGCGATCAGGCGGGACGGATGCCGGCGGCGGTCGAGGCCCAGTTGGATCTGGTTTTGCAGCGCTTCCGCAAGGCTTTGGCCAAGGCGCTGCCCCACTTGGAGGAGGAGGAACTGCTCTGGCGGACCCATTTCATGGCGGGCGGGATGATTCACACGATGGCCCACGCGGATTTGCTGCATCGGCTCAGCCGGGGCGCTTCGGGAAATCCGTCGATGGAACTCACCTTGTCGCGCTTCATTCGTTTCGCCGCGGCGGGACTCAGGCAGGGCATGGAGATGGCCGAGCCCGCAAAACCTGCGGTTCACGCCGATGGCGACGCGAGCGAGCCGACGGTGGAAGCGGAAGTCCGGCCGCAGGGTGAGTTTCTTTTCTGAGGGGAAAGCGGGCGATCACCGGCGCTGCGGATTGGGAGGACCTGCCGGGATGCTGGCTCGACAAGGCGTCGGTGAAGGTTCCAATGGGAGGGATGGACGATCTGACGGCAAGGATATCGGCGGCGGTGGGCAGCGGATTCGTGGCGGCGCTGGCGATCTGGTTTCTGGCGCGCTGGGTGCTGGGCTGGAGGTCGAGGAATCCGGGATTTTGGGCCGCCTTCGCGGCACTTGGGATCGGCACCTGGCTGGGTGGGAAAATCTGGTTTCCCGCACAGATCTGGGTGGGCCATGCCGGGGCCGTGGCGATTGTCGCCGGGGCAATGCTGCTGTGGGTGGCTTTGGATCACCTGCTTTTCAGCTCCGGGCTTGTCAGGAAATCGGGGATTCCCATCCCCACGATCCTCCGTCAGGTCCTCGGCGGGTTGGTGCTTTTCGGGGTGTTGGGAGGAGTCCTGACCTGGGGCTATCAGCAAAAAGTCACCGGACTGCTCGCCACGTCCGGAGTCGCGGCCTTGATCATCGGTCTGGCCATGCAGGACCTGCTGTCCAATGTGATTGCCGGGTTCAGCATTCACATGTCCAAGGCCTACAAGGTGGGCGACTGGCTGCTGCTCGGCAGCGAGGGCAAGCGGGCGGAGGTTCGGGAAATCAATTGGCGTTCCACACGGCTCATCGACAACGATCTCGTTTCCTTCGAGCTGCCTAACAGCGATTTGCTCAAGGGGCGTATCGTCAATCTCAACCACCCGGGCGAGGAACATGCCATCCGGCTCCGTTTCGGACTGGATTACGACGTGCCTCCGAACATCGCCAAAGAAGCCATCCTGGCGGCGGCTAGAGAGGCGCAAGGTGTCATTGAAAGCCCCGCGCCCAATGTCTTTCTTGCGGATTTCGCGGACTCCGCCGTGATCTATGAACTGCGGGTGTGGATGAGGCAGGCGCGGCTCTACAATGCCTGCTGCGACGATATCCGCAGCCGATTGTGGTATGAGTTGCAGCGCCGGGGGTTGAGGATTCCCTTCCCGGTGCGCTCGATCGAACGCCGCACGACGAATGTCCCGGATCGGGTTCAAAACGCCCGGGGAAGTGCGTTGGAAATCCTGCGGCAATCGCCGGTTCTCGGCTGTCTCGATGAAGCGGCATCTGCCGCGCTGGTGGGCGAGGGTCGGATTTCCCTCTACGGCCCGGGGGAGCAGATCGTCCGAAAGGGGGAGGCGGGGCAATCGATGTTCCTGATTCTGGACGGTCAGGTGGCGGTGCACGGTCGCAATCCCGGAGGACAGCGGGTGGTGCTGGCGAGACTGGGCAAAGGGCAGTGTTTCGGCGAAATGTCCTTGCTTACCGGCGAGCCGAGATCGGCGACGGTGAGATCCGAGCAGGACTCCATGCTGCTGGAGATCGATAAAAACTCGCTGACACCCGTGATGATGGCCCACCCTGCGCTGGCGGAAAAGCTTGCCGGGCTCTTGGAAGAAAGGATCCGCGAGCAGCGCGAGAATCTGGAGAAAAGCGGGGCGGCGTGGCAGTCCGAACAAGCAGCCCGGCCGACCCCACAGCGAACGCTGGCGAGCCGGATCCGGGCCTTTTTCGGGGATGATGATTGAAGGTGTTCCGAAGGCGGATCACTCGCCTGCTTCACCCTCAGCCGACTCTTCGGCTGCGGGCTTTTCAGGTTGGGCGGTTTTGGCCTGTTCGGCGACCTTGGCGATGTCGGCCGCGGGAAGAACGGCGGGGGAAAGCTGGACGTTGTTTCCCTGAATGTCGCCCGAGGGCTTGCGAACCACGGTGATGCCGAGAAGCTTGCCATTGGAGAGGAAAATCGGGCAGCCGACCGAATCGGTCATGACGCGATAGAAAGTCCGCGGGCGCTTGGTGATGCCGGTGATCTCGGAGGTGATGACGCTGGGGTCGCGATTGAAATTCTCATCGAGCCGACCGAGTCCGATGCAGTCGTCGAGCATCGTGCCTTCGGCCGATTGGGTGAGATCGATGGCATGAATTTCGAGCCCGTCGGCTTCCTCGCTGTCCATGCGGACGCGGATGAAGGCGAGGCCGAGGTCGGGGTCCTTGAGGACGAGATCGGCGGGGACCTCGGTGCCATCCGGCATGATCACCTGGATCTCCTGGATCTGGGACTCGGATTTGATTTTCACCGGACCCATGGGCGTTTGGATCGTGCGACCGTCGACGACGGAAGACTGGTCCAACTGGGGCAAGGCGGCGACGAGAAGTCCGTCCTTGCTGATGAAGGTGGCGGTGGTCTCATTGGTCGTCTCGCGTTCCTGTCCGGCGAGTTGGGCCTTGATCTGCTCGGGAGCGTCGCCATCCACGGACATGGAGGTCTTGGCGATCACGGAAATCCATACCACCGCATCGCGATGGGCTTCATGGATTTTCATGGCGGCTTCACGGAGTTCCGCAGGGGCGGCATGGGCGGTGCTGGCAGCAAGAAGGGCAGCGAGGATGACGGATGCTTTCATAACGATGGTCTAACAGAAGGGGCGGATGGCGTTTCACCATTCCGGTTCGATTTCGAGATACAGGGTGCGGACACCGCGGCGGATGAAAAGAACGATGCTTTCGGGCTTCGTTTCGCGGAAACCCTCAAGGCTGCTGCGAAGTTTGTCGAGATCGCCGACGTCCTCGCCATTGAGGCTGAGGATGACATCGCCCGCCATCAGCCCGCCCAAGGCGGCCCAGCCGTTGGCTTCGACTTTTTCCACGAGCACACCGCGACCGGCTTCGATCTCCAGCTCGCGGCGGGCATCATCGGAAAGGTTGTTGGCGGTGAATTCGAAGCGATTGTCCTGAAACGCCGGAGCGTTGGAGTCATCGTCCGGACGGGCTTCCAAAGCGACTTCGAGAGTCATGGGTTTGGAGTCACGGATCAGGTCGAAGCTGATTTTGGCATCGGCCGGGTAGGCCCGGATCAGCTCGGGCAGGACGCCGCTGTCTTCGGGGCGGCGGGCATTGATGACCCGGCCATCGAGCTTGAGAAGGAGGTCGCCGGTCTTCAATCCGGCACGGCCGGCCGGGGAGTCCTCGATGACCGATGTGACCCGCATGCCGCGCTTGCCCTTGATGTCGAAAGCTCGGGCAAGGTCGTCGGTGATGACCTGGGCGGTGGCACCCAGCCAGGGTTTGTCGGCGGTTTCCGGGCGATGGGGATCCGGTTTCGGGCCGATTTCGATGACGGTGGCGAGGGACTCGCTGCGGCGTTCGAATTCGACAAGGACGGGAGCGGGTTTTTCGAGATCCGCCACGAATCGTGTCGTGAAGGCCTCGAAGTCCGCGAGGTTGGCGATCTCGGTGCCATTGATCCGGTGGATCACGTCTTCCTTGCCGAGGGGTGGTTTGGCTTGTCCGGATGGACCGGCGATATTGACGCTATCGACGAGGACACCCCGGGTATCGGTGCGACCGCTTTCCAGGGCGGAGACCTTGGTGAAATCGCGAAGCGTCAATCCCCACTCGCGGGATTCGCGTTCCGGAGCCATGCGGGGTTCGCGAAGTTCGGTGGTGAGTTTCCATTCCATTTCCTTGCCATCCCGCATGCCTTTGAGTGTCACGGCGCTTCCGGGCGGCGTTCCGAGCACCATGGCATTGAAGACCGGCAGGTCCTCCGGCGCATGGCAATCGGGCACGGTCTGGTCCTGGTAGGCGGTGATGAAATCCCCGGGTCGGATGCCCGCCTGATCGGCGGGTCCGCCTTTCCACACGGTGGAGACCAGGGCTCCGCGTCCTTCGCGGTCGCGACGCAGGATGGGCTGGGTGTCGAGGCCGATCCAACTGCGTTTGACGCTGCCGTGTTCGATCAATTCCTTGGCGACCTTGCGGGCGAGGTTCGAGGGGATGGCTCCGCCGAGTGAGGCGATGCCGACTTCATTGACCCCGACGATCTCGCCGGCGGTATTCACCAGCGGGCCACCGGAGTTTCCGCCGAAAATGACCGCGTCGTGTCCGATCCAGCGAACGAGTTCGCCGACTTTTTCGCCATCAAGGGTGAGGCCGATCTGCTGCGGGGGGACGATCATGGCGGTGTTGGCGACGATGCCGCGGGTGATCGACTGCGAGAGCCCACCCGGCGAGCCCATGGCGAGGACCACATCGCCAACCTGGAGTTTGTCGGAATCTCCGAATGTGGCGACGGCCAAGGCTTCGTCGGGGTTGCGGCGGCTCGTCAGGTCGAGCTTGATCACGGCAAGGTCGCTCAGGGCATCGGTGCCGACGAGGGTGGCATCCACCTCCTCGCGATTGGCGAGAGTGCAGCGGAAACGGGTGCCGCGCCCGGCCACGTGGTGATTGGTGAGAACATAGCCATCTGCCGAAATGATCGCACCGGAGCCGGAGCCCTGCATTTTCTTCATCCGGCCATCGGCCCCTTCCTCCATGACCACATGGATGCGGACGAGCGTGGGATACATCCGGGCGATCGCGCTGGCGACATCGGGGGAATCGATCCCCGGGGTCTGGGATGCAGGCTCGGCGGCGTGGAGGGCGAAAGGGAAGGCCAGGCTGGCCAAGGCGGCAAAGGTGCGGTGGGTCATCGGATGCCGGGGAAAGCGGATTGGCTCCGCTTTTTCGTGGATTTTATTTTCCGGCGGGTTGAGGGCTTGCGGTCGGGTCCGATCCGGCCTAGATTCCCCGCCGAGCCGTGCGTTTCCAGCGACCCTGGGTGCGGATGGCGATACCTCAAAAAACTCCCCGATCATCACCATGACCTCGACAACCCGGAAATCCCACAGGCGTGGTTTCACGCTCATCGAACTGCTGGTAGCCATCACCATCATCGTCGCCTTGGCTGCGATGAGCTTCGCTGGTGTGAACGCCGCCATGAAAAAGGCCAAGAGACTGGAAGGCGAAACCGCCGCCAATGCCATCCGCTCTGCCGTGGATGCCTTCTACAGCGAATACAATCGCCTGCCCGATGTCTCCGGCGGGCAGCTCCGCACGGATTCCGGCGAGGGTGTCAAGCTGTTGAGAATCCTTCTCGCGGAGGAAAAGGAGGACAACACCCGTCAGGTCACTTTCCTCTCCGCCAAGGAAGGTCGTGCGAAAAAGGGTGGCCTCATCTACGGCTCAGGCTCCTCTGCTACGGTGGAAGGCATGTATGATCCCTTCGGCAATCCGTTCACCGTCGTAATGAACACCGAATACAACGACGCGCTGACTTTCCAAATGGGCAGCAAGAGCTTCACCCTGCGCGGACAAAACGTGGCGGTGTATTCCCCGGGCGGTGACAAGGAGCTCAATACCTCAGACGACATCAAGAGTTTCTGAGAGGCACTCTTCTCATTCCTCTCAAGCCGGCTTTCCCCAACGGAACGCCGGCTTTTTCGTTTCCCGCCATCAAGGCCATTGGGTTTCCCTACCTCACCAATCGTCCTTGCCGGTGAGTTTCTTTTCCATGGCGTCGGCGGAATTGATGACGGCATTGATCGCGGCATCGATCGCCTCGGGCTTGGCATCGGCGGCAAGGCGCACGGTGTAGTAGGCGGCGGTGCCTTCGGTATCGATTTCCCAGGCACCCATCTTCGAGGTGCTGTTCTCCATCAGCAGGGATTTGAGGATAGGGGTGGGGATCTTCCCGGTTTTTTCCGGTGCCTTGTAGGCCATGGAGTAAACCTGTCGGACCTTGTATCCTTGGTAATCCTGCGTCAGGGAGCGGATGACCATCAGTTGGGTGCGGTCGTCCTCGACGGTGAAGGTCAGGTGAAAGTCACCGTTTTCCTTGATATCGTATTTGTAGCCGAGTTGATCGAGGGCGGCCTTGACCACGGGATCTTCGCCTTCGGCCAAGGCGGTGCCGGAGCCGATGAAAAGGGCGGCGAGGAGGGGTAATGCGATGGTTTTCATGGCGGTGATTAGGGAGAGGAGGGGGTCGATTGGGCTTGGTCGATGGCGGAGAGGAAAAGCGCGATTTCTTCCGGATCCCAGCCCTCGGATTCAAGGTGGGCCGTTTCCGCCCAGGCGGGATTTCTCATGAGGAGCAAGCGGGCGGTGGCCACGGCATTGAGATGATCGCCGAGCATGGAGAGATGGAGAATCCTGCCGGCGAGGGTGTATTCGGAAGTGTCGTCTGTTAGATCAGCCAGAACCTCCGGATCGGGGATTCCGACGGCACCCCATTCCTGCGTGTCATCGGGGATTTCGACTTCCTCCATCCAGTTGTCCTTGCCGGCCACGATCTTCTCGATCGCTTGAAGTTCATAGGGCCAGAGTTGGAGCCCGGCGCGGAATTCGGGGTCGTCGAATCGATCATCGAACTCCAAAAGCATCTTCCATGAGACCCGTGCGCCTTCGACATCGCCGGAGAACCATTGATGCAGGATGCGGCCGAGATAGAGATCGGCGGAATCCAGTTCCGGAGTGTTTTCCGCCTTGGCGAGAGCATCGAGGAGTTTGGAGAAAGGATCGATCTTCTCGTAGGCGGCGTAAGCGAAGGGAAGATCGTTCTCACCGAGGGCAAATCGATAGATGTCCACGGGTGCCAGGGTGGTTTCTTGTCCTTGATCCCTGAGGAATTGGCTCGCGATGGCCCAGCCAAAGTGGCCCTCGCGTTTCCAGCCATAGGTGCCGGAATTTTGTTCAAACCACTGCGATGCCTCGCGAACTCTTTCCAAGGAAGCCTTGTCACCCTGGGCATGCCCGACAAGGCCGGCAGCTAATGTGGCCCAGGCTTCGGTGGTGTTTCCTGCGGTCGATGGGTAGGCTTCCTTAAAACGGACGAAGACTCGCAAGCCCTCCGCATCGGCACCTGCGCGGAAGCATTCGATGACAAGACGGGCAAGTTCGCGTCGGTCCTTGGACAAGGAGTCGAAGTGCGGTTTGAGCCATTTTATGGCTTGGTCGCGATCATCGCTCAAAGAGCAGGCCCTCGCCGCTTCAAGCGCGCTGGCGAGAGCTGTTTTTTCCGGAGTCCATTTGGCGATGAGCTTGACGGCATCTGACGACAGGCCGGCGTCGTTCAGATATTGGATGGCGCGAGTGGTGGTGATTTCATCATCGGCCAAGCGGGGAATCGCCTGCTCCGCTAGCCATTTGGCATGATCGAAGTTTTGGATCCACGCTGCCAGTGCCAGCGCTGCCAAGGGGTCTTCCGGATCGCGGTCATAGGCATGGCGCCACGGGCTGGGAAAACGCCGGTCTTCCCAATCAAGACTCGGTTCGGCCGGGGCATTTGGCTGTTCACCCGGTCTCTGACCTCTCTCCCATGGTGGCGTGGTTGCCCACTTGTACAAGTCCGAAACGCCGTCTTTAGCGGCTTCGTTGAGCAATGCTTCTCGCTCGTGTGGACCCAAGGCACTAGCCCCGCCAGCCCTGTCAATGATCTGTCCCGATTGCCATTGTAAAATTCGGGCCATGTTGATGACATCATTCTCATTCTGAACTATGCCGAGATCCAAGTCGGTGACCTTGATGTGCCCATCGCGAGAGGAGGTGTAAACGCGGACAGGATTGGTCGATTCATCGAACGCGAAACTCCAGATCCTTGCAGCGTGGGTGATAGGAAGCATTTTGGCGAAGCCGGTGGAAGTGTCCCAGATTACGGCACGGCCGGAAAAGGTGGTGCATGCGAGCCACTTGCCGGAGGGACTCAAGGTCAGGGAAGTGACGGTTTCCGGGCAGGGGTTGACGAATTCATCGCGGCGGGCCTTGGCATCGATGACATCCCAGCGGCTCAGTTGTCCCTGGGAGTCTCCGGTGACGAGCACAGGGCGATCTCCTCCCACCAAAAACGCGGCGTTGTAAGCGGATGAACCAAGATTGAGTGTGCGGCGTCCTTCGTTGGCTGGATCGTCCGAAGCGAGATCGAAAACCGAGATGGTGCCGTCCCAAGTGAGGGCCGCAAGCCATCGCCCTCCCGGGTCGCTCACCATGGTCCAGATTTCCGAGTTGCTGGTCCACTCGACGAAAACCTTTCCGGGGACATCGTCTTCCATTCGGAACACGCGCAACAGCCATTGACGTTGCGTGGGCAAATGAGTGGTCATCGCCAGCCAAGGCTCCACTCCGGCGGGCGAGATGATCAGGCGCTTGCCGCTTTCATCCGGAAATTCTCGGCTCTTTGCCGCCGCCTTGGGGTCATCGAGCCTATGGGTTTCCAATACACCCGTATTCGTCAGAACATGGAAGGCTTGGGTGTCCGGGGAAACGACCAAATCGACCACGCTGTGACTGAGGGCGCTATCGGGCTGGAGCTTGAATTCCTGGGGTTCTTGATCGGGAGAAACAGGCACCAGCCAGACCGAGGAGCCGCCTCCTGCCAGCAGGCGGTCATTTCCAGGAAGGGGAATGAGTGGAATGGGCTCGCCACCAAGTTTCACCGCTTCCCGCCGAGGATCACCGGTTTCGGGATCGAGGAAATGAATGCGGTGGTCGTCCGTGGCGATCGCCAAAACTTTTCCGACTGGCGAGGAAGGTAGCAGAAACAAGTCATTCGACTCCGCGCCGAAACGGGCGATTTCCCGGGAATCCGCGGATCCTGGGTTCCAGCCGGACTGGTAACGGTAGATGCTGCCATCAGACTCCGCAGCAATCAAATAACGTCCCTGATCGAGAATATTGACCGGCCGGGAGGCTTGTGAAAGAACGCGAGCCGGGCGGCAAGGTTCGCCATCAAGCACGTTCCAGAACTCGGCGAGGTTGTCGTCATTGACTGTGATGTAAGTCAGGCCCAAAGAATCTATCCCCATGATTCGCACGGAGCCCTTGGCATTCACCTTGCGCAGGAGGAGACCTCTGGTGTTGAAGACCATCACTTCACCTTCCTCGTCGCGGGCCATGATACGGGTGCCGCATGAGGATTCGAGGAAATCGACGATGGGTTCGGCATAAGCGAGCGTTGTGTGTGTCGCAGCCTCCTCGGCAGCGACAGTGATCAGCACTGGGTGACCTTCTTCACTATGGCCTATCGCAAGCCAGCCGCCCTTGGCGGAAGCTTGGAGGAGCTTGGGGCGGATTTCTTTCGTATTGAAGACGGTGCGGGCCGACTCGTTCGATTTTCCATTCCAAACTTTGAGAATTCCTTCGAGAGTTACTAAGAGAACCTTCGATCCATCCGAAGAAACACATATCGAACTAACTCTGGAATCAATGATGGCACTTGCTGTTAACTGCCCCGTCTGAAGATCTAGTCTGTGTAAACGGAACTTGGGCTCTTCCTCTTCTTGAGTTGCCCGTCTTTGATTTGCCTCAAGGTCCTTTTTTTTGACTGCATCTGGTGATCTTTCTGCATTCATCGAATCTGAAGAGTCACCTGCTGATGCTTGTGCAGAGTTTTCTTCATCTGAATTAGCCTCTCCATCAGTCGATGGGTCCTCCCCCTTGGATCGTTGATCCAGCTCAGTCGTTGAAAGCCAAGCGATTGCTTGTCCTCCCCGACTTGCGTTGCCCATTTCAATTCTACCATCAAGCTTGCGAGTGCGGATTTGCGTTCCGGTGGAGTCGATGATTTGCAGTTCTCCTGTCGAATCGATCAATATCAAGTTGTCCCCAATCATTGAGGGACCATAAATAAGGTTTGGAGATGAATAAATGAGGTCTGGGCTTGGTGAAGAGCGTAAGATTAGCGCTCTTGCTCTCTCGATTGCCGGCAAAAATTGAGGATTGCTTTCAAGAGCCCGTGCCGCGTATGCCGCACCTTTAGGGTCCATTGATGAGTTTTTCTCAGCGGCAATGTTGTCGAGGACCATTGAGCTCAGGTTAAGGTGCTCCTTTAAGGAACGCTCAATTCGGGCCTTTGCGTCGGCTTGAATCTTTGCTGCGATCAAAATCCCTGAGAGCACGCCAACGACTGCGATCACGGCTAGCACTCGCGTCAGTGTCTTAAGCTGCTTGATCCGTCTTTCCCGACCGAGGTCCTGGCGGTGTCTTTCCTCGCGGTGGCGGGCGACGATGGGGGCAAGGCAGTCGTGGACCAGCTCCAGGGTCGGGATGCCACCCAGCCCGCGGTCGCGGCGCAGCAGGCGCTTGCGGTCGTTTTCGGTGAGTTCGCGGATGACCTCGGCACTGATGCCCGGCATGGCGAGGACTTCCTCCTCGGCCCGGGAAAGGCGCTGGCCGTTGGGTGTCACCAGGCTTTCCACCATACGCTGGACCTCTACCGGGAAATCGGCAAGCGCGCGTTCATAGAAGCCTTCGATGATGTCTCCGCCACGAGCTTCGACCAGCGAGGTGCTGATGCGATCCTGGCCCAAGCGGAGGCGCTCGGAATTCAGCTCGCTGCAAAGCAGGCAGAGCAGGGCGGGCTCGATGCGGCTGTTGCCCTCGATCTCCGGTGCGGACAGCGTCCCGCCGATCTGGCGATTGATGCGTAGGCCGGAGACCGCGGCGACAATGGCCATCTCCGCACCCCTCTCTAACAGATTGCCGGGTTCGGCGGGTCGTCGGACGACTTCCAGCGCGGCTTCCAGCGTGAGTGGGGCGAGGTGGAAACGATTCTGCAGTGCCGATGGCATGCGCGGCCCGAGGCAGATTTCGAGTTCTGAGAGATACTCTTTCCGCAACGAGAGAACCACCCGGTAGTTCTGCGCCTCGGTGCATCCGCGGGGGATTTCGTCGGGCCGACGGTTTTCCGCAATGTCGGCCAGTTCGGTGAAAAAGGCATCGGTCTCACTGCGCCGACGACTTTCCGCGCCCCGTGTGAAGATTTCTTCAAACTGATCGAAGACCAGCACCGGGGTCATCAGTTGATTGCGGGAATTCCAGAATTCCACGTCCGCGCGGTGAAGCCATTGCCACAGGCTTTCCCCGGGTTCGGGCAGGACGGGCGGGTCCATGTCCGGGCGATTGCGGCATTCTTCCAGCACGCGATCGATGACCTGCATGCCGTAGGGCGGGGCGTCGGGTGCATGGAGGAGGCGGATGTAAACCGGAAAGAAATTCAGCTCCCAGAGTCGAGGAAAGACCCCGGCACGCAGCAGCGAGGTTTTGCCGAGGCCGGATTCCCCACTCAGGACCACCGCACCCCAGAGGCGGATCATCTGGGCGAGATCGAGTGCCTCGGCGTGGCGACCGGAGAAGAACTCGCTGCCCTGTTCATCGTAGCTCCCCAGACCCGGCCAAGGGTGTTGGGCATCGAGACGGGACGCAGAGCCCGGAGGAAGGGAAGGGGGGGCGCTCATGCTTGACCTCCGCGGTTGCGACGCACCCAGGCGCGATACATTTCCACGATGACCCGGACGTCATCATCCTCCAGCTTGCCATCCACCGCCGGGATCTGATGGAAGGGGCGGAAACGATCCGGCAGAACATCGTCAAGGATGGGGTCCACCGTGATGCGGATCGGCTGCACCTTATCGATGTTCGGCGCGGTCTTCGGCAGGATTTCGTGGACCACAAAATCCCACTCGGCGCGGAAATAGCGGTTATCGAAAGTGGAAGGGTCGCAGATCGTTTTCGAAAAGACAGGCAGGAACACCGAGCAACGTTTGATGCCCCGTTTGATGCGGGCTTCGTAGTCGCCCGAACTCACGCCGCCCTTGCGATCCATCCACACCGGGATGCCGGCGGCGGTGAGTCGCTCATGGAGGCGGAAAACAGCCTCGCGGTCCTCGCTGGCGTAGCTCAGAAAGACCGCCCCTTCCGGGATTTCGGAGTCGGCACTTTCCGCGACGATACTCGGAGCGGTGGCATCGATGAGCAGGTCGGGCCGGGTTTCCTTGATGCGGGCGTGAAGCTCGCCGATGAATTCCACGGCATCGGAATTCACGTTCACCCGCGAGTCGGTGCAGAAGCGGTCGAGGAAGATGATCTCCTCGTTGTCCGAACACACTCCGCGCTCGACGATGAGTTCGTGGCGCTGGCGTTTCACCCCGAGCGGCATGTTGCGGGTGATGCGCAGGAGGAAACGGGCCAGCCAGCCGCGGTGGCCGGTGCCGAGGAAAAGGAGGTGGTTGTCCTGAAGCTCGCGGAAAAGGCGGTCGGGACGGCAGGAATCGTCACTCAGCGAGCTGACATACTCCAGCAGGTCGGCCTCGGTGACAGCGTAGTTCTGGCTCTTCGAGCGCTGACCGAAGATCTGGTAAACCACCGGCCTGCCGATCTGTCCACGAGGTGCGGGCAGGTCCGGCTCCCGGGAACGTTTGTTGGGGAAGGCAAGCTGCAGCGTGCCATCGCGCCCGCCAAAGCGCACCTGATTGAGCGCCTTGGCGAGGTAGTTGTCGAAAGTGGTGGAAACAAAGAGGTCGAAGGACCGGATGGAAGCGAGTTGCAGCAGCGCCAAAGGCGGCTCCTGATTCATGTTCTCCAGCGCCTTGCCGACAAAGCGGTAGATGTCGCCCAGTTCCCCGTTGGCGTGCAGGTGGGCGTAAACGATGTCCATGAAACTGGCATTTTCATCCAGGTCCGCATCGTCCAGTTCCAGCGACCCTCCCTTCAGGGCCTCGGTGGCGAGGAACTGCATGAGGGTCAATTCCTTGCCACCCACCGAAAATCGCAACAGCTCCTGCCCGCAAACCGGGACCACACTGCCATCGGCAATGTAGTCGATCAGGTCGTCCCAATCGAAATAGACGCGTTTGCGGGGCTTGAAGGACTGTGACACGGCAGAGGAAGGGGAATGCATGGTCTCCTAACACCCCTGACGAGCAGGGACAATCCGATTTCCAGAGAAATCGCCCGGGGAGTGAAAAAGGGTTGGAACGGGGGGCGGACCCAGGACTTCAAAAACCAAGAACCAAGACCGGACGAAGGGTTTGGCCGCGCGGGAATCGATCTCCCATCCGCCCCAAGCCCCCCCAGTATCCTCGCCGCAGATGGGGCATGTGGGGCAAATCGGGCTTTCATGTCCGGAGTGGATCGCCTATTTGTAGTGCCCCCATGAAAGATCTTTCGACGCCCCGCTTTGCTTGTCGGCTTTCGATCCTTCTGATGCCCTTCATCGGTGTTCTTTCCGCGCTGCGCGGAGAAGAGATCCTGTTTCATGCTGGTCCTCCAGTGGAGACGCCTGCGGCAACCCAATACACTCCATTTCAAGAACGGGACTCGCCCAAGCTCATCAAGTTTCAGCGGGAGTTTTTCATCGATCGTGAGGTATTGGCCTCTTTGCCCATGGCATCTGCCGATCACGAAAATACTGCCCTTTCCGCCATCAAGGCGATTCAACTGGCGGAGAAGGATGTCGATCCCGATGGAGTCCTTCGTTCCCTGAAAGTGAAAGAGGTCAAGCTCTTGAAGGCTTCAATGATTGAGAATCGTCCTGTCGATTACTACATGATTTCGATGCTCTCCAATGGCTCGGAAGAACATCGAATTGTTCTCATGAATGGTGATGTGATCTCTTCGAGGCTGCGTGAGATTAAAGACTGATGAGAGGGCCCAAGGCACAAGGAGAACCGAATCTTGTACCGATGGCAGACATGGCAGCTTGATCCCGCCAAACGGATCGGCATCGGATTGACCGTGGCGAATGGCAGGAAAAGCGAATAAGCTGTCTCAATGAGACAGGATACGGATGGCCCCTGAGTTTGCGCTTCGCCCGATCTCTATCCTGAATTCAGAAATGGAAACCACGGATTTCTCGGATAGGCACGGATTCAGAGATGCCAATGAGGCATGCGACGATCATCCATCAGGCGAGTCGATCAAGCCAGGCAACTCCTCGATGATCCGTGTACATCCTGAAATCCGTGGTTCCGGTTTCCCTATTTAGGTTTATCGGATCTCACCGAGACTTCGCGGTTCAGTGATCCGCAATTTTTTTCGGGACTTCAGGTCTCGAAGTAGGTGTAGCCGTTGAGATTCGTGCGGTAGAGGTCCATCACCTCGCGGCGTTCCTTGGGGCTGATGCGGCCGTGGGCGACGGCGCGTTCGGCGAATTCGCGGAACTTGATGACGAGTTCCTTGGGGTCGTATTCGACGTAGGAAAGCACATCCGCCACCGTGTCACCTTCCACCTCGTGGGTGTAAACGGGTTTGCCTTCTTCGAGGTGGACGCCGACGACGTTGGTATCGCCGAGGAGGTTGTGGAGGTCGCCGAGAGTTTCCTGATAGGCGCCGACGAGGAAGACGGCGACGTAGTAGGGTTCATCGTGTTTCAGCGCGTGGAGGGGCAGAACCTTGGCGACGTCTTCGCGGTCGATGAAACGGTCGATCTTGCCATCGCAATCGCAGGTGATATCGGCCAGCACGGCGCGTTGGCGGGGTCTTTCCTCCAGGCGGTGGATGGGCATCACGGGGAAGAGTTGTTTGATGGCCCAGGAATCGGGGAGGGACTGGAAGAGGCTGAAGTTGCCGTAGTAGAAATCGACCAGTGAGTCCGAAAGTTCGCGCAGGTCTTCCGGGATGACATCCAGCTCGAGGAGGAGCTTCGAGATGCGGGTCATGATGTGCCAGAACCAGGCCTCGGCAAGGCCGCGCTCGCGGAGCGTGGCGGCACCGTAGAAGAACTGGGCGCGGACCTGGTCGCGGTAATACACCGCGTCATTGAAGCACTCCTGAAGATTGCGTTTCGAGAGGTCCTTGTTGACGTGGATGAGGTTGATGAGGTTCTGCGGCGCATTGTCCGGAACCGGAGGGGCTTCCTCGGTGGTTTGGACCGTGGAGACATCGAGGATGTTGAAAACGAGGACCGAGTAGTAAGCGACGATGGCGCGTCCGGATTCCGAGATCAGATTCGGGTGGGCGACGCCGGCTTTGTCGCAGACCTGCATGATGGTTTCGATGACATCGGTGCAGTATTCGAGGATGGAGTAGTTGCAGGACGACTGGAAATTCGTGTGCGAGCCATCGTAGTCCACGGCCATGCCGCCGCCCATATCGAGCACGCCCATGGGAGCGCCTTCCTTGACGAGGTCGCAATACATCCGGGTGACCTCGGTGGCGCCCTCGCGGATGGCGGCGATGTTCGGGATCTGGCTGCCCTGGTGGTAGTGCAGCATTTTCAGGCAGCCGAGGTAGCCGGTTTCCTTGAGGCGATCCACGACAGCGATGACCTGGGAGGCGGAGAGACCGAAGACGGACTTGTCACCGGCGCTTTCCTGCCAATGGCCGGCACCGCGAGTGGAGAGGCGGACGCGGACGCCGAGATTCGGCAGCACGCCGACCTTGCGGGAGCGTTCGAGGACGAGGTCGAGTTCGGTGGGCATTTCCAGCACCAGCATGACCTTGAGGCCCATCTTCTGGGCGTGGAGGGCGAGGTCGATGAACTCCTCGTCCTTGTAGCCATTGCAGACGATGTAGGCCTCCGTATCATGCATGTGGGCGAGTGCGGCGATGAGTTCCGGCTTGGAGCCGGCTTCGAGGCCGTAGTGGTAGCGTTTGCCGAACTCCGAGATTTCCTCGATGACTTGCCGCTGTTGGTTGACCTTGATGGGATAAACGCCGCGGTATTCGCCCTTGTAGCCGGTGGACTTGATGGCCTCGCGGAAAGATTCGTTCAGCTCGGCGATGCGCGAGTGGAGGAGGTCGCGGAAACGGAGGAGGACGGGGAGGTCCGTGCCGCGGTCGCGCAGGCCTTCGACAATGTCGTGAAGGGAGATTTCCTTGGTCTTCGAGGCCCCTTCGCTGACCGGGAGGCTTACGGTGACGTGGCCATGTTTGTTCACGCCGAAGAAGCCGTGGCCCCAGGCATCGACTCCATAGAGGGCGGCGGATTGCTCGGGCGACCAGGAATTTTTGCTAGGCGCTTTGGCGGAAGCGGCGCGGGCGGGCGGCGGAACCATGGCCCGGAAGAAAGGGGATTTTCGAGGAAATGAAAGGGAAATGGCTGCGCAGGGGAAAGATTTCCCGGCGAGGCCTGAGCGGCAGGGGCGGGCAGGCTCAATCTTCCTCCCCGATCCCGCGGTATCTCCACGGCTGATAGCCTTCTGCGAGAAGCTTTTTCACCGGAATGGAGGCGGCATTCACCCGCCAAACCGGGAAAGGTCCGGATTCGTAAACGAGAACCTGTTTCCCGCAGGTATCCCAGGCTTTGAAGAGAACAACGTGGCGGTCGTTGAGCAGAATATCTCCGGGGCGGAGCTCAGACCAGGAATCGAGCCGATCGCAGATCGAGGGCAGCTTGCGTGTGGAATGGGGCGTGGAGAGCCGCCAGCAACGCGAGACGAAGCCGGAGCAATCGATCCCACAGGCGCGGGTGCTGGTGCCGGCGTCATCGAGTCGGCGCTTTTCCGACGTCGAGATATCGCCTGCGAGTTCGCCGCGATCGAGGGATTTCAGGAAACTGCGGGGGGTATCGAAGCCGCCCCATTGGTAGGCCATGCCGATGGCGGGGACGCCGGGCTGCCACCAGCCATTGGAGTAGCCGTGGCGGGAGAGGGTGATGTCGGGCGTGTGGACAAGGACGCCGCGGCCATCGTCGCCATGGAGGCGGTGCCTTTCCTCGGGCATCCAGGGGACTTTCGAATAGAGGTAGGCGGTGCGGATGGCATCGGCGCGGGTGACGGATTTCGATGGCCCCGGAATGGCCCAGGGGTCGGGCGCACAGGAAACGAGGAGGGCGCAGAGGAGAGTGGCGGGGAGAAATCGGGCGGACATGGGGAATGGAAACTGCGGCGTCCCTCATGGGCTAGGCGTGACCGAGGCGGGTGGCAAGGGGATCTTGGGGCAGGGAGGAAAGCGGATGGGGGTTGAGCCGCGCGTGGAGTGGGGCTATGGGCGCTGCGGCAATGACGAGTGAGCAACCGCAATGGAACTATCCTGATGGCCTGCCAGTGGTGGCCAGGCGGGATGACATTGTGGCGGCGATCCGCCGGCATCCGGTGGTGGTGGTGGTTTCGGAGACCGGATCGGGCAAGACCACGCAACTGCCGAAAATGGTGGCCGAGGCTCTGGGCGGGGAAGTGGGCGAGGAGAGAAGAAGGCGGCGATGGATCGGCTGCACCCAGCCGCGGAGGATTGCGGCGGCGAGTGTGGCCGAGCGCGTGGCCGAGGAACTCAAGGTGC
>JALOTY010000069.1 GCA_025457665.1 Akkermansiaceae bacterium | reverse complement strand
ATCGACAAGGATCCCGATGTTGAAACCGTTGGTATCGATGTTGGCACCTCCGAAGCCGACAAATGCATGGTTTCCCCCGCCGTAGGTGGTGATGAAATCCGCATTATCGCCACCAAGGGCCGTCAACATCCCGCCATTGAAAGTCAGGAATGCGTTGTTGTTCGTGCCAATCTCACGATCTGCCACCCGGATCGAGGGCGTCCTCAACTCACCCCCGTCAAGGTCGATGGCGAAAGTGGCCCCCGTATTGACCGAGCCGTCCACTCCGTTGGTGGCGGTGACCGTGCCGCCTGAAACAACCAGACGACCCCAATCTGCGCTCACCGGCGCGGAAATGATCCGATTCGCCGTGAATGTCCCTCCGGAAATCCGTAGGTTCGATCGACCCACTGCCACATCGCCGCTGATGGTCACGGCGGAATCCACGGTCAGCGTCGGATTGCTTCCATACGCACCGGAATTGGACCCGAAGCCCTGCACCGTGAGGCTTGCCGCACTCAAGTCTCCGTCGAACAAATTCAAGCTTGGGAAATTGAAGCTGCCCGTCCCGACGTTGACCGAACCGGCAACGATTCCGGGATCCACGAACACGTTTCCGCCAACCGTCGTGAAAAATGCATGATTCGAAGCAGAATTGCTCCATGCAGCGCCGTTCCAGTTGAGATCGGAAGTGTTCCAGTTGTCCGTCGCGGCGGAGTTGTTCCAGACATAATCCGGTCCTGGGGTCCAAATTGCGTAGAGGGTGGTGTCGGCGGTGATATTGAAGCTGTCTCCGGGATTGTATGGGGTTCCGCTGCCATCGGCTGCAGTGTTCCATCCGCTGAAGCTATAACTTGTCTTGGTGAGAGAGCCGGTGTTTCCCAGAACCGTCACGGTCGCTCCACTCGTATAGGGACTCGAAAGATCCACCGGCACGCTGCCGCCCGTGCTTCCATTCCCGTCATAGGTCAGCAGACTGCTTCCAACGGGAATCCACCTGGCATAGAGCGTGGTGTTGTTTTCAATAACGAAGGTCGCGGCCGGAGAGTAATTGGTGCCCATACCATCCGATGCGGTGTTCCAACCTGCGAAATTGAAGCCGCTGCGGGTCATCGTTCCGGCACCTGCGACCGTCACGGTGTTGCCATAAACATAGGGACTGGCGGGGTCGGTCGGAACCGCACCTCCATCGCTGCCATTGCCATCGTAGGTCAAAGTCGGATTGGGGACCCCGGCAGTCAGCCTGAAGTTATCAATCTTCACATTGGCAACTCCGTTGAGATTGACCACTCCGGCACGGTCCGTGATCCAGCCCACAAATTGGATTCCTGCCGCTGCCAGATCGGCACCACTCATGACATAGGAAATGTTGGCGACCTGATTGGAATTCCAACGGACCAACTGCCCGACCGCGATCGTATTGGCATCCACACCATTCCAGTTGTGCTCGCTGCTGGTAAAACCCAGAGTGAACCAGGAACCGGTTCCTCCCGGGTCTGCCCCACCCAGTGGCGTCGTATCGATGCTTGCCTCCAATTTGTAAACCCGAGTGGGATCCGGCGTAAAAGCGAGGAAGTTGCTGCTGGTGGGAGTGGCGACATTGTTGTCGCTGAAATCGCGCTGACCCCATCCGCCCGTCTCGACTCCTGCCAGCCAGGTGGCTGAGGCACTTCCCCCAGCGAGGCCGGTTCGGATCGTGGGCACCGAGGTGTGGAGAGACTGGGTGTAAGGGCCACCCCTGTTCACATTCTGCTGATCATTGAAATCGTCGAAATACACCGTATCGGCAACCGCCACGGAGGTCAGGGAAGCGACGCCTAACGTCGCCACCACGGCAGCGAGACAGGCTTTCATGGAAAGCGGTTTCATGGGTTTGGAAATGGATTTTCGGGAAACATGAATAGCTCTCCGCGAAGGCGAAGGGCTGCGAACTTGAGAGCCGACGATAGCCACCCAAGAGGTTGGAAACAATGGAATGATCCCTTGTTTTCTTGCACTTTTCCGACAAGACTTGAAGGAGCGAGTCATGAGAGCGACGGACACCACCGACCCCAGGACCTACGAACACGTCCGCATCCACACGAGCCAGATGCATGGCGGGAGGGAGCACAACGTGGCCGAGCGATTCCGCATGCACCTGATCGGCATGTACTCCAATACGGTGGGTCCGGAATGGAGTTCCGGAGGTCGAAGCGAAGGGGACTGCGTTCATCACATCAACCTCAACCTCACCGGGCGGAGAAGGGTGATCTTCCGGGGAAAAACCTACGATCTCAATCCGGGCGAAGCCTGGTATCTTCCGGCCAACACCCCGGTCGAGCGGTATTGCGAGGAAATCTGCGAAATTGTGTATTTCAAGTTCTTCTGCGAATGTCTGCCCGGTGTGGACCCCTTGCTTGATTGGGAAACCCGGGAACCGAGAAGGATGCGGAAGATCGATGTGAACGAGTGGCGGACCTGGCTCGAAAGCGACAAGCCTATCGGGATTGCCAGCATTCTCGGGCTGCGGGGACGACTGATGTGGTGGATGGTGCAGGCAATCCCGGAACTCGACGCAGCCATCTCACAGCACCTCGCGAAGCACTCCCGATTCTCCAAGGTGCTGCACCACATCGAAAGCCATCTTGGTGCCGACCTCCGGCTTGCCGATCTGGCGCAAGTCCATGGTACCGGCACGGCCGCATTCTCCGCCGCCTTCGTCCGGAGCACCGGCATCAGCCCGAAGGAATACCTCAATCGCCGCCTTAATCAGGAAGCGATACGTTGGGTTCTGACCTCAGGCTTGAAGATGAAGGAGATCGCCGAAAATCTGCGCTTCAACGATGAATACTACTTCAGCCGGTTTTTCCAGAAACAGAACGGCATCTCCCCCCTGCGTTACCGCAGCCTGCTGAGTGGCACACAGGTCGGCTCCAGGAATTCCGACTGAAATCATCCGGGCCTGACATTGAATTCAGGTTTTCGCAACGGGCCCCATCGATTTACCCTCCGGCCATGAGAAACGTCCACGGGGAAATCGAGTCCCTGCTCCGTCGCATCGAAGCCCGACACGGGATCCGCATCCTCTATGCTTGCGAATCGGGAAGCCGCGCGTGGGGATTCGCCTCGCCCGACAGCGACTACGACATCCGTTTCCTTTTTGTCCGGCCCGAATCCGCCTATCTCTCCGTCGAGGAAGGAACCGAAGCCATCACTCTGCCGCTTGAAGGCGACCTTGATGCCGCCGGTTGGGATGTCCGCAAGGCGGCGGCATTGCTTGGAAAATCGAATGGCGCGCTGATGGAATGGTTGCAATCGCCCATCATTTACCGCGAAGAGCCCGGATTTCTCGACGCGTGGAAATCCACGGCAAACCTCGTATATCACCCGAAACCCTGTTCCGATCACTATCGCGGCCTCGCCGCGGGCATGTGGCACCGCAACCTCAGCGGCGACCAAGTCAGGGCCAAGGACTACCTCTACGCTCTCCGCGCGGTGCTCGCGGCCATGTGGGCACTCGATGGAAAAGGCGTGCCGCCGGTTCCCTTCACCTCCCTTCTGGAAGCAGCGCCGCCTGCGATCCGCGATCTCGTTCCGGCGCTGCTCGCCCACAAGGCTTCCACAGGAGAAGGCGAGCGCATGCCCCGCATCGCGGACCTCGATGTCTTTCTTCAGACCTCTCTCCAGCACAGCTCCAGCCAAAGCGCGGCTCTGCCCCAAAGCAAGAGCCAGCCGCGTTTGCTCGATGCGCTTCTGCGACGCACGGTCCGCGGATTTGCTCCCGTTCCAACACCCCCTTCCCTGACGCTCGATAGGATCAAACAATCCGACATGCTGCTCTTCGACACCGTCGCCGGAAGCCATGCCTATGGCACGGCGATCGCTTCATCCGATGAGGACCGTCGCGGGATTTTCGTGGCACCGCGGGCATTTCTGTTAGGCCTCGATGAAATCGAACAGGTCTCCGACTCCCGTCATGACCAGACCTACTATGAAATCGGGAAATGGGTCGAACTTTTGCTCAAGAACAACCCCAACGCCTTGGAACTCCTGGGGATGCCCGATGACTGCGTGCGCCATTGCCATCCCATTTTCCGGAGCTTCCAGGCCACCGATTTCCTTTCAAAACGCTGCGCCCAAACCTTTGGCGAATATGCGATGGGACAAATCCGCAAGGCCCGGGGCTTGAACAAGAAGATCGTCAATCCCCAGCCGGAAAATCGTCGTCCACTGCTGGACTTCTGCCGGATCCCCGAGGGCCAGGGCAGCATTGGCGTCGTCGAGTGGCTGGCGATACGCGGCCTGGAAGCGAAGGCCTGCGGGCTGACTGCCGTGCAGGGTACCTTTGGTGTCTATGCGATCTACCATGATCCTAGTGGTTCATTGCGGGGTCTGGTTTCTCCAAAGGATCCCGATGCCCTGGTCTTTTCCAGCGTCCCCAAGGAGGCGGTGCCATTGGCATGGATGCATTGCAACCACGACGCTTTTCAAGCCCACTGCAAGGCGCATCGCGAATACTGGGAATGGGTGGCGCTGCGCAATGAGGAGCGATACACCACCAATGCCGGTCACGGCCGGGGCTACGATTCGAAGAACCTGATGCACACGCATCGATTGCTGGAAATGGCCCTGGAAATCGCCCGCGAGGGCACCCTCCGCGTAAGGCGGCCGAATCGCGACCTGCTCCTCCGCATCCGCGCCGGAGAATACGACTATGAGACTCTCGTCTGCCAAGCCGAGGAACTTCTGTTAGAAGTTCACGAGGCATTCGCCGCCAGCCCGCTGCCAGACGAACCGGACCGGGCCAAAGCGAACCGACTGCTCGTGGAAGCACGTGATGAATTCTGGAGCGGGGTCTTTCCAGCTTCGTGGAGATCCGATTCCCCATCCTCACAACCCTGAAAACTCCAGCCCCCACTTCAGCAGATATTTCTTCAGTCGGTCCGAATCGTTCATGACCGTGCGTTTCTTCCGGGATGCGGCAAACAACTCGCGACCGGCATCGGAAATCGATTTCGATTTCCGACAGACCGCAATCACATGCGCGAGTTGAACGCGGTCGAAATCATCGATCTCATCCAACCGGGACTGCGGGAAAACATCGGCAAGGAGGTTTGTCTGATCGTTTCCCGGACCATCATTCGGCCGCTGCCAGCTTTCCCGCAATCGTTCGATTTCCTCCCGCACCTCATCCACGCCGATCCTGCTGCGGGGTGCGAGGGTCGCCATCCGGACGATGGCGGCATTGAGGTCGCGGAAGTTCCCGTGCCAGGGAGTATCCGGCGACTCGGCGAACTTCAGGAACAGCTCCCTCGCTTCCTTGTTGAAGGAAACCTGTCGCCCTTCCTTTTCGGCAAAGCGCCGCAGTTCGTAATCGAGATTCGGCGCGAGATCTTCCCGCCGCTCTTTGAGCGGAGGCAGGCCAAAGGTCCACAACTGAATGCGGGCAAGCAAATCCTCGCGGAATCGACCTGCAAAAACCTCTTCACGAAGATCGCGGTTCGTTCCCGCGATGAGTTGGAAATCACTCTTCACCGCCTTGTCAGAGCCCACTGGAAGGAAAGTCTTGTCTTCAAGGGCTCGCAGCAGCATCGCCTGTTCATCGGATCCCAACTCGCCGATCTCATCAAGGAACAGCAGACCCTTGTGAGCTTCCCTGAGCAATCCCGGCCTGTCCCTTTGGGCACCGGTAAAGGACCCGCGCACATGTCCGAACAAGGCCGATGCCGCCGTATCGCCCCGCAAAGTCGCGCAGTTCACCTCCACAAAATCCCCATCCAAGCCTCCCCGCTGGTGACGTAGCTCGTAGATTCTTCTCGCCAGTTGGCTTTTTCCCGCACCGGTGGGCCCGGTGAGCAGGAGAGGTGCCTTCGAACGCAGGGCCACCTGTTCAATGCGGTCGATCAGGCGATTGAATGCCGGATTCCGTGTGGCGATGCCGCTCTTGAGAAAATCCGTCGTTTCCCCGATCTCCCGGGCGAATCGGCTACTAAGGGCATCGTAGCGGGAAAGGTCGAGATCGATGATCGCATACCTGCCCGGATCGAAGCCGCGGGTCCGCCCGCTTCCTCGCGGCGGTGCGGTCTGAATGAGACGCCCCGGCAGGAAGCCGGCTTCGTTGAGAAGAAAGAGACTGATTTGGGCGATGTGGGTGCCCGTGGTGATGTGAATCAGGTAATCCTCCGAGTCCCTCTCAAAGGCATAGGCCCGCGACCAATCATGAAGCGCTCCATAAACATTGGCCAGATCCCATGCATCGCGTCCAAAGTCGATCGCATGAAGCCTCACCTGGGTCTCGGGTGAAACCTGCCGGATGTCATCCGCCACTAACTTTGCCAAATCGATGGATGCCGGATCATGGAGCAGCTCAAAGCGGTCGATCAGCAGATCGTGATGCTGAAACAAGGTAACCGTAGGGCGCCATTTGTCCCACCGTTCCGGCGTCCGCCCGCGGTCCAGCTGCGTTCCCAAGAGTCCGATAGCGATGCGCTTCATCTGCTGAATTTCCAGCCGAATCCTTCCCGTGTCCGGGCGAAACCCATGCACTCTTTTCGGATAGTTTTCTAGCGAAATTTCTCGTTTCTTCCCAACCCCCTTGCAGGGGAATCCATCGAAGGAATCACGAAAAAATTTCTTAGCCCCTCTCTGCCAATGGCTTAGGCCCCAACCCCAGATCCGCATGACCCGGTTGGCACAGGGGATGCGGTAGAGTTTTCCATCCGGTGAAGTCATCGTCTTGATCCATCGGAAACCCTGTCCAAAGAACCCGCTCTCCCCATATCGCTCCACACCCCTCTTTCCCACCTCCCAAACATGAACCCCATCCACAAGACTGACGAAGCGATCGGCTTCCTTCCGCTGCCCGGAAATGTTGGCAAACCCATCACCGTGATCGGGACCGATGCCATCCGTGATTCCTTCGATGAAACCTGCCTGCAGCAAGCGGTGAACTCCCGGCTCGCTCCGGGCGTCACCGATGTCGTGCTCAATCCGGACGGACACGCCGGATACGGCGCACCCATCGGCTGCGTCATGGTTTCTCCCACCCACATCTATCCCGGTCCGGTGGGGGTGGACATCAAGTGCTCCATGTCCCTGCTCCAACTCGACATCCCCGAAGATGCCATCGCCGACAAAAGGACGCGCCGTGCCCTCATCGATGCCATCGTCCAGCGCACTCCCACCGGCGCCGGACGCGGTCAGCGCAGCGTGAAGAAAGGACGAGCGGTGGATCGCGAGTGGGGCGCACGTGCCGTGACAGAAGGCGCTTCCGTGGCAGTCTGCGAGGCCCTGGGCATCCCGCCCGAGTGGGCGGGGCGTTGCGAGGACTCGTCCCACACCGGGCATGACGGCACCTACGATGCCCTTCGTACTCGACTGGAGTGGATTCTCGAAACCGGACGAGTGAAGAACTTCGGCGAGAAGATCGGTCAGCTCGGTTCCTACGGGGGTGGCAATCATTTCGGGGAATGTGAAATCACCCGTGTGGCCGACCGTCCATCGATGCGCGAGACCTCCGATGTCTTCGGACTGCGCGACGGCCATGTATCCTTCCTCAGCCACTGCGGATCCCGCGGCTTTGGCAACCTGCTGGCCATGGCGCAGTTCAAGGACCTCGAACAGAAGTTCGAAAAGTGGAGCACGCCCTATCCCGCAGGGGACAAGAAGTTGGTCTATGCGCCCCTTGGAACTCCCGAGGCGAACGCTTACATCGATGACATGTCGCTGGGTTCCAATTTCGCCACCGTGAACCATCTGCTCATCAACGCCCTGGTTCTCGAAGCCTTTCAGGAAGTCCTTCCTGGAGCGACCGGCCAGTTGGTTTACTTCATTTCGCACAACATCGCGCGTGAGGAAATCGTGGACGGCAAGAAATCATGGGTACACCGAAAAGGGGCCACCCGCGCGGTTCCCGGCGGACACTTTTCCCTGCACGGAACTCCCTTTGCCCAAAGCGGCCACCCCATCCTGCTGCCCGGAAATCCCCGCGACGGCTCGGTGGTCATGGTTGCCCGGGGCGGAGCGGAGCGGACGGCATGGAGCGTCAACCACGGCGCAGGAAGGCAGATGGGCCGAAAGCACGCGTTCCGAACTCTCGATCAACAGACCGTGGATCAAGAATTCGATGCCTCCGACATCCTGACGAACTGCAGAAAATATCCGCTGGACGAAGCGCCGGATGCCTACAAGTGCTTCCCCGAAGTTCTGCGAAGTGTCGAGGCCGCCGGACTGGCGGAAACGGTCGCTCGCCTGCAAGCACGCTTCGTCATCAAGGACGCGGCGGAGGCCGATGATTGAAATGAGATGATCCGCATGAAACCCATCCTTCTCGACGGCAGCTCGGGCGGCGGACAGATGCTGCGCACGGCCTTGAGCCTTGCCATGATCACACGGCGGCCTTTTCGCATGGTCCACATCCGGGGAAAAAGAAGCAGACCGGGATTGATGCGCCAGCATCTGGCCTGTGTCCGTGCCGCTTGCGAGATCTCTGGCGGGACCGCCGATGGCGCGGATATCGGATCGACTGAGATAGTCTTCCGGAGCCATGAAATACGACCTGGATCGTATCAATTCGCCGTTGGCACCGCCGGCAGCACCAGCTTGATCCTGCAAACCCTCCTGCCGGCCCTATGGCTGGCAGGAGGGGAATCGAGCGTCACTGTGGAGGGTGGCACCCACAATCCGCTGGCCCCACCCTTCGATTTCCTCGATCGGGTTTTTCTCCCTGCCATGGCGAAGCTCGGTGCTACTGCCGGAATCCATCTGTTAGAGACCGGATTCGCCCCGGCTGGGGGTGGAGCGGTGCGCTGTGACGTCCTGCCTTGCGGCGGATTCCAGCGTGCCGATTTCACGAACCGGGGTGCCCTCCTTGGCACGAAGATCCGCGTGCCGGTGCGGAACCTGCCCCAATCGATCGCCGGACGGGTGCTTGATGCCGCCGTGGCTGTTTGTCCCTGCAATGATGCCGCCGTGGAACTGCGCGAACCCGGACCGGGCCGAGGGCTGGCATGTCTTGTGGAGGCCGAGTTCGAGCACACACGGGAAATGACTTGCAGCTTCGGCGAACAGGGAGTGGGGGAGGACAAAGTCGGCAGGCGCGCCGGCAAACTGATGAGTGACTTCATCGGTTGCGGAACTGCCGTGGGGCGACATCTCGCTGATCAACTCTTGTTGCCGCTGGCCCTCGCCGGGGGCGGGTGCTTCACGACCATGGCTCCGGACGATCATCTCTCGACCAATGCAGCCGTGATCCGGAGCTTTCTCGATATCACGATCGACATCACCGAACTCGGCCACGGGCAGTGGGAAGTACGATTAGGATCGTAGTTCCTTATTCCACCCGCGCGGAGCCATTCAGGGATTGCCCGGAGGGGTCGCCAGCTCCGGTCGACCTTCGATTTCCACCACGATCACCGTGGCGGCAGGGTCGGTCAGTTCACGATCCACGATTATCGCCGCACCTTCCGATTTTGCCTCCACCCGGAGCGCTTCCTGCGGAGCGGCGAGGAATCGGGCGGAGCGAATGGGATTGCGCATGCCCGTCAGAAGGAGCCGACGATCAGCAGGCATATCAAAAACGTGGAGGTAAAGCCGCGTGCCGCCATTTACGGCTTTCATCGTACAACGACCCCAGGGCGTTGTGGGGAAGGGATTGGCGGTTGTGCCATGAATGGCTTCGCTGTTGGACTCCATCCATTTCGCGATATCCCCGAGCCGATCGACGCTGGCCTGCGGGATTTCCCCTTCCGGTGTGGGACCGATGTTCAGCAGGTAGTTTCCACCCTTGCTGGCCACATCGATCAGGTTGCGGATGAGCACCGTGGAGGACTTCCAGTTCTGGTCATGCGCGGAAAATCCCCAGGTATCATTCATCGTCATGCAGGATTCCCAATCCTCCCCGGGAATGCCATTGGCCGGAATCTGCTGCTCGGGTGTTCCATAGTCGCCGCGGAAGTGCTCTCCGAGGGTCGCGCCTTCCATGCCTTTGCGGCCCTTGTCCACGCGGTTGTTGACGATGATGGCCGGTTGAAGGGAACGGACGTAATCATCAAGTTCCGTCCCCCTTTCATGAGTCCACGCGGATTCCCACTCGCCATCGAACCACAGGATGCCGACATCGCCATACTCGGTAAGAAGTTCCTTCAACTGACCTTTCATGTAGGCGGCGTAAGCGTCCATGTCCGGTGCGTCAGTGGCAGAGTTCCCCCGCCATGGCTCCTTGTTCCCCCATTGCGGATGATGCCAATCCATGATCGAATGATAGAGGCAGAATTTCATGTCATATTTCCGGCAGGCCTCGGCCAGCGGCTTGAGAAGATCCTTGCCCCAAGGACTGGCGGCCACATCCCAATCGGTGAGCTTCGAATCCCACAAGCAGAACCCATCATGATGTTTGCTGGTGATGACGACATATCTCATCCCGGCATCGCGTGCGAGGCGGACCCAGGCATCCGGATCATACTTCACGGGATTGAAGCGGTCCTTGAGCGGCGTGTATTCCGCCACCGGAATCCGGGCGAGCGATTGGATCCACTCGACCCCTCCGCCGTATCTTTTGCCGTCCCACTCTCCGGCCGCCACGGAATAGAGCCCCCAATGGATGAACATGCCGAACCGCGCCTCACGGAACCATTGCATCCGGGCATCACGTTCCGCCGGGGACTCCGCATTCACCGCAGTGATGAGGGCTAGAAACAGGGATAAGATCGCTTTCATGGCAAGGAAGACTACCCCTTTGTCGTGATGGATTTGTCCGCAACGTGATCGATGCATGGACTCTGCAAATCCATGCGCATTGCTGCGGTGGAATGAGACACTACGGCGCCACTTCGGTGTCTAGATCGTGTTCATTTCAGGCAAGCTGCCGAGGCGTTTCCGGAATTCTTCATCATCGATGACCGGGACCAAGCCCTCTTGCCAACCTGCGGGCGCATCGGGGATCTCCACCCAACTGCGGCAGCCACCATGGCGCGCCTCATAGGGGAATCGAAAAGGCTCCGCAAGTCGCCACACCCGGGCGATTGCCACATGGATGCTGCCGGCGGCCATGCCTTTGCCTTCCCAATCAAAGCGCTGTCGGACCGTCTCCTCGGTGAGAATGTGGGCGTGTGCGAGCGACTCCAACAGCGATCCATCGGTGAGGGTCACAGCCTGAGGAACTTCCACGTAATGGCTGATTTCGACTTCATCGCCCACCTGCCATTCCGGGGCCGGTATCACCGTGCCCTCCCGCACCATGTCTTGCTGATGGTGGAAGCGGGTGGGAAAGAGGAAAAATGCCTCCTCCGCGAAAGAAAACCCTGCCCTGCCCTCGTGAATGCCACCCTTGCGCAGGATCAACCATTGCCGACCGGATGCCAGGGCATCGCAGACCACCTGCCACTCCTTGAACGCCTTCGCCATGGCGCGAAACTAAGGGCGGGGAGCGATGCCGCTCAAGCGGGGATTATCGACCGGGCCGATCGCTCCACGATTTGTGAGCGAAGGAGACGATGGGTGCAGGGTCCTTCAGACTGTGAGGATGATGGCCCAGCCCGGGGCGGCGGATCACTTCGATGGGCCCGCCCAACTTGCGGTAGCGTTCTTCGAGCAAATCGCCGTTTTCCGCAGGCGGCACGACATCGTCCGCTTCGTTGATCAGTGCGAGCACCGGAACCTTGGCTTTAGCTAGCGGCTCAAGTCGGTCCAGCGGACCATCGGCAAACCCGGCAGCGGATGCATCGGTCAACCCGTAAGCCTTGAGGCAGACCTGCCAGTCCTCCGGGCTGCCTTTTCCGGTCCCTTTGCCTCCGGGCCAGGAGCGGATGTCCATCACGGCATTGTCCACATAGATTCCGCAAACCTGATCGGGCCGTGATGAAGCCCAGCGCATCACCGGTAGTCCACCACGACTCATGCCAAAGAGAAATGGCTGATCGGCAAGACCCAGGCCGGTGGCGAATTTGTGGAAAAGGTCCCAGCGCCCCAAGGCTTCGTCATTGCCGAAGAGACCTGCAACATCGCAGTAGGCAAGGTGCCAGCCCGCATCGATCATGGCCTTTTCAAATTGCGGCTCATGTCCCCAGAAACGCGCCCTCCAGAGCCACGGATTTCCTTCCGCAGCGACTCGGGGTTCGACGATGCGGCACTCGATGCCATCGAGCTGGAAAACATGCATCGGGTATCCCTGGTGCTCGCCCTTGGTGATTTTTTCCACCGCACGAGCCAGAGCATCGCCCACGGGACCGGCGCTCAGGCTTTGGGCGAAGGCCAGCATCGTGATTAGCAGCTTCAGCATCATTCGACTCTAACAAAAATCACTTCGCTTACTCTCCGCCCGTCCCGAACCGTGGCCCGGGACGGCTTGGGAGAACATGCCATCAGGCAAACAGGTCCATGATCGGCTTGCCCTGATCGGCGACGCGGAAAGGACGTCCACTCGGCGAATAGATCTCCTTGTCATGCGGGATGCCGAGCGCGTGCATGATGGTGGCATTGAAATCCTGCACCTCCACAGGGGCGTCCTTGACCCGGCTGCCGGTGGCATCGGTTTCCCCGTAGCGGTAACCCGCCTTGACCCCGCCACCGGCGAGGAGACAGGTGAAGGCGGAAGGATGGTGATCACGGCCGTTGTTGTGCTCGGCCTTGATTTCCGGAGTGCGGCCGAACTCGGTGGCCACCACGACAAGCGTGTCCTTGAGCAATCCGCGTTTTTCGAGATCGGTGATCAGGGCGGCGTAGGCCTGGTCGAATTCACGACAGCGGCCCTCCACGGCTCCGAAATTGTCATAGTGGGTATCCCAGCCGCCGAGTTGGACCTCCACGAAGCGCACACCATGTTCCACCAGGCGCCGGGCGAGCATGCAGCCTTGGGCGAAACGGCCATTGCCATAAAGCTTGCGGGCCTGTTCGCCTTCTTCGTTGAGATTGAAGGCCTTCAGGTCCTCGCTGTTCATCAGTCGCACGGCTTCCTGATAGAGTTCCTCGTAGGCTTTCACATCGGCATTCTTGTATCGATCGTGAAACTGCTGGTTCAACCGGTCGGCCAGGGCCAGTCGGCGATCGAAGGCTTCCTTGTCCACATGGTCGGGACGACGGCTGTCCTTGAGTCCCTCGCTGGCACTGCCGATCGGTGCCGCGGCGTATTTCGCGCCGAAGAACCCACCACCGGTCATCTCCGGGGAGGCATCGATGGAGACGTAACCCGGGATCTCAGGGTTGATCCGCCCGGCCATTTTCATCGCCCATGCTCCGAGGGAAGGGTGGGTGATGGTGCCACGCATCGCATAGCTGGTGTGCATGATGTAGGTTCCCTGCTCATGGGCACCCTGCTTGGAGGTCATGGAATTGACCACACAAACGTGATTCATCACTTCCGCCGTCTTCGGCAGGTGCTGACCCACAAGGATGTCATCGGCCTTTGAGGGAATCGCCTCCAGCGGACCCATGACATCTTTCTTCTTGGGTTTGGGATCGAAGGTGTCCAGGTGGCTCATGCCGCCGGCCATGAAAAGATAGATCACGCTTTTCGCCTTCGCCCCGGAGATCAGACTACCCGAGGCCACACTGCTCCCGAGCAGCGGAAACAAATGGACCCCGAGACAGGTTCTGGCGGCCGTGGAAATGAATCGGCGGCGCGAGAATTCGTCGAGCTTGAGATGGTCGTTCATGACGGTGGGTTATTGGACAAACAGGAATTCAGAGGACATCACAAGGGCGGAAACAATGTTCGGCCAGGCATCGTCACCGGAGAGGTTGACCTCATCCAGCATCCAGCGGAACTCCTCCTCGCTGGGAGGACGGCTGAGGATGGCGATGTAGATGCGGCGGATCTTTTCCTTCGCATCGCTGGCCCCTTCGAGGCTTTTGTAAAGGTGGGCGCCGGGGTTGTTGACGAGCTGCTTCTGCACGAAGCCATTCATCAGGGTGAGCACCTGACTGACATTCGGTTCGCGGCTTGCGGCTTCGACGACTTCGCGATCGGACTGACCGAAAACATAGAGCAAGTGATCCCGCGGTGCCGGGCTCGGGAGTTCGGAAGCCCTGACCTGGTCATTGCCACCGTATCGCGGGGCCTGACGGGCCATCATCCCATCTCCGCCCCCGCCTCCGCCGGAGCGCTCCTTTTTCACCTGTTCCAGCAGGGCTTCGAAGTAGGTTCTCATCTCGCTTTCACTGTCGATGGCCAGGACCTCTTCGGAGATTTTCTTCATGTCCTTGCCCCCCAGGTTGAGAGGCTTGCCACCGATCTGCACCCGGGTGTCCACACCACGGCGGGGCTTTTTATCAGGATCCCCTCCGGCCAATGTGATCAGCGAGTCCCAGATTTGTTCGGAACTCATCCGTTCCAGTTGGCGACCATGGAAATCATCGCCCGTGGCGACCTTCGACGGCTCCGGATTCGGCACGAACTGGAAGGTCTTGGTATTGAGCAGGATTTTCTGGAAGGCACGCAAATCGTAGTCGAGTTCCACCATCAACTGCACCAAGTGATTCATGAGGGCGGGAAGATGGGTTTCCTTGGCCTCGACGAATTCATCGACCGGCTCATAGACCCCGCGGCCCATGACCCGATCCCACATGCGGTTGGCGATCACCGAGGGGAACTGCTCGCCGGTGCGTGTCGTCACCCATTCGGCCAGTTTCTCACGACCATCATCGGCGTTGTCCTTGTCGGACATCCGCACGGTTTTGCCGAAAGGCGTGCGGGCGGCGATCATTTCACCGGGCTCGCCGTCGCGGTATTGATAATCCTGAGGAAGCTCGATGCGTCCGGTTCCGCCCCCTTGCACGCTCATGCCGTAAACGCGATCCCAGATGACCTGCGCCACCGAGTAGTCCAGCGTGCGACGGCGGTCGTCCTCGCTGACCTCATCCCAGATCTTCTGCATGGGACGACGGCTGGCCTCCCTTACGCCATTGGTGAAAGCGGCGAGCTGATAGAACTCGAATCGCTCCGGCCCGCCGAAGGGGTCGTCGTGGCACTGGGCGCACTCCATGTGGGAGCCGAGGAAAATCCGTGCGGTGTTGGAAAGATTGTCGAGCGGCATGCCACGATCACGGATGTAGTAACCGACCGCTGCGTGGTCCGGATCCCAGGAGTTTCCGCGCGCTGCCAGCAGACCGCGGGTGAGATCATCCCAAGGCATGTTCGATTCCATGGCCCTGCGCACCCAATCGCGATAAGGCTCAAGCGTCCCGCCAAATCCGGATTTCCCATCGGTCACGCGCAGGAGATCGAAGGCCCAGTTGCTCATGTGGCTGGAGTAGCCGGGAGAAGCCAAAAGATAGTCGATGAGCTGGGTCCGCTTCGCCGGGTCGTCGATTTCAAGAAACAAGCGGGCCTCCTCGGCCGTCGGGATCCGTCCCACAGTCACGAGAAAAGCACGCCGAAGGAAAGTCGCGTCATTCGTCACCTCCGGCACTGCCATCTTCTTCTGGCGATACCAGGCGGCGACGTAGCTATCGATCTTCAGCGCTGCCTTGCGCACGTATTCCGGATCGTCCGCCGGGGAAGCCGCGCCCGCCCAAGGCAGGAGGCAAAACAGTCCGATCAATAAAGTCGCGATGGGTTTCATGGGATAGGTCTTGGAAACTAAGAAACGTTTCGCCTCAGGTCAAACTTCCAGTCCGTCCGCGTTTTTCGGCAGGGAAATCGATGCAAATGGTCGTAAACGCAAAATACTTGCGTTTTGTTGTTGCATTTTTTATGCAATAGCATACCGATTGCGGCGCATGAAAGTTTCTCCCCTTCTTTCCCTGATTCCCATCCTTGCTCCCTTGTCCCAAGCGGCTGTGATTTCCAGCGGCCACGTCGATGTGATCGGCATCGGCTACGTGGACGAGGGATCAGGCTTCGAACTTGAGCCCCACAGCCACGCGGAAGCTGGCGCGATCGTCGATGGCGTCCCCCTCGGTGCAGACACCGAATATGAGCCCGGCGAATTGACCATCCTGGTTCCTACCACCACGCAAAGCACCCGCGCAGGGGGTTCCCAGTGGGATGCGATGGGGATTTCCGCGGGGAGTCCTTACTGGTTCCTGCCTCAAAGCGGTCTCACCGCCGACGCGCTCGGTGCGCCGTTCGCCGGCATCGGCACCGAGGAGTTGACGCTTGCGGATTGGCCCAGCGACATTTTCTTCAATCTCATCGCGATGAGTGGTCCCGCCGGTGGGCATTTCTCCATGGCGGTGGTGACTTTGGGCAATCCGCTTTTTGTCATGTCCACGGCCAATGGCATCGATTTCACCGACACCTGGAACCAACCTGCGGGCGATCACCGTCACGTGAGTTGGTTTTTCACCCAGCCCGGGGACTACGATTTGACCTTCCTGATCTACGGTGAACACATCACCGACGGACTTAAAACGGCCACGGCGACCTACAGCTTCACTGTGGTTCCGGAGCCTTCCACCGCGCTGCTTGCGGGATTGGGTGCCTTGGCCCTGTTCCGCCGTCGGCGTTGATTTCCCCTTTCCCGGTTTCCCTCCAGGGGCCGGGTTGTTGTTGATGACGGCCGCCTGCTCCGAGTGGACAGGCGGCCGTTCATTTTTCGGATGGCTCCGGAGTGTGTCCGAGCAAGGAGTGAGGGAAAATCCCATGGCCGACATTTTTTGTCTAACTTGCTTGAAAAGCCCTGCATGCTCGGGGTTTTTTCGGCAAGTCTCAGATCTTTGATCGTCACCCTTACGCCATGAAGCCCTCTCCTATCCTCACCGCCCTCCTTCTCAGCACCGCCCTTCATGCCCAGGACGACTGGGTCAACCGCAACCCTTCGCTCAGTGGTACGAGCCAACCGCGTGCCATCACCTACGCTGGCGGTCGTTTCATTATCGCCAACTCCTCCTCCACTTTCTGGCACAGCGCCGCAGGTACCACCGCATACACCTCAGGCTTTTTGCCTGCCCCTCCAAGCTTCTACAGCACGGTCGGCATCGCCTCGGGAAATGGCCGCACCGTCATCACGGGTCGCAGCGACACTGCCTACGTCACGACCGATGCCAGCATCGCAGGATTCTCCCCAAGCTCTCCCATCACCTGGACAAAGGTCAATCCCACCGGCAGGGGCGCGGACCTCTGGCGTGTCCGCTATCTGAACGACCGCTTCATCGTGACCACCAGCGATTACGCGGACAACGTGAACTACAACACGAACAGCTATGCCGAATTGCTGACCTCCACCGACGGCCTCACCTGGACCTCTCATAAGTTCTTCGCCAATACCACTGGCAACATTGCCTTCGAAACCCGCGATGTCGCCTTCAAACCCGGAGCCACCGCCGGCACCGGCACCTGGGTTATCGGCACCGACGGCCGCAACATCCTCGTCGCTCCCGAAGATCTCTCGTCGGCCACTCGCGTGGAGTTGCCCTCCGCTTTTGGTGTGGTCACAAGCGGCAATGATCCCTCGATCATCTTCGCTGCCGGTCGCTTCGTTTATGGCAGTGACAACGGTAAAATCCTCACCAGCACCAGCGGCGCGAACGGCACTTGGGCCGCGGCAACGCTGCCGGTGACATTGGCCACTCTCAATGACATCCATTTCAACGGCACGACCTTCGTCGCCGTCGGCACGGTGAATCCATCGAGCACCTCGGCCATTCTCCTCAGCACCGATGGCGTCACCTGGACTTCTCCCACCACCCAGCCGTCTCTTTCTTCGAACGCGCTGAATGCCGTGACCTATGCCGATGGCCTCTGGCTCGCCGCCGCTGCGAACCGCAATCTTCAAACCAGCGGCAGCGCATCGGTGACCCTGCCTTCCTTCACCACCCAGCCAGGAAACACCAGCGCCGCAGCGGGCAGCACCATCACACTCACCACCGCCGCCAGCGGCACACCTGCACCAACCTTCCAGTGGTTCAAAGGAGCCACCGCAATCACCGATGGCACCACCGCCAGCGGTTCCGTGATCACCGGGGCCACCACCAACACCCTGACCATCACCAACGCCACTTTCGCGGATGCGGCCAGCTACTTCGTCACTGCCTCTAACAACGTCGGCAACGCCAACTCCAACCCTGCCACTGTCGGTGTCTTCGCCTCTGCAGGCGGCGCGGTGCTGACCCCCTACGGCTCTAACAACAGTTCCGGCGGCACCCTCATCCCCGGATCGAACCCACCCCGCGCGATCACCTTCGGTCCCCTCAGCTTCACCGCTGCCGGAGGTCTCACCGGACTGCCTAACACCTTCATCAATTCCACGCTCTACTCGCAGCTTGGCAGCCTCAGCCCTGACGGCTCCCTAGTCCTGCTCGGCGCGAGCAATCTCACCTCTCCGCTCGCCGTTCACAACCTCGCGGCGGGAACCACCACCCCACTCCCTGCCCCGCCACAACCGCTGGGTCCCCTCACAAGCATCCAATTCCAAATCCCCGTGGCGATTGCCAACAACGGCGACGTCACCGGCATTTTCCAGACTCCGCTGCCGGTATCGCCCTTCTCGCAAAACTACGCCTTCCACTACAGCGCCGCGACGCAGACCTACACCATCCTCGGAAACGTGCCGAATGCCGGAAATGAAATCGCCACCAACCCCGGCGGCATTTCGGCCGATGGCACGACGATTTCCGGATACGAACGCAACGGGATCTTCAACGGACCCTTCGTCTGGACGACCACCGGCGGCTTCACCCTGCTGCCCGATCCCGCGAACGGCTCTTTCACCAACGGCGACATCCGTATGATCTCGCCCAACGGCCGCTACATCACCGGATACGGCACCGTGCACCCCGCCTACGGCAGCGGCCTCACCGCCTTCCGCTGGGATCGGGGAAATCCTCCGGGCGCCCCGGTCGGTTTCGCCCTCCAGCGCCGCCTCACCGATACCTTTGCCGATGGCCGCTTCGTCACCGACGATGGCACCGTGGCCGGCACCGTGCGCGCCGGTTCCTCCTTCCTCAATGAACGCGCCGCGGTCTGGCTGCCGGATGGACGACTCATCGTCCTTCCCGACTATCTCGCCAGCACCTACGGCCTCACCACGCCGGGCTTCACGCTGGCCCAGGTGACATCGATCTCCGATGACCGCCGCACTCTCACCGGCACTGGCATCAATGCCGCCAATCAAAGCGAGGGTTTCCTTCTCACCTTGCCCGCCCCGCTCGACATCAGCGGAACGCCTGCCGGAAAACTCGCCGTCCGTTACAATTTCGCGGACCGCGCCAGCGGCGGCACCCTTGGGAGTTCCTACGTCGCCGCCGACGGCAGCAGTTTCCAGAATCTGCTCGTCTATGTCCGCAATGATGGTTCCGGCACGCTCGGCAATCTCTCGGCCGAAATCACCGGCACCCACGCCGCCGACTACTCCTTCACCGCGCCTTCCCTGCCGGTTTCCCTGCCAGGTGGGCAATTCCACACCGTCACCATCCGCTTCCAACCCCAGGTCGGACCCAACGGCGCACGGCCCGCGACCTTCACTCTGACCTCGGACGATGCCACCACGCCGAGTTATGTCATCCAGCTCAGCGGATTCGCCACCGACACCTACACCACCTGGCCGGCCTTGGAAACGCTCGACCCCGCCGAACGCGGACCCGATATCGATGCCGATGGAGACGGAGTGGACAATCTGTTAGAATACATCCTCGGTCTCGATCCCGCCGCTTTCAGCGCCAACGCCACGGTGCGCGGGGAAACCACGGTCTCCGGAGAGGTTTATCCCACCATCACCTTTGCCCGCAGGCCGGCCTGGGGTGGTGCCACCTTGACCATCCAAATCAGCACCTCGCTGGATTTCAGCACCCTGCTTACCCCCGTGCTGGTCGGCAGTGCGAATCTTCCCGATGGCCGCGTGCAGCTCACCTACCGCTCACCCACTCCGGTCTCCGCCGCCGCCTCGCAGTTCCTGCGCTTGAGGGCCACGAGCAATCCTTGAGCATCACCCATCGCACCTCTGCAAGCGCCGCAGCATCGGCTCCAGTTTCGCCACGGTTTCCTCCGGCCAGAGGGACCGTGGCGTCATGATCGCGGAATCAAGCGAGCGGTGCTCCGGCCATGTCGGTTCCAGCGGCACCTGCGCCACCGCCCGCGCCACCACGCGTTTCGCCAGGGCGACATTGGCATGCAGGTGGCCCATGACCGCCTCCGCCGTGACTGCTTCCTCCTCGACCTTCCAACAATCGTAGTCGGTGATCATCGCCAGCGTCGCGAGAGCGATTTCCGCTTCCCGGGCCAGCTTCGCTTCGGGGAGATTGGTCATGCCGATGACATCGAATCCGAGCTGCCGATTCGCCTCGCTTTCCGCCCGTGTGGAAAAGGCCGGGCCATCCATGTTCACATAGGTCCCGCCATCATGCACCACCGCGCCCTCGGCCACCGCCGCCTCACGCAGGATCGCACGCATGCCCGCACTCAGGGGATCGCCGAAGGAAACATGCCCGGCGATGCCCCCGCCGAAAAACGTGTGGTGTTCGCGTCGGCTGGTGCGGTCGAAGTACTGGTCCGGTAGTAGCACGTGCCGCGGTGCGTACTCCTCCCGCAGGCTGCCCACGGCTGTCACGCAGATCAGGAAACGCACGTCCAGCGAACGCAGCGCCCAGAGATTCGCGCGGTGATTGATCTCATGGGGGAGGATGCGATGCCCCCGACCATGACGCGGCAGAAACCAGACCTGGCGACCGTGAAGCATCCCGCCGACCAAGGCATCGGACGGTTCGCCGAAGGGGGTGACGATCCGCCTTTCCTCGGATTTCTCGAACCCTTCAATTTCATACAAACCACTGCCGCCGATGATGCCGATTGCCGCTGCCATGCCTGCCCCTCGCATGTCTCCTCCCCGGAGGCAATGCGGAACTCCCGCACGGGAGCTTGAGCCCAAGCGCCTCAGATCTTGCCCTGATCCTGGGCGAGGTCTCGAAATCTTCGTCCATTTCGTTCCTTTGGCAGTTCGCAGACTTTTCTTCCGGACAGCTTCGCTCCGTGAATCGAAGTGTCAGCCATCACGGATTCCCATCCCCTTCCCGGGCGCTTTCAGGCTTTGGTTTTCGTTTTGAAAACAAGACTGCTGCAAACGCATCGATTTCTTCGTGAGGCAGGGAAAGCTCCGGAGCGGCACCCGCATGGGCACTTGCTCGCAGGCACCCCGGTGATCGCCGAAGTTCGCATCGAATTGTGGAATCAGGTGACGGCCGATGAATTTCCGCTCACCGCCGGGAAGGTCGCGAACCTGCGAAGCGCCGCCCGCGCCCTGCATGCCTTGGAAATCCCGGCGAAGGCGACTTTCAGCTTTTGGCGGCAGGTAGGCCGCACGAGCCGTCGGCGGGGATTCACGGAGGGGCGGGAGCTTCGCGAAGGCTGCATCGTGCCGGCCATGGGGGGTGGTCTCTGCCAACTTTCCGGCGCGCTTCATCTCGCTGCCCTGAAGGCGGGCTTGGAGGTGGTCGAAAGGCATGCCCACTCCCGCGTCGTGCCCGGATCGACGGCCGAACAAGGGACCGATGCGACCTTGTTTTGGAACTACGTGGACCTGCGTTTCCGCGCGGATTTCCCGTGGCGCATGGAGGTGGAACTGGATGCCAGCCATCTCATCGTCCGCATCCGCGCTGCGGTGCCCCTGCCAACAGCGAGCCGAACCGCCCCCAGCGAGGAAAAGACCTCGCGAACCGCGGTTCACGGCGATTGTCTGAGTTGCGGGCAGACCTCCTGTTTCCGCCATCCGGCGGCGACCCGCGACCACGCTCCGGCCTTGGGACACTCGACTTTCCTCCTCGATGCCCGCTGGCCGGAATTCGACCGCTGGTGCGCCGGTCATTCCCGACCCGGAGATCGCTGGGTGACACCTTTGGACGGGCAGCGATGGAAAAAACCCCAGTACGCCTGGCACCCGCCTGCGGGCATCACGACCTGCCATCACCCCTGGCGCACCTTGCAGCGCTCGTGGAAACAGCGTCGGCTCCCCGGACAAGGAGCGGCAAGGCAACGCGCCCTGCTTGAAGCGGACGCCGCGATGGCGGCGGACTTCGCACGCGACATCGATCCCGCCTGCCGTCACCTCGTGGTTCCCATCCACCTCCTGCCCCACCTTTGGCGGCTCGGGGTTTTCGGGGGAAGGACATTTGATGTCCTGGCCCATCGCTGGCCACTCGCAGAGCTGGAAGCCCGCCTCGACGAAGCGGCGGCGCATCATCCCGTTTCCCCCACCCTGGCGGATTTCCGCGCTCCCGCCGATCTCATCGATCTCGAAAACACCGCCCTCGCTCGGGCGGCGAGGATCATCACGCCGCATCACGAAATCGCCCGCTGGGCGGGTCAGCGGGCATGGCTCATCGATTGGGAGATGCCCGATCCCCTGCTGCAAGCCGCCGCGCCATCCGGGCCCATGCGTTTGTTCCTGCCCTGCTCGGCACTGGGTCGGAAAGGGATCCATGAAATCGCTGCGGCCCTGAGGATTTCGCCAGCCAAGCTTCTCATCCTCGGCAAGGCGAGGGAGGGCGGAGAAACCGACCCTCTTCGCGGGATCGATTGGGAGCCCGCCGGCCTCGCGGATCTCGCGAGCTGTCACGCCCTGCTCCTGCCGGCATGGGTCGAGCATCAACCCCGCCTGGCGCTGCGGGCGCTTTCCTCGGGCATCCCGGTGATTGCCACGCGGGCCTGCGGTCTGCCCGACCATCCCTTGCTCCGGGTCCTCGATCGCCCGGATGCCGGGGGCCTCGCCGCGGCGATCGATGCCTTGCGACCCCGACCCGCCAGCATTCCCGCAGCGCACGCTTGAAAGACCCTGCGATCCTTGTCCAAGCTCCGCCGCCGTCCGCCCGCGCCGCTTTGTGAAACGTCTGCTCATCATCTTCCTCGTCCTTCTTGCCGTAAGCGCTCAACAGAGCACCTCTTGCATTTTTGCGAGAGGTCTTTGAGTTCTCACTCCTATGCAATGGCGATAGCTTCAGCTCTGGGCGGCTGGGCC
>JALOTY010000162.1 GCA_025457665.1 Akkermansiaceae bacterium | reverse complement strand
AGGAACGGTTGGTTTTTGGTCACACGAGATCTAACAATACCGGCGGATTTCCGGCGAACCTTTTATCCCGAGATCCGGCTTAAAACAGTGCCATTCGGGGCAGGACGGGAGTTTCCCGGGTGGGCAGAGAATCCATGAACGCGCAAACCGGCAGTCATCAGGAACCCGAGGCAGGAGGCGGCCTCATTGATGAAGGCCGCATCACGCTGCGGCTCGCCCTGCCCTTGATCGTCGGCCAGGTGAGCCAGATGCTCATGGGCGTGGTCGATACCATGATGATCGGCCGCGTGGGCGTGACCGAACTGGCGGCCTCGTCGTTTGCCAACACGCTGATTTATCTGCCGATGATGTTCGGCATCGGGATGTCCATGGCGGTATCGATCCGGGTCTCGCAAGCGCGGGGCGCGGAAGACCCGGCCGCCGCGCGCGGGGCCTTGCGGCACGGGCTTTACATCACCAGTGGCATCGGCCTGCTCACGCTGCTCGGCGCCTGGGCGATTCTGCCCTTTCTCGGCCTCTTCCGACAAACCCCGGAGGTGGTGGCAGCCATGCCGGGATACTGGTTGTGGATCGCGGCATCGATGATCCCGGCCATGGCGGGCATGGCCGTGAAAAACCATGCCGATGCCATGAACCGCCCCTGGCCGGTGTTCTGGATCACCCTCGGCTCCGTGCTCATCAATGTGGTGCTGAACTGGATCTTCATTTTCGGTAAACTCGGAGTGCCCGTCATGGGTCTAACAGGTGCAGGTCTGGCGACCTTTCTCGCCCGCCTGCTGGCCTTCATCGGCATGCTCATCTGGTGCCTGCGGGCTCCGGGTCTGCGCGAATGGATTCCTTACCGCTGGTTCCGCAAGCCGGATGGCGAGGCGGTGCGCGACCTGGTGCGCGTGGGATTCCCGGCAAGCATGCAATTGCTCGCCGAAGTCAGCGCCTTCGTTTTTGCCACGCTCCTGATCGGCACCCTCGGCGAAGTGGCGCTGGCCTCCCACCAGATCGCGCTTTCCTGCGCCGCCACGGTTTTCATGGTTCCCCTCGGGGTATCGATGGCACAGACCGTGAGAATGGGCGAGGTCATGGGGGCCAAACAGGGCTGGCGCATGCGTCCCATCCTGCTCAGTGGCTGGGCCATGGGCCTGGGATATGCCTCCCTCACCGCCTTGGGTTTCCTGCTGCTGCGGGAACGCATCGCCGCGGGATTTGTGGAAGATCCCGTCACTCTGCAAATGGCCTCGGGCCTGCTGCTCGTCGCGGCGGCATTCCAGTTGAGCGACTCCGTGCAGATCATCGCCGCGGGAAGCTTGCGCGGGCTCGACGACGTGAAAATCCCCGCCTGGCTCGCCTTCGGTGCCTACTGGGTGATTTCCATCCCCCTCGGCTGGCTCCTCGCCATCCCGCTGAAATGGGGCGTCAATGGCATGTGGTGGGGCATCACCCTCGGGCTCACCCTCACCGCCACCGCCCTCTCCATCCGCGCCCTGCGAAAAACCCGCTGGGACGCATGAGGGGACGGGATCCATGGGAGGGGAATGATTTCTGCTGATGCCTCGCAAGCCATCGGTCCCAGGCCCAATCCCGCCCGGGCAAGCCTCGACGCGATCCACAAGCGACGCGATCCACAAGCGATCTCCTGGGGTTCACTCCGTTTTCCCGCGCATCCACCTCCGCGTTGCTCTGAAGTATTGATTTTCGGGACTGACCCCATTGCAGACCCCATTGCATTGTAGACATCGCACGTTGCACCGTTGCAGACCCCGATGCTCGTCTTCCATCCCGCCAAGAATCGGCAGCGGACCAAGCGTCGCCGCAGGGCTTGCAAGACCGGAGCGACTTGGCGTATCTATGTTCATGCCCAGAACGAAGCCATCCTTTCCGAAACGCCGCCGCAGTGCCTGCGCGGAGGCGGCACTGAAAGATGAAATCAAGCGGGTCGGGCAAATGTCCATCGCAGAACGCATGCAAACAGCGCTTGCGATGGGTCGATCTCTGGCGGCATTGCACGCCCAGACCCAACCCAAAAGGTGATGCCGGAGACGGATGACAGTCTGCTGGAGGCTGAACGGATTTCAGCGATCCTGAGTTCACACGAGGTTCCCGTGTTAGTCATCGGCGCGGTTGCACTGGCCGCGCATGGGTATGTGCGTGCGACGTTCGACATCGATCTTGGAGTCAATGTCGCCATCAGAGATCTGAAGATCCTGGAAATGCATTTGAGAAGTGCAGGCTTTGTGACAGCCCTCCATGAGCCAGATGGAGATGATCCTTTGGGAGGGGTTATCGATGTAACCAGCCCCAGCGGATTGATTCAGATCGTGAACTTCGGCGACCGCTTTCCCGCTGTGATCCAAGACGCGCTCGAAGGCGAAAAGATTCAGGCTCGTCCGGATCTGGCACTCCGGGTCATCCCACTTCCCCAGTTGGTCGTTTTGAAACTCTATGCAGGTGGCGTCAAATCTTTGGCGGATATCATCGAACTGCTCAGGAGAAACCCCGAGGCTGACTTACAGAACATAGAAACTCTCTGTCGAAAATATCGGCTGCGCGGATGGAACAGGGTCCTCGCAGAATTGGAGCAGCTCGGCTGACGGAGACCTGGCCGATTCCCGCCCTCTGGGAAATCGAAGGAAACCGGGCGGGCTTGGCAGGGCGGGGAAGCGGGTTTAGAGGAAGCGGGCATGGGACTGACGACACGGGACTTTCACTATGATCTGCCGCCTGAGCTGATTGCGGACCGACCCCTGGCCGAGCGGGCGGCGTCGCGGATGATGGTGGTGCACCGGGAGAGTGGACGGATCGAACACCGGATGTTCCGCGAACTGCCGGATTTCCTGCAAGCCACGGATCTGCTGGTGCTCAATGACACCAAGGTGATCCCGGCCAGGGTGTTTTCCGACGATGGCGGGATCGAGCTGCTGTGTCTGGACCGCCCGTCACCGCTGCTGTGGCGCTGTCTGGTGAAGCCGGGAAAGAAGATGCGTGTGGGCAGGACAGTGACGGTGGGCGGAACTACGGGAAGCGTCGTAGAAGTTTACGAAAACGGCGATCGGCTCATCCAATGGGAGGCAGCGGTGGATCTGGACGAGCACGGGCACCTGGCGCTGCCGCACTACATGAACCGCGGGGATGAGGAGCTGGACCGGGATCGATACCAGACGGTTTACGCCCGTGAGGA
>JALOTY010000068.1 GCA_025457665.1 Akkermansiaceae bacterium | reverse complement strand
CGGAACACATCTCCGCCCCGGGCGCGGGCGAGTTCATCGATGCCTTCAATGGAGGAAAGCGTGGAATCGCAGTCGAAGAAGATCAGACGGTGTTTCATGATGAGGGGGGGATGAATGATGACGGTGGTGCCGGGAGCGACGAGATCGAACAATTCGATCATGTCTTGATTGCCCATCCGCACGCAGCCATGGCTGGCGGGTTTGCCGAGGCGGGATTCCTGATTGGTGCCGTGGATGTAAATGAAGCGGTCGCGGGAGTTGCGGTTTTCCGGGTCCTGGCCATCGAGCCAGAGGATGCGGGTGAGAATGCCATCGCTATGGGAATCGAGTTCATTCCAGATTCCTTTCGGTTGTCTGGATTCGAAGCGTGTGCGGATGGGGGCGCCATCGCCGATTTTTTCCGCGATGCGGAATCTTCCAGTGGGGGTGCGATAGCTGCCGGAAACAAAGCCGACTCCGCGGGAGGCGGTGGATATCGACCAAACCCGGAGCGGATGACCGTGGTCGAAGAGGGTGAGCGTCTGGGCATCGATGGAGACTTCGATATGTCGATCCGTCATGAGGGTGCGGTGAGGAGAGCGATGGAATGTTTTCCGCCGAGCGCGGAGGCGATCTTGAGGATGGAGCCTGTAGGGGGTGAGTTTCTCAATATAGCGACGCCGAGAACGGTTTCGAGCAAGGCTGAGGCACCGAGGGCATGGCCGGTGAGGGGTTTGAGCGGCATTCGGGATGTGGATGGCAAGGAGTCGGGAAAGGATTTCCTTGAGAACCGGCAGGGGACGGTTTCCGCCGAAGCGGGCATCCGGATCATTTCCCGAGATATCATCGGTGATCCGCACACCGGGCGTTTCCTCAAGATCGAGACAAATGGCTGCCGCTGCTTCGGCCGGTTGCATGCCGGGAGTGTTGCTGTCTCCGAACATGCCGGTGCGTGCGAAGGCATCGAGCACGGGCGAGACGAGCGGGAGATCGACCGCGACGACAATGGCCCGGCGTGCGCGTCCGACACGGAGGTGGAGCGCGGCATCGATTAAGGCATCCAATCCGGCACAGCAACCGCTGGCGCTGAAATGCCATGGCGCGCGGATCCGATGATGATGGCAGATGGCGGCGGCGGGTTCGCAGGCGATGGAATTCGAGGCGGCGAAGAGTCCGAGCGGTCGACGATCCTGCCAGGGTTCGAGCCATCCAGCGAGATTGCCGCGGCTTCCCGAGGCGAAAACCGGGACATCGCTGAGATCGTCATTCTGCCAACCGGCATCGAGGATCGCCTGGGCCGTGACATGGAGGGCGGCCATGGAGGCAGGGGCCCAGCGACGGTTGCTGAGGAGGGAGCGGGGTTTGATCCAACCTGCGTGGATGTCGGGGAAATCCGGCTGAAGTTCACGCAGCGGGCGCAGGCCGGATGTTTGCGAATCGATGGCCCTGAGATGGTCATTCACCCCGTCTCCCAGGCAACTGAGGCAGCCGAGGCCGCGGATGGCGGGGGCGATGGGCATGGGTTCAGAGCATGGCTTCGAGGAAGCGCTCCTTGTTGAAGATTTCAAAGTCACCGGGTTCTTCGCCGGTGCCGATGAAGCGCGGGGGGACGCCGAGTTGTTCGAAGATGGAAACGGCAATGCCGCCTTTTCCCGAACCATCCATCTTGGTGATGATCAAACCATCGAGCGGCGCTGCCTGGTGGAAAAGCCGGGCCTGTTGGAGGGCATTCGTGCCGGTGGTGGCATCGACCGCGAGCAGGGTCAGATGCGGTGCCACCGGGTCCTGCTTGGCAAGGGTGCGGCGGATCTTGGCGAGTTCCTCCATCAAATTGTGGCGGGTATGGAGGCGCCCGGCGGTGTCGCAAATGAGATATCTCGCCTGGTCGCGAATGGCTTGCTGGTGGGCATTGTAGCAAACCGAGGAGGGATCGGAATTCGCCGGGCCGGTGACCACGGGGATGGAGAGCCTTGTGCCCCAGCGCTGGAGTTGTTCAGTGGCTGCGGCGCGAAAAGTATCGGCAGCGGCGAGGACCGTGGGGGAGCCGCGGCCTTGGAGCCAGTGGGCGAGTTTGGCGCAAGAAGTGGTCTTGCCCACACCATTCACGCCGACGACGAGGAAGACGAAGGGTTTGTCCGACGAAGGTGGCAGGGGAGGCGGAGAGTGTGGCGGCAGGCGATCGGCGATCAGGCGTTTCGCCACATCGAAAACATCCTCCGAAGTGACCTTGCGGCCGAGGGCTTTGAGCGACTCCACGGTTTCCATCGCGAAGCGTGGGCCAAGGTCGGCGGTGACCAATGCCGCCTCGACCTCATCCCAATCGACATCCGCCTGATTGGAGAGTTTCTGGAAAATGGAACGGAGGAAGCCTGCCATGGCGGCGGATTTCTAGGGCGCTCAAGCGGCTTGGGCAACGGGATTTCCGGGGAAATCCGCGACATCGGAGGGGGAGGCCGCTGGCGGGCGTTGCCAGAGCCGCTGACATGGGTATGGTCGCGGGCATGTCGAAACCCGTGGTTTATTCCCTTTGTCTCGCATCGATCGCGCTTGCGGAGGATCCGGAACTCCAGCCCAGCGAGAAGATGCCGGGGCTTGGGTTGCTTGCCGGGACGGAGGCTGAAATCATTGCCGATCATGCCAACGCCGGCGTGACCTCACCGACGGCCCTGGCCTTTGATGGCAAAGGAAACCTTTTCGTGACCGAGACTTTCCGTTTCCGCGAGGGCATCGAGGACAACCGCGACCGGACTTACTGGATGAAGGAGGATGTGGCGGCGATGAGTGTGGAGGACCGGCGGAAGATGTTTGAACGTTATGCCGATCGATTTCCCGAAGGCTATTTCACGAAGAAAAGCGAGCGGGTGCTGCGCTTCGCGGCGGCGGAGGGTGGTGGGATTGCGGCGAAGCCGACGGTGTTTGCGGATGGTTTCAACGATCCGATGGACGGAACCATGGCGGGCGTGATGGTCATGGACGATGTGGTCTATCTGGCCTGCATTCCCAAGGTGCTCGGTCTGGTCGATCAGGATGCGGACGGCAAGGCGGATGTGCGGAAGGTGATTGCCGATGGCTTCGGGGTGAAGGTTTCGCTTTCCGGTCACGACTTGAATGGTTTCGCGCTCGGGCCGGATGGCCGCATTTGGGGCACGGTGGGGGATCGGGGATTTTCGGTGGTGACGAGGGAAGGGAAAAAATACCATTTCCCGGATGAGGGCGCGGTGTTCCGATTCGATCCCGATGGCTCGGGTTTCGAGGTCATCCACACGGGTCTGAGGAATCCCAAGGAGATCGATTTCGACGACTTCGGCAATCCGGTGACAGTGGATAACAACTCCGATCAAGGGGACAAAGCGAGGGTGGTTTACATCGTGGATGGCGGAGATTCGGGATGGCGGATGGGGCATCAGGTGATGCGAAACTTCCATCAGGCCGTGGGATTCCCCGAGGAGATCGGCAACCTGTGGATGAGTGAGCGACGCTGGGAAAAGCAGAATGAGGAGCAACCCGCGTTCATGGTTCCGCCAGTGGACTATCTGACGAGCGGTCCCTCGGGACTCATCTTCCATCCGGGCACGGGATATCTCGAAAAAGAAAGCGGTCGCTTCCTGATCTGTGATTACGGCGGGGGTGCCGCCTCGTCCGGAATCTGGAGTTTCGCGGTGCGGCATGCAGGTGCCACGCTGTCGATGGTGGAACCACGCAAGATTGCCTGGGGAATCACGGCAACGGATGTGGATTTTTCTCCTTCCGGAGAAGTGGTGATCAGTGATTTCGAAGGGGGATGGAAAAGCCACGACGGCGGGAGAATCGTCCGCCTTCGCACGGCATCGCCCTGGCGAGCCGAGCAGGCTGCGGAAGCTGCGGGCCTGCTGTCGAAAGGGATGGTGGGTCGGTCCCTGGAGGAACTGGGGGGCTTGCTGCGGCATGCCGACCGTCGAGTCCGACTGCGGGCGCAGTATGAATTGACCCAATCGATCGAAGGCTTCGATGTTCTCCGGAAGGCGGCGGAAGGTGGCAAGGGATTGGAAAGATATCATGGCATCTGGGGTCTGGGCATCATGGCCCGGCGAGGTGCTGCGGCGAGGCCGGAAGCGCTGGTGGATGATTTCGCGGATGTGCCCGGCGGAAACGTCAAGGACGGTGCTCTTCGCGTTCTTTCGCCCTTGCTCAAGGATGCGGACCCGGAAATCCGGACACAGGTGGTGAAGACCATCGGGGAAATCGGGGAGATCGGCGATGTGGTGAATTTCGCCGCATTGCTTGCGGATCTCTCTCCACGGGTGCGCTTTCATGCCGCGATTGCGGCCGGGCGGACCAAGGCGAGGGGATCGATGTCTTATCTGTGGGAGCTGTTAGAGTCTTCCGGTGAGAAGGATCCTTATCTGCGCCACGCGGCATCGTATGCATTGGCGTTGATGTCCGATCCACGTCAGTTGAGTTCGCTTTCCACCCATCCGTCGGCTGGAGTGAGGCTGGGTGCCGTGGTGGCGCTGGGGCGGCAGCGGAGTGAAGGTGTGGCAGCGTTTCTTCAGGATGCCTCGCCTGCGGTCAGGGACGCGGCGATTCTGGCCATTCACGATTTCAGGATCGAGGAGGCCTGGCCGGTTTTGGATTCCTGGATGACGTCGCAGCAGTCATCGACCCTGAAGGTGCAGACCTGGCGGCGCCTCGTGCATCATGCCTTCCAGCGGGCCACGGAGTCACATCTTCGCTGGATGGTGGAGAAGGCCAAGTCGGCCGATGTGCCGATCGAGGTCCGCAGGGAGATTTTGCAGGTGCTTTCGCTGTGGAAGTCCCGTCCGGTGGTCGATGGCGTCACGGGTGCCTGGCTTCCTCCAGCGGACAAGGTGGCGGATGCCGCAGCCTTGATGCAACCTGAACTTGCGAAAATGGTGGAAGGGGACGGTCGCCTGTTAGGTCATGTGTTCGGTCTGGTCCGCGATCTCGGATTGAATGGTGCGTCGATTCCGGCCGAGCGTCTGCTGGCGATCGTCCGCGATCCGGAACTGGCGGTGGATGCGCGCCTGGGTGCGCTGGATCTGTGGTTGGCTGGAAAACCGGGAGATGCGAATGAAGTTCTCGCGGGCTTGGCGAATGATGCCAACGATGAGGTTGCGTCCCGCGTTCTGCGGTTGGTGGCCGACACCAATCCTGAATCCCTCCTGCCTGCGCTCCGTTCCGCCATGTCATCCGACCATGCGCCCCGGCGACAAGGGGCGTGGAAGATGGTCAAGGACGCGGGCGACAAGGTGCCGGATGAGATCGTCGTCGAGGCCCTGAACGAACTTGGCAAAAAGAAAGGGCTGGATGCCGCTGCGGTGGAAATCCTGGAGGCGGCGGAGGCCAGGAAGTCGGCAGCAGTCGTTGAAGCGCTGGCGGCCTATCGGAAACTTGCGGAGAGCTCGGGTGATCCCTTGGCGGCATGGTGGTCGGCCATGGAAGGTGGGGACGCGCAGCGTGGGGATATCATTTTCCGCAATCATGCCGCTGCCCAGTGCCAGCGTTGCCATCAGGCCGGTGACGACCATGCCGGCGGGGTGGTGGGGCCGGATTTGCGAGACATGGGCAACAAGTATGACCGTCGCTATCTTCTCGAAGCTCTTGTTCTTCCCAGCGCCCATGTCGCGCCCGGTTATGGTCAGGTGATGGTCACAATGAAGGACGGCCGGACCTTGGGAGGCGCCTTGATCCGCCAGGACGACGCGGAAATCGAAATCGACATGGCGGGCAAACGGGAGGTTCTGAAGCGGGCCGACGTCGAGCAGTGCAGCGAACCGGTTTCGGCCATGCCGCCGATGTCTGCTCTGCTGAGTGCCTCCGAAATCAGGGACATGGTGGAGTGGCTGGCGACCCGCAAGGCGGATGCCAAGTGAGGTGAATGCCAATCGATACCCCCATGGAATCCTCTGCTGAATCTCAAGCCCCCCGGAAACCGGAGCCTCATCCCGGGTGGGTGGCCTTGGCGATCACGCTGATGGCTTTCGTGGTGGCGGTGATCGTGGATCGTCTCGGATTGCTGGCGGACGTGGACCGGATGCTGGCGGCAAGGGTTGAGGAACTGGGTCTTGATGGCGGAGTCGAGATGCTCGCTCCGGCATGGTCGTGGCTTTGGCTTGCGGTGGCGGCGGCAGGTGGATCCTTCCTGATTCTTCAAGTGGAGGGACAGCTCCGCCGTGCGATGCTGACATTGACCTTGATGGTGTTGCATTTTTCCTGGGTTCCCATTCTTGCTCTTTGTGGCCGAACGGTGGCCGTGGCACCAGTGAGCATCGGGGTCTTTTGGGCGGCGGTCTGTTCGCTGGTTTATGCGTTGCGTCATCGTGAACCTGCTAGAAATTGAAATTTTCCCATGGCCCGTATCGACTATCCAGAATCCGTTCATCGCCTCATCCTCGAGCTGAAAGCGCTGCCCGGAGTCGGGCCGCGCAGTGCGGAAAGGATGGCGATCTGGCTGATTCAGAGCGCCAAGGCGGATCCTTCTTCACTGTCCGCGGCTTTGCTGGAGGCGAAGGAGACGGTGAGGCCCTGTCAGCGATGTGGGTTCTTCTCCACTCAGGAAGGATGCCGGGTCTGCGATCATCCGCGCCGTGAGGCGGTACTCTGTGTGGTGGAACAGGCCACCGATGTGCTGCCCATGGAACGCTCCGGCGCATTTTCCGGAAGATATCATTGTCTGGGCGGGAAGCTTTCCCCGCTGGACAATGTCACTCCCGAGGACTTGAGGATAGGCCCGCTGTTAGAGAGGATTCGGGATGAATCCATCGAGGAAGTCATCCTGGCGCTGGGAGCGGATGTTGAAGGCGAGGCCACAGCCAACTACCTTGCGGGTCTGTTAGGCGGTCGTTGCCGGGTGACCCGTCTTGCCCAAGGGCTGCCAGCGGGTGGGGGACTGGAACATGCCGATGCCCTCACGCTTGCCCGGGCGCTGGAGGGGCGGCGGTGAGGGTGGGGATCAATCGTCCCTGCCGGGCGAACGACGGAGGGATTTTTTCTGGGTCAGCATCCTTTTGTCGGCGACGGACTGTTGCTTCGAGCGCCGCGACCGGCGGCGTTTCTGGCGGCGGATTTTTTCCATTTCCTGCTGCCGTTTCGAGGCCTTGCCGAGGCGGATTTCATCGAAGGTTTCACATAACTCGCGGCGGGCATGAAAGCGGTTCGACTCCCGGGAGCGCGAGGACTGGCATTTGATCTCGATCCCGCTGGGGACATGCTTGAGATAGACGCAGGAGTGGGTTTTATTGATCTTCTGCCCGCCGGCACCTGAGCCGAGAACGAACTTCTCGATCAGGTCCGCCTCAAGAATGCCAAGCGCGGCCATGCGGGCATCGAGGGCGGCTTGTTTGTCAGGCGAGATCATGGATCGATGCCGGGGGATGAAAAAACCCGACGGGCTGACAAGACCCCCGGATGGCGAAGGATGCAAGCCGATACCGCTTGGCGCGGGATGCCTTACGACGTGGCTGGAAGGGCCGTGGTGCGCATCAGGGAGATCAGTTTTTCGGCACAGGCGCGGGCAAAGACCGGGCTGTTGATTTCCTCATCGAATTCCTCGATGGGCAGCGTGCAATGCTGGCGCAAGGATTCGAAGAGGGCGAGATCGGCAGCGGCATCGAAGAAAGGCTGGCCTGGCGCGCTGATGACACTGATGGCGCGGCGCGGAATCATGAGAGCCGCGGGGGCGGAGTAGTGGCTGATCTTGCGACCGATGATGCGTCCGAGTTCATGGCACTCTTCCGGCGTGGTGCGCATGAGAGTGACCTGGGGATTGTGAACGTAGAATTTGCGGTCCTTGAACTGGGGTGGGACGGAAGAGGCTTCACCGAAATTGACCATATCGAGGCAGCCCGGAGCGATGATGGCAGGGATGGCGGCGCGGGCGGTGGCGTCCAGTCGTTCGGGGCCGGCCCGGAGGACTCCGCCGACGAGTTCATCGGCCCACTCGGTGGTGGTGATGTCGAGAACACCGGCGACCATGCCGCTTTCGATCAGGCTTTCCATGGCCTTTCCGCCGCTGCCGGTGGCTGCGAAGACGAGCACTTCGTATCCGGCATCTTCGAGGATGCGGCTGGCTTCCTGGATGCAGGCGGTGGTGTTGCCGAACATCGAGGCGACGACCAGCGGGCGTTGGGAGGCGATGGCCGGTGCTGCCATTTCCACCATGCCGCTGATGGCTCCGGCGGCACGGGTCAGGATCAGGCGGGATAGACGGTTGAGTCCGGCGATGTCGGCGATGCTCGGCATCACGAGGATGTCCTTGGTGCCGATGTAGGGGGCGATATTCCCCGCCGCCATGGTGGTGACCATGAGTTTGGGGAAACCGATGGGCAAGGCGCGCATGGCAGCGGTTGCGATCGCCGTGCCGCCGCCACCCCCGAGGGAAATGACACCATCGATCCGACCTTCCGCCGCAAGCCGGGCTAACAGAATCGGTGCCGCCTGGCTCATGGCGACCACGCATTCCCCACGGTCTCGACGCTGGGTCAGGGCATCGAGCGGGATTCCTCCGGCGGCAGCGACCTCGTGTCGGGAAATGTCCGGCTCCACGGTGGGTGGTGCGCCGGTGCCGACGTCAACGAGGAGCGTTTCGTGGCCCCGGGCGCGGATCAGTTCCGCCACGAAGGCGTGTTCCGCGCCTTTGGAATCCAGCGTGCCGAGGACGGCGATCGTGGCCATGGCTTGGGCGGATCAGAGATTGATGGATTTGAACTCGCGGGTAAGCCCGACGAGGGATGCTTCCACGCCCATGCGTTCGAGGCTGGAAGCTCCGACGAAGCCGACACAATCGGTTTCCGAAATGACCTTGGCGGCATCTTCAGGGGTATTGATGGGGCCACCGTGGCAGAGGAAAAAGATATCCTTCCGGACCGTGCGGGCGGCATCGATGATTTCCTGGGTCCGGCGGATGGTATCCGACCAACTGGCGACGGCGCTGGTGACGCCGATGGACCCGCCGACCGTGGTGCCGACGTGGGCGATGATGGCATCCGCCCCGCTTTCCGCCATGCGGATGGCTTCGGTGGGGGAGTCCACATAAACGATGGAGAAAAGGTCCATGCGGCGGGCGAGACCGACCATTTCAAACTCTTTCTCAACACTCATGCCGGTCTCCTCGAGAACCTGGCGGAAGTGGCCATCGACAATCGAGTGGGTGGGGAAATTGTTCACTCCTGAGAATCCCATTTCCTTCACCTTGCCGAGCCAGTGCCACATGCGTCGGCGTGGGTCGGTGGCGTGGACGCCGCAGATGACCGGCACTTCACGGACCACGGGGAGCACTTCGTATTCACCGATTTCCATGGCGATGGCATTCGCATCGCCGTAGGCCATGAGGCCGGCGGTTGAGCCGTGGCCCATCATGCGGAAGCGGCCGGAATTGTAGATGATGATGAGGTCGGCACCCCCTTGTTCGATGAACTTGGCGGAGATGCCGGTGCCGGCTCCGGCGGCGATGATGGCTTTTCCGGAATCCACCGTGGCCTGCAAGCGGGCGACGACTTCTTCACGGGTGTAGGGATTTCCGATTCCGGTCCAGGGATTGGGCATGAGATGATGGGGTTGAGGGATGATGAAAAATTCTCAGTCGGCCAAGGTGGCGCAGGGGATCATGCCTTGGCGGATGTTTTTCCACGGATCGTGCTGCGACATGTCGAACGGATCCTCATCGCTGGCCAAGGGCGGATCAAGCTCGGCGGGTGACAGGATGGCGTGGAAGACGAGGGGTTCGTCGAAAGGATTGTAGGTGGCATGCACGACTCCCGGCGGGATGAAGGCGATTTCCCCGGGGAGCAGGATGCGGTATTCGTCGCCCACCCACTGCTCGGCGCGACCTTCGAGGACGTGGATGATCTCCTCGCGGTGCGGGTGAAGGTGGAAAGGGTGGCAATGACGCGGCGCCATGTGGGCGCGGACCATGAGGAGCTTTTTCGCAGGGACGATGTCGGGACGGCAAAGCCAGTGATTGAGCGTCCAGGGATTGGTTTCCGCGGCAAGGTTGGCCGGTGTGACAAAACGGGTGGCGGAAACGTCGCTCATGGGTAGGTCTGACGACAGCATCTTGGGGCAGGGCTCACAAGCTGCCGACATCCTCTTGTGAATATCGAAAATCCACATCAATCACCGGGTGCTTCGCGGGTGAAGTCAGGAAACTGAACGGGTTCCGGGATTTCCGGGGCTCTTTTTGCCCGGCCCGGGGTGGCTCGCCCGGAAACACGGGATGAAATGCAGGCTCGTCGGCCGGGGTAGTGTCCGCTGAAATCGATGGAAACCATGAGACGGACCCTGCTGCTATTTCCCCTCTTTCTGATGACGGCGCTGGCCGCGGAACCGGAGCCTCGGAGGATCGAGGTTCTGTTTCTGGGCGATGACGGGCATCACAAGCCCCTCGAACGTTACCGGGTCCTCAAGCAGGCCCTGGCACCGCGCGGATACAACATCAGCTGGGTGGAGGATCTGGGGAAAATCACGCGCGCAAAGTTGGATCGATATGATGCGCTGATTGTTTACGCCAATCATGAAAAAGACGTGGTCCCGGCGGATCTGTTAGGTTGGGTGAAGGATGGCGGAGGTTTGGTGGCCTTGCACAGTGCCTGTGGGTGTTTTCACCCCTCCGAGGAGTGGTTCGACATGGTGGGCGGGCGGTTCCAAAGTCATGAGGGCCATGTCTTTTCCCCCGAGACCGTGGACAAGGAGCATCAGGTCACGCGCGATTTGCCGGTTCTGGAGGCTTGGGATGAAACCTATGTGCATCGCGACCTGACCGATGACCGCCATCTGCTGCAAGTCCGGCCGCCGATCAATCAGGGCGAAACCAAGCCGGAGCCGTGGACATGGCTGCGGGAAGAAGGCAAGGGCCGGGTGTTTTACACGGCCAGCGGGCATGACCTGCGGGTGTGGACTCAGGAAGCCTATCAGGAACTCGTGGCGAGAGCGATCGTGTGGGCCGCAGGGCCGGAGGTGGCGGCATCCTTCCAGGCCCTGAAACTGGCTCCTTTGGAAACGGAGATCCCGGAGATCGAAGGTCGTGCCCATCCGGATATTCCGATGATGCCGCTGCAGAAGCCGCTTTCTCCCGAGCAAAGCGCGGGTCACATCCAGGTGCCGGCGGGCATGAAGCTGGAGCTGTTTGCCAGCGAACCGATGATCGTCAATCCCATCGCCATCGATTGGGACGAACGCGGTCGTTGCTGGGTGGTCGAGGCTCTGGGGTATCCGAACGATGTTCCGGTGGAGGAGGGAAAAGGCGAGGACCGCATCAAGATCCTTGAGGACACCGACGGGGACGGACGGGCTGACAAGGTCACCGTTTTCGCCGACAAGATCCGCCATGGCACCACGCTGGTGTTTCACCGCGGTGGCGTGCTGGTCACGGATGGGCCGGACATCGTCTATCTGCGCGATGACAACGGTGACGACAAGGCCGACACGCGGCGTGTGGTCGCCAGTGGGTTGAAGATATGGGATACCCATGCCTCGACATCGAATTTCCTCCATGGATTCGACTCATGGGTTTATGCCACGTCCGGATACAGCGGGGTGGACGCGCAGATCGGAGGAAAGCGCCATGAGTTCGGCATGGGAGTCTTCCGCTTCCGGCCATCGGAGACCCAACTGGAGGTTCTCGAATTTCTTCAGGAAACCACAAACAATACGTGGGGACTGGGCTTCGATGAAGAAGGCGCGGTCTTTGGTTCCACCGCCAACAACAACCCTTCGTGGCAGGTTTCGATTCCCCGTCGTGCCTATGAAAACAGCGGGATCAACCCGCAAAAGACCCCGCGGCTCGATGACCAGCCGCTGATGTATCCCAACACGCGCGACATCACCCAGGTGGACCAGATCGAACGCTACACGGCGGCGGCAGGGCACATGTTTTACAACGATGATGTCATGAAGGATTTCATCGGCCCGGACGACGCGATGATCTGCGAGCCGACCGGGCACATCGTGGCTCTCGGGCGGGTGACGGAAAATGGATCGCTTCACCGCATCGACCTCCGTGGCAACAACCTGCTGGCGAGTTCCGACGCGTGGGTCGCCCCGGTGGCGGCGAGAACCGGGCCGGATGGAGCCGTGTGGGTGGCGGATTGGTACAATCCCATCATCCAGCACAACGTGGTGTTCCGTTTCTGGAATCCGGCACGGGGATATGACCGACCTCACAGCCCCTATCACACGGGCGAACCCGGCCCCGGGAAGGGCAATGCCTATGTGACTCCGCTGCGTGACCGCGAGCACGGCAGAATTTGGAGGATCCGGCCGATGGATGTTCCGCTGCGCGAAGTGCCCGTCCTCAGCGCCGATGATGCCAAGGGATGTCTCGCCGCGCTGGCATCAGCTTCCCAACATGTGCGTCTTCATGCCCAGCGCCTGCTGGTGGAGAAGGCGGATCCCGGAGTGATCCCCGCACTCGCGGAAATGGCCATGGCGGACCTTCCTTCCGGCGGCGGTCGTCCTCTCGGAAACTACCATGCCCTTCGTACTTTGCAGGGTCTCAGCGATGCCGGGGTCCCTGCTGCTCGCGAGGCGATCCTTCCGGCCTTGAGCCATGGGGACGCGCGGGTGCGCTTGCAGGCCATGGAATCCCTCCCGGCTGCCGACCCTGCGGTGCTTGCCGCTCTGCCGGAGATGCTGAAGACGGCGGCCACTCCGCGTTCGATGCTGCGTATCCTCACGGTCGCCTCGCTGACCGTTCCGAACGAGCTTGTCGCGGCCGCGATTTGGGAAGTGGCAAAAACAAAGATCGGCGAGGATGGCACTTTGCGCGAAGCGGCGCGACTGGCGATGCGCCGTCAGGCAACGACCCTTCTCGGCGTGGCTTTCACGGGAGAGTTGCCGGGGGGCTGGATCGATGCCGAACTGGAGGAAATCACCCGTCGGATTTCCGCCGGGCCGAATCGTACCGCGCTCGAGTCCATCCTTGCGGCGGCTCCCGAGGCCCTGCGGGTGCGTTTCTCCGCCCTGATGGGCGAGGCACCCGCGCAGCCGGCGGCCGAGCCCGAACTGCCTGCCGAGTTGGTCGCAGGGAGAAATCTCTACATGAAATCCTGCGTCGAATGCCATCAAGCGGATGGGGAAGGGGTGAAAGACACCTTTCCTCCGCTGGCGGGGTCGGAGTGGACCAAGGGGGACAAGCCGACGATGCTGCGCATCATGCTCGGCGGGCTGATGGGGCCGGTGACGGTCAAGGGCGTGGAGTGGAACAGCGCCATGCCCGGGCATTTCCATGCGAGCGATGAGGATCTGGCGGCCATTGCCAGCTTTGTGCGCTATCGCTTCGGCGGTCTGCGGGAAAAGCCCGTGGAGCCTTCCGAGATCAAGGCCCTGCGCCCGGAGGTCGAGGCCCGGAAATTCACACCATGGACGGTGAAGGAATTGCCGCGCTGAGGGCGGAGTGAATCAATTTTGAAAAAAACAAGGCCGCCGGGGTCCCACGCCCGGCGGCCTTTGGTTTTTTGTCAAAGTCCCACACCCATGGGAAATCGACTGTGCTGTTTACCCTTACTTTGAAGCCGTTCGCACGGCATTCGAGGAGATAGACCCTTGGGTTAAGCGGATGTTCAAAGTTTTTTAAATTTTCTTTCCGGAGGTCCTTCCTTCCATGGTTTTCCGGGGTCGGCGGCGGCAGGGAAGGCGGAAGATGGCGGAATCGGCGGGGATTCGCGGTTGTAAGTTTCCCGGTGGTCTGCTTTCTCCGGAGCCGCATGTCCGAACGGAAGACCTTGGAAGAACGCGAGCAAATGACGGATCTGGAGCGCCTGCGGCACTCCTGCGCGCACGTGATGGCCACCGCAATCCTGCGGATCTGGCCGGATGCGCAGTTTGCCTACGGCCCGCCGGTGGAGAATGGATTCTACTATGACTTCGATATGAAGCATCGGCTCACGCCCGATGACTTCGAAGCCATCGAGGCGGAAATGCGCAAAATCGCCAAGGAGAACCAGAAGTTCGAGAGGAAGGCGATTTCGCGGGAAGAGGCCAGGGAGATGGCGGCCAGCGGTCGCCTGGGCGGGCTTTCCGAGCGCCCGGGAAATCCCAGTCGCTTCAAGCTCGACCTCATCGACAAGATTCCCGAGGGCGAGGAAATCTCCTGTTTCCAGAACGGCGAGTTCATCGACCTCTGCGCCGGGCCTCATGTGGGCTACACTTCGAAGTGCAAGAACGTGAAACTGATGTCGGTCTCCTCCTCATTTTACATGGGCGATGAATCGAAGGGCCAACTCCAGCGGCTTTACGGCACGGCGTTTCCCAGCAAGGAGGAGCTGGAGGAGCACCTGGTGAGACTTGAGGAAGCGAAGAAGCGCGATCACCGCAAGCTGGGGCGGGAGTTGCAGCTTTTTCACATCGATGAAGCGGTCGGCCAAGGCCTGATCCTGTGGAAGCCCAAAGGAGGTTTGGTGCGTCGTGCCTTGCAGGATTTCATCACGGCGGAACTCGACAAACAGGGTTACTCGCAGGTCTTCACGCCGCACATCGGCAAGCTCGATCTCTATCGGACCTCCGGGCATTTCCCCTACTATCAGGAAAGCCAGTATGCGCCCATTCCGGAGCGCGATGTGTTGGAGAAACTCGCCGATGAAGGCGCGAGCTGCGATGCCCTGATCAATGGCCTTTCGAAGGGCGAATACGAAGGCTACCTGCTCAAGCCGATGAACTGCCCGCACCACATCAAGATTTATGCGAGCGAGCACCGCTCCTATCGCGATCTGCCGGTGCGGCTTGCCGAGTTCGGCACGGTTTACCGATGGGAGCAGAGTGGCGAGTTGGGTGGCATGACCCGTGTCCGCGGCTTCACGCAGGACGATGCCCACCTTTTCTGCACGCCCGAGCAGGTGGCCGGGGAAATCCAGGGCTGCCTGGGATTGGTGAAAACCGTGCTCAACACTCTGGGGATGACGAACTACCGCGTCCGGCTTTCGCTGCGCGATCCGGAGAGCGACAAATACGTCGGCTCGCCGGAAAACTGGGACAAGGCCGAAGCCGCCTTGCGCGAAGCCGTGCAGGTCCTGGGGGTCGATTACTCCGAGGCTCTCGGGGAGGCGGCGTTTTACGGGCCGAAGATCGATTTCATCGTCAAGGACGTCATCGGCCGCGACTGGCAGCTCGGCACCGTGCAGGTGGACTACAATCTGCCGGAACGTTTCGGTCTCGAATATGTGGGCGCCGACAACAAGACGCACCGACCGGTCATGATCCACCGCGCGCCTTTCGGTTCATTGGAAAGATTCACCGGCCTGCTCATCGAGCACTTCGAGGGCAAGTTCCCCACCTGGCTTGCTCCCGAGCAAGTGCGGGTGATGCCGATTTCCGAGAAATTCATCGATGCCGCCGAAGAAGCCACCCGCAAGCTCGCCGATGCCGGCGTGCGGGTGACGTTGGACCGCAGCTCGGACAAAGTGGGCGCCAAGATTCGTCTTGCCCGGCTCGATCGTGTCCCGTATATGCTCGTCCTAGGCGCCCGCGAGGTGGAGGAAGGCACGGTCAGTGTCCGCCACCGCGACAAGGACGATCTCGGCACCAAGCCGCTCGATGATTTCATTGGAACGATATGCGAAGAAATTGCCAGCCGGTCGCTTTGATGACCGGCCCGATCACGCATGAGCACTCATGAGACAGATTTCATGAGGAGCGTTCCGCAAAGACCTTCGCGGTTCCTTTGTCATGGAATCATGACCCGGACCGTGTCGCAATGAACCCGAACCGACCACGACCATAGCCAAGCCAACCAAACGCTTCACCCGGGACGCCCGTGATTCCACGCGCGTCAATGATCGCATCCGCTCCCCACGAGTCCGCGTCGTCCTCGCCGACGGCCAGCAGCTCGGAGTCATGAGTGTCCAGGAGGCACTGGCCAAGGCCCGACTTGTCGGCCTCGACCTGGTGGAAATCGCCTCCAAGGCGGATCCGCCCGTCTGCCGCATCATCGACTACGGGAAATACAAGTACGAGCAGGCCAAGCTCAAGAAGTCGCAGAAGAAGTCGCAGAACGCCTCCAAGATGAAGGAGATCAAGTTCCGCGTCCGCACCGAGCAGCATGACTACAACATCAAGCTCGGCCGCATCGAGACCTTCCTCGATGAAGGTCACAAGGTGCGCGTGGTGCTTCAGTTCCGCGGTCGTGAGAATGCCCACCGCGAACTCGGCTTCGACAAGATGCAGCGCATCATTGGCGATGTGAAGACGATGGCCAACGTCGATCAGGAACCCCGCCTCAACGGCCGGGCGATCGGCATGACGCTCTCGCCGCTGCCGCAGCACCAGCGCAAGCGCCGCTTCCAGCTCTTCCACGGCGAACTCATCGAAGAAGATGATTTCGAAGAGGATGAAGAGGAAGTCGTCGTGGTGGTTGATGCCGCAAGCGACGAAGAAGAGGACAAGCCCGAAGCCTGATGGCGAGGGCCTCCCTGTGGTTGTTCGACATTGATGGCACCCTCCTGGATACGGCGGGTGCCGGAATGTCCGCTCTGCGAGAAGCGGCGGCCGAAAGTTTCGGCGCCGATGCCCCTCCTCTCGACCTCGCCGGTGCGACAGATCTCGGAGTGGTGGCGGAAATTTTCGGTCATCATGGGGTTGAAGCCACCGACAAGGAAATCGAGCGGTTTTTCGAAATCTATCTCGGTCGGCTGGAGAAAAATCTGCGCGACGATCGATTTCAGCCACGACTGCTTCCGGGTGTGGTCGAATTGTTAGATCATTTGGAGGAAAGAGGAGTGACGGTCGGTCTCCTCACGGGAAATCTTGAGGCGGGTGCCCGCTTGAAGGTTCGCAGATTCGGCATTGAGCACCATTTCCCTTTCGGCGCCTACGGTGGCGAGCACGCGGACCGGAATCGTCTCGGACCCCTGGCCTGGCAGCGTGCGGAGCTTCATGCCGGTCGATCTTTCGACACCGGGGAAATCCTGGTGATCGGAGATACGCCGAAGGACATCGCCTGTGCCGCAGCGATCGGCGCGCGTTGCCTTGCGGTGGCGACCGGGCATTGCGGGGTGGGGGAGTTGGCGGCGGCGCATCGGGTGGTCGGGAATCTTGCCGACCCGGCGGGCTGGAGCGACTTTCTGTTGGATTGAGATTGGGGAGTCGAGGGGTGGCATTGACCCCGCGGGGACTTGAGGGTAAAAGCGCTGCGCATGTCGGACCCGAAAAATGAATGGTGGCTCTCCCGGAGCGGCGAAAAGTTTGGTCCGGTGACCTTTGATCAGGTGGTGGAAGCGGCCAAGGCCGGTCGTCTGGAGCCCCGCACCGACCTGCTTTTCGGCGGGGATTTGAAGGATTGGACTCCGGCAGGTCAGGTCGAAGGGGTGTTTGAAAAAATCAGCAAGCCGGAAGTGGCGGAATCGAAGACGGCCCCCGCCGCTGCTGCGCCGCCGATGCTGGCGGAGGCCGCCCCGCAGCACTCGCAGGAAGCGCCCATCGATCTCGATTTGCCCGGCGCCACGCGGCTCGGGTGGTTTCTTGGCGTCACGGTTCTGCCGGTCATCCTTTCCCTGGGCCTTGGAGTTTTGCTGCCGAAATTGGGCGGCATGGTGGGCCCTGAAGGTGCCAAGTGGCTTCCTTTGGGTCTGCTCGCGGTGCCCTTGCTGATCCTCATCGTGACCGTGAAGCGCTTCCAGAACCTCGCCATGAGTGGATGGTGGACGCTGATGCTTTTTGTCCCGCTGGCCAATCTTTGGTTCCAATCGATGCTCTTCGCCTATCCTCCGGGCTATGGCTACACCCGCAAGCTCGATACCATCGGCAAAGTGCTGGTGACGATCTATTGGCTGTTTTTGGTGCTGAGCATTGCCGCTGGCGTGGCTGCGGTGCTGATGGGGGGCGCGGCACTGTTGCAGGACGAGAGGTTCCTGGAGCAGTGGCAGCAGATGCAGAATCAGATCGAGGAAATGCAAACGGCCCCGCCGCAACCCGCGCCGGCACCCTGAGTTCATGAGTGAAGTCAGGGTGGAAACCGTGGACATCGTCCTGCCCCTCGCTGCGTCCGAGGACCGGGGTGAGTGGCTCAAAGCGGCGGCGAAGAAGCTCGGCCTGCGCCGTGTGGTGGATGCGCGGTTGGTGAAACACTCCATCGATGCCCGGCAGAAGGCGGTGAAAGTCCAACTGCGTCTGGAGGTGGGGGTGGATGGTCCGCTTCCGACCGAGCCGGCGGTCCGCTGGCAGGCCCCGCCCTTGCCGGCGGGTGCATCTACGGTGGTCATCGTAGGTTGCGGTCCGGCCGGGATGTTCGCCGCGCTGAGAGCACTGGAGCGGGGATGGAAACCGGTGATTCTCGAACGGGGCAAGGATGCCTCCGCCCGGCGTTTCGACCTCGCGCCCATCCTCCGCGAAGGGCGGGTGGTGGAGGACTCGAACTACTGTTTTGGCGAGGGCGGGGCAGGAACCTTTTCCGATGGAAAACTCTACACCCGCGCGACCAAACGCGGGCCGGTGGGCAAGGTTTATGAGATCCTCGTGGCCCACGGCGCGCCGGAGCGGATCCTGGTCGATGCCCATCCGCACATCGGATCCAATCTCCTGCCCAAGGTGGTCATGGCCATGCGGGAATCGATCCGCGCGGCCGGCGGTGAGGTCCGTTTCGGGGCCAAAGTCACCGGTCTGATGAGATCCGGCGGTCGGCTGCGGGGCGTGGTGCTGGCGGATGGCAGCGAGGTTGCGGGCGATGCGGTCATCCTCGCCACCGGTCACAGCGCACGGGACATTTATCGATTGCTCGATGCGGAGAAGATCCTGTTAGAGCCAAAGCCTTTTGCCGTGGGTGTGCGGATCGAACATCCGCAGCCATTCATCGATGCCTGCCAGTATCACCTGGGAGGCGGGGAAAAACGTCCCGACCTTTTGCCTGCGGCGCGCTATGCCCTGGCGACGAAGATCCGGGATCGTGGCGTCCATTCCTTCTGCATGTGCCCGGGGGGCTTCATCGTTCCGGCATCGACGGAGAACGATGAGGTGGTGGTCAACGGCATGAGTCTTGCCCGTCGCGATTCGCCCTTCGCGAATTCCGGTTTCGTGGTCACGGTGGAGCCCGAGGATGTGCAGGAATTTGTGGCGGAACACGGGGCCTTGGCCGGGATCGCCTATCGGAAAGATCTCGAGCGCAAGGCCAAGCTGGCGGGCGGAGGAGGACAGGTGGCACCGGGCCAGCGGGTCACGGATTTCCTCGGTGGCCGGATTTCTGCGGATCTCCCGGAGACGAGTTATTTCCCCGGGGGGAAATCGGCCCCGCTGCACGAAATTCTTCCGCGTGGCATCGTTTCGCGCATGAGGGACGGGTTGCGTCTCTTTGATCGCAAGATCCCCGGATTTGCCGGTGCGGGCGGGCTGCTGTTAGGTTTTGAAACCCGGACGAGCTCCCCGGTCCGCATCCCGCGCTTGGAGGGCAGCCTCCAGCACCCGGAACTTCCGGGGCTCTATCCCTGCGGCGAGGGTGCGGGTTTTGCCGGAGGCATCGTCAGTGCCGCGCTCGATGGCATGAGGGTGGCCGAAGTGCTGGAAAAGGCCTGAACCAAGCTGCCCGGCACTCGCGGCGATTGTCGCTGGCGGGCCTCCACCGCCCGTGCTATGGGCCTTCCATGCAAAAAACAGCAGCGATTCTGGCGATGATGTTAGGCGGCGGGCTTTGCCTCGCGGGCGAAAGATCGGGCAAGGCCGAGGTGGACTTGATTTCATCGGCCTCCGCCTATCAGGCAGGGCATCCGTTGATGGTCGGCGTGAGGATGAAGATCGATCCCGGTTGGCACACCTACTGGACGAATCCGGGCGAAGGCGGGATGCCGATCTCGGTGAAATGGAAGCTGCCCGAAGGCTGGGAGGCCGGGCCTGTGCTGCATCCGGTCCCGATTTCCTTCAAGACCGGCGATCTTCCCGGATATGGCTATGAGGGCCAGGTGATCCTGCCGGTTTTCCTCACTCCGGGGCCCGAGGGCGGGGGCAAGGTGAGTCTTGCCGCGGAGGTCGCTTGGCTCACCTGCGATGACAGTGCCTGCGTGCCGGGTGATGCGACCCTTTCCCTCGATCTCGACGCCGGGGCTGGCGAACCGACGCCGGAGGCCGTGGAAATCGAGGCCGCGCTCGACCGGGTCCCGCAGCCCATGGATGGCGCGAGCCTCGTGGTGAAGGAGGAAGCTGGGAAACTGCTGCTCACGGCCCGCTTGCCCGCGGAACTCGATGCCAGCGGCGCTTCATGGATGCCGGCGACTCCCTCCGTGGTCGATCTTGCCGAGCCGATCCAAGCGGTTCGCGATGGCGACTCATGGACCGCGACCGTGAAAAAACACGAATATGCCAGCGGTCCGGCGACGGCCTTGGAACTCGTCCTCAGTGGCGGCAAGCTCCAGGCGCCGCTGCTCCTGAGCTGGGAAAAAGATCCGTGAGGGCGGATGAAAAAATCTGTTGGACAGGACGAAGACCCTGGGCAAATTCCATGGCGAACCATTTAACCTGATTCCTATCACATGAAAATGAAGTCACTCATGGGTTGTCTCGCCGCCGGATTTGTCGCCCTTTCCTCCGCACTTGCGGTCGAGCCCGGGGATACCGCGCCCGCCTTCACCCTCACCAGCGTGAAGGGTGAGTCCGTTTCCCTCGCCGACTACGCCGGCAAGATCGTGGTGCTGGAGTGGACCAATCACGACTGCCCCTTCGTGAAGAAATTCTACAGTGGCGGCGACATGCAAAAGCTTCAGGAGACCTACACCGGCAAGGGCGTGGTTTGGCTGACCATTCAGACCGGCCAGGAAGGCAAGTTCCCGACTGCCGAAAAGCTCGCTGAGCTGACGGAAAAAGCCGGAGGCAAGGCGACCGCCGTCCTGCGCGACGTGGGGGGAGCGGTGGGCAAAAGCTACGATGCCAAGACGACTCCACACATGTTCGTGATCGGCAAGGATGGCAAGGTGGCCTATGCGGGCGGCATCGATGACAAGAAGGACACCAATCCTGAAAGCATTCCCGGCGCGAAGAATTTCGTGGTCGCCGCTCTCGATGCGCTTCTGGCCGGCAAGGCGGTGGAAGTGACCAAGGCTGAGCCCTATGGTTGCGGCGTGAAATACTGAGTCTCCCGGGCCTTTCCTGTTTTCTTTGGCGGGGGCTCCACGTTTCGTGGGGTCCCCGTTTTTTCGTTCAAAGGAGAGGCATGGCCCCGAAGTTGGGGCTTGGAACGCCGGGGGATGTCTTCACTCTACCGGCGTGCCCAGCGTATCGATCAAGACCTACTCCTACCATCCGTCCATCTGGCCGAAAATGATCGGCGAGGCCTCCTCCGACGCTCGTTCCGGCGATCTCGTGGAAGTGCTCGACAAGGATGGGGCGACCTTTGGCTGGGGTTTCTACAACCCGCGCTCGAACATGCCGCTGCGCATCGTCCGCCACGGTGCGGAACCGGTGGATGAGGATTTTTTCCTGGGTGCCATCGAACGTGCCGCCGAGCTGCGTCGCGGGCTTTTCCGGCTCGATGAGGTCACGAATGCCTATCGCTGCGTGCATGGCGATGCCGACCAACTCCCCGGCCTCGTGGCGGATCGCTTTGGCGACATCCTCTCGGTGGAAATCACCACCCTGGCGGCATGGCGGCGGCTCGAAACCTGGATTCCTGCCTTGCACGAGGCCTTTGGAACCCGGCAGGCGCACATCCGGATCGACCCCCACTTGGCCCCGGTCGAGCGGATCCCGCAGCACGCCCATCCGCTTTCCACGGCGGGATTGAAGCGGGTGAAAGTCGAGGAAAACGGCGTGGTTTTTGAAATCGATTTCGCCGAGGGGCACAAGACCGGTTTCTTTTGCGACCAGCGGGACAACCGCCTGATGATGGCGGGCTTTGTCGAAGGCAAATCGGTCCTCGATCTTTGCTGCTACACCGGCGGATTCAGCGTCCACGCCGCTCTGGCCGGGGCGGAGGAGGTCACGGCGGTGGACCTCGATGAAAAGGCCGTCGCCATGGCCAAGCGAAACGCGAATCTCAACCAGGCGCGGATCAAGTTCACCCATGCCGATGCCTTCACCTGGGCGCGGACCATGGTGGAAAACGGTCGTCAGTGGGACATCGTGCTCGCCGATCCGCCCAAATTCGTGACCGGCCGCGAGGACGAGAAGGGCAGGGGGAAATACAACGACCTCAACCGTCTCGCCGCGCGTTTGGTGAAGCCTGGCGGGCTGCTGGTGACCTGTTCCTGTTCCGGGATGGTCAGCGAGTTCGAATTCGAGAAACTTGTCACCACGGCGGTCCACAAAGAGCAGAAACGACTGCAGATTTTCGACAGAACCGGGGCGGGGCCGGATCATCCGACCCTCTCCAACTACCCGGAATCCCGTTATCTGAAGCTGATCTGGGGTCGCGTGCTGGGCTGAAATCCGCTTTGCCGCAGGGATTGTCCGCATGTCCTGATCCTGGGTTGTCGATTCCCTTTCGAGCTGCGTAGGCTCCCTCCGGCAAGCCCTGACATGAAGCCCGTTTACCTATATGACACCACCCTGCGCGATGGCACGCAGGGCGAGGGATTCCAGCTCTCCATGCTGGACAAGCTCCGCATCGCCGAACGTTTGGACGCGTTCGGGATCGATTACATCGAGGGCGGCTGGCCGGGCTCGAACCCGAAGGACATCGAGTTTTTCCGTGAAGCCAAGAAGCTCAAGCTCCGCCATGCCAAGCTCGCGGCCTTCGGCTCGACCCGCCGTGCCGATCTGCCGGTGGAGGAAGATCCGCAGGTGAGACTGCTGTTGGAGGCGTCGACTCCAGTGGTGACGATTTTCGGCAAGAGCTGGGACCTGCATGTGACCGAGGTGCTGCGGACCACCGTGGAGGAAAACCAGGCCATGATCCGGGATACGGTCCGCCATTTGAAATCGAACGGCCGTGAGGTGGTGTACGATGCCGAGCATTTTTTCGATGGCTTCAAAGCCTCTGCCGAGCATGCCCTGGGCACGCTGCGGGCCGCAGCGGAGGGGGGGGCGGATGTGCTGGTGCTCTGTGATACCAATGGCGGAACCCTGCCACACGAAGTGGCGGAAATCTGCAAGGCCGTCATGGCGGCGATCCCCGGCGTACCGCTGGGGATTCACACCCACAACGACTGTGAACTGGCCGTGGCCAATGCCGTGGCTGCGGTGAGCGCGGGCGGCGTGCAGGTCCAGGGCACCATCAATGGCTATGGCGAGCGCACCGGAAACTGCAATCTGACCTCCGTCATCCCCATCCTCCAGCTCAAGATGGGGCATCAGGTGGTTCCCCGCCTGGAAGATCTACGGGAACTCTCGTACTTCGTGGATGATGTTTCCAACAACCCTCATTTCGCCCGCGCGCCTTTCGTGGGTCGCACGGCCTTTGCCCACAAGGGGGGGATGCACGTGAATGCGGTGCAAAAGCTGGCCCGCAGCTACGAGCACATCGAGCCCGGCAGCGTGGGCAACAGCCAGAACATCCTGGTTTCCGAACTCAGCGGCCAATCGAACATTCTGATCAAGGCCGCCGAACTCGGACTGCCTCTGGAAAAGGGTTCGGAAACGGCCAAGGCGGTGCTCAACCGGGTCAAGGACCTCGAACACGAAGGCTATTCCTTCGAGGCCGCCGGGGGCTCGCTGGAGTTGCTCATCCGGCGTGAACTCGGGGGCTATGTGAAACCTTTCGATCTCAAGGAATTCCACACTTCCTACCGACTCTACCGCGATGGCCACCAACCGGTCTGCGAGGCGACGGTGAAACTCTATGTGGGCGATGTGGCGGAATACACCGTCGCCGAAGGGCACGGCGTGGTGAACGCCCTGGACCAAGCTTTGAGGAAGGCGCTGACGCCGTTTTAT
>JALOTY010000067.1 GCA_025457665.1 Akkermansiaceae bacterium | reverse complement strand
GTGAAACGCTGCAGCGCCGATGGTAGTGAGACGATAGGTCTTGTGAGAGTAGGACGCCGCCAGGTCTATGCCCGGCATCTTGGAAACAAGGTGCCGGGCTCTTTTTTTTGCCCGGATCGGAAGGATTTTCCATTGCCCTGCACGGTCATTGCCCTGCACTGCGCGATGGGAACCACGAAAGGATCGAAATCGACGAAAGGGAGCGGGTCTCAGCCTACCCCCCCAAGCTGCCATGGAACCGCGGATGGGCACGGATGGGCACGGATCTTGAAAAGGCTGGGGGAGTTTCCAGCGATTGGAGAAATCGGCAGAGGAGAGATCACCGCTGTTTTCCCGGTGTCTTGGATCCATGGGGGATTGGACCCATCTACACGGGACGCAGGGGCTCAGCGCTGCTGATTTTGAGGCGGCTTCTTTTCGGGGTTTATGGTGGGGCTCGGTGGGACTTCGACCGTACCATAGACGGCCCCTTCGGCGCGGATCCGGTTCATGGCTTCTTCGCTGGAAAGCCAAAGGAGTTCGCGGCCATTGTCGAAGACGAGGTCCTTGGTGTCTGTGGAGAGGCGGCGGTAACCGCACAGGACCCAGGGCTGGTTATCGATGATGAAGACGGGCACCCGTCTGCTCCGGCCTGCTTTCCAGACGGCGAGTTGGAATTTCGATAGGGCGATGAGTCCCACGAGATTCCGAGCGGGAATCTGGTTGCCGATTGCTGGGATGGGGGCGGCCCCGCGGCGCAGCGGAGGGAGTGCGGCAAAGTCGATGCGCGGGTAGCCATCGATAAGATCACGCAGCCCCGCATCTTTGGGAATGGAATGGCGGGGGTGGAGGGCTTCAGTCAGGGCACTTCTTGTTTGCGGGTCGAGAGACGATGGGATTTCGGCGGGGAGCGCGGAGTAGGGGAGGGTGTTTTCGGGCAAAGGGGCGGGCAGGCGGATTTCCAGCCAGGAGCTGAGATAGACGGCTTTGTTTTGATTGGCCTTTGAGGTCGAGCGCACGGCCATGATGTCCGCGAGTTCTCGCGAGGAAAGGCCACGGATGAATCCGGGGTAAGGGTTGTGAATGATGTATCTGTCCTCTTTGCGGGCGATGAGCAGCACATTGTGGGGCCCGCCCAGCACTCCCCGGACTCTCAGCGAGTAAAGGCATCCGCGGGCCAGACCAGGGTTGATTTCCTCTTCGAGGAGTGTTTCCGCCGCAGCGATTCGGGAGGCATCATCGGTGACTTCATGATGCACTGTTTTCTCCTCCCATGGCAGGGCGAAGAGTTCGAAGAAGAGGCGTTTGTCGAAAGAGCGTTCGTATTTGAAATCGCCGCGACGCAGGCCATAGACCTGGCTCACGAACCAGGGGGAAGCGCTGATGTCCACGCCGGTGGCGAGGGTGAGGGCGGGGATGTTGGCAAAGAATCCGCAGGAGGGTCCAGTCTGGGGTGCGGGATGGAGGTGTTCCCAGCTTTCTACGGCAGACATCGTACTTGGACCCAGTGCTCCGAGGAACGCTGTGCCCAGGCAGATCCACTTTTGGATACTCCACGACATCGCAACTTGGAAGATGCTGGATCGGAGAGGCCCCTGTAGCAATGAGGAAGGGAGCTTCGCTTCGGTTTGTGGGAATCCGCGGCTTGCCCTGGCTGGAGCGGAGTCGCTAGCCTTCGTCCTGCATGCCTGCTGTGTTCATTGAAGCCTCTTCCCGGTTCCTGACTCCGTTTGGAGATCCTGCCGGCGAGGCACCGATTCTCCAGCGCCCCTTGCGGGCCTGGCTTGCGGACGCTCTTGAGGCGGCCGGACTCACCTGTCTGCCAGTGCCTGAACCGCCCTGTCTGATTCTGCCGGACAATGTTTTCATCACCGCCTCGGCGATCCGGGCTTTCCTCGATGGGGCGGCCGGGAGGGATGCGACGCTGGTTCTGGGGAAATCCGTTTTCGGCAAGACTCTTTCACCTCTGCAACCGAACGTGATCGAGACATCGGAGGGATGGAGGTTTTCAAAGATCCGCTGGGTTTCCGGAAAGGGTTCGGAACCGGTGGATGTGGTGGTCGATCCCGAGGAGAAGCTTCGCGATGTCGGTGTTCCGGCGGCGTTTTTGAAGGAAGGCGAGGTCATTCAATTGGGACTGCCTCTGAGGGCGGTGGCGGAGGTGCACCATTGGTCGCATTTGCTGATGCTCAACCATCTCGCGCGGGCGATCGAACTCCGGCAGGTGCCGAAGCTGCATCATTTGCCGCGCGTGCTTTCCGCATTGCTGCGGGCGCGGTCGCTGAATCGATGGAAGTTGCTCGGCAAGCTGAACCGGATCGGTCCCGGCTGCGACATCCATCCGACTGCGGTGGTGGAAGGCAGCACCTTGGCCCGAGGGGTGCGCATCGGCCCCCATGCCCGGGTTTTCTTCAGCAACCTGGGCGAAGGAGCCGAGGTGATGTCGCACGGTGCTGCGGAATTCACCACCTTGGGCGCAGGAGCGGTGGTTGCACAAAATGCGATTGTCCGACTTTCCTTGCTGTATCCCGAAGCGGTGGCGGGACAATCGACGATGCAGAAGTGCGTGCTCGGTCGGCGGGCGGTGGCGGCGACCGGATCCTACTGTTTCGATCTGAATCTGGACCGCGAGATTCGGGTGGAAATCGATGGGCGGCTGGAGTCCTGCGGCAGCCGCTTCCTTGGTGTCGCCATGGGTCACGGTGCCTTTCTCGGTTGTGGAGTCCACGTGGCCAGCGGAAGGGAAATCCCTAACAAGCGCCGGGTTCTGTTGGATTCCGCGCAGGTGGTCAGTCGGGTGGATCCCCTACCGGGCGATGATGCGTGACCGGAAAGCTGAAGAAATCAGGGTTTCAGGGTTTCCTCGTAAATCAGCAGGGTTTGCGTGGGCGAGCCGCTGCCTGCCGAGGAAATGGTAAGTTCGATTTTCCGTCCATCCTTCTGCAACGTGCGGGTGAGTTGGCTGGTGGAGCCGAGGTTCATGGATCCACTGGTCTTCACGGTGGCTGATCCGGGCCAGCGGTCCACTTCGTCTTCGAAGAATTTTGCCACGGCTTCCGGGGTGTCATTGGTGGTGAAGGACATCACGCCATGGATCTTCTCCGGGCTTTCCTGATGGAAGTTGCTTTGGGTTTCCTTGATGGCGGGATAAACAGGAACCCAGGTGGGCACGGCGCTGGGATCGCTGGCACCAAGGCTGGTGGTGCTGCCATCCGGCTGGGTGATGGTGAGGCGACCGTTGGCAAGATCGTCATAACTGACGGTCATTTCCTCACCCGTGGATTTCACCCGCACGGTGATGGTGCCGGCAGTGTCGTCATGGCTGACTTCTTCCAACTCGGGGTGGAACTTCAGGATCGACTCCGCGACGGCGCGCTGCGGGTTGGCGGTCATTTCGGCGGCGAACTCATCGAACTTCTTTTTGCCCCAGTTGACGGCAAAGATGATGCCGATGATCGCGACCACCAGCAGGCCACCGCAGCCCATTCCGACCCAGGCGAGCGGATGAAGTCCCTTCTTCGGCGGGGTCCCGGCATTCGGCATCGGTGGCGGTGGGGTCATGTCCATGGTGTTCGCATAGCCGCTTTCCTTTCGGGAAACAACCCCGCAGTTTTGACTCATCGAAGGAACGGCCTTAAGGATTTTGGTCGATTTGCCGAAAGGAGATCGCATCGTCCCCGGGCGCATGCGTGAGATTCGCCGCCCTTGTGTTTTTTCCCCCTGATTTGAAAGATGTCCGCCACCGCTGATCCCTGGTCTGAACTGTTTGAGAAGCTGCTCGCCGAGCATGCGGGGGCGGATGCCGCGCATGATCCCGGCCACATCCGGCGGGTGGTGGCCAATGCCCGGCAGCTTGCCGCCGCCGAGGGTGCGGATGAGCGGGTGGTGATGGCGGCGGCGTGGCTGCATGATTGCGTGGTCGTCCCGAAGTCCTCGCCTGATCGGAAGCTGGCCTCACGCTTGGCCGCGCGGCGGGCGGTGGAGTGGCTGGAGGCCCATGATTGGCCCTATGGCCGCTTGGACGATGTCGCTCATGCCATCGAAGCCCACAGTTTCTCTGCCGGCATCGCACCGCAAACTCTGGAGGCCCAGGTCGTGCAGGATGCGGACCGGCTCGATGCCCTTGGCGCTGTCGGTCTCGCCCGCACCCTGATGCTGGGTGGGGAAATGCGGCGGGAGTTTTATGATCGCGACGATCCTTTCTGTGAATCCCGGCCACCGGATGACGGGCGATTCACTCTGGATCACCTCTTCAGCAAGCTGCTGACGCTTGAAGGCACGATGCAGACCGCGAGCGGAAAAATCGAGGCAAGGCGGCGCACGGGGTTTCTCCGGGATTTCCTCGACCAGCTCCGAAGGGAGATCGGGCTGTCCGCCTGAGTGTGTCCTTCACTCCATGGCGCTATGGAGAACATGGAGCTGGAGGGTGGCGAAGGCCATGAGAGCGAGGCCGAGGACGATAAGGAACCAGCGGTAGTTCGTGCGGTCCAGATGGCCGACCCAGAAGTCCACAACGGAAGCGAGAAAGGCGCCGACGGTGAAACACAGCACCAGCAAGGACCAGGAACGCAGCACACGCGGTGGGACATCGAGAGGAACATCGAAACCCCCGAGCACGGCGAATCCCACGAAATACGAGATCAGTAGTAGCAAGCGCCAGCGTGTGAATTCGATTTCCATGGCATGAGAGAAAGGTACGTGGCCCAGTGCTTGAAGTTCACGGCGAGTTTGCAGTGCTGTGCATCGAAGGGAATCATTTCCTCGTGATTGGCGCTGTGATGGGCCCGCGTCGGCTTTCCGATTCCCGGAAGCAAGGGTTTCGTCCCTGACGTGTTAGAGAATCCCGCAAGCCCCCAGCCTTCTCATTTCAAACTGATTGGGGGCTTGAGAAATTCGAAAAAGGGATCGTGATGGGGTCGTATGGTCACGAATCCCCCATACAAATGTCATTTCGAACCTTCTTGATTCCGGGTTTCTGGACCTTTGCCCTGGGCATGGCGTGGTTTCCTGCGTTTGCCCAGCCGCCGGCGGTCTATCAGCCGGATCGTGACTGGCTGGTGCATCCCGAGGCCTTCAAGAGCCGGGTCGAACGCTCTGCGGATGGTTCCGAAGTCGTTTTGGAAAATGGCTTGGTGCGTCGCGTGATCCGCTTGAGGCCGGGGGGGAGCACGGTGGCTCTGGACAATCTAATGACCGGCGAATCCCTTCTGCGTGGGCCGCGGCCGGAGGCGATGATCACTTTGGACGGCAGGGAAATCGCCGTGGGCGGATGGCAAGGGCAGCCGAACCACGCATATCTCACCGATGAATGGCTTTCCGCGATGAAAGCGGATCCGGCGGCGATGGTTTGTATTGGGATTGAAACCGGCGTTCCGGTCGAGCGGCTCGCGTGGAAACGGGTGCGTCACCATGCCCCGGGGGCCGTGTGGCCGCCCAAGGGGGTATCTCTGCGGATGGATTATCGACTGCCGGAAGGAGATCCGAGCGGGGTCGAACCGGGCAAGCCGGGAGCGATCTTGTTCGAGGATGATTTCCGCACTTTGGATGAAGGGTGGACTGTGGTGGCTTCCGACCATGACCGGCGGGTGAGTTTCCGCAATGAAGGCAAGCCCGGGGAGATTTATGCGCCGGCGACGATCCATTGCTTCGCCGAGCGGAGTCTGCCGGAGGAAACGGCGTGGATCGAGGCGGGGTTCGAAGTGGGCACGGACCGAGCGTCGAGCTTCGGTCCCGGGCTGGCGGTGGTGTTTGAATCCGGTGCGGTGGCGAAAGTCTGCCTGCGTCCCGGCGATCGCGGCGAATATGGGCATTTCGAGACCGAGTCGGGAGATCTGGCCACGGTCAAGCCTCTGGCTGCGGAGGATGGCGGCCTGGATTCGGGACGGCGATACGCTTTGCGGGTGAGGATGACTGCCGACGAGATGCGATGGGAAGTGGCGGATGCCGCCGCCACGCCGCTGCGATTTCATCCGTTGTTTACCCGCAAACGCGAGCCCGGCTGGGGCAAGCCGGTGAGCATGAGGGTGGGGAAAATGGACAAATCCGGCGGTGCCACCGATTCGCTCGCCCACGGAGCGGGAGAGTGGGGTCGGTGTTTCGTGCGCTCTGTGAAGATTTCCGGCCCTGTGGATCCCGCTGCGGTCGATGGGGAAAAGCCTGCGGACGGCGGCATCCGCGTTTCCGTGCACTATGAACTCTATGACGGCCTGCCGGTCATGAGCAAATGGATCACCGTTCACAACGACAGTGCTCGCGCGGTGACGCTCGACCGTTTCACCGCCGAACTGCTCGCCGTGGTGGAGCATTCCAATCCCGTCGAAGATCGGCCTCCTGTGCCCCTGCCCGCGCCCACCGCGCTCCACGTGGAGACCGATCAGGCCTTCGGTGCCTTCAACGTTGCGCAGGCCAACCGCCACGCCGTCCGGTGGCGACCTGATCCGCTTTTTTCCACGCAGGTGAACTACCTGCGCAACATGCCCTGCCTGCTGGAGGTGTCCCCCTTCCGCGGCCCCGCCCAGGTGATCGAACCCGGGAAAAGCTTTGAGAGCTTTCGCGTCTTCATTCTCACCCATGACTCCGATGACCGTGAACGCCGCGGACTCGCGCAGCGGAAAATGTATCGAACCCTCGCGCCGTGGGTCACTGAGAATCCGCTCATGATGCACATGCGCGATGCCAATCCGGAGGCCGTCCGTGGGGCCATCGACCAGTGTGTGGCCACGGGATTTGAAATGCTCATTCTGTCCTTCGGCTCTGGATTCGATGCTGAGAACGACGCGCCCGAACACCTTGCCCGATGGAAGGAAATCGCCGATGAAGCGAAGGCCAAGGGCATCGAAATCGGCTCCTATTCCCTGCTGGCAAGCCGCAGCGTGGGTGGCGGCAACGATGTCGTCAGCGCGCCCGGGGAGAAGCCCGCCTTCGGCAATGCGCCGGCCCTGACGAGCGAATGGGGACTGCGGTATTTTGAGAAATTGCGGCAACTCTATCAGACCACGGGCTTCGATATCCTGGAGCATGACGGCTCCTATCCCGGAGACTGGGACGTCACACCGCGCCCGCCCCTGCAACGCGGGCTGGAGGATTCGCAATGGGCCCAGTGGACGGTCATCCGCGACTTCTACCACTGGTGCCGCGCGGAAGGAATCTATCTGAATGTGCCCGACTACTATTTCCTTAGTGGTTCGAACAAATGCGGCATGGGATATCGTGAGGTCAACTGGTCGCTGCCGCGGGCCCAGCAGGTCATCCACACCCGGCAGAACATCCATGACGGTACCTGGGATCGCACTCCCTCCATGGGCTGGATGTTTGTCCCGCTGACCGAGTATCAGGGCGGCGGGGCCGCGGCCACCATCGAACCCCTCGAACAGCATCTCGACCACTATGAGAGGATGATGATTTCCAATCTCGCCGCCGGGGTGCAGGCCTGTTACCGCGGACCGCGCCTTTATGATACCGACAAGACGCGCGAGATGGTGAAGCGCCACGTGGCCTGGTTCAAACGCTACCGTGACATCCTGGAAAGCGATTTGATCCATCTCCGCCGGGCGGATGGCCGGGATTGGGATGGCTACGTGCACGTCAACCCGGCCCTTGAGGAAAAAGCCTTGTTGGCCGTTTTCAATCCACTCGCCCGCGCGATCACTCGCGACATCCTCGTGCCGCTCCATTATGCCGGGTTTGAAGAAAAGGTCAGTGCGGCCATCTCCGACGAGTCCCCGCGCGTTCTCGAATGTGACCGGCTTTCGCGTGTCCGGCTGAAGATCGATATCCCCGCTGGTGGCTTCCGCTGGGTGGTTTTCCGCAAACCGTGAAGGAGTCCCGGCCAAAGGCCGACGGGATTGCCGCTTGGCATCGGGCTTTGGGTTGGCGCATGCTGCTTGGGTGACTCCTGAAGTGGATCGATTCCTTGAACTGGCCACCCGGCCTCTCGAAAAACGACCCACCGTCCGCGACGAGGCGCTTACCGAGTTGATGGGCCGGATCGGTCACCTCGGGGTGCCGCTCGATCGCATCGACCTCTCTGTGCCCATCGCCAAGCTGGAATCCGCGGCGGTGGTGAATCCATGGAAACGCCGTGGCCTGATCCTGGTCAGTCTGTTAGGGATGCTGATCCTTGCGCTTGTGGGCGCGGGGCGTGATCTGCTCGATGCCTTATCGCTCGATTTCATCGAAGGCCTGCGGTATCGGACCACTTTGGCGGCACAGAACCCCTCCTACCTGTCCCACCGGGACCCTGTGGAAATGTGGTTTGAAGACCAGCTCCTTGCTCATGCATTTCGAGATGCGGTGGATATCCCGCTCACGGGGCTGCCGGGGGATGGGGAAACGGCCCGCTTGCGGGAACGGGATCCGGAAGACCTCGGGGTTTTGCAGGAGCACCTCGCCCGGAGGAGTTTCGAGGCCCCGGGCTTCATGACGGCTGAGGAAGAGACCCTGGTGACTCGCTTGGATCCGGACAATGCCTTGTGGCCTTTGATGGAGATCCGGTGGATTGAAAGCAAAACGAGATCGACGTATTATCGGTCCCCCACGACGATGCCGAAGGAGGATGTCATCGAATGCCATCGGCTTTTTTCCCTGGCGGCTTCCAAGCCCCATCTCACCAATCACGCCGTCGAAATGCTGGCGAGGCAGAAGGCATCGTTGAGAAAACCGGTGGGTGTGATGGATCTCATCCAGGCAGAGGCCATCTCACGGCTGGTGCTGGATGGCAGCGTTTCTTTTTACTCCTACGGAGGTTCTGGCAGCCCGTGGTTGTTCGGACGCGCGGACGAATTCAGTCGTGCCTCCAACCGCGAAGCCCTCGAAGCCCTGTGGGCGGAGGTGTTGGCGGTGCAAAGGCTGAGGCTGGCGAGCCCGGAGGCGATGGTCTTCGACTACAACGACAACATTGGCTTCATGGATCAGGCGCGAAGGGTGGTCTATTCCGGCATCGGCAAGGCCGGGCTGCCGCCGGATTATCCTCTTTCCAACCATTACCCGATGGGATCGCTGGATGGCTCGGTGTTTCTCAGCAGCTACGGCCGCATCACCCCCAAGGACGTCAGCGCGACGGAGATGGCACCTTTCGTTCGTGCGGAAATGGCGATGATGCATCGCTTCTCCCTGTGGTTTGGTTGCGGGCTGTTGCTGGGAGTGATCGTGCTGACGCTCGTTGAGAGTGTGCGTCGATCCCGGCGTGCTCGCGGTTTGGCTCGCGGGCTCATGCCTCTATTGACGGGGCGGGATCACGTCTGGATCGCTGGTGGCGGCATCTTGCTACCATGGTTATGGTACTTGGTGATCCGGGTTTCGCCCCTGGGTTCGGCGTTGACGGAAGATTCCGGGGAAGGATTCGTGATTTTCATGCTGCAATCCCTCATGGCTCTGGTGCTGTGCGTCCTGCTCCTGATCCACCTGACCGAGTGGCGCTGGGCCTTGCGGGGGGGATTTCTCGGACTGGGAAAAGGTCTGAGGATCTTCGGCTGGCTGGCGGCGGCCATCACCGCTCTGGCCATGCCCGCGGCCGGCTTGATGCCGCACTTGAATCTCCTCGGAAGCAATGCGGAGGAAATGTATCTGTTAGGCTGCGCCGGGGCGGGATCGATCGGCCTGCTGGCGCTGCTCTGGGTGGCGATCACAAATCTTTTCACCGGCGGTCGTGCCGCTCTGGGCCCGAATCTGGTGGCGCGCACTGTGCTGCCATGGATGTTGGTGGCTCTATCGACCCTCTTGCTGCTGGCGGGAGGCTTGCTGAAAATGGAATCCCACGCGTTGGCCTCGGACCGTTTGGTGAGGCCCGAAACGAGCCGGCATTTCGTCCATGCCTTGGAGGAAAGGGGGATGAGGGATCAGATCGATCTGGTGCGCGATTGGCTTGATGGGCTGTGAGGTGCCCGGCGGTGGTCAGGAAAGCAGCTCGATCAGCTCGCCCACGGTATGCTGGCTTTCCAGCGGATGGCGCAGGCGGGTTTTTCCAAGAATGGTGTAGCGGTTCCGGCGGCCTTGGCGCGTGGCTTTGAGGATGCCTTCCGCAATCAACTCGGAAAGGATGCGCTGCACTGCCCGCTGGGTGATCCCGATCGCTTCCGCCAAATCGCGGATGCGCATCTCCGGATCGCGCGACAGGACCACCAGCACGTGCATGTGGTTGGTCAAAAAGGTCCAACCGGATGCCGGACCCGATGCAGCGGTTTTTTTGGATTTTGATTGCATGTCAAGAGAAACACGTCTTTTGATTCGCCTGTCCGCCGACCAGCGGTGCGGGTGGCGGAGAAATACATAGTCGGATGAATCTAATTGTCGAGAACCTGATATCACCCGTCGTGCTCTGCTTCGTTCTGGGTCTGGTGGCCCGCTGGGTGCGCAGCGATTTGGAGATTCCGGCGGCGGTTTATCAGGGTTTGTCGATCTACCTGCTTTTTGCGATTGGCCTCAAGGGTGGGGTCTCCCTGGCGGCCACTCCGCCGCGGGAAATGCTTCTTCCGGCCGGCCTGACTCTGTTTTTCGGGGTGCTGACGCCGCTTTCGGCCTTCGGCCTGCTGCGTGCCTGGGGTCGGCTGGGGCGGATCGATGCAGCGGCGACGGCGGCGCATTACGGCTCGGTTTCTGCGGTGACCTTTCTGGCGGCGCTGGAGGCGGTGAGGATGGCGGGCTTGCCGACGGCGGGGTATCTGCCCGCGCTGGTGGCGGTGCTGGAGGTGCCGGGGATCGTGGTGGGCCTGCTGCTGGCGCGCTCCACCCGCGGGGGTGGCATCAAGGCGGCGCTGCACGAGGTGATAGCGGGAAAGAGCATTTTCCTCATGGTCGGCGGGACGGTGGTGGGTGCGCTCTGTGGGGGTGGGAAGATCGCCGGGGTGGCGCCGTTTTTCCTGGATCCTTTCAAGGGCGTGCTCTGCCTCTTCCTGCTGGAGCTGGGCATGGTGGCGGCGGGGCGCTTGCGGGATCTTCGCAAGGCGGGTCCGCGTCTGGTGGCTCTCGGCTGCCTGCTGCCTTTGCTCCACGGAGTGCTGGCGACTTCAGCGGCGGTGTTCTGCGGGCTTGAGGCGGGCACGGCGGCGGTTTTCGGTGTGATGGTCGGCAGTGCCTCCTACATCGCGGCTCCGGCGGCGGTGCGCATCGCTCTGCCCGAGGCCAGCCCGGGAATCTACCTGACCCTCGCGCTCGGGGTGACTTTCCCTTTCAATCTCGCGGTGGGAATCCCGTTGTTGATGACCTTGGCGGAAAAGCTTAAGTCTCTTTTGTCATGACGGTTCCGCGCACGCTTCTGACGATAGTCACCGAGGGGATTCTCAAAGATGAGATCTCGGAACTGCTGCGGCGTCACGGTGCCCGTGGGTTCACGATCAGCCGGACCGATGGCGAAGGATCTCGGGGAAACCGGGCGAGGGACTGGGAGGGGCCGAACTTGAAGTTTGAATCCGTGGTGGAACCTGCGGTGGCCGAAGCGGCGCTTCAGGAGCTGGTGGAGCGCTACTTCGACCACTATTCGGTGACCGCATGGTTGTCCGAGGTTCGGGTGTTCCGGGCGGACAAATTCAAGCGCTGACCGGCTCGCCGATCATGGCGGCGTGGTAACGCAACAGGGCACCGGCGCCGCCATTGTGATCGAGAAGCTCGCAGTGTTGGACGGTCTCGATCGGGATGCCCTGGCGGGTGGCATCGCGCACGAGTTCCTCGCGGGTTTCGAGGTCCAGCTCGCTGGAAACGAAGAGTTTCTCGACCCGATGTTCACCCAGGGCGCGCGACACGCTTTCCGGGCCTACGGTGGCCAGACCGCCGGCGCGAACCGCGAGCATGAGCGACTCGACGGCATCGTGCGCGTCCTCGCACTCGGCACGGGTGAAAGAGTCGATGGCATGGGAAACGATTTCCGCCAGGCGGTGATCGCTGAAACCCTGCCGGACCTCACCCACCACCCGCTGGGCAAGATGGGGGGGAAGGGCTTCCTTCAAGCGGGTCACATGTCGGGGCTCACCTGCGATGATCAGCGAGTTGTGCCCGCGTTTCGCCATCAGTGATTCGATCACGGCGATCTTTTCCTTCAGGAAACGGCGCTCACGGTCGCGGGCATGGTTTTGGTAATGCTGGCGGCTCCATTCCCGGCCCACACGCTCGCGCAGGGCGGGGCGGTCGGTGATGAGTTCCACGGAGTAGTCACCCAGATTCACCTCGATGATCCGGGCGCTGGAAGTGTCCACGATGGCGATGACGAATCGGTTGAAGCGGTCCTTGAGTTCGACGAGCGGGTAGATCACGGGTAGACCTCCGGCGTGGAAGTGCGGTTCCATGGGCAGCGCGAAGGACAGGGGCAGGAAGAATGGCGGCTCGCCCGCACGGCAGAAAATCGCGGCACCACGACCGCGAAGCAGCGGGATGTGATCGGCGATGCGCGTGGCGGCTTCATCGAAATCCTCCCGGGCTCCATGCGGAAAGGTCCGTCGGACCGCGGAGGCCCATTGGCGGAAGGTGAAAAGGATGCCGGGCATGTTCCCGGTGAGATCAAGGTAGGCGCTCACCACCGGGGATCCGGTCTCAGGAAGACAGGCGAGCGTGTGGATGTGTTTGTTCAGTTTGGCGTAATCCATGACCTCTCAAGATCCGTGGGAACGGGAAAAGCGCGATTGGAAAGGCCTCTCTAAGATTCCAACCCGGAAACGGATGGGAGCGGAAACGATTTGATACCCGGAGGAATCGATCGAAGCGGGTTTGCGGAATGGCTTCTGTTAGAAAAGGCTGTTAGAATTCCGATGCGTGATCACGGATGGCCTGCGTGGCTTGGTGGCGCATCTTTTTCCGAAGGGAAATTCGGTGAGTGGTGGCTTGCCATGGAGGGGGAAACGCGTGAGGCATGGGGCATGTCTGTGGTGTCGCCCGTGCTTCTTGCCCTTGCTGCGGCTTTCCGCGAATCGGCGGCGGGTCGCGGTGCTGCGGTGCGGGATTTTGTGATCGATCCCGAGAAACTTCTGCGGCGTGCGGGATTGGCCGATGGCGACGCCCGTGAGCAGGCGGAGCGGGATCTGGAGGAGGCAGCGCGGGCGTCCGGGGGGAAACTGGGGATCGATCGGCATGCGAGAACCCGGGAACCCCAGCGGATCCGCTTGGTGGCGGAGGGCGGAGAGGCATGGTTATTTGGGATCATTGGCGGTGCCGGGCCCGCCGCGCGGCGCGAAGAGGTGGCGGCAGGATTTCGTGAGGCGATGGGGCTGATGGTGCCGGAAGGGGATCGCGAGGCATGGCAAAGTTGGCTTGAGGGGCTGGCTCAGGCGGCGCTTGCGGGGAGTTCGGTGCCGCCCTTCAGTCGGGACGATGCCGGCGGAAACCGGGAGATGCTGCGTTTGCTTGCCGGTATTCTGGCGTGGCCCCATGAAAGCCTGATCCGCTATGCCAGCAGTCGGCTGAGTGGGGATTCGAAAACGCTGGAACGCTTGAGGCCGAAATTGGAAGCCGCCTTGCGTGCTTTGCGGGGAAGGGTGGATGCGGGATTGGAGGATTTCGGCATTCGTGAGGTCCCGCGCTCGGTGGCTTTTCATGGTCCATTGCGGTGGCACCTTCCCGGCGGTTTGGTCGATTTCTCGCTGCTTGAGGGGCCGGTGCGGGTATCGGCGGAGGACATGGCGCGTGGGGCGCCCGAACTGGGCTGTTCCTGCGTGCTGACGGTGGAGAACGAGGGGGTTTTCCTCGAACTCGTGCGCCGCAATCCCGGCGTGCTCTTGATTCATACGAGCTTCCCCGGTGCGGCGACACGGATGTTGTTCGATCAACTCCCGGCATCGACGAGCTGTTATCATTTCGGCGATACCGATCCGGCGGGTTTCGACATCCTGCGGGACCTGCGGGAAAAGACCGGGCGGCCCTTCCAGCCTTTCTTCATGCAGCCCCGTCCGGGCGGAGTGTCGCTGGATGCTGCGGAGATCCGGACCTTGGATCGCCTGCGCGATCACCCGCTCATGGCGGATCTTCACCCGGTGCTGAATGCCATGCGCGAAAGGGGAACGAAGGGGGACTTCGAACAGGAGGGCGTGCCGATCGATGAGGTGGTGGCGGCGATGAAAGGCTGGCTCGATAATTTCTAACAGATCATTCCAAGGTCGAGATGACGATGTCGATGGCGGCGGCGGCGAGTTCCGTCGGGAGTCGGGATTCCAAGGGAAGATGGATGAAGATCGAGGGCAGCGAAAAACGGGAGAGGGCGGCGTGGTAGAGGCGGTTGCAGAGGTAGCGCCCGGGATCGGTGGAAGCGGTGGCGGCGATGCCCGCGGCGTGGATCCGATCGAGCAAGGCGGGGATGTCCACTGTGGTTTCGAGGAAATCGGGGCCGGAGGGATCGATGCAGCGGCCGCGGGGCTGTCGCCCGGCGATGTCCGGGATGGTGAAATCCAGCTCGTTCCATGCGCGGGATTCGATGCGGATGGCATCGGCATTTCCCGCCTCGCCGAGCATGATGATGGCCTTGGGCTGGAGGCGCTGGACGGCGGCGCGGAGGCGGCGAGGGGCTTCGACGAGATCGACCGGGAGAGTGCGGGTAGGCAGGCCGCGGCGCTTGGCACGGACGGCGGCGAGGGCGAGGGAAGAGGCATTGACCGAACGCCCGCCGAATGGGCCGAAAGCGGTGAGGAGCATGGCGGAGGGTAAACCACGCTTGGGGAGACAAGGCAAGCGGATGGGCAGGAGCGGGGGATGGCAGGTTTCCCGGGGAAATCCGGTTAGGCGGCGTGTTTCCCCATTGGCATCCCGGGCGGGAGGACTCATGGTGGCGGCGTGATGCGGGGCAGGAGAGGCTCCGGATTTTCCGCAGATGGGCATGAATGAATCCGAGCGAGTTGCGTCCAAAGAGTCCCCGGGTGACGATGATCCGGACGACGAGGTGCTGGTTCTCCGCGCGCAGGCGGGAGATCCGGCGGCCTTCGAGATCCTCGTCACACGCCACCGGGGACGCTTGTTCGCCATGATCCGCCAAATGGTCAAAAACGAAGCCGACGCCTGGGACCTCGCCCAAGAGGCCTTCATCAAGGCGTGGAAAGCGCTGCCCCGGTTCGAGGCCAAGGCGCGCTTTTCGACGTGGCTTTACCGGATCGCCCACAACACGGTCTACGACTGGATGCGGCGCAAACGGCCGGAAAATGGCGCGGAGATCAATGACGAGGTTTTCGGCGAAGACCGCATCGATCCCTCCTCGCTGACGACGCCCGCAAGCGACCGGCGGCCGGATGAATCGATGGAGGCGGACGAGCTGCGGGTGAAGATCGAGGCAGCCCTTTCGAAACTGACGCCGGAGCATCGGGAAGCGGTGCTGCTGAAGGATGTGCAGGGACTGGCCTACAAGGAAATTGCGGACGTCATGGGATGTTCGCTGGGAACGGTGATGAGTCGGCTTTTTTACGCGCGTAAGAAACTCCAAGAGCTATTGAAGGATGAATACGAAGCCCGATGACGAAATGCTGGCCTTGTGGCTGGAGGACGAGCTGGATCCGGCGCGGACTGCGGCGGTGGATGCCTGGGCGGCGAATGAGCCGGAGTGGCTGGAGCACCGTGCTGCGGCGCGGGCGCTGAAGCCGATGCTGGCCTGTGCGGCGATCCCGCGTGAGGAGGAGGTTCCGCATGCGGAATTTTTCAATGCCCGGATCCGCCGGGAGATCGAGCTGGCGGCGGCGCTGCCCGCGGCGGCAGCCCCTGTGGTGCCGGGGCGGGTGCAGCGGAGGTTCTGGCTGGTGCCGGCCACGGCGGCGGCGGGGATCGCGCTGGGATTCTGGGTGGGCCGCGGTGTGCCATCCGGTCCGGAGCCTTTGCCACCGCCGGTGGCGGATCTGGCCCCAGTGCTCTACACTCCGGAAAAGGGGGTGGCGGCCGAATTTGTGGCGACGGAAAATGCCACAGTCATCGTTCTGGATGGCGTGGCGGCGCTGCCGGACGAGTGGAGCATCCCCGAGACGGCGGTGCAGGAACCTGAGGCGCGCCCGGTGGCGGATCGGCGATGAATGGGATTTTCCGATGGCTGCTGGCGGCAATGGCGCTGTGGCTGGTCCTGCCGGCAGCGGCTCAGGACCGCGGGCGGGATGTGCTGGGCCGGCTGAAGGTGGAAGTTTACTTCGGCAGCTATGGCGACATCGCCGTGGCCGGGCCGCGTGCGCGTGAGGTGGAGCGTGCGGTGGTGAGCCGTTTCCAGGACCAGCAGGCCTTGCGTTTTGCGAACTACCGGCTGATGGGCGGAGAAACGAAACCGGTTTTCCGCAGCTATGAGAACTGGGCGCAGCCGATCGCGGGGAGCGATGAAATCCTCTGTCGCTTCGAGGTGGAGAACCGGATGAGCAAGGACCACCTGCGGATGGACCTGGAGCTGTGGTTGAGCCGCAAGAAGATCCTCAAGTCCGGAATCGCCCTTTCCGAGGGGAAACCGGTGCTGGTGCTCGGGCCGGAGTGGCGGGGTGGCCGATTGATCATCGCCATGGAGTTGCTGCCCAAGGAAGACCCTTGAGGGCCTTTCCTCGCGCAGCTTGGAATGTCCGCGGGATAGCAAGTGACAGATCGATCCTTGTCCCGTTAGTATGAGTGCGGCGATGGTGTGGGAATTCATCCAGAGACATTGGCGGCACGCGGTGGAAATCGTGGTGCTGTCGATGCTGATCTATCAGATTTACCGGGCTTTCCGTGCCACTCGCGGGGCGCGGATTCTGGCGGGTCTGGTGGTGATCCTGCTCCTGTTCACGGCGCTGCTGCAGTTCTTCCGTTTCCAGGTGATTTCGTGGCTGGTGAGCAATGCCCTGCTGGTGCTGCTCGTCGCCTTGCCGGTGATTTTCCAGCCGGAAATCCGCACGGCCCTCGCGCGGGTGGGCAGCAGCCGCTGGCTCGACTGGCTGCTGCGCAATGACCGGCGGCAGGTCGCCTTCCTCGAAAACCTTACGGAAGCGGTGGTGACTTTATCGAAGAAGCGCATCGGCGCGCTGTTCGCGATCGAGCGGAACATTTCCCTCAAGCCGATCCAGGAAACCGGTGTGACCTTGTCGGCGGTGTTCACTCCCGAGTTGGCGCATGCCTTGTTTTTCCCGAAATCGCCACTGCACGACGGGGCGATCATCCTGGCCGAGGAAAAAGTCCAGGCGGCGGCCTGTGTCCTCCCGGTGAGTCAGCGGGAGTTGAGCGATCGGTCCATCGGCCTGCGTCACCGGGCGGCGATCGGCATCACCGAGGAGACGGATGCGGTGTGCGTGGTGGTCAGTGAGGAAACCGGGGCGATTTCCATCTGCATCGATGGCCACATCGAGCGTGCCTTGGGGCCGGAGAAATTCGCGCAGCGGATGGAGGAGATTTTCCTGAGCAAGAAGAACGACGATGAGAAAGGCATTTCGAAAGAACTGGGGGCCGAAGTTGATCTCGCTGATCCTGGCAGCCGCGATCTGGACCGTGATCCGGGCGCATCTGGTCGCTGACGGGACATGGGAGGACGAGGTGCCGAAGAAGGCGCTGCCGGTGTCCGATGATGAGCGGCGCGCCATCGAAGGAGGTGATCCGTGAGCTGGTTTGTCACCGGGACGGACACGAATGTGGGCAAGACCTGGTTTTCCCGGCTCTTGGTTTCCACCTTGCGGGAAAATGGCATCCATGCTGCGGGATACAAGCCGGTGTGCTGTGGTGACCGGGACGATGCCGTGGCGCTGGCGGAGGCGTCCGGCGGCCTGAGCCTGGAGGAGGTCAATCCGGTCTGGCTGAAAGCCGCCGTGGCCCCGAAGGTGGCGGCCATGCTGGAACATTCGCAGGTGAATCCGGGGATGATCCTCGCGGATTTCAAGCTCTTCGAAAAACGCTTCGACCGCGTGGTGGTGGAAGGCGCCGGGGGCTGGCGCGTGCCCTTGGCAGATGGATACGACATGGCGGATCTCGCGACGGACATCGGCCTGCCGGTGATCGTCGTGGTCGCCAATCGCCTGGGCGCGCTGAACCACACGATTCTCACGGTCGAGGACATCCGTGCCAGCGGCCTGGAGGTGGCCGGGTTGGTCTTGAATCATTTGCAGGACGAGCTGGATACCGCGGCGATCACCAACAAGGGGGTCATCGAGGATCTGGTGGAGGCTCCAATTCTCGCGGAAATCATCCACGGGCAGGACTTTTTGGACATCGATCCCTTTCTGAACCCGGCCTGAGTGCGGGCTTGCCGGAAGTTTCACGCGACAGGAACCTATGAGCTACGAGCCCCGCCCCGTGGAAGTGACTCCGGAATCCATTCCCGGGGAGCTCCGGCCCCTGCTGGAGAAACTGGCGGCCAATGCCCATGAGGTGTGGAGCCGGGCGCGGATGGAACAGGGCTGGACCTGGGGACCGGAGCGGGATGATGCGAGCAAGCGGCATCCCTGTCTGGTCCCTTACGACGAGCTTCCGGAGGAGGAAAAGGTGCACGATCGCAATGCCGTGGCCGGTGCCTTGGCGGCGATCCGGAGTTTCGGCTGGAAGCTGCTGCCGCCGGCGGGTGGGGCCTGTTTCGATCCTGCGGTGGTGGCGCGGGCGGACGCTCCGGAGCTGCGCCGGATGTGGGACCAGCGGGAGAGCGATGAAAAACATGCCCATGCGCTGGACGACTACCGGATGATCGCCAAGCGGGCGCTGAGGGTGGGCGAGTTGCTGCTGGCCTTCGACGCCGCAGCGGCCGGCCTGCGCCACTACCCGGAAAATCTGGAGCTGCACCATCTGGTGGCGCGGTCCCACGCCAACATGGGCCGCTACCGCGCAGCGCTCAAGCGGGTGGAGGAACTCATCGCCAAGGGCCATGAGGATGCCGATACGCTGGGGCTGTTAGGCCGGACCTTCAAGGACGAGGGATTTGCCCGGCAGGCGGCGGGTGGATGCCCGCGGGAAAGCTGGCGGAAATCGGCCGCGGCTTACCGCCGGGCCTTCGAGCGGCATCGGGACTATTTCACCGGCATCAATGCCGCAACCATGGCCTTTTTCAGCGGCGATGCGGATGGCGCGGCGTTGACCGCGGGTGAGGTCGATTCCCTGGCGGCGGAAGCTTTGGCGGCGAGCCCGCAGGACCACTGGGCCCACGCGACCCGGGGCGAGGCGGCGCTTTTGCGTCGTCAATGGGAGGCGGCGGCGGGGCACTATCGGCTGGCGGCGGCGGGGATCGATCCACGGTCCGAAGAGCTGGCATCCATGGCCCGGCAGGCCCGGCGGATCATGCAGCGCTGGGATCAGGTGGGGGTGGATGGGGCGGCGGTGGAAACCTGGTTTCATGAGATCTTCCCGCGTCCGGAGGTGATGGTGTTTTCCGGGCATCGCTTCGATGCGCCGGAGCGGCCGATGCCGCGATTTCCGCTGAAATCGGAGGCGGTGGTGGCGGCGGCCCTGGCGGCGGCGTTGGAGCGTCTGGGGACGCGGGTGGTGTATCTTTCCCTTTCCACCGGGGCGGATCTGTTGATGGCAGAGGCGGCCTTGGCGGCGAAATTGACGGTGCGGCTGGTGCTTTCCAAGCCGGCGGAGGAGCTGGCGACAGCGGAATTTGCCGAAAGGATCCTGCGGGTGGAGCAAGCGGCGCATGGATTGACGGTCTTGGGCGATGGAACCACGCCGGATGACCCGCAGGTTTATCATCACTGCAACCATGTCTTCGGCGGGCTGGCCCTGCTGGATGCCGAGGCGGCGGGGGTGGGCGTGCGGGGGCTGGCGGTCTGGAACGGGTTGCCGGGGGATGGGGGCGGGGGAACGGCGGATGCAGTGGCGGATTGGCGGCGGGATGGGATTGCCGTGGAGGTGATCGATCCGCTCGATGGCAGCATCCGCCTGCTGGATTCGGAGCCTGCCGGGCCCATGGCCGGGGAGGAGGATGAGGGAATGGTGGTGCGGGCAATGCTGTTTGCCGACATGAAGGGATACAGCAAGCTGGAGGAAAGGGACCTGCACCGTTTCACCACGGTTTTCCGCCAGGACCTTGCCGATCTGGTGAGCGAGGGCAAGGCGGCCTGCGAGGTGGTCGATACCTGGGGCGATGGGGTTTTCATGGTCTTCCGGGATGTGGTGGATGCGGCGCGGGCGGCGCTGCATTTCCGCGACAGGGTCTCGGGCCGGGACTGGGCGGCGTTGGGGATTTCCGAGGCCATGGGCGTGCGGGTGGCGCTGCATGCCGGACCGGTGATGGCGTGGAAAGAGGACCCGCTTTCCGGTCGGCCGCAATTCTGCGGCAGGAACATCGCCCGCGCGGCACGGATCGAGCCGATCACCGAGGTGAACGAGGTCTATGCCAGTGATGGATTCGCCGCGCTTTTGAAAAGGCGGCGGGCGGAGGACCTCGGCTTGGAGTATGTCGGCTCCGTTCCTCTGGCGAAAGCTTACGGCAGCCAGCGAATCTTCCGCCTCGCCTGGCGGGCCGCCGATGAGGCGTGAAACGGGGAGGCGTTGACGGCGGCGGCGGGCTTCGGTTGATTGGGGGCGTGTCCCGACTTTCGATTCCCCGCTATGCCATGGCGCTCGCCCATGTGGCTTCCCTGCGCTCGGAGGACCCCTTCCGCAAGGTGGGTGCCGCGGCTCTGGATTTTGACAATCGGGTCATCGCCACCGCCTACAATGGTCTGGCTCCGGGATTTGATCCGCCGCCGGGGTTTTGGGACGACCGCGAGTCACGCCAAAAGTTCATGCTCCATGCCGAGGTGAACCTTTGCAGCCTTTTCCGCCGTGGCGAGGTGAAGCTGGTGGCGAGCACCACCATGCCCTGCACGGCCTGCATGCAGACTCTGTGCGCGTATGGGGTGCGGGAAATCTACTACCGCGACCACTACGACTGCTCGGAAGCTCCGGAGATCGCCCGGCTCTATGGCATTCACCTCGAGCAGGTCAGCGATTTCCCCACCTGCGGGATGTGAGGGGAATCACTCCTCGCTGATGTCTCCGCCGTAGAAGCTTTTGATGTAGCCGAACTCCATCAGGGTGTCCTGCCATGGGGCGATGACGGCGGCATCGGCGAAGATCCGGTTGCCGCGGGCGATGGCCAGCTCGGCATCCACTTCGCGCCCGTCGTGGAAGGCCATGGCGGCTTCCGCATAGTAGGGGAAGGGGCTGTCGTCGAAGAGATCGTATTTCACGGCCAGCTCCCTGGCTTCGTCGATCCGTTCCAGCTTGATCAGGCACAGCAGGCGCTTGAACTCGACGATGCGGGCCATGGGGAGCTGCGCCTTGTCGTCACCGAGCAGGGCGAGGATGCGGGAGAACATTTGTTCGGCCTTGTCCCACTCCTTGGTCACGAAATAGACCTCGGCGACGTTGAAAAGAATGTTCGGCGATTCGGGTGCGAGCGTGTCGGCGCGCTTGAAGTGGTCCATCGCCTTATCGAAGGCGCGGAACTCGACCTGACAGGCACCGAGGAGGTTTTCGAGATCCGGGGAATCCACGAAGATCGCGCGGGCCTTGTGAAGTTCATCGATGGTTTCGAAGATCCGCTTCTGGCCGAAGAGTTCGCGGGCCTTGTCGATGGCGCGAAGGAACTCGGTGCGGCGGGTTTCCGGCAGGTTCAGGAAGTTCTGTTCCCATTCGGCAAGAGCCTTTTCCTGCGGCGGGTTTTCCTGAGCCAAGACAGGGAGCAGGGAGCTGATCAGCAGGGCGAGAAGGAGAGGGAGTTTCATGGGAGGAAATCGGGATTGCGGTGACGCTAGAGGGTGGATCGGATTTCGGCAAGCCGTCGTTCCGGTTCGTAAGGCATCCCGGCCGGCGTCTCATTGCCGGGGCGGATAGAGACCGTGGTCGAGGATGTATCTCCTCACCGCCTCCGGCAGCCAGGGCGTTTCCTCACCGCTGGTCAACTGGGCGCGAATGCGGGTGGCGGAGGCCGGATGGGTGCCGCTGACCGGATGCATGGTCCAGCCCGCGCGGGGTTGCGGGTCGCCATCGCGGGAAAAGACGATGAAGTCCACGGCCGCGGCGAGTTTTTCGGGATGTTTCCAGCGGGGCAGGGCTTCCCATTGGTCCTTGCCCAGCAGCCAAAACAGCTTTGCCTGGGGGTGCCGACGGGCCATTTCCGCCACGGTCAGGTAAGAATAGGAGGGCGGTGGCTGGGTGAGATCGAAGTCATCGACTTCCGCCCAGGGCAGCCCGGCTGTGGCGAGTCGGAGCATGGCGAGGCGGTCTTCCCCGGCGGTGGGTGGCGGGCCATCGAGCTTGTGGGGCGAGATCCGGCAGGGCAGGAAGATCACCCGGTCCAAGCGCATCGCAGCAACGGCCCGGGCAGCGATTTCCAAATGCCCGAGGTGGATGGGATCGAAGCTGCCGCCAAAAAGCGCGACGCGTTGAGGGGTCGGATTCATGGGTTTTTCCTCCGGTGTTCGCGGAAGGCGGCGGGGGGCAGGCCCACGGTGGCGCGGAACTGGCGGGTCAGTGCGGTCTGGTCACCGTATCCGCATTCGAGGGCGATTTCCGCGATCGGCCGACGGGTGGTGGAAAGCAGGACGGCGGCATGTTCGATGCGGGATTTCCGGATGAACTGGGCCGTCGTGAGATGGTAAACGCGGCGCATGCGGCGATCGAGCTGGGTGCTGGTCAGCCCGGCGATGGCGGCGAGGTCGTCGGTCTTCAGTGGCTCATCGAGGTGGGCGCGGACGTGGTCGGCCACCCGGGCCACACCGGCCAACTCGGCCTCGCCGGCGGCTGGCTGGCGCAGGTCGCGGGAAATCGAGGCCAGACCGATGACCTTGCCCTGCCCGTCGTGCAGCGGGATCTTGGTGGCGAGGAACCAGCCGGTGCCGCCGTTGCGATTGCTGATGAGTTCGAGTTCATCGGTGATGGCCCTGCCCTGCCCGAGCACGAGCTGGTCCTGCTTGCGGTAGGCCTCCGCCATTTCCGGGGGAAAAAATTCCTCGGCGCGGCGTCCGATGAGTTTTTGCGGGTCCCTCAGCCCCAGCCGCTCGGCAAAGGCTCGATTCGCGGCGCGGTAGCGGCGGTCGGCATCCTTCAGGCAAAAGACAATGTCCGGCAACACCTCGAACAGGCGGACACACAGGGCGGCCTCATCGACCCCCTGCAAGAAATCACGATCTTCCGCCATGGCCGGAGAGAGGAAAGCAAGCGCCTCCGATCCCGGAAAGCTCAAAGGAGGGGCCGAAGCCGGGTTCGGGCGCCGAAAAAACAAAACCCGCCGGGAGTGGGCGGGTGGGGTGGGGCCGTGGTGCGATGCCTGAGCTGGCATCCCGTAGGGGAATCGAACCCCTGTTGCCGGAATGAAAATCCGGAGTCCTAACCGCTAGACGAACGGGACCTTGGCTCTGCATGGACCGCTTGGCGGCCCGGGGCCGGAAAGCTACTGATCGGGCGGAGACTGACAAGAGATTTTTCATAAAAATTCCGCGATCTGCCGACTGATAGGTCGATCCCGCTCGGTGGAGAATGAAGCGGGCTTCCGGGAATCGGGGAGCATGATCCTGAATTCAGAAATGGAAACCACGGATTACACAGAAGGCACGGATTCAGAGATGCTTACCAGGCATGTGACGATCACCCACCAGGTGAATCAATCAATCCATGCAACTCCTTGATTATCCGTGTATATCCGTGAAATCCGTGGTTCCTGTTTTCCCTTCTGGAATGATAGGCGCGATGGGCAGGATGAATGAGATCATTGCGGGGGCTCCGGTTTTTGGGTTGAGGGAGAATCGACTTGGGGTCTCAGAGACAAGGCCTCATCTTGTTCACCCTTCGAATTCGATGCATCAGGCAACTCGATGCTCCAGGCAAGATTGGCCACTCAGGAAACTCCCGATTTCGGCGTCGCTCGCTCCACGGGATTTCCTAGTGCCAGATACTCCCGAAACTCCGGCGAGATCCGCTCGTCGCCCGCCACCCGGTTCCAGAAATCGCGGGCGATGGCCAAGGCGGCTTTCTTGATTGCTGCGTTGGACTCCGGGTCCCCCGAAACGAGCTCCTCCAGCTCTGGACAGTGGAAATCAAAAGCCCGCAGTTCGCCAGCGATCGGCGCAAATCCCATGGAGCCCATGTCATAGATCGGCAGCAGGCGGAAGACATCGCCATCGATCCCGAGGCTGAGATTCCCCAGGTGCATGTCGGTGTTGTGGATCAGCCGACCGAAACCCCACAGCACGCAGGCATCGAAAAGGTGCTGCCAGCTCAGCAATCCCAGGTCGTGCAGCGCCCTCATGGCCTGCGGCCAGCCCCGGCCGACTCCCGAAAACTCGGCGTCCACGTATTGCAGGGAAATCATCGACAATCGCCCGTACTCCCCGCTGCGGTCGAAGCGCCGGGATTCCAGGAAAAGCCTGCCATCGCGTTCGAGGAGCCGGGTTTCTGCTGCGGGGTAGTTGACGGCATGGATCGCCTCGCTGGCGTGAAACTCGGTGATCAGGATGTCCCGCCAGCGTCGCGCCACGGGGTCGCTGCCACGAGGGGAGAATTTCACGATGACATGAGCGGCGAGGTCTTTGCAAAACGCCGTGAACTTCGGTTGCTCGCCCCCGGCGGAAGTTCCTGGAACCTCCCCATCCATGGCCTGGTCTGCCAACATCGGGTAATCGTCTGGCGTGTGCGCAGTCGGCCGCCGCCGAACCCGCAGGTGGGCCTGGGGGCCGAATTTCAGATTTCCCGGCAAGTCATCCCCATTCGATACGAGGTATTGGCCGATCTGTTCGTCGCTCCAATCCTTCGGATCACTGGGGAAACCGGATGGCCCCGCGAGGCTCATGGCGATCTGGCGACCAATGAAACCCTGCGGTGCCAGGTCGCGGAGGAAAAAGGGCAAGCCCCTGAAAAGACCGCTTTTTTCCACCCCGAGCAGAACCGAGGGCATGCCGGGAAGCACCTGAAGAAAATAGCCGCCGAAGGCCAGCGGGCGGATGACGCCGATAGCCGTGTTGTTGCCGTGAGGATCGACCATGTGAATCGGCAGTCGGTCGTGACTGCCAAAGGCCCGGCGAACCAACAGATACCGTGGCGATTGCCCGGATTTGACCGTGATGATCGCGTCGCCCATCGCCCGCAGAGCCCGGGAAACCCCGGGTTGGCTCATCCCGGTAGCCGCCTGGATTTCCTTGGATGTGGCGGGGCCCCGGAAGAGGACTTGCTCGATGGTGAGGCTCATGGCGACGCCCCGAAAATGACATTTGAATAGGTTTTTGAATAGAGAATTTTTAGATAAATGTTCAACAATTACCTCATAGTGAATCATTTGCGACTCACTTAAATATCCAAACGACTAGGTTCTTGAATAGGTTTTATCTTGCCCTTTTGACCCTAGGCATTCCCGGCCGATAATCGACCTGCTCACGGAACCGACCTCGTCCCGGGTGGCAAAATCGCCCTCAGTGCCCGGATTTCCCCCCCTGAAATGCTGTCCCAATGGCGGCTTGCCAGCCCTTCGCCGGGCCCTACCCTTGCGGCCCCTTTCCGAAGAAGATCGACCATGAATACCGCCATTCTCACCGAAGCCGCTGCCCAAGCCCGGGGCCTTGCCATCGATGCCGTCCACGCCTGTTCCTCCGGCCACCTCGGCCTGCCTCTCGGCTGCGCCGAAATCGGGGCGGTGCTCTACGGCGGCGGCGGTCTGCGCTACCATGCCGAGGCCCCAAAATGGCTGAACCGCGACCGTTTCGTCCTCTCCGGCGGCCATGGATCGATGTTCCTCTACAGCTGGCTGCACATGGCCGGTTACCACCTCTCGCTCGATGAGGTGAAAAACTTCCGCCAACTCGGCTCCGAGACCCCGGGGCACCCGGAATTTGGCGATACCGTGGGCGTGGAAGCCACCACCGGCCCGCTCGGTCAGGGCATCGGCAATGCCGTGGGCTACGCCCTCTCCGGCAAACGCGCCGCCGCCCGTTTCAACACCGCGGAGCACGCGATTTTCGATCACCATGTCTTCGCCCTTCACGGTGATGGCTGCCTCCAGGAAGGCGTGGCCAAGGAAGCGATCGCCTTTGCCGGTCATTGCCAGCTCGATAACCTCATCCTGATCTACGACTCGAACGACGTCACCCTCGACGCCATGGCGGTGAAGACGCAGAGCGAAAATGCCGAGCAGTATTTTGCCTCGCAGGGTTGGGACGCCGTGACCATCGATGGCCACGACCTCGCCGCCGTCGCCAAGGCCATCGCCGATGCCAAGGCCAACGACAACGGTCGCCCGAAGGTGATCATCGCCAAGACGCTCATCGGCAAAGGCATCCCGCAAGTCGCCGGGACCGCTGCCGGTCACGGAGAAGGTGGCGCGAAGTTTGCCGATGAAGCCCGCAAAGGCCTCGGCCTGCCTGGGGAGCATTTCTATGTATCCCCGGAAGTCCGCGCGCATTTCGCCGAGCTGGGTGAGTCGAACAAGCGCGAGTTCCTCGCCTGGCAGAGCACCTACGAAGCGTGGAGCCAGGCCAATCCGGAGCTGGCAGCCGAGCTTCAGGCCGGTGTACAAGGCAGCATCCCGAGCGACCTCTCCGACCGCATCCCGGCCTTTGCCGAGGACTACAAGGACGCCACCCGCGGTGCCGGTGGGGTCGTGATCCAGTCCATCGCCAAGGAAGTCCCGCACTTCATCACCGGATCGGCCGACCTCTACGGATCGACGAAAAATTACATGAAGGGCGAAGGCGATTACAGCGCCGAGAACCCCACCGGTCGCAACATCTGGTTCGGCATCCGCGAGCACGCCATGGGCGCGATCTGCAATGGCATCGCCTACGACGGCCTCTTCCGCTGCTCCGGCGCGACTTTCCTGGTCTTCGCCGACTACCTGCGCCCGGCCATCCGCCTCGCCGCTCTCGCGAAACTGCCCGTGACCTACATCTTCACCCACGACTCGGTCGGTGTCGGTGAAGACGGCCCCACCCACCAGCCGGTGGAAACCGTCAGCGGCCTCCGCGTGATTCCGAACCTCGATGTCGTCCGCCCGGCCGATGCCGAGGAAACCGCCGGTGCCTTCGCGGTCGCCCTGCTGCGTGCCGATGGTCCCACGGCCCTCATCCTCACCCGCCAGGCCGTGCCGCTCATGAACGAACTTTCCGTTTCCGAGCGCCGCGAAGGCGTCCGCCGCGGTGGCTACATCGCCCGCAAGGAAAAGGGCGAACTCACCACCATCCTCATGGCCAGCGGTTCCGAGCTGCAATACTGCATCAAGGCTGCGGAAGAACTCGGCGATGGCGTGCGCGTGGTTTCCATGCCTTGCTTCGAGCGCTTCGACCGCCAGGACGCCGCCTACCGCGATGCCGTGCTGCCGAAGTCCTGCACCCGCCGCGTCGCCATCGAGGCCGGGGTCACCGGACTCTGGTGGAAATACATCGGCAGCGAGGGCCGCGTCGTCGGTATCGACCGCTTCGGTCTCAGCGCCCCCGGTGGCACGGTCTTCAAGGAACTCGGCATCACCACCGAGTCCGTGGTCGCCGCCGCCAAGGGCTGATGCCTTTCTGTTAGATTATCTCCCGCCCCCGCCTGCCATCGTGCAGCCGGGGGCTTTTTGTTAGAAAGGGAGATGGATCTATTTCACCCATTCCACCATGCGATTCAGCGCCTCATCGTTGCTCAGGCGCGGGGGCAATCCGCTCGAGGTCTGGAGCCCGCGGATTTCCACACGCCGGGTGGGGCGGTAGGGAAACGGCGAATCCTTTCCTCCTCCGGCCAGGGGTCGATCGAAGATCAAGCATCCCTTGCCGCCCTTCAGTTTGGAGTCATCCACCGTAAGCCTATCGATGAGGATCTCCGAGGGCATGGAGCAGGGATAGCCAAAGTCATGTTTGCCATCGTTTCCCATGCCGAACATCACCGGTACCGGATCCCCCGCGCCGGGCGGGAGCCAGCGGCAGCGGCGGATGGTCACCGTGCCGTCCCATGTCGAGCCATAGTCCCCGCGGAATGCCACCAGGTTCCGCGCGTGGATGGTGGAATCCTCAACGATCAGATTCCCCCGGCCGATCGCATTGATCCCCGCATGGCCGATCGTACTACGACGGATGACGTAGTTCCCTGAAACCCCCTGGTGCACATCCATGCGGGACAGCGTGCAGTCTTCCAGCAGGATGTTTTTCATGAAATTCGTGGCCACGATGCCCCAGCGGCTGCGGTCGTGGATGTCATTTCCCATACGGCAGCCGATCATCCGGAAATCCACCACCAACCCGGCGGAATAGCCGTAAGTTCCCATCGGCACCGGCTTGCCGGCGGCACCGGAGGGCTTGATGTACACTTTGCGGCCATCGATCACACAATTCCGGAACATCACCCGGGCGCAACGGTTCGCACTGAGAAATCCCCCGTAAGGCAATCCAGTTGCCCCTTCGCCAGTGACCTTCTGCGTCACCCCGTCCACCACCGTGCGGGATCGCCGGATGACGATGTTCCGCGCCCAGTAGCCGTATTCCTTTGCCGGATCGGCACGATTGGCGATGTGGGTGAATATCCCGCCGCGCAGATGCAGGGTGCTGTCATCCAGAGGCATCGCGTTCAGGGTGGTGATCCTCTCGTAGTCCCACTCGATCGCACCTTCGATCCGTCCATCGCGATCTAACAGAAATACCTCCTTTTGCGGAGAGCCGGAGTTTTGATTCAGGCCACGGCGGATGAAGAGGCGGCGGTCTTTGTTCTCCACATAGACCAGACATTCCCTTTCCAGTTTCACCGGCACGGATTCCTGGCCGCGGCGGAGTTTGTCGATCTTCAGGGGAATCCATGGCAGCTTGGACCTCACTTCGAAGATCGCCTTGCCGGAATTTTCCACGCCCTTGCTGTCATCGATGATGAATCGCGAGGTGCCCCAGTCGGTATCCGTGCAAATCACCGCCGTCAGAGCGCGTGTGCCGAGGTGATAGATGGCCCCCGGCTTGCTGCGCACGGGCAGGCCTTTTTCGTTGGCGTGGGCATGGGCTTTGACGATTGCCGGGAGGTCATCGGTCACGCCATCGCCCTTCGCGCCGAAGCTCTCATAGTTCACCACCTCGCCCTCCGCCCGCCCGGGCATCGGCAAAAGGCATAGAAGTCCTGCGAGGAAAAGGGCGGCCCGGAGCATGCCTGCGCTACGGGGTTCGAAGGCTTTGGCTTTCAGCAGGTTCGGACTGTTCGCTTGACAGCCAACGAGATCCGTTCTTGAAGTGCCATGTGCCCACGCTGGTCATCCGCAGCCTCCTCGCATGCCTTTTCCTGGGCCTGCTCGGTGGCGTCATGCCAGCATCGCGGGTCGTGGTGAAAGCCTGCGAAGAGCATGTTGAAGCCTGTTGCGTGTCGCACGAGCATGGCGATGTCGAACCCTGCACCGACACGCACTGCCCGGACCGCCACGGGGATTCTCCGGATCATCCGGAAGATCACCACCACCATCATCGCGGGCCCTGCTGCCTTCATTTTCAAGCCGGACCTCTCGCTGTTTTCGAGCTTCCTCCCCTGGAAAGCCCCGCTTCCTCATGTGTTTCGCGGTTGGCTTTCCTGATCGAGCATGACGATGTTCCGGATCCGCCCTTTCTTGCGGAAGACGAGCCGCCCTTGGTTTGAGCTGGGTTGATTCCCGCGTGCCCGCCTCCGGATTCATCGGATGGCGCTTTGCTTCGCGGTGTCACTGACCACGGAGGGATCTCCTCCCTCCCCTTTTCCCGGGATTTTCGCGCCCGGGACCCAAGCTCGAATCACCATGAAAATTCCACCATTCCTCATTCTGTTAGGTTGCAGCATCCTACCCGCCCTTGCCGAGCCCGGCGTGGTCGTCACGCTCGATAGCGTGGGCGACCGTGTCCGCGCCGGCAATCCCACTCTCGCCGCGGCGAGACTCACCATCGATGAAGCCGTCGGCCAAATGAAACAGAGCGGCCGCCTGGAAAACCCGGACTTCGATGTCGAACTCCGTCACAACGATCGATTCACCGAAAAGGGAGTCGAAATCAGTCTGAGCCAGCGCTTTCCCGTGACCCGGCGTCTCGTCTTGGAGAAACAGCTTGGCACGACCCTGGTTCAAGCCGCCGAAAACGAGGTCCGCGAGGTCGAGAACACCCTCATCGGCGATGCCCGCGCGGCCCTCGTTCGTGTGCTTGCCATTCGGGCCCGGGCGGCATTGCTCGATGAACAGTCCGCCCTCTCCTCCGAACTTGCGGAATTCATCGATGCCAGCGCGAAAAAAGGCGAGGCCTCACCGCTCGACGCCGGTCAGGCGAAAATCGAAAGCGCCCGTCTCATCGCCCGCCGCCGCCAGCTTGCGGCTGAGGAACAACAGGCCATCGGCGAACTCAAGCCTCTCCTCGGCATGGCAACCGGTGAGTTGCTGCACGTCTCCGGAGGGCTTCCTGCGCTCGATGTTCCCGATGGCAGCGACGCCTCGCAACGCCCCGCCGAGGAAATCGCCCGCCTCGCCGTCATCGCCGCTGAACAGCAGGCCGCCATCGAGCATGCCCGCCGCTATGGCGACCTCACCGCCGGAGTCTTTGTCGGTGCGGAACGTTTCACCGATGCTCCGGAGCCTGCGGACAAGGAAGCCATCATCGGCGTCCGTTTCAGCGTGCCGCTGCCCTTCTGGGATAAAAACGATGGCAACATCGAAGCCGCCGAAGCCCGCGCCGCGCGCCGCCGCAAGGAGGCCTTTGCTTTGCGCCAAGGAATTCTGTTAGAAGCCGAAGCTGCCCGCTCCGAAATGCTCGAATGGGCGGAACTCGCTGTGGAAATCGGCGATGAACTCCTGCCCCAGTCCAAGGCCCAGACCACACTCACCGAGGATGCCTGGCGCAAGGGTCAGGGCGACCTGATCACCGTTCTCCGTGCCCGCGAACAGCATCTCGAACTCGCCGCATCGCGGCTCGATGCCCTGCTCGAATTCCACCTCGCCCGCGTCCGCTACCAAACCGCTCTCGGCAATCCATGAACATTTATCATCCATGAAACCAATCATTGTGACACTCATCGCAGCCTTGCTGCCCCAACTTGTCTTTTCAGCCGCTCCCGCAACCGAGCCAGTCATTCTCACCGAACAAGGCGTCAAGAATCTTGGTATACGTACCGCTGTGGTCGAGGAAGCAGACTTCGAGCTTACTACCTTCGCGCTCGGCCGCACGGAAGCGATTCCCGAGAACCGCTCTATCCTCAGCAGCCGCATTCCCGGACGTGTGGTCGAAACCAAACTCAAGATCGGTGCCTTTGTCGAAAAGGGCGAGAAACTCGTCCTCTTGGAAAGTCGTCAACCCGGCGAACCGCCACCGTCCATCTGGCTGACGGCACCCGCGAGCGGCACAGTTATCTCAGTCAACACGTCTCTAGGCGCACCCGTCGAGGCATCGGATTCACTCGCGGAAATCGCCGACCTCAGCACGATCTATCTGATCGCCACGATGCCGCAGGCCACTGCCGGAAAAATCAAACAAGGTACCCAGGCAAGAGTAAGGTTTCCCATCCGCCCGGACAAGGAATACAACGCCACCCTGCTGAAACACGCGGCTTGTCCTTGCCCCGATCCTGCTTGTGCGCTCGGTCAAAATCTCTCGACACGTTCGGATGAGGACGAGGTCGATCTGAATACCGCTGGAGTGGTTTTCACCGTCGAGAACCCGGACAACCAACTTCGCCGCGGGATGAATGCCGAATGCACCATCATCATGGAAAAACGAGAAGGCGTGCTCAGCGTGCCACGCGAAGCCATTCAGGGCAGCCCATCCAGCCGCCATGTCTATGTCAAACACATGACCATCCCGAATGCCTTCGACCGCGTGAACGTGCTCAAGGAAGCGATGGATGCCGCCCACGGTCACGATCACAACGAGGATGGCTCGGAAATGACTCCCGAACAAAAAGCCGCAGCAGCGAAAGCGGGCGGGGGGGATGACCAAGCTCATACCGAGGGGGGAATCTCCACCCGTGAAATTCTGTTAATGGTCAGCACCGGCATTCTCGCGCTGATGCTTGTCTTCGTCTCGATGCGCCGGCGCAAAAATACGGACGAAACCACCGAACTTTCCTGATGCCATGTTAAACTTTCTTATCCGCTGGTCGCTGCGTAACCGCACCATTATTCTCTGTCTTGCTTTCCTCATTCTCGCTCTCGGACTGAAAACCGGAAGCGAGCTACCTGTGGAGGTATTGCCGGATCTCACCAAACCCACCGTCACGGTCCTGACGGAAGTTCCCGGTCTAGCACCCGAAGAAGTCGAGGCCTTGGTCACCCAACCCATTGAATACGCCCTGATGGGTGTCAATGGACTTACCCGGATGCGCTCCACCTCGGACATCGCACTTTCCCTCGTGTTCGTCGAGTTCGAGTGGGGCACCGACATCTATCAGGCAAGACAGTTTGTCCAAGAGCGTCTGCAAGTCGCGCGCGAATCCTTGCCCGAAGGCACCCAGCCCTACATGACACCGGTTGCTTCGCTTATGGGCGAGGTGTTGCTTATCGGTGTGAAAAGCGTGGACGGCAAGACCGCCAACCCGACCCCTGGCGCATGCAGGCCAATGGCGTGACCATCGAGGAGTTGGAGCAGGCCGTGAGTGAGGCAGCCACCAACACCACCGGGGGTTTCATCGATAGCGGCCCTCAGGAAATCATGGTTCGCAACCTCGCCATGAGCGTTGAACTCGATGATATTGCCCGCACCATCATCAAGAAATCCGGCGGACGCCCTGTCGCCATTTCCGATGTCGCAACCGTAGCATGGGGTACCGAACCCAAACGCGGGGAAGCCGCCGTCAACGGCAGCCCGGGTGTTATTATGAGCGTGGTGAAGTCCCCCGGATTCGACACCATTGACCTCACCGAACGGATCGAAGCGGCCATCGCAGACCTCCAGCCTGCCCTCCCCAAAGGAGTGGAAGCCACCGTTCTTTTCCGCCAGCGCGATTTCATCGATGCGGCCATCGGCAACTTGAAAAAGGCCATCATCGAAGGTGCTGTGATGGTCACCGTGGTGTTGCTGCTTTTCCTGATGAGTTTCCGTACCACCTTCATCACACTGATGGCCATGCCGCTGAGCTTCGCGGTCACACTGCTCACCTTCCGCTCGATGGATCTCAGTGTGAACAGCATGACGCTAGGCGGTCTGGCCGTGGCCATCGGCATGGTCGTGGACGATGCCATCGTGGACGTGGAAAACGTCTTCCGCCGCTTGCGTGAAAACGCCCGGCTTAAAGAACCCCTGCCGAAGCTGGATCTCATCGCACTGGCATCCGGCGAAGTGCGGAACTCCATTCTCTACGCGACCATTCTCATCGTGCTCGTGTTTCTACCTTTGCTCGGACTCTCCGGCGTAGAAGGCAAACTCTTTGCACCCATCGCCATCGCCACGATCATCAGCATGATCGCCTCATTCGTGGTTTCCCTCACGGCAATTCCGGTGCTCTGCTCGCTGCTCCTCAAGGTAAAGCCTGCGGATGCCGGCCACGGTCACAATGACGGGCGCCTCGTTCGTTTTCTGAAATGGTTGCTCAGGTCCACCATTCTCCGTTTAAGCCTGCGGCAACCTGCGACCATCATCGCAGCCGTATCCGTCGTCTTGGCTGCAGCACTCATGCTCTATCCGAAAATGAGCAAGGATTTCCTCCCAGCCTTCCATGAGGAAACCGCCGTGGTAACCACAGGCGCGGCTCCCGGAACATCCTTGCGCGAAATGGAAACACTCGCCGCTGCCGTGGAAGAGCAGATCCGGCAGATACCAGAAGTGAACCACATCGGACGCCGAATCGGGCGCGCCGAACGCAGCGACCACGTCGTGCCGGTGAACAACGTGGAATTCGACATTGATTTCAAAAAAGATGGGAAAGGCAGACCGATGAAGGTTGTGTTGGATGACGTTCGTGAACGCATCCGAAACGTCCCCGGCACATTCAGCGTCGTTTCCGGCCCTCTGTCCCACAAGATCAGCCACCTTCTCAGTGGTGTTAGTTCGCCTGTAGCCGTAAAGATTTTCGGAACCGACCTGCAAACCATCACTTCGCTCGGTGAGAAAGTCCGCGATGTCGCCCAGTCCATTCCCGGCCTGGAGGATGCCAAGCTCGACATGCAGGCGCAGATTCCCCAACTGCGCATTGAGATTGACCGTGAACGCGCCCTTGCCCATGGCGTTTCCCCCGGCGAATTGAACGCGGAGCTGTCCACATTGCTGGGTGGCACCATTGTCGCCCAACTCCGCGAAAGCCAACGCACCATCGACCTCGCCATCCGCCTGCCGGAAGACCGCCGCATGGATGCCGAAACCATCCGCGAGCTGCCGATCCATACCAAAACCGGCGATCACATCCCGTTGCAACTCGTCGCCGACGTACGCGAAGCCGCTGGCCCGAGCTCAGTGTTCCGTGAGAACACCCAGCGCCGCTACGTGGTTGCCATCAAGCCCAGCGAGCGCGATGCAGGCGCGCTTGTCCTCAAGCTTCAAGAAAAAGTGAAAGCACAAGTCAGCTTGCCCGAGGGTTACTTCATCAGCTACGAGGGTGACTTCCAGGCGCAGCAAGCGGCAACCAGAAGGATCGCCATCCTCTTTGCAGGCGTGATGGTCGTCATTGTCCTACTGCTCTGGTCCTACTTCCGTAGCCTGATTCTCGCGCTCCAGGTGCTGATCAACCTGCCTCTTGCACTCATGGGAAGCCTCGCGCTCACCTACATCCTGGTCGGAAACATCAGCATCGCCACCTTGGTCGGCTTCATCGCCGTCGGAGGCGTCGCCGCGCGCAATGGCATCATGATGATTTCCCACTACCTCCACCTCATGAAACATGAGGGCGAGGGCTTCACTTACGCCATGATCGAGCGGGGCACCCTTGAACGCTTTGTCCCCGTCACGATGACGGCGCTTTCGGCGGGAATCGCGCTGATTCCCTTTGTTATCGCCATGGGCGAACCCGGAAAGGAAATCCTGAGCCCCGTCGCCATCTGCATCGTCGGTGGACTCATCAGTTCCACCTTTCTCGACTTCGCGGTTACTCCTGCCGTGTTCCGCCTATTCGGAAAAAAGGCAGCCGCAAAGGCTCTGGCGCTCAATGCGCCGGCCACCCACTGATCCCACCCAAACCAAACAAAAACATGAAAAAAACAATGAAAGCAACCACACTGACCGCCGTCCTCACCATCCTCGTCACACCCTTTGCCTTCGCTGCTGAGGATCACGACCACGACCACGAAAAGCATGAGGAACACGGCGAGCATGAAGAGCATGGCAAAAAAGGCCCCAATGGCGGCCATGTTGTCGAATCCAAGGCAGGCTTCACCCTTGAAGTCACCGTGGACAAGGAGCGCAAGGCCCGCATCATTTTCCTGGACAAGGAGATGAAGCCGGTCGCGCTCGACGCGCAAACCATCACCGGCATCGCCGGTGAGCGCTCCGCACCGACGAAACTCGCATTTGCCAAAGGCAAAGATGCCGATGCCAACGTACTGATCGCAGACAAAGCACTTCCCACCGGTGCCCATGTTCCGCTGATCCTTACCGTCAAGACCACAGCCGATGCCAAAGCAATCACCGAGCGCTTCGAGTTGCACCTGCACTGATCCCACATGAAGGCAAGCCGCCACCATCTTCAGCATGGTGGCGGCTTTCTCAGCTGCGCTTAATACCCATGAAACGCCAATCACCAACCGTTGAAACAACAGGACGCAGCTTGCTCACCACCATGGCCAAGGCCGTCATCGCCGCATCTCTGGTGGGAATGTTGCTTTACACTCTCGTTGAATACTTCATCCAGCGCCCCGATGATTGGGCGGAATTCTTCGTTCACCATTTCATGCACACACTCATTGTCGTGGGCGTGGTGGCAGTGGTCGCCTCGATGACCATGCACAAGCTGGTCATCAAACCCGTCAGCCACGTATTCATCCACATCCGGCGTATGGCTGCCGGTCGCATTGAAAACATCGATCTCGAATGCCGTAGCGACGAGATCCGTTCCGTCGTGGAAAGTATCAACCACCTTGCCATTCGTCTGCGCACAGCGGGAAAAGACGATGCCTTGTCCCACGCCCTTGACGACATCCGCGACATCCGCACTCACCTGCGCGAAACCCTTTCCGATTCGGATGCCTCCGTCACCACCATGCGTCATCTTGCCAAACTGGAGAACCGTCTTCTCGATGTGATGCAACAGCATGGAGACTGCACCGTTTCCAAAATCGCACTCAACCCATGAGCCATCCCGAAAAAAGCCCATCCAGCGATCACTGCGGGCACGACGAAGGATCGCTGCCACAGGGGCTGCTGGTTGCGGTTTCCGGCATCCTCACCGGAGCCGGTCTGGTTCTGGGTTGGATGGACATCGGTCCCGAGTGGCTTCAAACCACGGCTTTCGCTATCGCCACGCTGGCTGGCGGACTTCTCGTATTTCCTGCCGCATGGAAAGCACTGCTGTCGAGGCGACTCGACATGAATGTGCTGATGACCGTCGCCGTCGCTGGTGCATGGATCATTGGCGAACACGGGGAAGCAGCGGCTGTGGTCTTTCTCTTCTCTCTGTCAGAACTCCTCGAATCCTGGGCCGCCACCCGTGCCCGCCGGGCGGTGCAGGCACTGATGGAACTCTCACCACCCACCGCCATCGTTATTGCCGCGGATGGAACCGAGCGCGAAACGGCCGTTGTGGATATAGCCATCGGCACGGAGATCCGCATCCGTAGCGGCAGCCGCGTGCCACTGGACGGCGAGGTCATTTCTGGAAACTCGTCTGTCGATCAAGCACCCATCACCGGCGAATCCGTGCCCGTAGAGAAATCACCCGGCGATCCCGTCTTCGCAGGCACTGTGAATCAGGAAGGCTCCCTAACCGTCCGGGTCACAAAGACCGCCGGTGATTCTACGTTGGCCCGTATCATCCAACTCGTCGGCGAGGCGGAGGAACAAAAGCCACCGACCCAACGCTGGGTGGATCGTTTCGCCTCGATCTACACACCCTTGGTTTTCATCATCGCCATAATGATCGCGGTTATTCCGCCCCTGCTAATGGGGCAGCCGTGGAATCCTTGGATTTACCGTGCGCTTGTTCTGCTCGTCATCGCTTGCCCGTGTGCACTGGTCATCGCCACCCCGGTAAGCATCGTTTCCGGGCTCACCGCTCTCGCTCGCCGAGGTGTGTTGGTTAAGGGCGGAATCTATCTTGAAGCGGTGGGGAAACTCCAAGCCCTCGCCGTCGATAAAACCGGAACCATCACCCAGGGCAAACCGGAGGTCGTTGGGATTTTTCCTCTGGGAAATCTATCAGTAGACGAAATTCTCCGCCGCGCCGCCGAGATCAACACCCATTCAGAGCATCCTCTGGCAACGGCCATTGTCTCAGCAGCCCGCGCCCGTAATGTGGCGTTTGCCTCGGCTGAGGACTACGTTTCCATCACGGGTCAGGGCGCACAAGCCACAGTGGATGGACATCCCCACTTTATTGGAAATCACAAAATGGCTCACGAAGCCGGGGTTTGTTCCCCGGAAATCGAGGCGATTATGAGCGGTATCGAGGCCAAGGGCCAATCGCTGGCCGTACTGGGACATCTGCCGCACGGAGATTGCAAAGGCGAAGTGCTCGGCATCATCGCCATCGCCGATACACTACGCCCGGAAGTCATCGAAGCGCACCGGAAGATCCACGAGGCCGGAGTTCGAAAAGTCATCATGCTCAGCGGCGACAACCAGCACACCGCTTCCGCCATCGCCAAACAAGCGGGCATCGACGAAGCCATCGGCGACCTCATGCCAGATCAGAAAGTGGATCATGTGAAAAAGCTCGTCGCCCAATACACCCACGTCGGCATGATTGGCGATGGAGTGAACGACGCGCCCGCATTGGCAATTGCCAGCGTCGGTTTCGCCATGGGTGCCATCGGCAGCGATACTGCCATCGAGACGGCGGACATCGCCCTGATGAAGGATGATCTCACCAAAGTAGCGGAAGCGATACTGGTCGGGAAAAGTGCCCTGCGGATCATCCGCTTCAACGTCACCTTCGCCCTGGCGGTCAAGGCGCTGTTCATCATCCTTGCATTCGCAGGCGCTGCAGGTCTTTGGCTCGCCATCCTGGCGGATACCGGGGCCACCTTGCTGGTCATTCTCAATTCGCTACGGTTGTTATCCAGTACACAGAAGCCATGAACAAAAGAAGACAACGTATGCAAATGTTTAGCGAAGCGGAAAGACGAAAGCTGCGACCTCCTCCCGAACTATGGAGTCTGAAGGACCGATTGCTGGTTTTCGGAGCGTTCGCATCTGGGTTGCTTGTCTTCGCTCTCTCCCCGTTTTTATCCATGCATATACGCCACAGAAATTCAATTGAGCGGCGAGTGAACTATTGGAAGAGCGAATATGGACTTTCCGACTCCGAGGCGCTCCGGCTGAAGGAAATCGAATCTTCATTTCACCGGTTGAATTTGCTCGGCGGAACCAAAGCGCAGACCCCCGAGCGATTGGCTGGACATGATGAGCAACTAGCCGCCCAGATGGATGCCGAATCTGCTCGCAAATTCATCGAGAATCAAAAAATCAGAAAAAAGGATCATTGGGATCGTTGTATGGCAGTACGATTTGACGACAGCATTCTCCGAAATATCGTATTTCCCGCACCGGTTACTAGGGGGTATTCGGGATAGTCCCAATCCATTTTTTCGGAAATAAATTCTCGACAAGTTTCTCCAACGATCAACAGATTTCCTCATCGCTTGAAAAAATACTTCGCAATACTGCTCCTTGCCTGCTTCGGGATGCTTCTCCCGCTGGCTGGATTGCCGTTGCGAATTTGTCTGTTGGACCAAAGCGAGCGGACGGAAGATTGCTGCAAAAAATGCACGTCGAGCCACAAAGACTGCTGTGCGGACATGGACACCTTGCCGGATACTCCGGTGCCGGGGACCACGACGGAGATTCCTCCTTACATTGCAGTCGAGCTTTCTGCCTTTTTGGCTGACGACACGGTTGAAATTCTTCGACTGCCACAGGTTCCGGCTTTTTTTCAGCCGATCCGCGGTCCTGATACACCTGCGGCGTATCGCTCCGTGTTGAGTGTTTGGAGTATCTGAGACGGTCTCACTTTTGTGACCGTCCAGAGTCGTGCACAGAGGCGCGACTCACTTGGCTCGTTTGTTCCCGAGCTGAACTCCATCCGCACACTCATCATCTGTGAAAACCACATCATCTCTCGAAACACTCTCATCCAATTCTCCAAAACCCGAGAAGCCCGTCAGACGGCTTCCGTCCTGGTCCATTCCCGTCGCCATACTTCTCGGCTTCGCCATCGTTTTCCTCGTTTTATTCGGTGACCGCATCCTGCCCGCACCCAAAGTCGATGTAGCGATTGTCCTTGCAGCGCCAGCAGCAGAGCAACCGATCACAGAGAAAAGGCCCGAGTCACCCGGCTCCACAGAAGGCAATCCGTTGTTCCAGGCCAGCGGCTGGATTGAACCTTCGCCTCTTCCGATCAAAGCCACGGCTCTGATCGACGGTGTTGTGGAATCCGTTTCCGTCCTGCAAGGACAGACAGTCAGAAAGGGCGATCTCCTTGCTTCCCTCATTGAGGAAGATGGAAAGCTTGCCCTTGCCGTTTCCGAGCAAAAACACCGAATGGCCCTGTCCAGCTATGCCGCCCATCAATCGGCCATCGAGGCAGCCGGCAAAAAAGTAGCGGGTCTTGAGGCTCAGCTTGCCGCCGCTGCTACCCTGCGCGATGAGGCAGCTGATCGACTCAGGCGAATCGACAAACTCCCTCAAGGTGCGGTCTCTCAGGCGGACGTCGTAGCGGCAAGACTTGGTAATGATCGTCAGGAATCACAGCATCTTGTCGCTCTCTCCGCTGTTGATGAAATGAAGGCCGAAGTCGAGCGGCTGAAATCGGAGAGCCAGATTCGTAAAGACGAAATCGAAGCAGCCGCATTGGAAGTCAAACAAGCCCGGCTTTTCCTGAGCCGGACAAAAATCACCTCTCCCATCGACGGGCGCGTCGTCCGCTTGCTTGCCGCACCGGGTCAGAAGAAGATGCTTCAGGATCAAGATCCGGAGAGCAGCACCATTGCCATTCTTTACCGGCCCGGCGAGATACAGGTCAGAGTCGATGTTCCTCTGGCCGATGCGGCAGGGCTTCAGATCGGTCAGCATGTGAGAATCCGCTGCAGCTTGCTCCCAGACAAGGTGTTCCACGGAAAGGTTACTCTCATTTCCGGCGAAGCGGACCTCCAAAGGAATACACTGCAGGCAAAGGTCAGCATTGATGATCCAGTGGATGAGCTCCGCCCCGAAATGCTTTGCCGCGTTGAGTTCCTTGAAACCATGAAATCGGGCGGGCCCGTCTCCACCCCTGCAGCGGGTTCCCTCGCGACCTGGGTTCCTGAAGCGGCATTGGCGGAAAATCATGTGTGGATCTGTGACTCCGAGTCCAAGCGGGTCAGCAAGCGCGCCGTCACACCCTCCACCGAAATCAAGGACGGCTACCTCCGCATCTCAGATGGTCTGCGGCCTGGCGAATGGGTCGTCCTTTCCCCGAAGCAACTTCAAGAAGGAAAGCGTGTAACCCCAACCCTTATAAAACAATGAACGAAACCATGATCCAATGCCGCGGAATCACCAAGAGCTACCGCAAGGGCAATAACGTAGTCACTCCTCTCGAAAAGCTCGATCTTGAAGTCGCCAAGGGCGAATTCCTTGCCCTGATGGGGCCATCCGGTTCCGGTAAAACCACTCTTCTCAACCTGCTTTCCGGCATCGACTCGCCCACTGATGGCTCGCTCGTGATCGGAGGCACCGAGATCGCCAAACTTTCCCGGCGCGACCTCACCAAATGGCGGGCGAAACACGTTGGCTACATTTTCCAGCTCTATCACCTCGTCCCGGTCCTGACCGCTTTCGAGAATGTCGAACTACCGCTTTTGTTGGACGACATCAGCAAAAAGCAACGCCATGCGAAAGTGAACACCGCGCTGGAGTTGGTCGGCCTCTCTGACCGAATGCACCATACTCCCGGTGAGCTGTCCGGTGGGCAGGAGCAGCGGGTCGCTATCGCACGCGCCATCGTGGCGAATCCTCCGCTGCTTGTCGCAGACGAACCCACTGGTGATTTGGATCGCGAATCCGCCACCCGAATTCTCGATCTCCTCCGGCAACTGACCCGTGAACATGGAAAGTCTATCGTCATGGTCACGCACGATGCGAAAGCAGCGGCAGCCGCTGACCGAACACTCCACCTCGAAAAAGGCCAACTCCTGGAAAACTCCTGGAAAACTCCTGATATCGCATGAGAGCAATCATCAACCTTCTGAAACTCGCGTGGCTCCAACTCATTCGCCATCGAGTTCGATCCCTCCTCACCATTTTCGGAGTCGCATCCGGCATGTTCCTGTTCACTGCTGTCGAAACCCTGCAACGCTCACTTGGCAAGGCAACTGAAGAGACAGCCGCAGACACCACGCTCGTCGTCTATCGACAGAACCGCTTTTGTCCATCCGCAAGCCGCTTGCCCGAACATTATGCCGACGAGATCCGCCGCATTGACGGTGTGCGCGAAGTGGTGCCCGTCCAGATCGTAGTGAACAACTGTGGCGCGTCCCTGGATGTGATCACCTATCGCGGTGTCCCCGATGGTTTGTTGAAAAAGTTCGCACCCGAGATCGAAATCATCTCTGGCAGTGAAGCGGAGTGGAGCCGTCGCGACGACGGTGCGCTCCTGGGTGAAATGTTCGCTCAAAGGCGCGGACTCAAACCCGGAGACCGCTTCGATGCTGCGGGAATCACCGTAACCGTTTCCGGAGTCATTCGCTCTCCCTTTGCTCAGGACAACAACGTTGCGTATGTGAAATTGCCATTCTTGCAACAGGCATCCCGTGGCGGACTTGGCGTCGTCACCCAGTTCAACGTGAGGGTCAACACCTCCTCCGATCTCGATCCGGTTGCATCCAAAATCGATGAACTTTTTCGGAGCGCCCCGGAACCAACGGACACCCGTCCGGAAAAAGCCTTCTTTGCTGAAACCGCCGCACAACTGATCGAGCTGATCGGCTTCACGCGCTGGCTTGGCGTCGGCGCGGTGATTGCTGTTGCGGGTCTCGTCGCCAACGCGTTGTTGCTGGTCGTGCGTGGACGGGTCAAGGAAAACGCTGTCCTGCGAACACTCGGATTTCCAGGCCGGGCGATCGGTCTTTTGGTGTTGAGTGAAGGCGGTCTTCTCGGTCTCGCCGGTGGCATTGTCGGAGTGGGACTTGCTGTCATCTTCCTTCGCTGGCAAAGCTTCACGATGGGCAACGAAGGACAAACACTTTCGATCCAGCCCGATGCGGGCGTGGTTGTGGTAGGTGTCGGTTCCGCTCTTGTTCTGGGTATCTTCGCATCGCTCTGGCCTGCCTTCCAAGCCATGAGCCAACCCATTGTTAAAAACCTCAGAAGCTAACACCATGCTACCTTTCACTTACGCGGTTCGAAATCTTTTGCGCAGCAAATCAAGACTCATCCAAACCATCGGCGGCAGCGCCCTCGTCGTTCTTCTCGTGATGGCTTCGGTCGCCCTCAATAGCGGAATGAAAAAAGTGCTCTCTGCGTCAGGATCGCCCCACAATGTCATCCTGATCGGCGCTGGATCGGAAGAAAGCATCCAGCGCAGCGAGGTGCCGGAAAACAGTGCCGGCATCGCCGAGGCGAGCATACCCGGCATCAACGAAAATCTGGGAGTGCGTGCGGTCTCCAGCGAGATTCATTACATGAACTACCTCCAGTTTCCCGATGGCAGGAAGACCCAGGCCATGTTTCGTGGTGTGACTCCCGAGTCGCTGCGGGTTCACCCGGAAATCAGAATTGATGCCGGGTCTTTTCCCCGCTCGGGAGAAGTCATGGCCGGACGTCTTGCTTGGCGAAAACTCGGCCTGAAGGAGGGAGAACTCAAACTCGGCTCTACGATGATCCTCGACGGACAGGAACTCAAAGTTTCGGGAATCTTCGCAGCACCCGGAACCGTTCTTGAATCCGAAATATGGGCCACACTGGGAGACTTGCGGGTTCTGTCGAAACGCGAAACCCTCTCGTGCGTCGTGGTTCGTCTCGACGATCCGGCGGATTTTGAAGAGGCAGATCTTTTCGCCAAGCAACGTCTGGATCTCGAACTCTCTGCCATGCGCGAAAGCGATTACTATGATCGTCTGAGTTCCTTCTTCAAACCCCTGAGAGCGATGACCTGGATCACCGCCGGTCTGATCGCCGCCGGAGCCTTGTTTGGTGGCATCAATACCTTATATGCCGCCTTTGCCTCTCGCGTCCGGGAAATGGCAACCCTCCAAGCCATCGGCTTCAGTCGCGCATCTTTGCTACTGAGCTTGGTTCAGGAAAGCACGCTCGCCTGCCTCAGCGGCGCACTGGTAGCATCACTGCTCGCCGTGTTCCTTCTCGATGGCCGCACCATTCCCTTTTCCATCGGATCATTCACACTTGAAATCGGTCCGGCGGCCGCCATCACCGGCATCGTTACCGGACTCCTGCTCGGACTCATCGGAGCGCTCCCGCCCGCGATCCGCTGCCTAAGACCCTCTCTGCATTCGGCTCTCCGGATGTCCTGAAACCACGAACCAAAACAACACGAAAAAAATGAAGCCAACCTACCTATTGTTCGCCACCTTCGCCCTTCTGGTCTCCTGCAAGGAAAAGCCTGCGACAGATGCATCCACCTCCACACCGCCTGCTGCTGAAGCCAGCACCGCTCTCCAAGCCGTGCTTGCCGCCGCGCCCAAAGGGGAACCACAGTCCATCGTCAACGCAAAAGCCACCGCCAAACCCGGAGAGGAAATCACCATCACAGGCCGCATCATGGGCAGCTCAAGCCCGTTCGTCAGCGGACGCGCCGCCTTTATTTTGGGCGACCCCGGTGTCCTCACCGCATGCAGCGATAACCCAGGCGATGAGTGCGAAACCCCATGGGATAACTGCTGCGACAGCAAGGAGGATAAAAAGCGCGGAACTGTGACAGTTCAGATCGTCGATGCTGATGGTCGTGTCCTGAAAGAGCCGTTAGAAGATGTCGGCGGAATTAGAAAACTCGCCACTCTCACCGTCACCGGGAAAGTGGCCGAGGGTTCTACCGCAGATTTACTCATCCTCAACGCCACCGCCATCCGCACAGAGAAATGAAGGCGATTCCACTCACTGCTTGTTCAGCAATCCTGTTGCTGGTATCATGTTCTTTAACCGAGATGCCCGTCTCCAGTGCTCCGCCCGCCTGGATCAATGCTCCCGCCAACGGCACGGCTCTACAGGCCGAATGGTGGAAAGCTTACGGCGATCCGGAACTGGACAACCTGATCGAGCGTGGGTGGGCTGCCAACCCTGAAATCGAGGCTGCCCTTCAGCGAGTGGAGGCAGCCAAAGCCGACAGATTCGAATCCATGGCGGCGCTTTTCCCGAAGGCTGGTGTCGCCATTGGCTTTCGTGAAGGAAGAGAGCAGAACCGGATGACAGGATACCGTCCCGACGACATGGAACCATGGACGGCTACGGGCGATCTCTCCTGGGAAATCGATCTTTTCGGCAAACGCAGAGCAGGCATCAAATCGGCCCAAGCAGCCGAGGCATCAGCTCACGCGAATTGGCGAGGAGTGCGATTGATGATCGCCACCGAGATCGCCATGGCCCGGTTTGAAGAGTTGTTGCTTGGGGAGGAAATCGCGTTGCAAACCGAACAGGTTGCCAGCGAGCAAAAAGCTGCCGGACTGAACGAGGAACTATTCCGCCAAGGGCTTATTTCCTCAAGCGAGCGGGCTGATGCCGTATCCACCGTGGAGCAGGCCCGCCGCAGTCTCAGCGAACTAGACCGGCAGCGCGGCCTTGTTCGTTTGCGCCTCACCCGACTTTGTGGTGGTGATGCTGGAAGCCCTTCATCATCTCGCGTCATGCCCCGCATACCTGCAAGTCCCTCCAAATCCCCCGCCTCCGTCTGGGGTTCCCGCCCGGACCTGATTGCCGCCGAAGCCGATGTGCGCTCCGCATTTGCTGGGGCAGATGCCGCCAGACTCGATCTGCTTCCTACGCTCGCATTGGGAGCGGGAGGCAACCTCGGCACCAATTCCCTCAAGGAACAACTCCGCACTTGGGAACTCTCCGCAGGTCCCAGATTGGAAATTCCCATCTGGGATCCGGCAAGAATCGCCGCCACGAAGCGAGGAAGCGCCAAAGCATCCGAGGCCGCTGCCAACTACCGCGCCACCGCCCTGCGTGCCGTCGAGGAAATCGAGGGCGCTTTCCTGAATCTCACGCGTCGCAAAGGCCAGCTCACTTCGATGCAAAGCGAAGTTGAATCCACCCGCACCTCATGGCTTCACTCCCAAGCCAAATCACGCGAAGGACAGGGATCTTTCGCACAGGAAAACCAAGCTGCCCGGCGCTACACGGATGCGGCCCGCAGCAGCATTCGTCTTCATCTGCAGGCGCTCGACAATCATCTTTCCTTGGTCAGGGCGCTTGGAGGGTAGCACCATTTTCTGAAATTACCCCGATTTGGACCGCAGCACATTAGTAAGGCGGATGGCTTCCCTATTTCAATCGAGGCCAAGTGATTGCGTGATTTGGAAAACTTTCCGAAAAGTATTGCCCCTCCAATAAATAGTGGACCCTAAAAGTATTGCCTGTTTTTTTGTTACGTCCGCACGCTCAAATCGGCGCTGAAGCGTTCCATCCTCCGCTTCAGCCTGCGTCAGCCGGTCATCATCATCGCCATGGTGTCGATGCTACTGGCCCTTGCCCTGATGCTCGTTCCACAGATGGGCCGCGATTTCCTGCCCGCCTTCCATGAGGAAACCGCTGTCATCACCACCGGTGCCGCCCCGGGGACATCGCTCGCGGAAATGGAGAAAATCTCGAAGTCGGTGGAAGACCAGATCCGCCAGGTTCCCGAAGTCCTCCACATCGGCCGCCGCATCGGCCGCGCCGAGCGCAGCGACCACGTCGTGCCAATGAACAATGTCGAGTTCGACATCGATTTCCGCAAGGATGGCCAAGGCCGCCCGCTGCCCGTGGTACTCGATGACATCCGCACCCGCATCAAGACGGTTCCGGGAACTTTCAGCATCATCTCCGGTCCACTTTCGCATCGCATCAGCCACTTGCTCAGCGGGGTGACTTCGCCGGTCGCGGTGAAAATCTTCGGCCCCGACCTCGCCACCATCACCCACCTCGGCGAGCAGGTGCAGAAGGTGGCGAAAACCATCCCGGGACTCGAGGATGCCAAACTCGACATGCAGGCGCAGATCCCGCAGCTCCGGATCGAGTTGGATCGCGACCGCGCGCTCGTCCACGGCGTTTCGCCGGGCGAGTTGAATGCCGAACTCTCCACCCTGTTAGGCGGCAGCAGCATCGCCCGGCTCCGCGAAAACCAGCGCATCATCGATCTCGCCATCCGCCTTCCCGAAAACTGGCGCGGCGATGCCGAAACGATCCGCAACCTGCCGATTCATACGGTCACGGGCGATTACATCCCGCTCAAGCTGGTGGCCGATGTCCGCGAAGCCTCCGGGCCGGGTTCGGTGTATCGGGAAAACACCCAGCGGCGTTATGTCGTTTCGATCAAGCCAAGCGCACGCGATGCCGGGGCCCTTGTCGCGCAATTGGAACAAAAGGTCCGCGATCAGGTGAAACTGCCTGAAGGCTATTTCATCAGCTACGAAGGCGACTTCCGCGCCGAGCAGGCCGCCGCCAAACGCATCGCCATCCTCTTTGCGGGCATCATGGGGATCATCGTGCTACTGCTTTGGTCGTACTTCCGCAGCCTCGTGCTCGCCTTCCAGGTGCTCTTGAACCTGCCGCTGGCCCTCATGGGCAGCCTCGCGCTGACCTGGGGGCTGGTCGGCAACATCAGCATCGCGACCCTCGTCGGCTTCATCGCCGTCGGCGGCGTGGCCGCGCGCAATGGCATCATGATGATCTCCCACTACCTCCATCTCATGAAGCACGAGGGCGAGCGCTTCACCGATGCCATGATCGAACGCGGCACGCTGGAGCGCCTCGTTCCTGTGACGATGACCGCCCTGTCCGCCGGCATCGCGCTCATCCCCTTCGTCATCGCCATGGGCGAACCGGGAAAGGAAATCCTCAGCCCCGTCGCGATCTGCATCGTCGGCGGCCTGGTTTCCTCCACCCTGCTCGATTTCGCCGTGACCCCCGCCGTTTTCCGGATGTTCGGCCGAAAAGCCGCAGCCCGGGCGCTGGCGCTGAATGCTCCCGCCACGCATTGAAGAAATCATCCCACCGAACTCATCAAGACCCACCATCATGAAACGCACCATCGCACTGATCCTTGCCTTGCTCGCAAGCCCGCTGGCCTTTGCCGAGGAAAAGCACGACCACGAACACCACGAACACGAGGAAATCGTCACCCAAGGGCCGAACGGTGGGCAGGTGATCCGGTCCGCGGCTGGCTTCGCCTTCGAAGTCACCGTGGACAAGGATCGCAAGGCCCGCATTGTCTTCATCGACAAAGACAACAACCCCTTAGCCCACGCTGAACAAAGCATCACGGGCATCGCCGGCGAGCGTTCCGCGCCGACCAAGCTCAACTTCGCCAAGGGCAAGGATGCCGATGCCCAGGTGCTCATTTCCGACATGGCCCTCCCGGCCGGCGCTCACGTGCCGATGATTCTGACCATCAAAACCACTCCCGATGGAAAGGCGGTGACGGAACGCTTCGAACTTCACCTCCATTGATCCCGATCCACAGGGCAGGGCGTTGTTGCTCCCGCCCTGCCGTGGATCTTGTTTCCCCATCATCCGAGAAACTTCATCGCAGCCCAGGTGTAGATGGAGATTCCCACGAGGATGTTGATCGGGAAGGTCACGCCCAGAGAGAGCCCGAAGTAGATGGAGGGATTGGCCTCCGGAATCGCATATCTCAGGACGGCGGGAACCACGATGTAGGAAGCACTGGCAGAGAGGATCATCAGCAGCGCACCGTCGGCCGCGGGAAGACCGAGGATCATGGCCAGCCCGAGGGCGATCGCGGCGTGCACGAAGGGACCGGCGGTGGCATAAGCGATGAGCACGAAGGAGGCCTTTTTCGCCTGATTGAAGTTCCGCGCCACCATCATGCCCATGTCGAGCAGGAAGAAGGCAAGAATGCCTTTGAAGAGGTCGCCCGAGAAGGGTTGCATCATCGCCTTGCCGGATTCACCGCTGATCAGGCCCACGGCCATGGATCCAAGCAGCAGCAGGTGGGCGCCGTCCGTGAAGGATTCATGCAGGATCTTGCCCAGGGGCATGGATGTCGATGGGTTCCCGGCCAGCTCTCCATTTCCAGCCTTATGCCGGATCGAATTCGCAAGGAGCACGGCCATGATGATGGCCGGCGATTCCATGATCACCATGGCCACCGCCATGTGCCCACCCACGGCGATCCCGCTGGCCTCGAGAAACTGGATCGCGGTCACGAAAGTCACCGCACTCACCGAACCATAGGAGGCGGCCACGGCGGCGGCATCGAACTTCGAAATCCTGCCCTTGAGGAAATTGTATCCAAGGGTCGGGACGATGAAGGCCATCGCAATCGCGGCGGCAAGGCTCACCGCAATCCCGGAGCTGAAGCCTGATTCCGCCATGGCGAAGCCCCCCTTCAGGCCCAGCGCCATGAGCAGGTAGAGCGAGAAGAACTTCGATATCGCCGGGGGGATCTCGAGGTTCGATTTCAAAGCACCGGCGAGAACACCGAAGATGAAAAACAGGATGGCGGGGTCGAGGAGGAGGTGCATGGCGGGTATCGGTTGCGGCTACGATCCTATCCCTTCAAAACATCTTGCATAATCGATTTTGTTACGTTAATGCATCGAGAAAAACTGATGAACATCACCTACCGCCAACTCAAGCTTTTCCAGGCACTCGCGGAAAGTGGCAGCGTCACATCCGCGGCCAAGGCGATGCATGTCACGCAGCCGACGGCATCGATGCAATTGCGGGAAATCACCCACTCGGTGGGGGTCCCGCTTTACGAGGTGATTTCGCGCAAGGTTCATCTCACCGATGCCGGGATGGAACTGGCGCGCACCGCGAGGCGGATTTCGGATGAATGGGATCTTTTCCAACAGAGGATCGATGCCATGAAAGGCCTCACCCGTGGCAAGCTCCGCGTTGCGGTGGTGAGCACGGCGAAGTATTTCGTGCCGAGGCTGGTGGGGTCCTTCTGCAAGGGGCATCCGGGGATCGATGTCTCACTGGAAGTTCTGAACCGTGATGGCGTGGTGCGGAGGCTGAGGGAAAACATGGATGACATTTACATCATGTCGATGCCCCCTCCGGACATGGACCTGATGGATGAGATCTTCATGGGCAATCCGCTGGTTGCGGTGGCGGCTTCATCGGATCCGCTGACGAAGAGGAAAAACCTGCGCTTGCAGGATCTGGCGAAGCAGCGGTTCATCCTGAGGGAGCCGGGATCCGGGACGCGGATGGCGATGGAGAAACACTTCCGGCGCAAGCGTTTCCGTCCGGATGTGCGGCTTGAGATGGGCAGCAACGAAGCGATCAAGGAAGCTGTGGCCGGAGGGCTGGGACTCAGTGTGATTTCGAACCATGCCCTGCACGGCCATGCCAAGGAGCACGGAGTGGCGATCCTCGATGTGGAGGGTTTCCCCATCGCATCGAGTTGGCACCTCGTTTATCCCAAAGCCAAACGGCTCTCGCCGATCGCATCCGCCTTCAAGAACCACCTCATGAACAACGCCGCCTCGGTCGTCAGGGGGAAAATGTGGAAAACCCTGGGAAAGTAGGATGCCCCAAACTGGCATGGCCAGAGCGCAGCGAGGGCAAATGCGGAAATGCTCTGCGCAGATTATCGCTAGTTCCTCTCCATCCCTTCTCATCCTAGCCCAAACCAGGCGATTCGTTCCAAGTCCTTCGACGACTCCGTTGTCCCCAAGATTTGATTTTCGGGACTGACCCCGACACCTGGGAAGCCCTCTGAGCATCTCTGGCTGCCGGTCCGGAAAAAAATTTTCAGATGGATCGGCCTCTGAAGAGCCTTTTTTCAGGTCTTGGTGGCAACAAAAGAAATTTTCGGTCAGGGTTTTTGATTTGGCACGGCTGAAGTAGCCCGAAATTGGGCTCTAACCTGCATATTTTTCATGCAGGTTATTTTTTCAGAAAAAGTGGACGAACGGTTGACAGGCTGGAATGGGTCAACGTGCGCGTCGTTGTCACTGCTTTGACCTTCGGAGTTGTGGTCGTGGCGCGCGGCTCTTGGTGATACCCAATCAAACACTCAAACAACTCTTCAGAGATGAAAAGACGTGCTTACGCTGCCTTTGCTGGCTTGGCCATTTTGGGCCTCGGCGTGATCTGGTTTGCCAATCAATCACGCGAGGGAACCGAACCCGTAGCTGGGGGAGATGCAGTCAAGCCAACGATGGAAGAGGCTTCCGATAAGCCTGCGAAGTTGCCACGACCCTCCGCCGATGCCGACAAGGAATTGGCCGCCCAGCGGGTGCCGACGGATATGTCTCTCGATGTGTTTCCAAGGACCAGCTACACCCGTCGCCCTTCTCCGGCCGGCCCTGCGGCGGGTGCTCCCACCGGAGGGGCTTTTGTTCATGTTCCCTCCGACGGCAAGCGTCTCGAACTTGCGCCCAACCAGCTTGGGGAGTTCCCCGTGGTGGATACCCGCCTGCTCGACACGGTCGGAGTGCGGGTGGAGGTTGGTGCGGTGAAACCGGGAACTCCGGTTCGTGTCGTTCTTCTCGATGGCGGGACTTTCCCATCGGCTGAGGGTGTCTCCCAGGTTTTGAAATCGACGGACTGGGGCGGAGTTTCCTTCGAGTTCCTCACTTCGGGCAACATCGGTTCTCACCGTGTGCTCGTGCAGGCCGCCGGACAGCCGTCCCGGATTTTGGATTTCAATGCCGTCGATTCCTCCGACTCCTGATCCTCACCCATCCTCTTTTCTGACTCTCCAACCTTGATCTTACCCATGAAAGCTTCTCGCCCCGGTATCATTTTGTTGGCCACTGCGCTGCTCAGTCCGGCTCCTGCCAAGCCGCTTCAATCTCCTCCGGTAGGGGGCACCACCAGCCCTGAAGAGCCCTGCGGAAACCCTCTGCCCTCGAAGACCCCGATTTGTCCGACCTGTGTCGACAAGGACGACAACATTTACTCCCTGCCGGTGGGATCGACCTGCAAGACCAATTCGATTCTCGCTTACAACGGCAATGCCCACAGGAAGATCACCGATCTTGAAATCGCCGGATCGGTGGGTGGCATGCCCCTGAAGTTCATCCGATACTCGAACACCCGGCTCTCGTCG
>JALOTY010000066.1 GCA_025457665.1 Akkermansiaceae bacterium | reverse complement strand
TTTGTTTGGTCATACACCCCTACCGAGTGGCAGGGATTTCAAGCCAACACCAGCCCGCTTTCATCCTCCGACCCTATGCCCTCCTGTGGGATGGCTGTGGAGGGAAATCTGACTTCCCGTATTCCCGCTCGCCGCTGTGTAGAAGCTTTTCCCTGCTATCGCGAGAGTCTTGTTGGAATCGATCGTGATGCCACCGGTGAGTTCCAAGATGGATGTCTGTTGATTTGATCCCCGGGTTCGAATCGTCTTCACCGTCGCGGCCGCGCCAAGTGAGGCGTTGTTGGAGAGACGGACCACGCCCCCATTCCCGGCAATATCCAGACCACCAAGCCAGGTCGAAGCGGCGGGCAGATCAAGACGGCCCAATCCCGTTTTGTTGACAGTGAAGTTTCCACCCAGCAAGCCACCGGAGAGGGTGGCCGACTGGGAATTGACCTGAAGCGTCCGGGCGACACCGTTGATGTCGAGCGGATTGGTCAATGTGATCGGATCCGTGGCAGTGCCGTTGTTCAGGACAAGAGTGCTGGTGCGGATGCGGGAGGCCGGGGCACCGGCGTTGACATCGAAGAGAACCGGGGCGCCGGCACCGCCGAAATTCAGGGTTAGCGGACCTCCCCGGGCACCGAAGCCTTGGGCGCGGCCGGCACTCAGGGTGAACTGCACCTGCCCCGCACCCGTTCCCAGAGCCCGATTGAAGTTGCCGCTGGTCTGGATCGTGCCGGCGGCCGAGGCTCCAATGACGAGGTTCGACGCGGCGGGCAGCGCGCCCGGCTCAAACCAGAGAATGTCCTGATGGTGAACAGTGGCTCCGCTCCAACTGTTGGACGTGTTGGTGATGCGAATGCCCTGGTTGGTGCCGAATCGGAACACGACGCCATTGGACCCACCGCTGATGGGGCCGGTGATGTCCAAGCGGCCTGCGGAGTTGTTCGCGATCCGTGCTGTGGCTCCAGCCAGACCGATATTCACGGGGCCTTGGACCACGTTGATATCCGTTGCCGCGCCTTCCGAGCGAAGGCCTCCGGGAGGGGCACTGTTGCCACCGGGCGAGTTGAGATTGATCGTGACGCCTGATCCCAGTGTCGTCCCGCCACTGAGGGCGAGGAACTGCCCGGTGCTCGCCGTGCCCTCGACGGTGAACGAAGTGATCCCACCCGCCGCATCATTTCCCGCAAGGACAAGGCCGGCGCTGTTGGTTCCACCGACATCGGGAAGAGTCACCGTGCCACTCAGGCCGGTATTGACTCCGCTGAGGGTCAGCATGCCCGCGCCCAGTTTATCGAATCCATTCGTCCCGGCGATGGGCGCGGAAATGATGGGGAGGCGATTGACAATGTTCAGGACGGGACGCGATGCGCCATTGTCGAGCGTCAGCAGACCCGGACCGGCAAAGGTCCAACTTCCTTCGGCCCCGACCGCGTCAGCCGAGTTGAGCTGTCCGATGGTGCGGGCGGTATCGAGAATGACCGTGCGATTGGCCGCAAGATTCACCGTGCTGAAATCCGCAATGGCACCGACGCCGGAAGCAACGTTTTCGCCGGTCCATTTCGTGGTATCGCTCCAATCGCCTCCGACGTCACCTGACCAAGTGCCATTGGTTTGGGCAAGGAGGTGGCAGGACGAGGCTAGACCGATGGTAAGGACCGCAGGAAGCGGCAAAAATGGGGTTTTCATGGGTATCCTGAGACCCAAACCACAGAAGTTCGGACTCCGCAACGAATTTGAGCGTCCACAGCATGCCAAAAGCATGATTTGGATTTCGGGTTTTTACGCGCATCCGAGATTCGATTTTTTCCACCATCGTGAAGGAAAGTCCATCTTGGAGCGCCGCCTTTTCCTTTTGTTTGGCCACCAGCATGGGTTTGATTGCAGTCATGCGAAAGCTTCGCCTCGTCATTGTGCTGAGCCTGCTCGTCGCGGTCGGCTGCGCCGGTCCGGGAGGAGGTCCGGCCTTGCATCGGCCTGACCTCCGGCTCGATGACCTCGCCCGAAAGGAAGCGGGCAGCAACGGGCTTTTCTCCAGCTACATCGCCAACGGGCCGGTGCGATGGAATCAGGGCTGGCCATGGCAGCTCGACCTCAGCGGTGTGGCCTGGGACAGCTCGGTCACCGCCACAGCCATTCACCCGCGCATCGTGGTCATGGCCGCACACTACCTCCGCCCTGCGGGTACTGCCGTGGTCTTCCATGATCGGGATGGACGCGCGCACCCGCGGCGGATCCAACAAGTCGCGCTGCTCAAGGATCACGGTTTGCCCTGCGATGTCGCTGTGGGTCTGTTAGACCAGGCACTGCCCCGGCAGATCCGCATCTATCCCCTGCCCCATCCGGGAAAGGATCCTGCTGGACGACTCGCCTTGGTGACCGATCAGAGCCGCAGCCTGTGGTTTCACCGGGTGGCACGGGCGGAGCAGAACGGTCTGGTCCTCGCACACGATCCCACTCTGCCCGCATCGTCGCGGAAATCCCTCGTTGCCGGAGATTCGGGAAACCCCAGTTTCCTTCTCAGCCGCGGTGAACTGATCTTGATCGAAACGCACACCTTCGGAGGCCCGGGAATGGGCCCATGGTATGGTTCCGCCGATGTTCAAGCCGCCTTGCGCAGAGCGATCAGCGCGCTGGATCCGTCCGCAGGATTTCGTTTGGTTGCGATTTCCCCCTGAGGCCATCCGGCTTCCAGCGGGAACTCAACGACCCGTGTTGAGGTTGTTGATCGTCTGGAAAATCGCATTGATCATGAGATAGGCCATCGTGCCGATCATGAGAGCCATGATGATCAGAATCGTGGGCATGATGAGCGCCATAATGCGGTTGAGATCCTTGTTCAGTTCCTTGTCGTAACGCTCGGCAGCGCGACGGAGGGATTGATCGATCTTTCCGGTCTGCTCGCCCACGGCGACCATATCGATCAGCAATGCCGGGAACTGACCGTTGCGGATCATCGCCTTGGAAAGGGATCGTCCATCACCCACCTGCTCGATGATCTGATCGAGCGCACCGCGCAGCGAAAGGTTCATGGTGGCATCCCGTGAAAGCTCCAAGGCACGAAGCAGAGGCAAGCCGTTGCCCACAAGGTTCGCCATGGTCTCAAGGAACTGCACGTAAAAGCGGCTGGAAATGACCGGACCGGCAAGAGGGAGTTTCAGTTTCACCCGATCCCATGTCGGTCGATTTTCCTCATTGTCCTTCCATGCCTTGAAAAACAATCCGCCGGCCAGCAGCAGGATCAGGTAAACATACCAATAGGCTCCGAAGTGATCGCTGATGCCCACCAGAATCTGAATCGGCAGCGGCAGCTTGCCGCCGGGTGCGGACTCGATGAGCTGGGTCAACTGCGGGATGAGAACGGTGACAAAAACGATCGATACCCCGATGCCCGCGCAAATCAGGAAGGCCGGATAAATCATCGCGAGGATCAATCGCGACTGAAGCTCGGCGAGGGTTTTGAGATAGTGCGACTGCCGGCGCAGGATGGTATCGAGCGCACCGGACGCCTCCCCTGCGGCGGCCAGCGAGCAGTAAAGCGGGCCGAAGCTCGAACTCACGCGCTTGAGCGCCGTGGAGAAATTCGTGCCATCGCGCACATGCTGGCGGATCCTTTCGGCGACCTCCTTGAGGGAGCCGAGTTCCTGCCGACCTTCCATGGCGCGCAGCGCCGGTTCAAGCTGCAAGCCGGCACCCAGCATGTCGGACAGCTCCTCGGTAAAAAGAATCACCTCGGCGCGCTTGAGTTTCAGTTCACCGCCGCTCGATTCAGGTGCCGCCGCCTTCGCCGCGGGACGGGAAGCGGGTTTCGCGGGTGCGGATTTTTTCTTCGCCTCCTTGGTCGCCGCGACATCAAGGGTGGATTGCTTCAGACTCACCGGCTGCAAACCACGGCGATCCAGCAAACGAAGGGCCTCGCTGCGATCGGCGGCATCGATGAGACCGGTCTGAACCGTCCCTCCTGTTCCCAAGGCTTTGTAATTGAATGCAGGCATCGCTTCAAATCCCGTTTCAAGCTCCACCGGCATCGGTCGCCGTGACCGAGATGACTTCCTCGATGGTGGTCAGGCCCTGCATCACCTTGTGCCAGCCGTAGCCGCGCATGGGAATGTAGCCATCCTTCACCGCCTGGGCCCGGATTTCCGCGGCAGGCGCCGCGTGAGCCACCATGTCCTGCATGGCCTGACCGAGGACGACGACCTCGTAAATCGCGAGACGTCCGGAGAAACCGGTATCGCGGCATCGATCGCAGCCCACGGCATCGTAGGCCTGGCCCTCAAGATTCATGGGAATGCCGAGTTCCATGCGGATGGAGGCATCGACCTCGCGCGGTTTCTTGCAATGCGGGCAAAGCCGACGGACGAGCCGCTGGGCGAGGAAGGCCCGGACGGCGGCACTGACGAGGAAGGGCTCGACGCCCATATCGATCAAACGGGAGATGCCGCCCAAGGCGTCGTTGGTGTGAAGGGTGGAGAACACCAGGTGACCGGTGAGCGAGGCGCGGATGGCGATCTCGGCGGTCTCAAGGTCGCGGATTTCCCCGATCATCACCGTGTTCGGGTCGGCCCGGAGGATGGAACGAAGCCCGGCGGCGAAAGTCAGACCGATGTCCGATTTCACCGCGATCTGCATGACCCCCGGAAGCTTGTTTTCGACCGGATCCTCGATGGTAACAATGCGCTGGTCGGGCTTGTTGATCTCGCTGAGGAAGGAATAGAGGCTCGTGGATTTTCCCGAACCGGTGGGACCGGTGATGAGGATGATGCCGTTGGGCAGATCGAGCAGGCTTTCGATCCGCTTGCGGACGAAGGACTCCATGCCGAGGAGATCGATGTTGAAGCGCTGCTGGTTGAGCAGACGGAGGGAAACGCTTTCCCCCTCGACTGTGGGCACGGTGGCGACACGGACGTCGATGGTATTGCCCTCGAACTGCAGGTTGATCCGTCCGTCCTGCGGCAAGCGGCGTTCGGCGATGTCGAGCTTCGACATGATCTTCAATCGCGCGATCACCGAGCTTTGCAGGGCCTTGATGTTTTCCGGAACGGTGACTTCCACCAGGCGACCGTCGATCCGGTAACGGATGCGCAAGTTGTCGGAGAGAGGCTCGACGTGGATATCCGTGGCTTTCTGCTCGAGGGCTTCGCGGATGATCTGATTGACGAATTTCACCACGCTCGCTTCGGCATCATCATCGGCATCGATGACGTTGGCCTCATCGGTCATTTCGAGGTTGGAGAAATCCATGTCGCGGCCTTCGAGGATCTGTTCGAAGGTATCCGCACCGACCCCGTAAAGGCGGCGGAGGGCTTCATGGATGCGGCGACGCGAGGCCATGCACCACTCCACGGGAATCTCGATTTCCCGAGCCACCGCTTGGCGGGCGACGAGATTGAAGGGATCGAAGGTCGCAAGCTTCAACCTTGGCCGTCCTTCCTCCCCCACGAGGGCGATGGGCAACAAGCGGTGACGCAGGGCCACGCGGGGTCCGCAAGCTTCCCGGAGCGGAAGCGGCGCTTCGGGCTGGGGAATGCTGTCGAGCCAGTCGAGACCGAGGGCGTCCGCCAGCTCGCGCATGTAGGCCTCCTCGTTGACCAGACCGGCGTCCAGCAATTCATCGATGGGGGAACGCTGGCGCAGCGCCGCTCCGGCAACCACCTCTTCAAGCTTGTCCAGGTCCTGGCATCCGCTCTTTCTGGCGGGGTCGATCAACAGTTCGGTCATGCGGCTGAAAGTCTTCTCCTGTAAAACCGCCGGGACCGCAACCTTGTCTCTCAAAAATACCTTCATGACACCCTTGCCGGAAATCCACGACCGTCGGAGCGCCGACGGGCGGGAAACACACATGGGATGGAAAAAGACATTTTCCCGTCGAATTAGTTTGCCAACCTAAAGTATTTGGTTTTCCTTACCGCCGTCCTTCACCGAAACGAGGTTTCATGAAGTCACAGGCACTCCGGGGGGAGGTCCTGGGCTTTGCACCCGCAAATCGGTCAGGGCTCAGAAATGGCGCGAGTTGCGAATCCGGGGGGAATCCAGCTCGCGTCATTCTTTTTTCCGGGGGGTGGCAAAAGGCCCCGAGAACAATCAGAACTGATTGTATTTGAGGTTGTTACCCTTGGCCTTATCGACCGGATAGCGAACTTCATTACGGTCCAGTTTTGCGGTCATGACGGTCCCAAGATCCAGCCCCATGCGGTCGGCCATTTCAAAGAGGAGGATGCCGACATCGGCAATCTCGGAGGCGATTTCCTCTCGATGACTCGCCGCCCTTTCCTCGATTTGGCCCGGCTGCTGCCAGACAAAATGCTGCAGAAGTTCGCCGGCCTCGGCGCAGATCGCCACGGCCATGTCCTTGGGATTGTGATAAACGTCCCAATCCCGGGCGGCAGAGAACTTGCGGATGCGTTCCGTGATTTCGCGAATGGAATCGGCCATGCCTCCCCATCTCACCCCCTGCTTTTCCTGCCAAGGGCAATCGGGGAGTTTCCCCACTCGATCCCCTGGGGAAAGATGCCACTTTCCCCTTTTCAGCCGCAGGCCTGACCGCGATGGTCCGGCCCATGCGTCCGCCTTCCCTGCAACTGATTTCTGTCGAAGACGCCTTTGGCCGCCAGGGCTGGCACTGCGAGCGGATCGATGGGAAAGATGTCCTGCGCGCGGTTTTCACCGGCCACCATACCCGGATCGAACTCATCGCCCAGGCCTATCCGCCCATGAATGCCCTGGCCGTCATCGGCGAAATGCCTTTGCCGGTGGATGAGGATCATGAGCACCCGATCCTCGAACTGCTGGCCCGTGCCAACAAGTCGCTGAATCTCGGCGGATTCGAATTCGACCTCGACCGCAGCCGCCTCGTCTTCCGCATTACCAACCTCTTCGACCGCGAGAAATACGATGCCGACATCGTGACCTCCATGGTGCACTGCACCGTTGCGGAGATCGATCGGCTCGCACCGTATGCTTCGATCATCGTCCGCACTCCGGCCGATCTGCTTGACGATCTGGACATCCAGCGTCTTTTGATGCGTGAGGATCTGATTCCCCCGGTCCCGGGTGATGAAGATGAAACACCCTGAATCCACCGCCATGATCCGCTCCACGCTTTCCCTCCTGCTTCTTGCCGTCCCTCTTCATGGCGGCATCGAGATCCCATCCGCCCCCGCGGCCGCCCACCCTGCGGAGGCTTGGGAACTCACTCTGGAAAGCGGATATCTTTGGAATGTGGGCTCGAACACACCGATCGACTACGAAATCATCCCGACCCAGCTTACCCTGCGCACTCCGACGCACTGGGAGTGGTGGGAAGACGAGCATGGGGCCCGCCTCATTGTTCGCGGCCGCTACTCGCTGATGATGGAAACCTTCACCACCGGACCCGAGAGCGGTTATCTTGGAATCTCCGGGGCTCCCTCGATCGAATACTGGTTTGCCGATCCGCGGACTTCGCTTTTCTTTTCCATCGGTGGCGGAGTGGGACTCACGGATTCCACCCGGGTCCCCGGCGGCCAGGGTCAGGACTTCACTTTGAACTGGTTCGCCCAACTTGGCCTGCGGCGTGAAATCACCCCGGGGCTTTCCGTTCTGGGCGGAGTTTACTTTCTGCACCACTCGAATGGCGGTCAAACGACGCCGAATCCAGGGATCGATGCCCTCGGCTTCACTCTTGGGCTGGGCTGGCAGTTCTAACAACTGAGCGGCCCCGGAAGGCATCTATCTGTTAGAGACCAAAGCCGTCCCCGTTCCGGACAACGAAAAACCGCCGACGGGAACAGGCCCGGCGGCGGTGGGAAATGTATTCGCGGCGGAACAGGATTACTTGGCCTCCTCGGAAGAAGCTTCCGCCTTGGCGGTCTCTTCCTTGGCAGGAGCAGCCTCTTCGGCCTTGGCAGCAGGGGCGGCTTCGGTTTCCTCGGCCACTTCCGGTTGGTCCACCCACTCGATCACGGCCATGGGAGCGGAGTCCGTCATGCGGACGCCCAGCTTGGTGATCCGGCAGTAGCCACCCTGACGCTCTTTGGCGAGGGGGGCGACGTCATCGAACAGCTTCTTGGCGACGTCCTTGTGGCGGAGGAAGGCCACAGCTTGACGACGGGCGTGCAGGTCGCCCCGCTTGCCGAGAGTCACAAGCTTTTCCGCCAGGGGGCGAAGGGCTTTGGCCTTGGCGAGGGTGGTGCGAATGCGCCCGTGTTCGATCAGGCTGCAGGCCAGGTTGGCGAGGAGGGCACGACGGTGGTCGGCGGTCCTCTTCAGTTTCACGGTTTTGCTACGGTGTCTCATCGGGTTGGTCCCTTATGGAATGGTTTCAGTCGTCGAGGTTCTGGGCGATCAGGTCGGCAAGACCCACAGGAGCTTCGTCTTCGATTCCAAGGCGCGGGGAAACCACCGAACCCACCGGACCGGTGAGGAGCGACGGATCCAGCGACATGCCAAGGCCAAGACCGAGTTCGGAAAGCTTGTCCTTGATTTCGTTGAGCGACTTCTTGCCGAAGTTGCGATACTTGAGCATCTCCGCCTCGGTCTTCATCGCCAGTTGGCCGACCGTGGTGATGTTCGCGTTGTTGAGGCAGTTGGCGGCACGGACGGAGAGTTCGATCTCGTTGACCGACATGTTGAGAAGCTTCTTCAGCGCGGCGTTCTCCTCGTTCGCTTCGGCCGGAGCTTCTTCGAAGGAAACGGCATTCTCGTCGTAGTTGACGAAAACATCGAGGTGGTGGCGGAGAATCGCCGAGGCTTGGAGCAGCGCGTCCTGCGGGGTGAGGCGGCCATCGGTCCAGATGTCGAGGATGAGCTTGTCGTAATCGGTCATCTGACCGACACGGGTCGCTTCCACGGCATACTTGACGCGGGTCACGGGGGAGAAAATCGAGTCGATCGCGATCACGCCGATCGGCTGATCCTTGCGCTTGTTCTCGTCACCCGTGGCAAACCCACGGCCGACGCGGACTTCGAATTCGCAATCAAACTTCACCTTGCGGTCGAGGTGGCAGATCACCTGGTCCTTGTTCACGACTTCATAGAGGTGATCCTCGATGATGTCGCCGGCAGTCACGACGCCTTCGCGTTCGACCTTGATCGTCAGGACCCGGGGTTCCTTGTCGTGATGCTTGAAGCGGACTTTCTTGAGATTGAGGATGATGTCGGTGACATCTTCCACCACGCCCGGAAGGCTGGAGAATTCGTGTTGCACACCGGCCACACGGACCGAAGTGATGGCGGCACCTTCGAGCGAGCCAAGAAGCACGCGGCGCAGGGAGTTGCCGAGGGTGTGGCCGTATCCACGCTCGAATGGCTCGGCGATGAATTGGGCGTAGGTTTCGGTGGCGGTTTCCTCGTTGCGAACGAGGCGATTCGGGGTCTCGAAACGAGACAGGACGGTGGTGGACATGGATGTTTTCGAGTTGCCGGGTTACCCTTCGTCGCGCTTGACGAAGCTCCATAAGGAGCCTGCCCGAAGGACCGACGGCGGTTCGGTAGGATCGCGCGGGCGGGGACTTAAAGGGATGGGGCCGATCTTGGCAAAGGAAATTTTTCGAAACGAAACGCGATCAAGCGTGGATTTCCCCAACCGCCACGCCCATCACAGTTGGCCAACGCGGAGTCGATCAAGCCTGTTCCTCGCCGCCGGGCGCGGGGCTGCCGATGACCCGCGTGTGCGGAGGATGCAAGACGGCCTCGGTTTCATTTGCCATTCGCAGGGCCTTGCGGGGGTATCGGTCCTCGGGGCGGAGGTCCATCCGGGCCGCAAGTTCGGCAGGATCACGAAAGCCACGGGCTGCCAGGAGGGAAACCACGGCTTCCTGAGACATCCCCCCCAGACGGATGACCACTTCGCTGAGCCGATCCAGCAGGCCTCCGCTCAAGGCGGGCAGAAAGGCGCTTTCCCAAACGTCGTCATTGACCGCCACCACCATGTCCACCCGCGGGGCTTCCTGGCGGAGGGTGGCAAGAAAACCGGCAATTTTCCGCGCCGCCACGGGTTCGCCGTGGACCGCCTCGAGGTCATCGACCACGAGCACCACCCGGCTCATCCGCGAAAGCAGGGCCAGCAGAGCCCCGAAACGTTCGGCATCCGCACCGTCCACCGCATCCTGCATCAGCGCGCCACAGCGCCCGGCCTGTTCCGGCGGCACGGAGGCGAAGCGGAACAGCGAGGTGATCCAGAAGGAGACTTGATTGAGCGAACAACCGGTGGCCCGACTGACCTCCAGGGCCAGACGGGGTCCGAGAACATCAAAGTTTTCCCTGGTCCAATGGGCCGTGACCGCTTGGGGGTGATGGAAATCGAAGGTCTCCACCGGCCGCTTTTGCAGGGCTTCCGCTGCGGCATCGCGATCCTGGCATGGCACCTCACCGGAGCAAACCAGAGGACGCAGGCCCCAGGCGAGAAGCTGGCGCGAATAGAAATCCAGTGAAGTCAGTCCGCCCGCAGCAGGCATTTGGCGGGTGAGCCTCCGCAAGGCATCCTCGATGCTCGCCGCAGGGTCCGGCGCCCCATCGAGAGGGCGTAGCGGCACAAACTCGAAGCCTGGCCCGATCCGCTGGCGCACACGCTCCATGACATGGGTCTTGCCGTAGCCTGCCCGGGGCGACCTGAGAAGGACCCCGCGGCCAAGGGTTTCCAAGGGCACATGCAGAAGCATGCCGAGGCGGTTTTCCACCGCATCGTTGACCCCCTCCGCATGAACCGCGCCTTCTTGACCGAAGTGCTCGAAATAAGGTTGTTGAAGGAGGTCTGGAGTCATGTTCGTCGTCGGGGACTCTGCCATGCCCGATGCCTGCCACAAGCAAAGAAAGGGCCAGTTGACAGCAAACCGATGGCCAAATGCCGATCTAACGGTCCGGCTGGGTCAAGTCTTCGAAATCATCTTCCACCGCCTCCGGCTCGCCTTCCGCCGTTGCGGCGCTGGCTCCGTTGCGGATGGTCTCGCCCAGGTTGTCGGCCGGATTCTGGACCGTTCCGGAAATGGCCACGGGCACCCAGTAATAAGAGTCGCGCTGCTCGCGGAAGACCCTTTCGACCCTCCCGGCATCCCCCAGTTCCGCCAGGCTGCGATGCACGCCCACCTGAAGCAGACCCGTCAAGGCACCGCCGGGAAGCTCGGAAAGATACCCTTGAATCCGCAGCACACCCGCCGTCTCCAGATCCAGACCGGCAATCTTGCAGGTCCCATCGAGTCCTCGCTCGAATCGAATCGGTTCACGCAGCAACAACCGCGGCTCGGACAAGCGCGGGCTCCCTAACAGATTGACCAGGCTCGTCAGAAGGGGCAGACGCCGGAGATCCACAAGGTCACGACCACTGCACGCCAGCACACCTTCCATCCGCAGGCTGTCGAGGCTCGTCGGATCCATCATCAGGAGACCCGGATCACTCTCATCCGGGGTGTCGAAACGGCTGCCCAGGATGCCCCCCAGTCCCTTGCCGAAGAGCACTGTGGAGGGAACCTGACTGAAGATTGCCGATGCCTCGAAGGCCCCACCCGTGAGCGGAATCGGAGAGTTCTCCTTACCCGTCAACCGGATTTCGCCACCGACTTCGCCCTCTGGCTCAATGACCACCGTGCCCAAGCCCACTCTTCCCTGCTGATAGGAAAAACTGCCGATTCCGACCTCAAAGCGACCCCATTCCCGCAGGCTGAACTTGCCGCCCTCGATGACGAGACGGCTCTCGGCGATCCCGGTGGCTCCGGGGGAAAGTGTCACGCGGGATTCGTAGAGACCAAAGGCCGGTTGGTCCGGGTTTTTCCCGAACTTCACGTTCATCCGTCCCGCGCGGACAGGAACCCGGAAAGAAATCTCCTCGTCACCGGACGAAGGTCGGGCGGTTCCATCCGGGGTGAAAAAATTCAGCTCCGCGGCGGCGCAATTCAGCATTTCCCCTTTCCATCGACCGCTCAAATGGCTGTCGAGCGTCACATCGCCGGATAGCGCATTGATCTTCAGATCGGCATTCGGCCAGGAAAGTTTGAGCAGGTCCGCTCCCACGCTCACCGGTGTGGCCCGGAATCCGGTGACCTCCACCTCCGCGCCGGACCAATCGACCAGACTCTGCCGGACTTTCGCTTCATAGCCACTGCTGTTGAGGTGCATCACCCAGGCGAGCCCGCCGATTCCGAGAAGGAATACCACCATCGTCAGCAGCCCCACAAGAATGAGGGTGCGGCGGCGGCGGCGGGTCTCCGCTTCCTTGTGAGGCTGTTTGCTGCGGCGCTTGCGCTTCTTCACCCGATAGACCTGCGTGCCGTCCTCGCGGGTGACCAACTGCGGTTCGTTCTCCGTGCCGCTCTGACCGCGGTCACGGAGGCGGCGCATCATTTCATCGAGGGAGTAGCTCTCCTGGTCGCTGTCAGACATGAATTTTGAATATCCCGAAGTTGCTGGCTCCGCGGTGTCAGGGATGGAAAGGGCGTCCCGCGGCATCCACCACTCGCACGTGAACCATGATGACGATCGCGGTCTTCACCGGCGAATAGGCCTTGGACTGGAACAGGCGTCCCACCATCGGGAGATCTCCCAGAACGGGAGTCTTGTCCTCCACGTTCTGAATCCGCTCCTCCAAAAGACCACCGAGGACGATGGTGGCGTTGTCCGCCACGGTCAGCGCGGTCTCGGTGCCGATCTTCGAAAACACCGGCATGAGAATTTCGTTCGGGGTGATGACGATGTCGGTGGGATCGGCAAAAATCCCGCCCGGACCGAAACCGATGCCGACCTGTTGGCCAGCGAGGATCGGCGAACCGTAGTTGATGAAGCCATCGAAATCGGTCATCTCCGGCTTCAGGCTGATATCCACGAAGCGCTTGTCCGCACTGGCTGTGGGAAGGACTTCGAGCACGATGCCCACCTCGCGCATTTCAAAACCTGTCGGCGTGGCCGGCGTTACAGGACTGGGAGCGGCTTCAGGCAGGATCGCCTCGCCCGTGTCCAGATCGATGAGCACATCCCCACCCACCGTATTCGGCAGTTCCGGGGGCTCATACTCGGTGGGGTAAATCAGCTCGCGAATGACCCGCACCGAGGCAGCCTGTCCACTGCGGGTGGTCACGGATGGCACGGCAGCCACGTCGGTGCCTTTCTTCTGGCTGATGCCGCGCATGAGCATCGTGACGTTGGTGTTGTTGAGGACCCCATTCACCCAAAGCGCTCCAGGCGCGCGTGCCGGAATGTTTCCGAAGCCACGATCGTTGTTGCCGAGCACGGAATCGATGGAATTTCCAAGGATCGCCTCCTCACCACTCCGATTTCCCGCCGTGATGCCACGACGGAAAAGATCGGCTGTCGCCACATCGGAAAGGTCGCCCCCATTCCCCTGGGTTCCACCGGTGAGGTAGCCGGCATCCCGACCAGGAACGCCACCTGTGCCACCGAGTCCAAAGTCGCCCAACAGCCAGTCAAATCCCAGCTCTTCCAGATTTTCCTGAGTCGTCTTGAGGATCTTGACGTTGACGATCACGGACGTCGGCTCGCTTTGGGCGAGGGCTTCGACGATCTGTTCGACGATCGATTGATTGTCGGCCGTATTCAGAACGCGGAGGGTGCTGTTGCCGGGATTGAAGGTGGCAGCCGAGCCTTCGGGGAAGGAAACCCCTTTGCTCTTCAAGACTTCTTCCGCAGTCAGGCGGGTCGAAAGCAGCCCACCTTCCGCCGGAGCATCGGAGAAAGGATCCACTGCGCCCCCCGCGTCACCCGCAGCATCCCCGCCGCTGGTGAGGAAATCCGGCGGCACGTTGTAGGTGCGGGCGATCAGGTCCTCGCCTTCCCCGCCTGCCGGGCGGATGGAGATGGCAAAAGGTTGGTCCACACGGCGGGTGCCGGTCTGCTCGCAAACGTAGTTGAGCGCTTGATCGAAGGGGATGTTGCGGAGGTTGATGTTGAAGCGGATGGCGCGGATCTTTTTGCCGATGTCCGAATCCGGGCCACCGATATCCAGCACGATGTTCACGCCTTTGCGGGCGGGATCGAGTTCGAGTGAATCCAAGTCGATCGCCTGAGCGCGCAGGAAATCGAGAGCTTCGACGATGTTCACATCGTCCAGAACCATCGCCGGGATGGTCATGGAAACAACCTTGTCGAGATAGTCGGCCTGCGGCTGCATCCGCACATTTCCGCCATCGGGAGAAACCGCATCCAGCGTCGGCGGCACCTGGATTTCCCAGGCTTCATCGACTTGGGAGAGCATCTCGTTGCGGGTCTGATCGTAAGCAGCACGGGCGTAACTGCTGCGGGCGGCCGCCACCCTTTCCATCCCGCGACGCGCGGCGGCATTGGTGGCATCGATCCTCAAAACCTCTTCATAGCGGCCATGGGCTTCATCGAAATTTCCCAAATCGTAGGCCCCTTGGGCTTTGTAGAGGAGTTGGCGGACCTGATCGATGTCCCGGGTCAGCTCAGGGGTCGAAGCAGGATTCGTGCGGTGCGGATCGAGCAGGTGCTCCTGTTCCATCAGTGCCGCCGGATGATCCGGGGCGACGTTTTCCGCGAGAACCGCTTCGATGACTTCCTCGGCCTTGCCCAGATCTCCGGCGCGGCGGAGTTCCTTGGAGCGTTCGACCGATGCCTGGGCGAGGCGCTCGACCGCCGCCGCCCTTTGCTCGGCAAGCACCGGGGCATTTGCCGGGATGAGATCCACGGCCCCGCGGTAGGCTTCCACCGCTTCGGCATAGCGCCCGCCCTCGTAGGCCTCATCGCCTTTTTCGAGGAGAACCCGGGCTTCATCCACCGCCGCGGCACGACGCTGAAGCTCCGCTTGGACAAGGTCGGAACCGCTGGATTGGCCACAGACGGGGCCGCAAAGGACCGCCGAACAAAGGCCCGCCATCATCAATCGACGACGCAGCGAGGGACTCGGGTGACTGGGAAACAAGGGAGCCATGAGGGATTTTCGAAGACCTTTAGCGGGCGAATTCGAACAGGGTAAGCCGAAAATCCGGGAAAATGCATCCTCACGCCCCCTGCCCCAGAAGAGCCCCGGCGGCGGCGGCATCCCGGGCGATGGCGCCTTTCAGCTCATCCAGCGAGGAAAAGCGCTGCTCACCCCGCAACCAGGCCACCCACTCGACCTCCAAAACCTGCCCGTAGAGGTCCCTGCCCCCTTCGATCAAATGCACTTCCAGCGAGCGCTCGCCCTCATCCACCGTCGGCCGGATGCCCAGATTCGCCACACCCGGATGGCATCCGCCCTCCGCCGTCCGCACCCACACCGCCCAAACCCCGTCCGGCGGATACTGCTCCTCGCTTTTCTCCAGATTCGCCGTGGGAAATCCGAGCTGCCTGCCGAGTTGTCGGCCCTGCACCACCTTTCCGCTCACTTTGTAGGGGCGGCCGAGCATGGCCGCAGCGCTCGATAGATTGCCATCCCGGATCGCCTGCCGGATCCGCGTGCTGCTGATGCGTTCGCCATCCATCATCACCGGTGGCACGGCCTCGAAACGGAAATCCCCGGTTGATGCGAGTTTTTCCAACATTCCACGGTCCCCCGCCCGACCGCGACCAAATCGCCAGTCCTCCCCCGCCACCAAGGTCTTCGCCCCGGCGCGCACGAGTTCGCCGATGAAATCCTCCGCCGCCATCGCCGCCATCGTCGCATCGAAGGGCAGCGCCAGCAGGAGATCGACCCCGAAGCCGCCCAAAATCGCCGCCTTGTGGTCCAGCGAGGCGAGCAGTTTCGAGGGGGCCTTGGACGGAGCAATGACCTTGAGCGGATTCGGATCGAAAGTCAGCACTCCCGCAAGTCCACCTGCCGCTCGCGCCGCCACCGCCCGTCCGATCACAGCCTGATGACCCAGATGCACGCCATCAAAGACCCCCAAAGCCAGATGCACCGGCTTGCCGAGAGCCGCAAGATCCGCAAAAGAAGTCAGCCGGAGCACGGGCGGAAAGTGGATCGAATCCGGCGCTTTGACCATCGGAAATCAGAAGCTCGATCCGAAAATCGCGAACAGCAGGAACAGCAGGAAGGCTCCCAAAATGATCCACACCCAGATCGAGGTCCTGTAGCGGATTTCCGGCGTTTCCGCGATGGCCTGCGCATACTCCGGGGAAAACACCATGCGACCCTTTTTCGAGACGAGAAGGACGAGGAAATAGATCGAAACCACCGTCCCCACCGGCACCAAGATCAGGCCGGGAAGCGCCAGAACGATCCCCCAGTCCCGCGACCAAGGCGCCAGCTTGCGGATCGAATAACCCACCAGCGCCTGCAAAATGGAATACACCAGGATCCCCGCCATGATCGCCACCTGCATCCCCGAGGGCTTCGTAGCATCGCTCAGGGTCAAGTAGAGAGCGACGATCATCACTGAACCGATCAAGCCGCCACCCAGTAGATAGAGAAACCCCATCCCTTTCACCGAGGTCTCGTGATTCAGATACTCCCGCCGGAGAGCCTGTAACGAGTTATCCTCGGCCTGGGGTTGCTCCACCGTGGGAGCAGCGTAGGGGTTTTCCGGCGGGCTCGACATGATCGAAGACTTCTCTCACGCCCCCCTCATCAGGGAAATCTCGGCCAAGCTCACCATGGCCTTGTAAAGTTCCTCGCGCGGCGCGGTCTTCAGGAAATCCACCGTCACCGCCCGCTCCAGGGTGAAACGACCCGACCTCGTCCGCCGCAGCGCACTGAGGTGGGCACCGCAGCCCAGGCGGGCACCGATGTCGTGCGCGTAGGTCCGGACATAGAAGCCTTTGGAGCAATCGACCGTGAAATCCACTTCCGGCAGCTCGATACGATGGATGTCGTACTTCGTCACATGGACCGGCCGCGGCTCACGCTCGATTTCCTGTCCCTTGCGGGCGAGTTTGTAGAGCGGCACGCCGTCTTTTTTGATCGCCGAGACCATGGGCGGGATCTGCTCGAACTCACCGGTGAAGGCGCCGAAAGCGGCATCGATTTCCTCTGCCGAGAAAGCCGCCACTTCCTTTTGCTCGATCACTTCGCCCTGGCGGTCCTGCGTGGAGGTCGTGGCACCAAGAGTAAGGGTCCCATCGTAGCTCTTGTCCTCGCTCATCAGCAGATCCTGGATCTTCGTGGCGCGCTCGACCACCAGCATCAGCAGGCCGGTGGCCATGGGATCCAGCGTGCCGCAATGGCCGATTTTTTTGGTGCCCAGCGAACGCCGGGCGATGGCGACCACGTCGTGCGAGGTCATGTCGGGGGCCTTGTCCACCACCAGCACTCCGCTGGGGGCGATCGATATCGGTTGGTTACGGCTCATGAATTCGAAATTGGCAAATCCTCCCCTCAGCCCGCGCTTGCCGCGAGTTCCTCCTCCACCGCGCTCAAGACCCGCTCGCGGGCCTCCGCCATCGGCCCGGCCATGCGGATCCCCGCAGCCAGGGAATGTCCGCCTCCGCCAAACATCGCGCAGACCTTGCAGGCATCGAAACGGAGATCCTTCGAGCGCATCGACACCCGGATTTTCCCATCCGGCAGTTCTTCGAAAAACACCGCCACGATGACCCCCTGGATGGCGCGGATGATGTCGATCAAGCCCTCGCTGTCCTCGGGGCGGACGCCCAGCGCCTGCATGGTCTGCTGGCTGAGCAGCCAAGTCGCCACCTGACCCTTTCCCCGGACTTCCAGCGTGTTCAGCAAGGCACGCATGAGTTCCACCCGGCGCATCGGATGGTTGTCATAGATCAGCGCATTGATCTTCCCCACCTCCAGGCCACAACGCACCAGATCGGCGGCCATCTCATAGGTTTCCGCCGTGGTTCCGGCATATTGGAAAGAGCCGGTATCGGTGGAAACGGCCACATAGATCGCATCCCTCGATTCAGCCGGCAGCGGCAGGCCGAAAGCGCGGATCATCTGATAGAGAATCTGTCCGGTCGCCGGACTTCCGGAGTCGATCCAGTTCAAATCCCCATAGCCGGGATTCGATTTGTGGTGGTCGATGTTGATCCACTTCCCGCAGCCCGCGACGGCAGCCAGGGCCTTTTCCCCAAGCCGCTGGCGGGTGGCCGTGTCCAGGGCGATGACCACATCCGCCACCACGGCTTCATCCGGCGGGGTTTCGATCCGCTCGGACCCTGCCATGAAAGCAAGGTTCTCCGGCAAGCCGTCCTCATTGATGAAACGGACCTTTTTCCCCGCCGCCTCGAGAGCGAAACCCAGTGCGAGTTGGGAGCCGATGGCATCGCCGTCCGGACGCACATGGCTCAGCAGCACGAAGCTCTCGTGACTCTCAAGCCACTGGCGGATCTGGGCGTAGGTTTCGTTCATCGGAAAAATCGACCGGTGGGAAATTCGCGGGGCGCGGATTCTCCCGATCCCGCTTCACGGGGCAAGAACAAAGCGGCAGGCCTTCCGACCACGACTCTCAGGCCCGCGAGGCTTCCTTGAGCAGACGCAGTCGCTCCATCGCCCCGCCATCATCGAGGACTTCCCGCGCGAGATCGATGCCGGAGCCAATGTCATCGGCCAGCCCGCAGCAGGCGATCGCCGTGCCGGCATTCAGCAGCACCATGTCCCGCTTCGGCCCGCTTTCCCGGCCATCGAGGATCGCTTCGAGGATCGCCGCATTCACCGCGGCATCCCCACCTTGCAGATCGGCCACTTCCGCGTGTTTCAGACCGAAATCCCGCGGGCGGATCTCTTCGTCCTCCAGGTCCTGATAGGCCCCCGCCTTGCAGATCCGCGTCGACCCCATGAGGCTGACCTCGTCCACCGATCGACCGTCGCCCGTGGTCCCGTGCACCGCCCAGGCGCTTTCACGCCCCAGACGCTGCAGGATTTCTGCGAAGGCCGGACAGCGCTCGCGATCGAAAACACCCACCATTTGGCACTGCGGCCGCGCGGGATTGAGCAGCGGGCCGATGAGATTGAAAATCGTCCTCACACCGCGGGCCGCCAGCTCTTTCCTCACCCCCACCACCGCCTTGAAAGCCGGATGATAGGCGGGTGCAAAAAGGAAACCCACTCCCGCCCGCTCCAAACAGTTCCGGAAATGCTCGGGATCCCCATCGATCTTCACACCCAGCGCCTCCAAGACATCCGCCCCGCCGCTCTTCGAGGTGATCCCCCGATTGCCATGTTTCACCACCACCGCCCCGGCCGCCGCGACCACAAACATCGCGGTGGTCGAAACATTGAAGAGGTTCAGCTTGTCGCCACCCGTGCCGCAGACATCCATCGTCGGCCCCTCCAAATCCAGCAAGCCCACATGCGGATCCACCGCGTGCTCCAGGAAACATTCCACAAATCTGGCAATCTCCGCCGCCGTCTCACCCTTGGCCGAAAGCGCTTCTAACAGAACCGCCTTGCGGCCATCCTCCACCCCCGCATCCAGCAACAATTCCGCCGCCACCCGCACTTCGCGGTCGGAAAGTTCCCTGCCCTCCTTCAAGTGTTCGATCAGCGCGTCCATCGCCGACAGCGTATCAGCCGGACGCGCCCCTTGACCAGAAAGACCTGTAGGGAAATGAAGCTTCGGCTCAGCTATCCTCGCCGCTGAACTTGTCCCAAACCCTGAAAATAAGGAACATGCTCACCGCCGCCACACCGCCGAAGGCTGCCGCCTGCCCCATGTTTCCAAAGAGAAGAGCACCAATCGCGAACAGGGAGCCCCAGATCCCGAAGGTGCCGAGGAAAATGCACAGCACCTTGAGTCCCAGCCTCGACTGCACCCGATGCCCGCCTTCCGCGACGATGGCATCCTCGATGTGCTTCCACCCGGGTCCGCCCGGGCGGGTCTTGCGGACGAATCTCTTCAGGGTCTCCTCATTCACCGGCCGGGTCACAAGGGTCACGATGACCCACACCAAGGTCGTGAAGGAAATGCCCACACAAAGCTGCCAATGGCTCAGCATCAGCCAGTGATCCGCAGCAACCAGATGCTTCAGACCGAAGGCGAAGAAGAGGGAAATCAGGAAGGAAACAATCATCGCACTGATCTCGCTCCAGGCATTGATGCGCCACCAGAACCAGCGGAGGATGTAGATCAGGCCGGTGCCCGCACCCACCTGAAGAAGGATATCAAAGGCTCCCTTCGCACTCTGCAAAAGAAGCGCCACGCCGCCGGCCAGAAGCATCAGCAGCACGGTGGAAAGCCTTCCCACCATGACCAATTCTTTTTCCGAAGCACCCGGCTTCACGAAACGTTTGTAGAAATCGTTCACCACATAGGATGAACCCCAGTTCAAGTGCGTGCCGATCGTCGAGGTGTAAGCCGCGATCAATCCCGCCACCACCAGGCCCAGAACTCCCGTGGGCAGCAGAGTCATCATGGCCGGATAGCAGATGTCATCTTTCAGATACTGCTCGGAAATGTTAGGGAATTGCTGGCGCACATCTTCCATCGTCGGAAACACCAGCAAGGACGCCAGCGCGACGATGATCCACGGCCACGGCCGGATGGCATAGTGCATGAAATTGAAGAACAGCGTTGCCCCGATGGCGTGCTTCTCGTTTTTGGCGGAAAGCATCCGCTGGGCGATATAGCCGCCACCCCCGGGCTCAGCACCGGGATACCAGACGTTCCACCATTGGACGGCGATCGGGATCAGCATCACCGGCACAAACACACTCCAGAACTGCTCGGGCGTGTCCATGGGCGGGATGATCGAAAGGCTTTCCTTCGGCACCTTCGCAAACAGCCCGCTCAGACCACCCACGGCCGGATGTTTCACGGCTTCCACCGCCGCCCACACCGCACCCACCATCGCCAGCGAATACTGGAAAAAGTCTGCCCAGATGCACCCGGTCAAGCCCCCCAGAGTCGCATAGATCACCACGGCGATCGAAGCGTAGAGGATCGACTCCATCGGCGAAAGATTGAACAGCACCTGACCGATCTTCACCGCGGCAAGAGTCACGGTGCCCATGATCATGGCATTGAAAAAGACCCCCAGATACAAGGCCCGGAAACCGCGGACCGCCGCAGCCGCCTTGCCGCTGTATCGAAGTTCGTAAAACTCCAGGTCGGTGACCACCTCGGAGCGCCGCCACAGCTTGGCATAGATGAAAACCGTCAGCATGCCGGTCAGCAGGAAAGCCCACCAAACCCAGTTTCCCGCCACCCCCTTGGTGCGGACGATGTCGGTCACCAGATTCGGCGTGTCGCAGGAAAAGGTGCAGGCCACCATCGAGGTCCCCAGCAACCACCACGGCATCCCACGTCCCCCGAGGAAAAAGTTCTCCGTGCTCTGACCGGCACTCTTTGAAGCGTAGGCTCCGATTCCCAGAACTACGATGAAGAACACGCCGATGATGGCGAGGTCCAAGGCCTGGAGTTTGAGGGCGAGGAATGGGATGATGGCTTCCATATTCGGAATCTGTTGGGCAAAGCGTCCGGGATTCGTCCCCCACTGGCAATCCCGAAATCCGCCAACCCGTCACCCATCATCCCGAACTACCCGAAATACGGCGGTTCACTGCCTTCCCGCCACTTGATGTTGCATCCCGTGCTCGGAAGCACCGGCCCCGCAAACGCCTCGCCCGCCAGCATCGCTGAAACCGCAGCCGAGAGATCCGACCCGCTCGGAGCGATCCCATTCTTCGGCCGCGCCTCATCAAATTGCCCGGCGTAAAAGAGCCGCAGATCGCCATCGAAGAGGAAAAAGTCCGGCGTGCAGGCCGCCCCGTAAGCCTTGGCCACCTCCTGCGTGGCATCGAAGAGATAGGGGAAACTCCACCCCTTTTCCGCCGCAAACCCGGGCATGTGCTCCGGGCCGTCCTGCGGATACTGCTCGATGTCGTTCGAGGCAATCGCCACCACCCCCACCCCGCGCGTCTTCCACTCGCCCGCCAGTTGACCCAGCTTTTCCGCCAGCATCACCACATAGGGGCAGTGGTTGCAGGCGAAAACCACCAGCAATCCTCGCGGCCCCGCCACATCGGCCAGGGAATGAGCCTTGCCGTCCGGTGCCGGAAGAGTGAAATCAGGAGCGGCGTCGCCGGGCTTGAGGAGAAAGGTCGATGCAGTCTGGGCCATGCCCCCTCCTCCGCCCGCATCACCCGGCCGTCAAGGTCGGATTCCCCGCCACCTGTCATTGCCAAGACACGCCGCAGACCTAGGATGCCCCCGCTCATGGACCTGCCACCCCTCCAGCCCGAGGAACTCGCCCGCTACGCCCGCCACCTTTCCATCCCGGATCTCGGCGAAAACGGACAGCGACGCCTCAAGGCCGCCTCCGTCCTCCTCGTCGGCACCGGCGGGCTCGGCTCTCCCGCCGCCCTCTACCTCGCCGCCGCGGGAGTCGGGCGCATCGGGTTGATCGATGACGACAAGGTCGATCTCTCCAATCTCCAACGCCAGATCCTCCACGGCCAATCCTGGGTCGGCCGACCCAAGCTGGAGAGCGCGGTGGACCGCCTCCGGGAAATCAATCCCCACGTGCTCGTGGAAACCCATGCCTGCCGACTCACTCCGGCCAATGCCATGGAGCTGATTTCCCGCTACGATGTCGTCGTCGATGGCTGCGACAATTTCCCCACGCGCTTTCTCACCAACGATGCCTGCCACTTTCTCGGCAAGCCCTGCGTCTATGGCTCCATCCATCGCTTCGAGGGGCAGATGACCGTCTTCGCCACCCATCTCGGCGGCCCCTGCTACCGCTGCCTCCTGCCCACCCTCCCCCCTCCCGGTGCCGCACCCTCCTGCGCGGAAGCCGGCGTCCTCGGCGTGCTGCCCGGCATCATCGGCAGCCTCCAGGCCATGGAGGCCATCAAGCTCATCACCGGCATCGGCACCCCGCCTCTCGGCCGCCTGCTTTGCTACGATGCCCTTCATACTTCCTTCCGCACTCTCACCCTCGCCCGCGATCCTTCCTGCCGACTCTGCGGCAGCGGGGAAATCACCTCAGCGGAAAACGCCGAAACCCTCGCCCCGGCGACTTGCTCGGTCGAAGTGGCCAATTCGATCAGCGCCGCCGACCTCCGCGATCTCCTCGCCCGCGGGCCGCTGGTCTTGATCGATGTCCGCCGGCCCGACGAACATGCCCTCGCCGCCATTCCCGGCAGCCGACTGATTCCCCTCGATGAATTGCCCGCCCGCTTCGATGAAATCCCGCGCGGAAATCCGATCTACGTGCATTGCAAATCCGGCATGCGTTCGGCCCGCGCGGTTGACCTGTTAGAGAAACAGGGAATCGCCGCCATCAATGTCCGTGGCGGGATCGATGCCTTTCTGGCGCTCTGATTTCCCTTTCTCAGGACCCGCCCTTGCCTGACATCAGCTTGCCAATCAGCTCACGCAGCTCCGCCGCCGGGATGGCATAGCTTTCGCAGCGGCTGAAGCGCGCGATGTTCATGCCCACACAACGCCCTTCGAGATCGAAAACAGGCCCACCCATGTAGTGACGGTTGGCCATGATGTCGTGCTGGAAAACCTTGGGGAAACCCGTGCGACGGGCGGAATACTCCCCACTCATCCCGTCGTTGCGGGTCTTTTCCTCACCGTAG
>JALOTY010000011.1 GCA_025457665.1 Akkermansiaceae bacterium | reverse complement strand
ATTCCGTTCGCTGCGGGTGATCAATGAAGACCACGTGGCGCCGCACGGCGGTTTTCCGGAGCATCCGCACCGGGACATGGAGATTTTTTCTTATGTGGTGTCCGGCAGCCTTGCCCACCAGGACAGCATGGGGAACCGCCGGACGCTCAAGCCGGGCGATATCCAACTGATGTCCGCCGGTTCCGGCGTGACACATTCCGAGTTCAACCCCTCTGCCACCGAAGCGGCGCATTTCCTGCAAATCTGGATTCTGCCGCGCGAGCGGAAGCTCACCCCGCGTTACACCGACGCCAGCCCATCGACCGAGGCCACCACCGGCAAACTTCTGCTGATTTCTCCGGACGGGCGTGACGGTTCCGCCACCATTGCTCAGGATGCCGAGGTCCACCGACTCCGCCTCGCTTCCGGGGAAAAGGTCTCCCATACTCTAACGGATGGCCGTGGAGCCTGGATTCAGGTGATTCAGGGCTCGCTGGACCTTGATGGGGCGACTCTCGTTGCGGGCGACGGGGCATCGACCGAAAGCGCCGGACGCCATGATTTCACCGCCGGATCTTCCGGTGCCGAAGCACTTCTGTTTGACCTCGCGTGATTCCGAGCGTCTTGGAACCTTGCAATTCTTCCCAGAACCCATTGCCAACCGAAACACTGAATCCAACAACATCATGAAAAACATCGCTACCACCCTCGTTCCCGCCTTCGCGACCCTGGCCCTTTTCTCCTGTGAGAATCCGGCCGACAAGACCACGGATGCCAAAGTCACCGAAGCGGCTCCTGCCGCCGCCACTGCCGGCACGAAATATGTGCTGGCGGAGAGTTCCACGGTCGGTTTCACCGGCTCGAAAGTCACCGGCAGTCACCGGATTCTTCACCGTGGGCGCGGACGACAGCGTCAGCGGCGGAACGATCGACATCGATGTGAACTCCGTCTTCTCCGATGACGAAAAGCTCACCGAGCACCTGAAGTCCGGGGATTTCTTCAAGACCGATGAGTTTCCTGCGGCGAAATTCACGGTGACCGGCGTGGAGAAATCCGGCGAAGGCTATCAGGTCTCCGGCAATCTCCTGCTGCGCGGCGTGGAGAAGAACATCAGCTTCCCGGCCACCGGAACCAAGGATGGCGACACCATCACGGTGAAAGCGGAGTTTGACATCAATCGCAAGGACTGGGGCATCGTCTATGCCGGCAAGGCTGACGACCTGATCCGCGATGAAGTGATCATCCGCTTCGACCTCACTGCCAAGCCTGAGGCCTGATTCCGCTCCGCACCCGTGCCGTGGACTTCTGGTCCGCGGCGCGGGTGCGGTTCATCCTCTTCCCTTCATCATCCCGTCATTCCCATGCTCCACAGCCCGATCGACCTTGGATCCCTCCGCCTGCCGAACCGCATTCTCATGGCTCCGCTCACCCGCTGCCGTGCGGGCGCGGGCCGGGTGCCCACCGACCTGATGGCCACCTACTATGCCCAACGTAGTTCCGCCGGTTTGATTTTCTCGGAAGCGACTTCTGTCTCGCCCATGGGTGTGGGCTATCCGGACACGCCCGGCATCTGGTCGGCAGAGCAGGTGGCTGGGTGGAAAAAGGTCACCCGGGCGGTGCATGAGGCCGGGGGCCGCATTTCCCTGCAGCTCTGGCATGTGGGGCGGATTTCCCATCCGGTTTATCTCGACGGTCGTGCGCCTCTCGCGCCAAGCGCCATCGCTGCGGCCGGCCATGTGAGCCTGGTCCGCCCGGAGGCACCCTTTCCCGTGCCGCATGCGCTGACCGGGGAGGAAATCGCCGGGGTGGTGAATGAATACCGCCACGCGGCGAGGAATGCCAAGGAGGCTGGCTTCGATGGCGTGATGATCCATGCGGCGAACGGCTATCTCATCGACCAGTTTCTCCAGGACTCGACGAACCGACGGACCGATGGCTACGGCGGAACGATCGAAAACCGGATGCGTCTTTTGTTAGAAATCACCGCTGCGGTGGCGGAAGTTTGGGACAAAGGTCTCATCGGCGTCCATCTGGCGCCGCGGGGTGATGCGCATGACATGGGGGACAGTGATCCCGAAGCGCTTTTCACCGCGGTGGCGCGGGAGTTGGGGGCACGGGGAATCGGCTATCTTTCCGCCCGCGAACACCACCAGCAGGCGGCCCTCGGCCCGGCTTTGCGGAAGGCCTTTGGCGGTCCCTTCGTGGCGAACGAGTCCTTCACCCGCGAGTCCGCGCTGGATTTGTTAGAGTCCGGTCTAGCGGATGCGGTGGCTTTCGGCAAGGCCTTCATTGCGAATCCCGATTTGCCGGAGCGTTTCCTCCATGAGGCACCGCTGAATGATGCGGATCCCTCGACGTTCTACTATCTCGGCCAGGGGGACATCGCGAAGGGATACACCGACTATCCGGCGCTGAGTTGAGTTTCCCGAAGTCCCGGGTCCCGAGCCAATCAATCGAGCATCGGATCGATGCGAGGTGGCTGCGGGCCCGTGGGCGGCTGGGCGGGCGGGGCCTTGCCGGTGGGTTTCACCAGGAAGTCGGTGATCACGTATTCATGGCTCTTGTTCCATGACATGTCCCAACCGGCGGGGACGTTCACCGCATCGGCAAGGGTCCGGGCGGCGAGGTAGGTGGGGATGGAGTCGGGGTTGACCCTGAACATCACCACGGCATTGCGGATGCGGGCGACGGCACGCATTTCCTGGTGGAAGGGTGATCCGGGTTTGGTGAGAAGGGCGGTTTCCGTGCCTCCCTTGGCGGGGTCCGGAGTGATGCGGATGCGCAGGTTGCCCCATTCCGGGCGGCTGATGAGTTCGACCTTCTGGCCGCGGCGGTTGCCGAAGTCGAAGCCGGCGAAGTGTTTCAGGATCTTGGCGGTGTCGTAGCGGATGACGTCGGGCGCGTTGCGGCGCTTCACCCGTTCGGCGACCCAGTTGCGTTTTTCGCGATCGAACTCGCGCATGAAGCGGTCGAGCGGAGTGAAGGGATCGATGAAATGGATGCGGCCGCCGAAGACGAGGGCGGGGTGCACGCGGGCGTCCGGCGGGATGGGGCGGCTGGCGGGGATGGAGACGATGTCGGGGCGGGCGACCTTGACCGGGGTGGAATCGAGCATGGCCTCGAGTTCGGCGATGCGTTTCTGGAGTTTGTCGGACTCGGCCTTGGCGGCATCGCGCTTTTGCCGGAGGGTTTTTTCGAGAGCGACGACCTCGGCTTTTTCCGCGAGGAGACCGCGGTTTTCGGCCACTTCCTTTTCGAGAAGGGCGAGGTCCTGTTTGATTTTTTCCTCCTCCTTCGGATCGGGCGCGGCGGCTTCGAGGAGATCGAGGCGCTGCTTTTGCTTCTTTTCGAGTTCCGCGAGGCGGGTGCGGGAGGCGGCCACTTGTTCGGGGGTGGCGGGATCGACCTCCATGATGCGCTCGACGGTGCGGGAGACATCGACCTGCACGAGGATGAGGACGAGGATGAGGACGGCGACGACATTGGTCAGCGCGTCCATGAGCGAGTCCAGGCTCAGCTCTCCATCGGAGTTGGATTTGCGGCGGGCCATGGGTCAATCGAAGAGCGAGAGGTCGAGGGGACCATCGTTGGGCAAGGGGAGCTTGCCGATGCGGAGTTCGAAGCGTTTCGTGGCCTCGGCCGCGGCCCAGAGGTAGGACGGGTGGCCGGCCTTGCGGATGAGGAAGAGGACCATGGGATCGCGTTCTTCTTTCACGGTGGCGAGGAAGCGGCGGTATTCGAGGCTGTTAGGAATGGAGCTGGTGCCGACGTTGATGGGATTCGAGCCTTTCTGGATGATGTTGATGCCGGTGGAGTGGCATTCGACAAAGAAGACATTTCTGGCCTGGAGCAGGCCGCTGCCGCCGGGGCGGACTTGGACGGATTTCGGTGGCTCGGGAGCCTCCTTGCGGTCCTTGATTTGCTTTTCGAGTTCCTGGATGCGGCGAACGAGGGTTGGCTTGTCTTTTTCCAAGGCGGCGATTTCGCGGCGCAGGAGTTCGACGATTTTCTGAAGCTCGGCATCGGACTCCGTGGCGGCTTTCTTGAGGCCTTTGAGTTCGTCCTGAAGGACGATGCGACGGTCGGTGAGTTCCTGGACTTTCTGGGCACCGGCGCGTTCCTTGCGGATGCGTTCATCGAGGGCGGCGATGTCGCGCTCAAGTTTGCGGGCGCGGTCGTCGAGCTGGCGTTTCTCTTTTCCCCTTTCGATGGCCGCGACGTTTTCCTTCGGTTGCTCGGCCTCCTTTTGGCGGCTGATGACGCTGATGAGCAGGGTGAGGATCCCGACCAATCCGGCGAGGATGCTCATGAAGGGGAAGAGCGACAAGCCTCCCTCATCCCTGTTGCGTCGGCGTGCCATGACGGGGGAGGGTTCAGCGGCGGAAGAAGCCGCGTTTCTTTGCTCCGGGGTTGGGGAGTGGGTTTTCGCCGAGATCGCGCAAGGCGCGGTTCATCACATCGATGCCGCTGGCGATGGTTTCGAAGGTCTTGTTCAGCTCGCGATCCGCCTTGAGGAAGATGCCGCTGCTGGTGTCGGTGAGCTTGGTGACAGCTTCGGTGAAGGATTTCTCCAAGGTGGTGCGGTGGGCTTCGAGGCCTTCGCGGAGGATGCGTCCGCTTTCCTTGAGCTGCTGGGTGCTTTCGTTGAGCTGGGTGAGGAAGGTTTCGTGGGCGAGGGCGAGGGAGGAAACGAGGCCGGGAATGCTGTCGGCTTGCTCGAGGAGGCCATCGGCGGCGGATTGGTGGCGGTCGTTGAGCTTGGGCAGGACCTTTTCGTTGCAGAAGGCATCGATGATCGTGAGGGTTTCATCCTCGCGCTTGCGGACGGCGGCCATGGGGAAACTCAGAAGGATGCTGAGGATGAGGCCGAGGAGGGTGGTATCGAAGGCGAGACCGAGGCCGCCGGTGAGGCTGTTGATGGCGGATTTCAGCGCTTCGGGGTCCGCGCTGTCGCCCATGGCGAGGGAACCGACGGCGACGGAGAGACCGATGACGGTGCCGATGAAGCCGAGGATGGGGATGGCCCAGAGGAAGACCTTGATGAGGGCATAGGAGCCTTCCGAGCGGTTGGCATCGAGGTCCGACTGGGTGCTGAGGAAGGTGGCGACTTCGGCATTGTTCGGGCGGGCTTCGAAGAGTTCGAGGGCCTTGCGGATGCGGTTGACGATGATGCTGTCGCGCAGCGAGGGGGGGACTTTGTAGATGTTGTCGATGAATCCGCCGACGGTGCTGCGGTTGATTTCCCTGCCGATGCGTTGGGGGAAAAGGTCGAGAAGGGCGGCGCGCTCCTGGCGCTGGTTCATGCGCCATTTCATCAGGAGGATGCAGAGTCCCCAGAAGAAGAGGAAGGTTTCGGCGTAGTTGACCCAGCCGCGGTCGAGGAAGATCGCGCCCATGGTGGTGTGGCGGATGGGCACCATGGCGAGGAGGAAGAGCACGGTGATGCCGATGGCGAGGCCGAGGGCGGTGCCGAAGTTCGGGTTGAAGTGGTCCTTTTCCTGCCACCCTTTGCGTTCGGGTTTCGGCGCGGTGCCAGTGGGGGCGGGTGCTTCTTCAGGCGGGTTGACCGCGAGGCGGCCTTGGCAGGCCGGGCAGGAGACGGTCTGGCCGAAATGCTCCGGGGAGATATCGAGCCCGGTTTGGCAATGGGGGCAGTTGATCAACATGGCTTGCAGGGTTTTTCCGACGATTTCCGTGAGTCCAAGGAACATGGTGAGGCGATGCCATGCGGCAAGCGCAAAGCACGTCCATCAGACAAAAGTCATCATCCTCCCAACACCCGGGAAAGCGGGATCTCAGCCTTCCAGAACGCCCTTGGCCTTGGGCCAGGCGCGGATGGCCTCCAAGATAATCCAGATTTCGAGGATCAGCGTGGTCACCGCCACCACGGCGAGAACGGGGTTGGGTTGATCCCCGGTGATCCAGGCGTTCGGGCCGGAAAAGAGCTGGGAAAGCATCGCCACGGCGGGCAGCACCAGCATGAAGACGGCGGGAATGGCGACGAAGGCGATGGGCAGTTTCCGCCGGACCATCCAGAAGAGGATGACAAGAAACGCGATGCCGCCGAGGAGCTGGTTGGTGGCGCCGAAGATAGGCCAGAGAAGGAGTCCGCCTTTGCCAAGGTTGGCGAGTTCCCAGCTCGCACCGGGGGCGGGCATGGCGGCGATGACGGCGGCGAGGGAAATGGCCAGGAGGGTCGAGCCATGTTTCCCGGCCAGCACCCGCAGGCCAAGGGTGGTGGCGAGTTCCTGGGTGACGTATCGCTGCAGGCGGCACGCAGTGTCCATGGTGGTGGCGGCGAAGGAAGCCACGAAGACCCCCATGAGCGCCGTGGCAAAGGCCTCCGGCAGATGAAGCGCGCGGAGGAAGTTCCCGCTGCCACGGACAAAGGCGGAGATCGAGCCGTTGCTCGCCGTGGTCCAATCGGCATACGCCGCAGCAAAGGCGGCCTCACCCTTCAGCGTGCCTTCCGGGGTGGTGACGCCCAGACCGATGCCCGCGACGCAGGCCAGAATGACCAGCACGGCGAGGAAACCTTCCGTGAGCATCGAACCGAAGCCGACGAACTGCGCATCGGTCTCACAGCGGAGTTGTTTCGACGAAGTCCCCGAGGATACCAGGCAGTGAAATCCCGAGATGGCGCCACAGGCGATGGTGATGAAAAGGAAGGGAAAGATCGGTGGCGCCCCGGCGGCATCGCGGATGGGCTCGGCGACGATTTCCAAGGGCTGGCGGTCCGGGCCGAAGCCGAAAAGGCCGGCGACCACGAGGCCGACGACGACCAGGCCAAGGGCGGAGAGCAGTTGCAGGGAGTTGATGTAATCGCGCGGCTGGAGGAGGATCCACACCGGCAGCACCGAGGCGATGTACGAGTAAAGTAGTAGCAAAGCCACCCACACCAGCACCGGCAGATTGGCCATGGCCGAATTGAACGCGTGGAGAGGCCCCCAATCGCCATACACCACGCTGAGATACATGATGCCCAGGGTGATGAGCGATGGAATCGTCAGCGAAGTCCCGCGGCGGTGCAGCCAGAAGCCGATGGCCATGGCGATGGGGATCTGGACGACGCAGGGGAAGATGGACGTGGGAAACATCCGGAAGACATTGGCGATCACCAGGCCGAAGATCGCCAGCACGACCGTGAGTGCCATGAAGAGGATGGAGAGGAAAAGGATGCGGGTCCGCGGGCTGAGGACGCGGCCGGAGATATCGCCCACGGTTTGTCCACGGCTGCGCATGGAAACGACGAGTGAACCGAAGTCATGCACCGCACCGATGAGGATGGAGCCAAAGAGCACCCACAGCAGGGCCGGCAGCCAGCCATAAAAAACCGCAAGCGCGGGACCGACAATGGGGCCGGTGCCGGCGATGGAGGTGAAATGGTGGCCGAAGACAACTCCCTTGGATGTGGGAACATAATCTTCGCCATCCTCAAACTCCATCGAGGGCGGCTTGCGCGATGGATCGAGCCGGAAAATCTTCCGCGCCAGCCAGCGGCCATAAGTGTGGTAGGCGATCAGATAGAGCACCAGGGAGCCGAGGGCGATGAGCAGAGTGGCCATGGATGTCCGGCAAGCCCATCACGTTGGCCGCCGGGATCAATCAAGATTTCCCGAGATCATGCCATCATCGCATCACTAATTTTATCAATACAGCCCGACGTCCCGCAGCGCATGGCCGGGGAAAACTTTCGTGAGGTCGCTGCCCGGGGCTTGTTTCGTGAGGATGGGGGCGAGGAAATCGCGGTAGTTGTTGAGCACCGGCAGATCACCCGGGCCGGCGAGTTGGGTGGCGAGGTCGGGCCAGTCGACGTGGATTTTTCCGCCCTGGATCCCGCCGCCTAACAGGAACATCACGCCGCCGCGGCCGTGGTCCGTGCCGGCGGCGCTGTTTTCCGCTACACGGCGGCCGAACTCGGTGAGGACGACGATGTGGGTGCGGGCCATTTCCTCCGCGCCGAGGTCGGTGGCGAAGGCATGCAGGCCGGCGGCGAGGCGCTGCATGGGCGGATCCATGATGACCGATTGGGTGAGGTGGGAATCCCAGCCGCCGAGATCGATGGTGGCGGCCTGCAAGCCCACGCGGCCCTTGATGAGACGAGAGATCTGGCGGAGTCCGGCGGAAAAGGGATCGGCCGCATAGGCGGCACCGTGGGCGGGGGGATCGTCGCGGGTGTCGAGCGATTGAATGCGTTCGAGCGCGGCGAGGGCATTGCGACCGGCGGGGCCGAGTTCGCGCGGGGCGCTGCGGTAGAGGGTGGCGAGGCTGTGCAGGAAACCGGCAGGCACGTGGGGGCCGAGGCCGAAGTCATCGAGCGACTGGATGGCAGCGCAGGACGGCGCGCCGCGCAGGCATTCCGGCAGCGTGGGGCCGATGGCCACGGCGGTGAGGGGCGAGGAGCCGGCATCCGGCCGGGTGCGGAGGAAACGGCCGAGCCATCCGCCGGCGGCGAGACCGCCGTGTTCCATGAAATCCTGCGCCTCGAAGTGCGAGCGCGACTCGTCTTCCGAGCCGGCGCAGTGGACCAGGGCGAGGTCGCCCGACTCCCACCAGCGGTGCAGCGGCTGGAGGTGTGAGTTGAGGCCGAAAAAGCCATCGAGATCTAACAGGTTCTCCCGGCGGATGCCGATGCCGGGGCGGGCCTTGTGATAGAGGTCGTCGCCGTGCGGGATGACCATGTTCAGTCCGTCCGCCCCGCCGCGCAGGAAGACGACGACGAGTGTGCCGCCCGGATCCCGCTGTCCGCTGATGAAGGTGGTGAGGCGGTCGTTCACGGTTTGTTAGAATCGTTGGAAGGCCGGGCTGGCGAGGAGCAGGGCGAGCGGCGCGCCGGAGGAGGCCGCGGCCTGCATTTCCGCAGCGCTGGCGCGTCGGCCTAACAGATGGGCGGCGAGCGCGTCTTCACCCCCAGCGGCGCGCACCAGCTTGCCGGCGGGGAAAGAGGTGCCATCGATCGCCTGACGGGCGAAATCCAGGGCGAACTTCCAGCGCCAGAGCAGCGTGGCCATCCACGGCTGGGCTTCCTCGGGATAGCCATCGGGCGTGGGATACTGGAAAGGCGCGTGGCCGAGGCGCAGCAGGTGCTCTTGCAACGCGGGCCCGGCATTGCTGCGGGCGGCGGTGGCACGCAGGGCGGAGACGACGAAATGGAAAGGCCGCTTGGTTTTTCCGCCGCGGGAAGCCCAGAACGCGGAGGTGTCGAACAGGGCTGTTAGAGTCGGGCGGATCGCGCCGCCGGAGGAGAGGAAGGCGGCGGCCACCTTGCTGATTGCGGCTTCCGGAGGGGATTCATCGATGAAGCGTCGGCAAAGTTTCGTGGCAAGATGGCGGGCGGTGGCGGGATGACGGGTGACGATGTTGATCACACGGTCGAGATCGCCGGCACCGAGACCGGCGGGGATTTCCGTGCCGAGCACGGACTTCGGGCCATCGTCATGAAGGTGGCTGCGGAACTCCACCTTGCCGACGGCGTAGCGGGATTTCGCGCGTTCGCGGACGGTCCAGCCGGTGAGGCAGCGGGCGACTTCCATGACGTCCTGCTGGCTGTATCCGCCGTGCACGCCGAGGGTGTGGAGTTCCAACAACTCGCGGGCGTGGTTTTCGTTCGGCCTTTCGTTTTCCGCAGCGCGGCGGTTCACGCGGCCGTCGAGATACCAGAGCATCGATGGGCTGAGCAGCGAGGCGCGCAGCATCTCGGGAAAGGAACCGAGGGCATGGGCGCGGATGACATCGCGGTCGTCAGCGGGCTTGAGCCACTTTGAGTCGCCCTTGGAGGGGTCGATGTTGAAATGGTCCGACCAGAAATCGACCATCACCTCGTGAAGCTGTCGTTTCGAATGCACGGCATGGAGGATTTTCCGGCGGGTGAGTTGGTCGAGGAGTTCGCGGCTGTCGTATTCGAGCAGCTCGCCCATGGGCCAGGCGTGGAGGGCTTCGAAGCGGGCGGTGCGGGATTCCGTCCAGCGATCGTCGATTTTTTCCGGCTCCAATTGCAGGGCAATGAAAGCGCGGGCGCCCATGGCGCTGACCTCCGCGTGCTGCCCGGGTCGCGGGCCGAAGGTGAGGCGGTTGAGGACGTGGGCGGCATCATCGATTTCCTCCGCGGTGGGTGGCTGAAAGGCATCGAGGCCATCGTCGCCGCCATTCATCAGCGGCGTGAGCCATTGGGAAAGCGCGCTGAAGCCGCCGATCCCGGCGACCGCCCCTCCGGCGGTGGCGGCTTTCAGCAAGGTGCGGCGGGAAAGCGGGCTCACGGCAGGGCGGGAGGTTGCAGCGGCGGTGCGGATTTGGGTTTCCGGGAAAACCCGACGAGGACACTGGCCCCCACACCGCTGGCAAGCACCAGGGGAATGAGGATGAGCTGGCCGAGCAGGGGCAGCAGGAAAGTCAGGGCAAGAGCAGTGCCGCCGCGCAGCACGCGCCGCCAAGGTTGGGAATCATCGACCGGTGCCGGTATGCCGCAGCCGATCCGGCGGGCGAGACCGGCGGTGCCAAGCAAGCCCGCGACGATGGGCACGGTGGTGATGAGGATGCCGATCCATTTCAAGGCAGGCGGCGCGATGTGGGTGAGCGCCAGTCCGAGCGCGATGGGGATCACGGTGAAAAGCAGGCCGACGAGCGTGGTGACGATGGGCCGACCGTACTGCGCCTGGCACCTTTCGACATAGGTCGGAAACAAGGAGACAGCGACAAGCCAGTGGCTGAGGAAAACAAAGTAAATCGCCACTGTGAGGAAGACCCACAAGAGGACATTGGCGGTGGTGAGGTAGTCCATGAGAGAAGAGGTGAAACAGGCCTGTCGCCATCTTCACTGGATACCAAAGCGCGTCCGCTGGCAAGCCGCCGCTTTCCGTGGCTGGAGTTTCGACTCCTCAGGACCTCAGAGCGCCAATCTCGATGTTGGCATGGCGCAGGCGTTCGCTGAGCTGGAGGGCGATGCGGTGAAGCAGCGCGGCCTGGAGCGCGGGATGATCGCGGCCGAGTTCATCGAAGAACTTCCGGGTCAGCACGCGGCATTCGACATCCGTCAGGGCAATCACATCGGCCGATCGCGGCGAGGAATCGAGAAAGGCCATTTCCCCGAAGCTCATCCCGGGCGAAAAGACATCGAGCCTCTGCCTGCGGTCGCCTTCCAAGCGGAGAAGCACTTCGGCATGACCGGAGAGGATCACAAACATCGCATCCGCACTGTCACCGCTGTGAATGATGGTCTGGCCGGCGGCGAAAGTCATCGTTTCCAGACCGGCATCGAGCCGCTCAAGCTCCGCCTCCGACCTGCCATGAAAAAGCCCGCACGAATTGAGCGAAACGGACGGTGCTTCGATCGGTCCTTCTAACAGATCACCGAGGAGGAGGTTTTCGCAATGTTCGAGAGCGGCGTCCTCGCTGGGGAAAATCGAGTCGGCGCTGAAACCGGCATCGAGCAAGGAGCGGTGGAAGCGGCCCACGTGGCAGAGGTGGAGGCGTGAGTCCGAATCGCCGATGGTGGCGGCGAACTCGGCGAGCATGCGGGCGGAGACGTCATCGATGGCCGGGACGTGGGAGAGATTGAGGATGAGGTGCTGGCAGTAGGGTGCCTGTTTCACGAGAACGCGGATCACCGGTTCGAGCGTGGAGAAGAGCAGCGGTCCCTGGAGTTCATGAACGCGGATCCGCTCGCCGAAGCGGCGCAGGGTGCGCAGTGCGGCTTGGGGCAGGCGGCGGCGGGAATTGACCTGCGAGGCATTGTAGGAACGGCGCAGGGCGGGCGGCGGCACGGCGCTGGGATTGAAAAGATGCAGGGCGAGTTCGCGGGCGAGATCCATGCACACCCGGATGCCGCGCACGCTGTTTCCCTGGGAATCGAGCGGCGGGGAAAAGACTCCGATGCCGAGTTGCCCGGGCAGCACCGCCAGGATGCCGCCGCCGACTCCGCTTTTTGCCGGCAGGCCCACGCGGTAGATCCATTCGCCCGACCAATCATACATCCCGCAACTCGCCATCACGCCGAGGACGTTATCGACATACTCATGGGCCACGGCGCGCTCGCCGGTGAGGGGATTGATTCCCTGGTTCGCAAGCGTCGCACCCATCACCGCAAGGTCGGCGCAGGTGACGAGCAGCGAGCATTGTTGGAAATAGGCTTCGACGATCTCCCTGGGGTCTTCCTCGATGATATCGAAATTCCGCAGCATCCAGCCGATGGCGCGGTTGCGGTGACCGGTGCTGCTTTCCGAGCGATAGACATCAGCGTCCACCGTGAGGCGCTGGCCGGCGCAGCGGGAGAGATACTCGGTGATGCGGGCAATGCGGTCCATGCCATCGCGCTCGACGATCTGGGCGCAGGTGGCGATGGCCCCGGCATTGATCATCGGGTTGAAAGGAACGCCGGTATCCGGGCGGAGGCTGATGGCATTGAAGGCATCTCCGGAAGGTTCGACGCCGATCTTCGCCAGCATGTGTTCCTCGCCGCGGTCTTCGAGCGCGAGACCGTAGGAAAAGGCTTTGGAAATCGACTGGATGGTGAATTTCCTGCGGGTGTCACCGACCTCGTAGAGCTGCCCGTCCCGCGTGGCGATGCAGATGCCGAAGAGGTCCGGGTCGGCTTTGGCCAGCTCCGGGATGTAATCGGCCACCTGGCCGTCCTTGAGGCTGGCGTATCGGCGGTAAAGGGCTTCGAGAGTCCGGGTGACAGGGGATTTCATGGGTTGGCCCGCGCCTAGCAAATCCCGTGCCCATGATCGCCGCCGCGGCGGATTCGTCCGTCATCGCCCCGCCACTCAAGGCACCGTGAGGATTTCCAGGCGGGTGAAAACCCGGTCACCCGCGCTTGGCAGGGGGAGTTTCGTCCACCCCGAGGCGTCCGGCTCCGTCGGGGTGTCCGTGCGGCTGTCAAACAACACGGTGGACCAAGCCGCGAGATCGGTGGAACTGCGGACGATCCACGCGATGCCGGGTTTCGCGGGATCCAGACGGAAATGGAAAGACGGCTGGCCGTCCGCACCCCGGGCCACGCGAGGAAGCAGGTCGGACATGGGTTGTCCCGGGCCGACGCCGTGGGCATATCGCATCAGGTGGCTCATGCCGTCGCCGGGATCGATGACGGCAGGGCCGGAAATCGCATCGTTGGCGAAGTCCGCCGGGTCGGGGAAATGGAAGGCACGCCAGCCTTCATAGCTCATCGCCGTGCCGGAGAGGGTGAAGTCATCGAAACGGGCATTCCCCGCAATGCCGCCCGCACCTTGGGTGAAGGCGAAACGCAGGGCGAAGTTCGGGTTGTTGAGGGCACCTGTGAGATGGGTGAGGTCGAGGGAATTTTCCGTGGGCGGGCCATCGGCCAGGCTTCGTGTGGCCAGGGGTGACCAGGATGAGCCATCGGTGGTGTATTCGATTTCCTGATTGCCGGGGCCCTGGCCTGACCGGCGTGCCAGCCAGGTGAGGCGGAGGTTTTCGTAACCCTGGGTGGGCAGTCGCCAGATGAGGGTGGAGCCGATGGGTTGATTGAAGCGGAGGTGGGCACTGCTGAAGTCCTGAGCCGGGATGTTGCGGACGAGCGTGGCAAGCGGGGCGAGGGTGGATTCCAGGCTGCTGCCGCCGATGGCGCTCTGGCTGGGCAAGGTGAAGTTGGTGGGGTCCTCGAAAGTCCAGCGGTGCAGGACTTTCAAGGGCTCGAAGACCGCTTCCACCTGGGTGGCCGCGGTGAGGGTGAGGGGCAGGCTGGCTGTGGTGGAATGGAGGCCGGGCTGACTGTTCAAGCGCCAACCGACAAATCGGAACCCCGCTGCGGGCCGCGCCTGAAGAGTCACGGGGATGTTGTGGAAATAGATGCCGGTCCAAGGATAGGGCTGCGCTGCCATCCCCGGCGTGGTGCCGGTGACATCGATGGTATTGACCCGGATATGTCCATGGGCGGGGTCGGACACCTGAAGGGTGAGTGGGACATTCGAGCTGATGCCGAAGTGGCTGCGGATATGATCGCGCTGCCGTGCAGGGTGGATGTTGCTCCAGTTGATGAGAGCATCGCGACCGGCGACCGTGAAGGGGCGGCTGGGGTTGCTGAAGGCGATGTTGTTCCAGCGGGCCGTCATTTCCGGCCACAAGGGCAGGGCTTCGTTGTAAGCAGCCTGGATGATCGATTGGAAACGCGAGGGCTGGAAGTGGGCATTGAGGAGATCGGCGAAGCGGTTGATGAAATCATTCCGGAAGGAGGGATTGGCCAGCAGGCTTCGGAAGATTTCGAATCCAAAGGGCCGCGGGTGGGTGCCATTCGCCAGGCCGGCGACGAAGTTCGAGGTGAAAAGCGAGGAATCGAAATCCTTCACCAACACCCGCCAGCGGCCGTCGCCAAAGCCATCGTTCTCCGCCACACGCGCGCGCCAGAAAACATACTCCGGGGCGTAGTGGTCATCACCGGCGAAGATCTTGAGAATGAGGTGATCGATGTAGGAATCCTTGTCGAGAAGCGTGAGCGCCTGCGCGTAGTTCGCGGCATCGGCCATGTTGTTGGAAGCAATGAAACTGCGCATGGCCTCGAAATCGGTCATGTCGGACGGAATGCCGTGGTCGAGATCGAAGACCCGCAGGGCAGTGCTGCCGACTTCGTATCCATACTTGATGTTGACGAGGCTGAGGTTGTCGGTGTCGAGGTCGTAGTGTCGCGCGAGGTAGTCTTCATCGAGGCGGTCGCGCAGGTAGCTCATGCCCCAGTATTCGCCATTGAGGAATTTCACCACCGGCCGGAGGCGTCCGCCGACACCGCCATAGATCGGCTGATAGAGGCGGCAGAAAGAGACTTCATTGATGCTCGGCGAGCGCAGCAGCAGGGCCTTGTGGGTGGTGTTGGCGGGGACGGTGGCATCCGGCACGCTTTCGCTGAAAAAGGGGTGATCGAAGAAGTCGCGGGCCTCGTAGTCACGGTCGGCGATGACCCGCAGGCTCTTGAAGGCATTGCGGCGCGAACAGTTGCCATGGATGCGGAATCCCACGGCTTGGTCGAGCGCCAGCGTGCCGCCATCGAAGAGCTGGAAATGCCCCGGTCTTTCGGCGATGCTGCCGGTGCGATTGAAATTCCCCCAGTTGCAGATCCGGCCGCCGGTGGAGGTGACGTGATCCACGCCGGCGACGTAGATGCCGTTGTCGTAATCAAAGAAGTCCGCCTCATTGACGAAGAGGGAAACGAGCGAGACGGGGTAGTTGAAGGCGCTGGGGGAAATGAAGTAAGTGGCGGCGCTGGCGGGGCCGGGGCGGCCATCGACATATGCCCGGGCTCGAACGACGGTGGCCTTTTTCACCGGGGCCACGGGAAGGTAGCTCGGATTGCTGTCGCTGGTGGAGGGGATGATGGAAACCCGGTTCGGCTGGCTGGAACGGTCGGCCACCGGAATGGGTGACTGATAGGTGAGCGAGGTGGTCGTCATGTCCACGAGGGCCCCGGTATTGTACGAAGTACGGAATCTGTAGTTGCTGCCGCCGAGCTTGGCGATGTCCGGTTCCGAGCCATCGAGGGTGTAGATGATGACGGCCGTGGGATCCGGATGGCTCAGCGAAAGCGTGAAGGCTTGCGGGTGGATGCCGGAGGGGTGGGAGAAACCGACGGGAGGCGGCGGCGGGATGTAGGGCAGGCTGCCATTGGCCGCGCCGGGAGTGGGGGTTTCAAGCGTGATCCAGGTTTCCGGGGCATTGGCGGGACGGCCGTGGGAGACATCGGCCGGCAGGGAAACCGGGCCGACCTGATCAGCCGTGCTGCCATCCGGACGGGTGAGCACAAGCGTTTCGCCCGATGCGGAGATGCGGAAATTCGTGTGAGGTGGCAGGTTCCCCGCGGGCGCGCTGGTGGGCAGGCCGTATTTCGCGGCGAAGTGGCGGGACAGGGAAGCCCGCTCGAAACTGGAGAGCGGGCGGTTGTAGAGGACCACCTCGGCCATCTGGCCGCCGAAGGTGCGGCTGTTGTCGAAGGAGGAACCGACGGGCAGTCGCTCGTAATTGGCAAGTACGGTAGTCCCCGTAGTTCCTGGAGTTTCGCTGATCACCGATCCATCGCGGAACACTGAGGACCTGCCGCCCGCCTGGTCCATCGCGCAGCCGACGAGGTGCCATTGGTTGAGCGTGACGCCGGCCGGCGAATTCGATTCCAGCGATGGCGGCATCCGCAGTCTGAGATTGCCGGTGCTGTTGGTGATTTCGAAGACCGCGCTGCCGGAGTTCGAATTGTTGCTGCCGCGGTAGCCGCCAAAGAGGCCGGACTGGGTGCCACCGGTCCATTTCGCGATGGCGAGAAATGTGAAGTTCGACAGATCGCTCATGCCGCTGAAGGTCGCGGTGGGCAGGAACATCTGCTGGGACGAGGAGCGGGTGAAACTCAGGGCGGGCAGGCCGTTTATGGCATTCGCGGTGAAAACCGGGCGCTGGCCGGAACTGGGCTGGGTGGCATGGTTGTTGTTTCCGCTGGCATCCTCCCAGGTGGCCACGCTCTGGCCCGGGGTGAAATTGCCATTGTCCGCCCGCAGCCAGGTGACCAGCCCGGGAATCTGGTCGGGAGCGCTGGCAGGGTTCTGCAGGCCGGGGCGGTTTTTGTCGGAGGCGAAGACGAGCAGGTAGCCCCCGGGCAGGACGACGGTGCCCGGCGCGAAGGTCCACTGGAAGGGCAGCAGGGGATTGTCGGAGAGGCCCCATCCGCCGAGGTCGATGGCGGAGGTGCCGGAGTTATGGAGTTCAATCCAATCCTCACGCATGCCATCTTCATCGGTGATCGAGCTGAGATTCGAGGCCAGAAATTCGTGAATCCGGACCTCGGCATCGAGGGACGAAACAAGAATCGAAACCAAGGCCGCCAGAGCGGCTCGGAACGGGAGGGGACCGATCATGAGTGGGTTTTCTGCCGGACGATGGGTTTTGTCCTTGAGGGTTCGGAGGGTTTCCAAAAGGGGAATGGAGAGAAACCAACGACAAAGGGATGCTTCCAATCTCCCAGCGAATCAAGGGCGAATGCCGTCTTATCAAAGGCCGGCGGCGGGCCAAGGCGATTCGTTTCCCGTGAATGCGGGCGGGCGGGAGTTTCGGATTGATCGACGGGCCGGGTGATTCAAGTTCGGTCGCATGGAAGGATTTGTGCTTCACCCGCGCTTGGCCCAAGGCAGTTTCGAACTCGGCCGCGAGTCCGGATGTCGCATCCTGCTCAAGGATCAGTCGCTTTTCCCATGGATTCTCATCGTGCCCGAAGTGCCGGAGGGCGTGGAGGACCTGCATGAACTGGCCGAGGACCATTATCATGAAGTCACCGGACTCATCCGCAAGGTATCGAAGTTCATGGCGGATCGATTCGGCGGCGAGAAACTCAACGTTGGCTGCATCGGCAACATGGTGAGGCAGATGCACATCCACGTGATTTCGCGGCGGACCGATGATCCCGCCTGGCCCGGCACCGTCTGGGCCTACGATGGCAAGGCCGCCTGGCCCGCCGAAGAGGTGGAGGCGATAAAGCGGGATTGGGAGGAGTTCGCGAAGCCGGGGTGAGAGAGTCGGAGGAAATGACTTGTTAGAAAATTCCCTTTTGGCAGTCTGGCATCATGACCGCCATGAAGTCGATGCTTGAGGTGCCGGACTGGAGGCACAACAAGCTTGTGGAAAATGCGAAGACCGTGATCCTGTTTCTTCACGGAATGCATTGTGGGCCGCTCACGGTATCGGACCTGATCGACGGCGTCCGCCGTGAGGCGAAGAAGAAGGGTCCAAGCGTATCCTTGCTGGTCCCCGACATGCCGCTCCGCTGGAATGCTTGTTTCGATGTGGCTGCCCTGAGCCGGAACATCGCTGGTTTCGTGGCGGATCAGTTTCGTGGCAGGGAGGTCCGGGAACTCATCATTGCGGGGCACAGTGCCGGAGGCTTGCTGGCTCAGTCGGTCTATCTCGATCTTGTGGCCCCGGAAGATCCCAGCGTCGAGAATGCACCGAGGGTCTTGAGCCCATTGGTGTCGATGCAGGGTTTGAAAATCCGCTTGGCACTGATTGCCCCCATGACCCGCGGATGGGAGATATCCCATCATCTTCCGCCCAAGGAAATGATCGCATGGAAAGTGGGCAGCGTTTTGAGCCAGGGGATACGGTTCCGCGAGTGGTTGACCGGAAAGAAGCGCCCCTTGTGGATCAGGCAGGTCAGGAAAGGCTCATCTTTCATCGTCAATCTGCGCCTGCGCTGGCTCGAACTCCAGCAGCGCGCATCGAGCAGTGAGGAGAGTGCCGTGCCGCTGCCGGAAATCGTGACTCTTCTGGGTTCCGTGGATGAAATCATCTCCTGGCGGGACATGGTGGACACCGTCCACCCCGAGGCCCGCTATCTGGAGGTGCCACGCTCCAATCATGCGCAGATCGTGGATGTGAAGGATCCGCGCGAGGGGGACTCGCGAATGTCGGCGATTCTCAGCGCGATGTTCGGTCCTCTGCAGGGTGAGGCGTCACCACCGGCGGACGAGAAACCCTTGCCGGTGGACCGGGAAGTGAAACGCATGGTATTTGTGATCCACGGCATTCGCGATCTTGGGCACTGGACTCAAAAAATCGGCATGCGGTGCAAGGCGGCATACTATCGTCCGAACGATGCGGGGCAGATTAAAGCCGGGCGCGTCGCGATCGAAACCAGCAGTTATGGCTTTTTCTCGATGTTGGAGTTTTTGCTAACTTCCGCCAAGAGCGCCAAGGTCCAATGGTTGGTGGAGGAGTACGTTGAAGCCAAGCGGCGTTTCCCGGAAGCGAAGTTCACCTACATCGGACATAGCAATGGCACCTATCTTTTGGCCGAGGCTCTGGAACATCATCCAAGGATGGCCTTTCAGCGGATTGCCTTTGCGGGATCGGTCGTGAACCGATCTTATGATTGGGCCGCACGGAGGAAGCGCGGGCAGGTGGAATCCATCTTGAACTTCACGGCGGATGGCGACTGGGTTGTGGCCTTCTTTCCGCGGCTTGCGGAGTTCTTTCCCTTTCTTCGTCCGCTGTTGGGACGCCATCTTGGCGGCGCGGGGGTCATGCCATTTCCGGAAGATGAGCATGTGAAATCGAACGACTATGTCAGGGGCGGCCATGGAGCCGCGATTGATGAATGGAACTGGGACCATCTCGCGACATTCGCGGTTTCCGAGAACCTGGTGATCCCATCCGAGGATCCGGAGCGGGAACCGCGCTACGCCTCTGCCGCAAAATGGTTCTGCCGACCCGGAATTTCCGTTCTTGCCGTGGGGATGCTGGTGCTGGCAGTCCTCTGGTTGGCCCGTCTTGCGTGGATCAACCCTCTGTATTTTTGGGGAGGCTCGCTTGCCATCGCCCTGCCGCCTTTTGCGATTTCCCTGTGGTATGCCTCGCTTGCGGACTCGAAGCCCTTTGCGGAGAAGAAAAAGATCGAGCGAAACTCAGGGATGGGTTTCGGGTTGATGGCGGCGCTTGTGATGGGGTGGCTTTTTGTTCCTGGCTTCCTTTGGGGAGTGGACTGGCTGCACGGCGGGATCCAATGGCTTTTCCACGGCACGAGGCAGAGTTGCAGCTTTTTGACGACCTCCTTCGAATGGTGGGTGACACCCCTGAGGGGAAACCGTGTGTTGGAAGCGCTTTGCAGTGAGACGATGCGGACCCTCTCGGTCATTGCCTACCTGTTAGGCCTGTATCGGGTGTTCACCCGGTTCTGAAGCTTTTCCATGCCACCCGGATTCACGCTGTCCAACTGTTGAGGATCTGGGCGTAGTTGGAACGTTCGATTGCTTCGGGGTCGGGGGCGTTTTGGTGGCTCATGCAGCCGCGGAGTTGATCGAGGTGGGTGTAGTCGTGTTCATGCATCCAGTCGGCAAGGTCGCGGAGCAGGACAGCGAGATGGCCCGGGCCGTGAAGGAGGAGTCCGGAAACGGTTTGCACCGTGGTGGCTCCGGCCATCAGGCCCTTGATGACATCGGTGGCAGCATGAATGCCGCCACTGAGCGAAAGCTCAAGCGGAGTGCGGCCGTGAAGGATGGCCAGCCAGCGGAGACGGAGATTCAGCTCGGCAGGAGATGACAAATGAAGGGTGGGCTCGGTGCGGAGTTCTTCGATATCGATGTCCGGCTGATAGAATCGATTGAAGAGCACCACGGCCTGGACGCCGACCTTTTCCAGACGGGAAACGAAATGAGGCAGCGAGGTGAAGAAGGGCGGGAGTTTCACCGCGATGGGGATATCGATCCCCTCACGGGCGGCGCGGACGGATTCGAGGAGGCGCTCTTCGACCTCCGCGGAGCTTTCATATCGGTCGGCAGCGAGATGATAGAGGTTCACCTCCAGAGCATCGGCTCCGGCGGCGGCGATGAGTTTGGGATATTCCCGCCAGCCATCCGGGCTGATGCCATTGACGGATGCGATCACCGGGATATCCAGCGCGGCCTTGAGATAAGTGATCCGCGCGAGATAGTCGTCCGGGCCGAGTCGGTATCCCTCGGGCTCGGGCAGGTAACTGAGAGCTTCCGCAAAGCTGTCGGCCGCTTCATCGATCGCGGCGAAAGCCGCCCGCTGTTCCCGGACGATTTGCTCCTCGAAAAGCGAACTCATGATCACGCAAGGCGCGCCGTGGTCCTCGAGTTGACGTGCCTTTGAAACATCCCCCGTCAAGGGTCCGGCCCCCGGGATGATCGGGTGTTTCAACTTCAGGCCGAGGTAAGTGGTTTCGAGGTTCATGGGATGGAGGGCGGTGGAGGCTGCGAAAAGTCGGACCACAAAGGCACGAAGTTTGCGAAGAAGGCGGAAGGGATGGTGGATCCTTCGTGGAACAATGGCCGCTTCTCAATTCATGCGTCTTGCCGTCCTGCGTCTTTTCCTCGCTGTATTTTGACATTTCGCCTCCCAAGGGATGCCAGTCGGCGGCGCGATTGACACAAGCATGCTGAACGGGAGAATCACTCAAGCCTCCTAAAGGTCAGTGCCTCCCGCGAGCAAAAGGGCCCCGAAAATACCGGCATTCTGGCCTAGAGCAGGTGGCACGATAAAATCAGGAGTCTGCGCCTGGAGGAAATACCCGGCCGAAAGCCTCACGAACTCCGCTTGAACTCGCTCATGAAGGCCCCTCAGTTGGGCAACCCCTCCGCCGATCACCACCCGGGAAGGCGCGGTGATGGCGGCAAGCGCCAACACCCCGTGCGCCAGATACCATGCCTGGATTTCCCACGCCGGATGCTCCGGGGCAAGGGCCGACGCATCCACACCCCACCGGCCAGCAATCGCAGGACCACTGGCCAGCCCTTCCAGGCAGTCGCCATGAAACGGACACAGCCCGGCGAACTCATCGACCGGTGACCTCGGCACCTTCAAATGCCCAAACTCCGGATGAAGCGCGCCGTGAACGAGGCGGCCCCCAGCAAGAATGCCTGCACCGATGCCCGTGCCGATGGTGATGTAAACGACATCGTCAAGCCCCCGCGCGGCACCGCAGCGGCTCTCGGCAAGCGTCGCAGCATTGACATCGGTCTCGACCACCACACGGCAATCGGGGAATGCCGTGCGCAGGAACGCTGAGATGGAGAAACCCTCCCAACCTGGTTTGGGCGTCGCCAGCATGCGACCGTAGTCATCGCCACGACCCGCCAGCATGACCGGACCGAAGGCGCCGACCCCCAGTGACACGGGGAGCCCCCGCTGACGGATCCATTCGACCGCGATCGTCAGGGTATCCTTTGGGTGAGTCGTGGGGTAACGAAACTCTTCGATGAGTTTCCCATCCGGATTTCCGATGGCGACAACCGTTTTGGTTCCACCGAGTTCAATGCCAGCGATCATGGGGTTTGGAAAATGACGGAGTATAGAAACAAAGGGGTCGTGGGCGCATTCCGCCTCACTTCAAGACAGCCTTGAAAAAACGGAGCGCCTCATCGCCGGACTCGGCATTCATGACATTGTGGCCAAGATCGGCCACCACTCGCAGCGTCACTGGAACTCCGACACTTTTCAAAGATTTAGCGAAAGCCAAGGCCTGACCGGGCGGCACCAGATCATCGAGTTTCCCGTGAACGATGTGGATAGGAGGAACGCCGGCATGCACGTAGGAAGCAGGGCTTGCCATCCGCGCGAACTCCCCGTCATAGGTCCTGTGAGGGAAAAATTGCCAGAGCGGGCGGTCGTCTGCGTTGTGCATCATCGAAGTCTTGGGCCACTGACCTCGGTCACGGTCGAGGTCAGCAGGGGTGGCCCAGCAGACAGCGGCTTGGACACGAACAGATGCCCCCTTGCCGGACGAAAAACGATCTCCATTTCCGGTGCAAGCCATCAACGCTGCCAGGTGCGCACCTGCGGAGTGCCCGAGAGCGCCGATCCGTTCGGGGTCGATTCGGTAGTCGTCAGCGTGTTGACGGATGTATGCCAAGGCCGAATTGCAATCCTCGATCTGTGCAGGAAACGGGGCCTCTCCCGTCAGGCGGTAATTGACAGAGGCGAGGGCAAAGCCCCTGGGAACAAACTTCAGCGCGAGATGGATGCCTGACTCCAACTTGTCACCACTATGCCAGCCGCCGCCATGAATCCAGAAAACCAATGGAAAAGGACCGTCGCCGGGAGGCACATACAAATCGAGAGCCTGCACCGATTCCGGTTTCATGCCGGGCTTGGCACCAGGAACATACGCCACATCGAGGTGATGCCTGCTGCCCCTCGGTAACTTGGCTATCAGCTCCTGGATTTTCTCCGGCCCAGCCTCGGGTCGCGATTGTCCGACCGCGATCAGTGGAAAACCGAGCAATGCAAGAAGTGATACCGTTGCGGGCTTGATGAATGAGTCAAAGATTTTCATGGAAGAGGAGGCCCGTGGACAAGGTTTCAGTTGGCGTCTTTGTTGATGGGTTGATCGACGACCTTCGATGATGGGAAATCAGCGGCATTTTCACCGCCGCGCTCACGCAGTCTTTTGTCATTGAAGCCACCCTTCGGCGGGTTGAGCGGGATCTCCATGCCGCCAAGTTGATCCATCATCTGATAGAGTTCGTCCTCCATCCTGCGGACCTCCCTTTGACGCGACGGCTCATCGATGAGGTTTCGCGCCTCCTCGGGATCCTTGTTGAGATCATAGAACTCATCGGCGTCCCACAGCCCGTAGTAAGTGATGTATTTTGCATTGGGCGTGCGCAGGGCGAAGGTGGTGGGCGTCTGCGGGAAATTCTTCTCCCAATAATAAACGTAGAGAAACCGCTCGCGCCACGGAATGCTTTCCCCACGAAGCAAGGGCAGGAAACTGGTGCCATCCATGTGAGCAGGAGTCTTCAGGCCCATGGCGTCCATCACGGTCGGACCGACATCGATATTGGCGATCATCTCGTCGAGCACCGTACCCGGCTTGATGAGCGCGGGGCACTGCGCGAGCATGGGCACGCGCATGGAGGTCTCGTAGGCCACCCGCTTGTCGATGAGTCCGTGTTCGCCGAACATGAAGCCATTGTCGCCCATGTAGATGACAAGTGTCTCGTCGTGAATTCCCATGTCCTTCAGCTGTTGCAGCACCCGGCCGATGCTGTCATCCACCGAACGAAGCGTCTCGCAGTAGCGCTTGTAGTAGCGCTCGATGTCGAGTTTGCTGTGGTAGGGGAAATCGACACCATGCCATGAATTCCGCTGGTCCCGCAGCCAGCGCGGCTTGAGGAGGTCAAGAGCGGTCGTTTTCTCCGACGCGGGCCGCTGAAAAGGGAGGTCCTTGAACCGGTCCTCATACTTCTTCTCAGGAGTGAAGTTGGCATGAACTGCCTTATGCGAGAGATAGAGAAAAAACGGTTTCCCGCCCGGCTTCTGCTGCTTGAGCCAGTCGATGGCATAGTCGGTCAGCTCCGTCGTGATGTAACCTTTCTGTTTCACCCGCCGGCCATCGACGTTGAGCGTGTAATCAGGCGTGGGCGGCAAATATTCGCCCTGACCGGCGAAGCTGACCCATCGATCCCACCCGGGCTGCGGATGATCACTCTCACCGCCCATATGCCACTTGCCGATGAAACAGGTCGCATAACCGGCACTTTGCAGATACTGGGGAAAATAGACCGTGCCGGGCGGAATGGGTCGGTTGTTGTCGATCACCCTGTGGCGGAAGGTGTAAAGCCCCGTAAGAATCGAGGCCCGGCTCGGCGAGCAAAGTGAAGTGGTGACCAGCGCGTTCTGGATGTACGCACCATTCCTTGCCAGTGTGTCCATCACCGGAGTCTGGGCAAACTGATGTCCCAGGAAACTCATCGCATCGAAGCGATGGTCATCTGAAAGAATGAATACAACGTTGCGGGGTTTCGAGCCTGGGACGGGTTCGGGCACGACTTCGTCGGGCACCGGCTCGACGGCGGAAAGCGCCCAGGGGGCGAAAATCATCGAAAGCTTGAGAATGTGATTCATGGCAGCGGGATCGAAGGGTCGAGTGGAGGATTCATTGCGGGCGGCTTGCTGGGGTGTTGACGATTTGTTGCATCAAACGACTCAGCCCGGCGACGCGCTCCGGATCTTTATGATAGAGATTGTTCCGCTCGGAGGGATCATCACGCAGGTTGTAGAGCTGGCCGGGAGGATCGCCCGGCCGCGGTTGCGGGGATTTCGAAAATCCACCCGATCCGGGTTGATCGATCATTTTCCAGTCACCGGATCGGATCAGCATCGCACCGCTGCTGCCGGATCGCATGATGATGGGTCCGCGCACCGGTTTGTTGACGGGCTGCCGTCCCTCCAGTACCGGAAGCAAGCTGAAACTGTCCGGACCGGCTCCGGGAGGAAGTGTTTTGCCGATCACTTCCGCCAGGGTGGCCATCAGATCGGTCAGGCAAATGGTCTGATCGCTGCTTGCGCCGGCTGCGACGTGTCCTGGCCACCGAACGATGAAGGGCATGCGGTGGCCGCCCTCCCATGCGTCGCCTTTCATCCCGCGAAGGCCGCCGACAGAGTCATGCCCGAAGCGCTCGACATCGCGGGGATACCAAACCGGACCATTGTCGGAAGTAAAGACAAGCAGGGTGTTCGAGGAAATACCCGCCGCATCCAGCGCGTCACAGACACGTCCGATTTCATGATCCGTCATCATCATGAAATCCCCGTAGGTGCCGGCGCCACTTTTTCCCCGGAAGGCGGGAGCGGGCAGCCATGGCGTGTGCGGCGCAGGGTAGGCAAGATAGAGCATGAGTGGCTTGCGCGGATCATGACTTTCGATGATCGAGACGGCTTCATCGGTGAATCGAGGAAGGACCTTATCGAGCTGCATGTCCGGGGCAATGTCCCCCTCCCGCCAGAACTCCCCTTGGATGGGCGACCATTCCTCGCTGCGGCTCGCATCGATGCGCCCGGTGGGCGGGGCCACCGCGCGGTCGCCGCGGATATAAAAATACGGCGGGATATCGGTCGATGCACGAAGCCCTAAAAACCGATCAAACCCACGATCCACCGGGCCGCCCCGCATGGGATTGTCATAACCACGCTCGGCGAATCCCAAATGCCATTTGCCGACCATGGCCGTGGCATAACCCGCATCACGCAGAAGCGAGGCAAGGGTCATCTGTCCCTCGTCGATGAGCGGTTGGGTCGGCCATTTCGAAACATCGGTCCGGAACGGATAGCGCCCGGTCATCAAGCCGTAGCGCGAAGGATGGCACAACGGGCCCGGCGCATGGGCGTCGGTGAATTTCATGCCCTCCGCCGCGATCCTGTCGATGTGGGGCGTGGGGATCTTCGACTGCGGATTGTAACATCCCGCATCACCATAGCCCATGTCGTCCACCACGATGAGCACCACATGAGGGTGCGTGCTTTCCAAGCTTGCGAGGGCCTGACCGATCATGGCGGAGGAAAGCATCGATCCGAGGAGTCTGACAAAGTGCTTGAGCATCGCCGGGAGATGGAGGTTCGAGGCCGGGTTCAATCGTCGGCCGACTGCCAGGGTGTGGTGCCGCCCCGCTGAATATGATGGCGGATCGCGGCGGCAAGCTCCTCGAACTTTTTCCGCTGGGTTGTCGCCACGTTTTTCGTTTCCCGGGGGTCAACCGCGAGATGATATAACTCGTAAGGGCTGAAGGGGTCGTTGCGAAGAATTTTCCATTCGCCGCGGATCAAGGCTTCATAGCTATTACCGCCAAATTTGAATCCGCCCTCGCGACGGACAAAATAAAGGTCGCGAGCTTCGGTCACCCTGCCGCCGTTGAGGATCGGCACAAGACTGCGGGCATCGAGGTCCTCGAGAGGATCGATCCCGGCGAGTTCAACAAAAGTGGGAAACATGTCGAAAAGCAGGCCTGCGTAATCACTGCGAGAGCCGGGTTTCACGCCGACTGGCCAACGGACGATGAAGGGAACACGCAAACCGCCGTCATAGTGATCCTGTTTTTCGCCGCGCCACGGTTCATTGCTCTGCCCATACGCCAGGGCGCCACCGTTGTCCGCAGTGAAGACGACCACCGTGTTTCTCGCCAGCCCGGTTTCATCGAGCGCCGCGAGCACGCGGCCGATGCCGGCATCGAGATGTTCGACAAATGCGACATTGTTCGCGCGTTTGTGATCGATGTCAGGCATCCGCTTGGTCACCCGCGCCAACCATTCCGCAGGTGGTTCGATAGGGAAATGCGGCGCGTTGTAGGCGAGATAGAGGAAGAATGGTTGATCTGAAATGTTGGATCTTTCATGCAGATACCCGGCGGCCCAGTCCGAGAAAAGATCCGTGGCGTGACCCTCGGGATCGATGACCTCGTCGTTGTGACGCATGTAGTTGTGCCCCTCGCGCAGATGGGTGGTGTAGCTGTCCATCATGTCACCGAGGAAACCATGGAAATGGGCGAAGCCACGCTCGTTGGGAAGGTTTGGCGATGTCAGGCCGAGATGCCATTTACCGATGATGGCGGTATGGTATCCCGCGTCGCCCAGCACATTGGCGAGGGTCGGCGTCTTCGGATCAAAGTATCCCCACGAATTCCGAGGATCGGTGCGGATCACCCCCGGCACGCCGACCCGATCCGCATAACGACCCGTCAGGATCGCCGCGCGTGTCGGCGAACAGACCGTGCCGTTCGCCCGCATGGTGGTGAAACGCATGCCCTCCTTGGCAAGTCTGTCGATGTGAGGGGTGCGGACATCCCTCGCACCGTAGCATGAGACATCGCCATGACCGTGATCGTCGGTGAGAATGATCAGGAAGTTCGGTCGTTGAGTTGGGTTTTCCGCATGCGATGGGAAAGCCAGCAGCGCGGAAAGAACGAGCGTTGCGAAGGAAGTCAGTTTCATCTGATCAATCATGGTCGTTCGGCCCTCTTTCGGAAGAGACTTGTTTGAGGTAATTCGCGGCTGCATTGCGGATGTCGCTGGCGACATCCGGGTGCTTGTCCAGAAGGTTGTGTTGTTCAAGCGGGTCGTAGATCAGGTTGAAGAGCGATTCCTCGATCATCGAGGTCCGTGTTTCACCCCGGCTGCCGTCGCGACCTGGGCGGACCACATCTCGGTAACCATGGGGCAGGTGAAGTTTCCAAATACCATCGGAAGTCATCGCTGCTTCGAGTTTCCAGCCAACCGAGAAAAAGTAATACTGATGTGGATTCGCAGCCCCCTCATCGCCCCGCATCAGAGGCCAGATGTTTTTGCCATCGGTTTCCTCCTCCTTGAGTTTCACTCCGGCAAGGGCGGCGAGTGTGGGATAGAGATCGATCGAGGCGAAGGCGCGGTCATTGACCGTGCCCGGCTGCAACTCGCGGGGAAATTTCACCGTGAGCGCGGAGCGTACGCCGCCTTCGAAGCTGGTCCCCTTGTGTTCACGAAAGGGTGTTTTGCCCGCATGATTTCCAAACTCCTCCCAAGGTCCATTGTCCGAGGTGAGAAGAATTATCGTGTTTTTCTCAACACCCGCCTCGCGAAGCGTCTCCATGATTCGACCTACCGACCAGTCGATTTCCATGATGACATCGCCATAAAGTCCGGCTCCGGATTTGCCTTTGAACTCGTCCCGGCAATACAGCGGAACGTGGGGCATCGAGTGGGCGACGTAGAGAAAAAACGGCCGCTTGCCAGCTTGCGAGCGGATGAAGCGGGTCGCCCCCTCGGTGGCCCATGCCGTGAGGTGTTTCTGATCGTTTGGACCGATATCTTCGATCCGGATCACCCCATTCTCCCAATACGGTAGAGGCCGATTTCCATGGCGCTGTCTCCACGCGGGATTGCGTTGCCACATATCGTTCGACACAAGCAGGCCGGCGTATTCGTCGAAGCCCCGTGCCATGGGACGGGTCTCCGGGACGTCTCCGAGATGCCACTTGCCAAAATGAGCGGTGGCGTAGCCGTGTTCCTTGAGCGTTTCGGCGATGATCGGGTGCTTGGGATCGAGACCTCGCCTGCCTGGGGCGATGGCGTTGACGACCGAATTTCGGTGCGGGTAGCGACCGGTGAGCAGCGCGGCCCGGGATGCCGAGCAAACGGCTTGTGGGACCTGGAAACGGGTGTAGCGGACTCCCTCCTTGGCAAGTCGCTCGACATTCGGCGTTGGATAAGGAGGATTTCCGAAAGGATGGAAATCCGCATAGGCGGCATCGTCCAGAAACATGAGGACAACGTTAGGACGATCATCGGCATGCGCTCCACCGATGGCGGCGAACGCAAGACCTAGAAGAATGATGGATCGCGCGATCATTCGGACGCGGGAACGGGTTCGGTCCGCACGGGCAAATCAGAGGTGAAAGGTGCCTCTCCCCTCAGACGGCGGGCGGCTTCTCCGACCAGCCAGAGGTAGTGGTCCGTGGGGAGTCCCTCATAAGTCAGGAACCGGCTCTCGCCCACTGGCGGATGATTGGTCGACTTGAAGATGTGGGTGCCCTCGTCGAGCTCATCGAACATCGCCTGGTAAATCATCGTGGCTCCGGCGGTCCGTGCCAGTGCATCGTATTGGGACCAAAGGAATCTCCCGCCAAGCCGGTCAATGAACGCATCAGGGTTTTCGTTCGTGCCCTTTTTGAGATTCGACCACGAGAAGCCGGGAAAAACCACCGGCATGTGTTGCTTGTCGTGCGTGACGCACCATTCGTGATCGGGCTTGGCGATTTCCGCCGCGTAGCGTCGGGCTTCTTGAACGCCGCCAAAGCGGCCGACCGTCCAAGGCGAGATGATGTCCGCTGTCTTGTAGATTTTCTCCCAACTCGCATAGGGTCCGGCATCACGGTCGCCGGCGCGCCAGTGGGTTGGGGTTCCCAACATGATGGTGAGTCCGCCGCACTCGGGGTCGTTTTTCAGGAAATCCATCAGTGGTTCGATTTCGGCAGGGCCATAGTCGCGATCCCTGAAACCCACTCCCCACAATGCAAGCACAGGGCGACCGTCGTGCCTCTGGTAGGATGGATCCTTGAGGATACCCAGTTCCTTGACGAGAAAGCGCCAATCATCCTTCACCGCCGCGATGCGCGCAGCTGACATGCTGGTGAGATCATACATCACGGCATAGGTGCGACCGTGTTGTTCTGCTCCGATTCGGCAATGCTCGAGGACTTTGGTGACGGAGCGGGCTTCTTCCGTGTCGGCTCGCCCCCCACTTGGTAAGGTCACCTCCGTTGCGAATCGTTGCACGAATACGCCATCGATCCCGTACTCCCGCATCCATTGGAAGTGGCGGACCACGGTATCACGAACCGCAGAGCTGAAAACCTGGGCGACGGAGCCGTCGGCATGGCGGAATTCCGTATCAAAACGCTCATGATCGCCGAAGCCTGTCAGGTCCGGCCAGAACTCGATGCCTGCTTCACCGGGGCGGAACCTGCCCGTGGTCTGATTCCGGTAATGTTTCCAGTTCAGGTTCTCACCATCATCCGGCGTGCGGAACCAGCCCTGATAGCCGCACATCACCTTACCTTCGAGAGTGGAAGCGTCCACACGAGGTATATCGCTCTCGGTGGCTTGTTCCGGTTGCCGTGCTTCGACGGTGTCCTGAGCGGCTCTATCGCAGGACGTTATAACGGAAACAGAGGCACAGGCAGCGGTAAGACCCAGGTTGAAGACCGATTTGAATTTCATGGGATTAATCGTAGAAGTTTTCCTTGGGTTGGTGGCGGAACCAGAGGAGCCAGACCGCAGCGAAGGACCCGATGCAGATCGCGGTGGCCCCGAAGAATCCTTTCCAGTTATGGATGATGAAAAGCATGGGGGCGAGGAACAGCGTGGTCTGCCAGAGCAGGGCAAAGGGCAAGGCGGCCAGGTCCTGTCGATGTTCACGTGACGTCTTTGCTCGCTCTTCAGGGGTGAGAGTGTTCTTCAGGTGCCCCCAAACGCCGAAGGGGCGGGTTTCAAGATACATTTTGCGCAACACCTCCGGGTCGGTCGGTTTCGTCAGCAAGGCGACGATCACCGAGCTGAGGAAGCCCACGGACAGCACGAAGACAAACTGCCAGATCTCGTTGAGATCGGGCCAGAGCAGGCGTTGCACGATCGCTGCGGCAATTCCGATCAGCGTGCCGATCGCACTTCCGGCACCATTGAAGCGCCACCAGTAGAGCCGGAGAAAGGCGGGCACAAGGAAGCCGGCTCCGAAGCCCATCATCATCCACCCCCAGATGTCATTGATGCTATCAAGAGTCAGCGAGAAGAGGTAGCTCATGGCAACGATCCCGGCGACGGTGCCCCAGCTTGCAAAGATCAACTCGCGAGTCTCGGCATGGGGTCGCATCCACTTTTTGTAGAAGTCGTTTACAAACTGTCCTGTTGCGAGGTTGACCCAACTGCCGAATGTCGAGAGGGCGGCTGCGATGAGCGCAATCACCAGAATGCCGCGCATTCCCTCGCCCACGGACATCATCAGCACCGCTGAGAGGATTTTCTCCGGGTTCACCGTGCCTTCATAGCTGAGGAGATTCATCTTCTCGGCCCACTTTTCCTCACCCAGCAGTCCCTGAAGCGAGGCCACCAGGGCGGGATCCTGTTTGTCGGGCGCGTTGGCAATCGAGGAGATCAGCGTGCCCCACTGGGGCTTGTCGGTTTCCGGGTGGGCCTCATGGATCAGGGTGGCGGCCTCCTTGAGCCTGGCCTGATCCGGCAGCAGGTCTTTGACGAGATAGAGACCCATCACTGCGATGCCGATCATCATCGGCCAGCGCACGGTCATCAACAAGGTCCATAACATCGATAGTTTGCCGCACTCGCGGTCGTTCTTGGCACCGAAGTATCGCGGGTCCGCGCCGGTGCCGAGGCCGGCGACGATGGTGCGGATCAGGTAAAAGGAAGCGAACAGGAGAAGGTGTTTGTAAACATCATAGCCTTCCGGCACATGGACCTTCGACTTGGGTAAGCCGCTGATCCAATCGGGACTGCCGGTCACCGTCATCGCGACCTGTGAGATTTCATCGACATTGGCAACACCGCTGAAGGCCTTGAATGAAATGTAAATGACCGCCACAAGGATAATGGCGACCTGAAACAGATCGGTGAAGATGACCCCGTAGAAGCCGGACATCATCGTGTAGAGCGTCGCCAGCACCAGCAGAGTCAAGGAGCAGGCCTCGGGGGAGTAGGGAAGGAAAGTTGAAAGGAAGACGCCGGCGCCGATAATGAGGTAGGCCAGCATCCCGATGGTCGTGAGAACGGTGGCGATCACTCCCATCAACTGGGACGCCCGACCGCCCCAGCAATCGCCGAAGCGGTAGATGTTCCACTGCGCGCCCGTGAGGCACCCTGATCTGCGGTGCCATTTGCCGGTCCACAACATCATGAAGGGCAGGACAAGCACCGCACCGCCGCGGAATTCAATGAAGAGCCCTTTCGGACCCATGAGGAAAAGAAAGGACACGATCACCGCAGTGCCGGCGAGATCCAGGAAGCTTGCCATGCCCGAGATCCCCATCGCCCACCACGGGATGTTTTTGCCACCGCAGATGTAGTTTTCAAGGCTTCGCGAAGCCAGGCGCTTGAGGTAGAAGCCCAGGAAAATGAGGACCAAGACGTATAGCCCCATGAAGGCATAGTCGATGTTGCCGAAGTAGCTGCTGGTGTTCATTGGGTTTTTTGGCGGGTGAATTCTCCAAAGGGTCGATCGGGAAAGGTAAGAAGGTGTCTCTTGAGACGTGCCTTCAGGTCGGCAACCACTTCAGGATACTGGTCGGCCACATTGTGGATTTCCTCGGGGTCTTCTTCGAGGTCGTAGAGTTGGTCCGGAGCGAAATAGTTGGGATTGTGACGGGAGCTGTGATGGCCAAGGTGGGCGTTGGCCACAAGATAGGGGCGTGGAATTGGCGGTGCTCCATCGAACGCGGGAAACTTCTCGCCGGCATCGATGCGGCGCTGGATTTCCTCAGGATAACGCACGGCAATGTATTTCCACTTCGCTGTTTTGACCGCTCGGGCGAAGCCGATTTCGTGGTATGTCTCTTGGCGGAGGGGTGAGGATGTGTGCCCCCGCAATACCGGCTCCAGCGAAAGGCCATCGAGCATGCAATCGTGCGGTACATCGACATTTGCGAGGTCGAGGAGGGTGGCGGCGTAATCGGTATTGGTCACAAGGTGTGGATAGCTGGATCCCGGGCGGATACCCGCGGGCCAGCGCATGACCAGCGGCACCTTGAGCCCGCCCTCATACATGGTGGTTTTGCCATAACGCCAGGTGCCGTGGTCGGAAGTCACCATGATCAGCGTGTCGCGGGCGAGATCACGCTCGTCCAACTTGCGCAGGATCGCTCCAATCGAGTGGTCGAACCACGTCAGCCACGCATGTTTGACATCGTATCCGGCTGCCACGACCTCACGTTTGATCGAAGCACGCGATGGCATGAACGAGTAGTCGAGATCGGTTCGGTATCCTTCGCCGGTGTAGCCGGGGTCAGCATCAATTCCGGAGGTGAAACGACCGTGGGTTTTACCCCAAGGATCGGGCCCGTGCGGGATGGTCGTGCCATAGTAGAGGAAGAAGGGCTTGTCGCTGCCGGGCGACTGCGTTTCGAGGAAATCGAGCACCGAGCGTGTCGTCCACTCGACGTTGTGGACGTTCGACGGCTTGTTGAACAACTCCAACAGGTTGCCTGGATAAACGGCACCAACCCAGTCAAAGCCCTCCTGACGAATGCGCCTGCGCCACCATTGTTGGTTTTCGCGCATGGACTGGTTGGTCTTTGCGTCGGACTTTGGATCGCTGTCGAACGGATAGCGTTTCAATCCGGGAGCGGCGGGGGTCCCCCAGAGCTTGGGGCTTTCAAGGATGTGCTGCTCAAGGATATGGCATTTGCCGACCCAGGCTGTGGTGTATCCGGCGCTCTTTAGCAGACGGGGAAGGTTGGGCTCGGTGCGGCCGAGTTCGATGTTGTTTTCGGGTCTTGCCATCGACCCGGACGGGAAGAGGCGGTTGAATACTTCGCCGGCACTGCGTGTCGCATAGCGCCCGGTCAAGGTGGTATAGCGCGAGGGCGAACAGACGGGGCAGCTGACATTGGCATTGGTGAAGACCATGCCCTCACTTGCCAGCCGGTTCACATGAGGTGTCAGCACCCTGTCGCCCCCATAGCCGAAGCCGGGCGGGCAAATCAGATGGGGGAAGTTCGGGGTCGGCGGGTTGCGGGGGCTCTGGTCGTCCGTCAGAATGAGAATCACGTTCGGCCTCGGACTCGCTTCGCCCGGCAAGGCGCAGCCGAGCAATCCAAGCACCACCGCACCCAGCCTCACACTCCCTGCAGCGATCCACGTGATGGTGGACTTTGCTTTCATGGAAACGATAAAACGTTTACGCATTGATGTTGTGAAATGGTTTGGGGGACAGGAGGCGGCATCAGAGTTGTGCGACCGATTCTCTGATGACGAGCTTGGTCGGCTGGACCTGATGCACGATGGATTTCTGCGGGTGAGCAAGGCGGTCGAGGACGAGGCGGGCGCTCACTGCGCCGATATCGCGCTTTTTGAGTCCGACGGTGGTTAACGCGGGGCGGGATCGGGCGGCGGCAGGGTCATCGTCGAATCCGACCACGGACACATCATCCGGCACCTTGCGGCCTGATTGCTCGAGGGCATCCATCAAGTTTAGAGCCATTGTATCATTGACCGCGAAGACCGCTGTCGGCGGGTTTTCGGAGTTGAGTCGTGCCAAGAGTTCATCAGCTGCCTCTTTGTCGTGATCGACGCGGATGAGGGAATCCGCCTCGCTGACCTCGATGCCGCAGGATCGCAGGCCTGAGAAGAACCCCGCGATGCGCTGTTCGATGTTGTAAAGCGGGCTGCGGTAGGCGGTCATAACGACCTTGCGATGACCCTGTTGATAGAGGTGTTCGGCCACCTGTTGTCCGCCGCCGAAGCCATCGCTGGTCAGTGAATCCGCTTCAAAAGAGCGGATGTAGCCATCGACGATACAGAGCGGCACGGGACAATTGCGCAGGACCTCGTAATCGGCGGTTGAGAAGACACCGGCAAGGACGACCAGTGCATCGACCTTCCCCTGCCGGACGATCGAGGGCATGCCATCGGAGTCCCTGCGATTGCCAAGGACCAAATCCAGCCCGGCCTCGCCAAAGGTTTCCGCCAAGCCTTCCATGATCCTCGCGTAGAAGACGTTGCCGAACAGTTCGGCGAAGGAAGGGGCGTAGATCACCCCGACGGCGTCGGTTCGTTGGAGGCGGAGGCTGCGCCCCGCTGAATTTGGGACGAAGTTCAGCTCGGCGCACTTGCCGAGGATCTGCTGCCGCATTTCCTCACTCATCCGCCCACGGCCATTGATGGCGTTGGAAACCGTGGCAACCGAACATCCGAGCAACTCGGCGATGTCTCGGAGTTTCGCCCCTCCATTGGGAATCGACATGGGCGGAGTCTGCGAACCACTGACTCCTTTGGCCAGTCCGGAATGGGTCCGTCTGAGCAGCATAAGGTCAAACGAATTGAGGCTCCCAGCCGTCGCGGTATTTGCGTTTGAGCATCTCCGCCGCCTCGGGCAGCCCCCTGGCAACCATGTTTTTCGAGTCCCAGTCGATTCTCTTGCCCAGCCGCACGGCGAGGTTTCCGGTCAGTACCATTTCGGTCAGGGGTCCTGCATGATCCTCGAAATTCGAGATCGGCTTCGGTCCGTCGCCACGAACCGCGCGACAGAGTTCCTGGGTCGGGCCACCCTTCACTCGGGGGTAGACCTGGGGGATCGTCCTGGCCTTCTGACGCAGGGTTTCAGGGAAAACGGCGGGCGCTGTGCCACAATAGGCATCATTGAAGAAGATGATGCCTTCGGTGCCGATGAAGACCTGGCCGAACTCGGGATTCAACTTGAGATCGGCAGGGAGGCCCGGGGGACGGACGAAGTCCTTGTCGGTGTTGGGATTCTCCACCCCATCCTGCCAAATGACCTTGACCGCACCGCGGCCTCCCTTGGCGGGGAAATCGTACACGAGGGTCGCCCGTTTGGGCGCGAAGGTATCATCGAATTCGGAAACCTTGCTCGCCTGCACCACGAAATCACCCTTGAGATCGAGGGCCCAGAAGGCGGAGTTCATGGAATGGCAGCCAATGTCTCCCAGCGCACCGCAGCCATAATCCCAGAAGCCGCGCCACTTGAATGGATGAATGCCGGGGCTGTACGGTCGATCGGTCGCACAGGTGCCCTGCCAGACCTCCCAGTTCAATGTTCCGGGGACCGGCGCGGGAGGCAGGACAACGCCGGCGCCCTGCGGCCAGATCGGACGATTCGTCCAGTAATACACCTCTTTGACTTCACCGATCAATCCGGCCTCGAGCCACTCGCGGAGCAGGCGTGTTCCCTGCATGGTGGCCCCTTGGTTTCCCATGACAGTGAGAACACCTTTCTCCCTGGCGTAATCGGCGAGGGCGCGGGTTTCCCAGAGGTTGTTAGAGAGCGGTTTCTGGACCATCACCGGTTTACCACGCCGGATCGCCTCAATGGCGATGGGGAAATGCATGTGATCGGGGGTCGAGACGGTGACGACATCAATCTCATCCGCGACCTCGGCGAACATCTCCCGATAATCCGAGAAGACACGGGCTTCCGGGAAACTGCGGATGGCTTTCTGCGCCCTTGTGCGATCGACATCACACAAAAAGGCGATCCGGTTGCCGGAGGAGATTTCGGTGATATCGCTCCACCCCTTCCCGCCGCAGCCGATGGCGGCGACATGGAGGGCCTCCGCATGCTCCTTGCCAAGTAGGAGATTGGGGGAAAGGAGTCCGCCGACCAGGGTGGTGGCGGACTTGATGAAGTGGCGACGGTCGATGGATGAATGCATCATTGGATGGGGAGAATTCATCCGGGAACCGCCTGCCATGGGGCCGACGGTTCCCGGTTTTTTTCGGAGAAACCCATGACTCCGAAAATCGATTCAGAACGAGAGTGGGTTGGGCTGGAATTACTGAGTCACCCTGAGGCGGATGAAGTTCTTCACTGAGGATCCGGGATCGAGGGAATAGGAGATCGTCGTCGGATTGTTGATGTAGTTCACACCGCTCACTTCCTCCCAGGCATCCGCGGCACCGAGATCGGTCGACTCCTCAATGGCGTAGGAGATGCCGGTGATGGCTGGTGTCTGGCGTTTGTCGAAGGACAGGGTCGAGCCGTCGAAGCTGCCGATTGCGGAGTTGGGCACTGTTGGGTCCTGGCCTTCGATCGCGAACTCGATGAGGTTTGAAATACCATCACCGTCCGGATCGTCATCAGGTCCTTGTTGCCCTGACGGAACCTGGCCGTTGGCGAATGTTCCGGTGATCCATGAGGCGAAACCGACTCCGGCGCTGCCGACCGTGAGAGTTCCATCGCCGGTGATTTGCGGGATTCCGATGATCGGTGAGGCCGAGCCGACCTTGCCATAGACGCCACTTGCCTGCTCGGTTGCGCCAATGATCAGCTTCTCCACCGTGTCCGTGCCGGAATAGGTCAGGTCCAGCGTTGCCCCGGTTTCCGCGATGGTGACGGTTGAGACGTCGTTGGCGGTGTTGGAATTGTTTGAGATCCGGACCGTCCCGGCATTGATACTGAGGTCACACGCATAGGTGTTTACTCCACTCAGAACCATCGTGGATGTGGCGCTGTTCTGCGTGATGCCGGTGACATTTGAGCCGATCACCGCGCCGATATTCGTGTTGCCTGTGGCTGTGCCTTGCAGGGTGATGCTGCCTGTGGGATTGACCGCAGCGGTTGTGATGTTGAAGACGTTGGCGGATAGACCGTTGTTATTGAGGACCACGTTTCCTGTGCCGGTGATGCCCCCGGAAATGCCTCCGGTGGCCACGATCAAAGGGTTGGCTGGATTGTTGAATGTTTGAATGGTGACATCGCCATTCAGGGTGATGCCGCCGGACAAGCTGTAACCCGAGCCATTGCCATTCGCGCCGATCACGAGCGACCCGCTGTCTGGGGTGTTGACGACAATGGGATTGGCGAGCGCCCTGCCGGTGATGAAGGTCGCGCCTGTCGATCCGGCACCGCCAAGAGTGAGTGTGCCGGTGCCCAACGCGGTATTGGTGGTCTTGGCCTCCAGTGTTCCAGTGCGGATGGTGATGCCACCCTCGAAGGTGCTGGCACCTCCGAGAGCGAGGAGCCCGGGCCCTGTTTTCACCAGGCTGCCGGTGCCGCTGAGGATTCCCGCCATGGTGACGGCTCCGGGGTTGCCCGTTCCTCCGCCGATCTGGACCTCCAGGCTGCCGTCGAGGGCGATCTCGGTGGGCAGGCTGAAGGCCTGGGTGGTGGTGTCGTCGAAATTGAGTTTGACCCCGCCCGAGGTCGGCAGGCCGACGTTGGTGAGAGTTGCGGATTGGCGGAGTGCCAGGTTTGACCCAGAGGCCAGAGTGATTGCCTGGCCGAAGGCGGGGGCGCCGGAGGCGTTCAAGATAAGGGAGGCACCATTGTTCACCGTGACGGCGGTGTTGGGCGAGAACGCGCTGCTGGCGTTGATGAAAAGGCGGTTCTGGCTGACGGTCGTGGAGCCACTGTAGTCGTTTGTTCCGCTGAGGATGATGTCGGTGGCACCCGTCTTGACCAACGCGAGGGTTCCGGCCGAGTCGGTGATGGTGCCGCTGAAATTACCACCTGCGTTCGCCCCCACGCTGAGAGTCGATGTCGTGGCAGCCGCGCTGTTATCAACCACGCCCGAGCCGCTCAAGGCATTGATGGTATCCGATTGGCCGTTGAGGTCGAGGACGCCATCGAGGGTGATGTTCCCCGTGCCTGCGCCGTCCGGCAGCACGTCAGAGGATCCGAGTTGCAGGGTGGCAAGCGCCGCCACGGTGATCGGTGCGGGACCGGCAATCTTGTTGCCGCCCTGGAGGGTGTAGACGCCGCTGTTGAAAGCCACCGATTGAGGTGACACATCCGCTCCCGTGATTTCCACGGTCTTGTTGGTGGCGGTGTCGTCGAAGGAAACCACAAAGCCATCGACATAGTCTGCGGGGCTTCCATCGAGATTCCAGTTCTTGGCTCCGGGGATGATGTCGGTGCTCCACTCGCTGCTTTCCGCGCCACTCCACGTGAAGACGCTGGAAACCACCAATTGCACCGCGCCGGCGCTATCGATGAGGGAGTAGGATTTCCCGCTGGGCACCGTGCCGAGCTGGTAGGCGCTGAAACCGCTGCCCTGGAGGGTGCCGCTGTAATCGATCAGGGTGTAGGTGCCGTTGGCGGGGGCACTGCCGGTGATGTTGATGGTGACTGACCCGGCCGCACCGCTGTTTGTGACGCCGTCCGTGTCGTTCACCGTGAGACTGTGTCCATCAGCCACGTTCAGGTTGAGCGTGCCGGAACCAGCAAAGCTCAGGTTGGGAACGGTGCTCGAACTGGTGCTGAGCGCCAATGCCGCGCCATTGGCGATGGTGAGTGAACTCGAGCTGGATACCGCATTGGCTTTACCGAGGTCCAGCGTGCCGGCGCTGACAGTGGTTGCACCCGTGAAGGTGTTGTCACTGGTGCCGGCGAGGGTAAGCGTGCCTGCCCCGGTTTTGGTGAGGCTCCCCGCCCCTGAATCGTCAGCGAGAATACCCGAGAGGGTGATGTTCTGCGCCGTGCCACCGCTGTTCGCAGCCCGGATGGTGGCGGCTCCAAGTTGCATGTCCATCGATGATGACCATGTTCCGGAGGCTCCGAGTGTGCCGCCTTGAAGTCGAATGGTGGCGGGCAAGGCACCCGCGGCGGTGCCGCGCGTGATCCCTTGCAGGCCAACGTAGAGGCTGCCCCCGCTGAGTTGCAGCGAGGCGGCAGAGGTGGCGTCATAGGTGCTGCCATCGCCGCCGAATTGGATGCCGTTGGCCGTCACGGTGCCACCGGACTGGGTCATGGTCGCGGTGTAGCCGGCATTGGCGCCGTTCTTGAAAAGATAGATCTTGTTTGCCGCAGGCACGCCGTTGGCAATGGTGACGGTGCCTCCCTGCACATCGAATTTGCCGTTGGAGGTGGCCGAACCCGAGATCTGGAGTTCTCCATATTTGCCGTTGCCGACGGTCACCGTGCCGCCGGATTGGACGGTCAACTTGGCTTCATTGCCTGCAGTATCTCCAAAGCCAAGACGAAGCCAACTGGGCGCGGTTCCCGTGCCGGAAGAGTTGTTGTTTACCGTCAGCGTGCCTGTTCCGGACACCGTGTAGTTGACGTTCTGACCGGCGGCGTTGCCGAGGCTTGGCCCGTTGTTGTTCCCAGGCGTCAGGGCATGGACCCCTCCAGTCAGGTTGATCGCGGCGAGGTTGAGGTTGCCGATGTTGTTCGTGAAAGTTCCGGCAGTGAGATTGAGGGTGCCCGCCCCGCTCGCTTGCCATTGCGGATTTTTCCCAACGGGAGTGCCCCCGCCGAGATTGAGCACGCCGCCAGAACCAACGCTCACGGCTGCCGGCGTGTTGTGGGCGTAAGAAAGAACCGAATTGATGGTCGCGGTTTTACCTGCTGCGACGGTGATGCCACCGTTGGTGGTTGTGGTGGGAGTCAACGACAGCGTGCCCCCGGTGATCTGATAGCCACTGTTGTTGAAGGTGATCGATTCGGCGGCCATCGTCGCGGCCGAACCGATGCTTACCACATATTGGTTCAGTGTGCCATCCGCTCCGGCGAAGACCGCGGCATTGCTGGCGTCGTTGATCAGAGTCTGACTCCAGATCACGTTCGTCGAGGTGCCATCGTTCCAGACCGTGTTTACTGCGACGAGATTCCAATCGCCGCTGCCCGCCACAACAGTGGTGCCGTCATCGGACGTGGTGTCCCAGGTCAGTGTCGCGGCGTTGGCAGAGGCCAAAGAGCAAATAAGGAAGGCGGCGGATCTCACGAGGTCCGTCGGTGAGGCTGCGAATCGGGTTTTCATTTTCGGACAGTTGAGGTTGGGTCGTTTTTTTGGGCGCAAATCAGGCTCCTCTTTGATCACTCCCGTAATCCATGGGTTGTGAGCTCGAATGCAGAATGGGCGATAAACCAATCGGATCAGATTCAACCCATGGCCGTCCGGGAGAATGGATTCCGCCGGCGAGAGATCCAGCCACAGGCTAAACAAGGTTGAAGAAACGTTTAATCGCCCGAAAGTCGGGCTCAAGAATTTTCTCCGGATTTTTTTATCACCGTGGATTCAGGCGGTGGCACCAACTGGGCCCATTTTGGGGCCGAGGAGGCAAAAAGGGCCGAAACGCACAAATGATGATTTATCGTTTACTCAAATCAAAATCGAGGTCATCTTGCGCGGGCCCACGGGCGGGATGCCCCGCTGAGCCTCGACAATCCGGATACCACACTCTTTCATGCAAAAGACCGTCGTTCATCTCATTGCCAATGCGCACCTTGATCCCATCTGGCTTTGGAACTGGCAGGCAGGTGCCGATGAGGCCCTGGCGACTTTCCGCTCTGCGGTGGATCGCTGCCATGAATATCCCGAGTTCCGGTACACCCGGGGTGAGGCATGGCTTTACCAGTGGATCGAAGACCTCGATCCGGGGCTGTTTGCTGCCGTCGGCGAGTTGGTGAAGGCAGGGCGCTGGTCGATCGCTGGCGGGCAGTGGATTCAGCCCGATGCAAACCTCCCGACCGCAGCGGGTTGGCGCAAGCAGATCGAACTCGGGCAGCGTTACTTCATGGATCGATTCGGGATCAGTCCGAAGATCGGCTACAACGTGGACACTTTCGGGCATCCAGCGACCTTGCCGGACCTGCTGCACGAAGTCGGCTACCGTGGGTATGTCTTCCACCGCCCCAATGAGAACCAGGTTCGACTGCCGGCGCAAACCTTCCGCTGGCGGGGCACGGGCGGGGCCGAGATCCTGGGTTTCCGGATCGCGCCTGCCTATGTGACCCGCAGCGATGATCTTCACGGCCAGATCGATCTCACGGTGAAGGCAGCCGATCCTGCTTTCGGCCACACCATGATGTTTTACGGACTGGGCAACCACGGGGGTGGGCCGACGAAGGCCAACATCGAGTGGCTGCTGGAACACCGCGACGCTTTCGAGGGTGTCGAGCTGCGATTCAGCACCGTCGATGACTTCTACGTTGAGGCGGAGGCGCGTCGGGAACTGGTGCCCGTGGTGGACTACGAGCTCCAAAAGACCTTCCCGGGCTGCTACAGCGTCATGCACGACATCAAGCAGGTCCAGCACCGCGGCGAGCGCCTGCTAGAGCAAGCCGAGGAACTTGCACTGGCTTTCGGGACCGATGATGCCGCCACCCGGACATCGATGGCACGCATCGATGAGGCATGGAAGGACTTGGCCTTCACGCAGTTCCACGACATCCTTGCGGGAACGAGCGTGCCTTCATCCTACATCTCGACCCGCCACATGCAGGGGCGCGCATGCATCATCGGCGAGGAAGAAATCGTTCGCATCACCCGACGGCATGCCCGCAGCGTGCTTCCCGGCGAGGATGTGCAGCGTCTCGTCCTCCTCAATGGTTCCGTGCACGAGTTCGACGGGCATGTCGAGTGCGAGCCGTTCATCGACTTCGACGACTGGAGCGGCCGCTGGTTTGCGGATGAAAACGGCGAGGCCGTGCCATTCCAACTCGTCACCTCTGAGCCCAACATGGGGCCGATGGTGCATCGTGTGGTGATACCGGTGAGGATTCCCGCCAAGGGTCGGCGTGTTCTCAAGTTGCTCGATGGTGCCAGTTCGCCCGCCCCCGAGCCGGGCCCTGCCGCGAAAGCCGAGGGCAAGGTGCTCTCAAGCGGTGACCTTGTGTTGGAAACCAGCGCCAAGGGCATCGGCTCGATCCGGTGGAAAGGGCGCGAGATGCTCGGCGACGGGGGGCTTTCACTTCACCTGCGCGAAGATCACGGCGACACCTGGGTTTTCCACCAGACCGGGTTCAACGAGGATATCGTTTCCCGGCTCGACGGGCTCGACTGGACGATCGAGGACAGTGGCCCGCTGCGCGTGCGTGCCTTTGCCGACCAGAAGATCGGCGATTCGAAAGTCCGCCTCGGGCTGACCCTTTACGCAGGCAGGCCGGAGATCCACCTCCACCTGCAAGTGGTCTTCGCTGAACGTCACAAGATGATGCAGATGCCCATCCAACTGACAACCGCGCCGAGCGGATGGACCAGCGGTCTGGCGGGTGGTCAGGTGAAACGGAATCCGGGGCCGGATGAAATGCCATTCTGTGGGTGGGATAGCGTGCAGGGCCCCGGCTACAGCCTGAGCCTGCACACCCCTGATGCCTACAGCTCGCGCGTTCATGAAGACACCTGGCAGTTCTCGTTGCTGCGCTCGCCCTTGATGGCTTGGGCTGGCGACAGTGAAATCGCTCCCGCTTTTTCCCGTCGCCACTCGGACCAGGGGTGGCACGATTTCCACTTCATTCTGCGCGTTGATGAAGCGCTCGATCCGACCCGATGCGAACAGGTCTCCGACCACCAGGCGAAGCCGCCGGTGGCATTTGATCATTACGTTGGCATGAACCGTCCGGCTTGGGGCAACGCCCCGCCCCGCCGCTTGTGGACGCCCGACATCCCTCATGCCCGCAGCCTCGGCCACATGAAGCACCTCGACGCCATCGCCAGCCAAGGTCGGAATTGGGAGGAGAATCCAGACTAGAGCGCCGCCGGGGGCTCGGGTGCGAACGATTGAAGCCTCGGAAGGAGAAACACAACCATCACAGGCCCCGCAACGAGTAAAGGTTTGCCGCTCCATCGGGTCCAGTTCCTCACACGCTTCCTCTCGACCTCCCAGCGGTGGTAGTAGTTGATGGAAACGACATCGCATGCACCCGCCGCCTCGATTACCGGTTTGCTGATGCAGCGCCCGTGCAAGCGGCTGCCGATGTAGAGGTGGTTCGGGTCGGCTTTTTTCAACGCTGCCGCCACCACGTCGTAGCAGCGAGCGGCGACGATTTTCAAGAAGGCGGCTTGCACTTTGGGATCGTCCGTCTGGCGCGCATGGATCCGGTTTTCCTTCATCCATCCGACCGCAGCAATGTGCCCCGAATCGGTGTTTGGCAGGGCTAAACAATTTTTCAACGCCTCCGGCCGGAAGGGCAGCTCATTGTCCGAAAAATGCCCGAGAAGCCACACGTCATCCTTCAATGTTCCGGCGTATCGCTCTGCATACTCTTCGCAAAATCCGGGCCACGCCTCATCAAAGACCGGAATCGTGTCCATCGGAAATCCGGCTTTCCCGTGAACGGTCGGACGCCCTTTTGCATAACTCTTCATGAAGGAATGCGTGGCACACCAGGGGAGCTTTCTCCCGGCATTCTGAAACGCCTTCGGATCGGACCAGCGGCCCAGGGTGTTGAAGCCCGCCCGTTTCAGCAGGTGGTTTGTTTCCTCCGCCCAGGCATCGGCATCGCTACGCCCCACCCTGTCCGGTGCCACGGAGTTCGCGCCGACACTCAGAAAAAGGCAGCCCTCGGGATCGATCAACCACCTGCGCCCGGACCTCTCGATCACACGAAAGAATCCTGGCCCGCTTACTTTGTGTCGTGCAGAGCCACCACCCTCGTTCAAGGCATCAGGCTGGGGTGCTGCCTTAACGGTCTCCACCCACCGGTCTTTCCAAGGGCCGCCCGCATCGCTGCTATAGACGGTTTCGGCGGAGCCGGCTGTTTGAATCAGTGCGGAATGGAGAAGCAGAATGATGAAAGAAAGCCGGAATCTAACAGACATGGGGCTCATGCGTATCCAGCAGATGATCACTGAAGGTCGATTCGGGAACCGTTGAATCCGCCAGCCCTGTCCTCATCAGTCGAGGCGTTTGACCTGGATATCCTTGTAGTAGGTCGTGCTCTCGGGGTCATGACCCTGAATCGCGAAAGTGCCACTTCCGAGCTGGCGTCCCGGCATGCCCTTGAGCGCCTTGGCGGGATCGAATCCATCCGGTTGTGTCCACTCGACGGTGGTCGCCCCGTTGACCTTCAGGGTAATGGTCCTGCCCTTGACGATGATATGGTAGTTGAACCACTCACCGTCCACGTTGGGGGCCTTGGCCACGATGTGGTCCACAAGGCTGCCGGGCGGGGTCTTCTCGCCGGGCGCGAGGACCAGGACATTCGCCACCCCATAGAGACTGCCGGTCTTCTTGGGATCCTTGTGGCTGGCGTTCACCTGGCACTCGAAGCCCTTTGATGGCCAGCCGGATTCCTCGAACTCCGTGTGAAAATACACACCGCCGTTCGCTTGCGGCATCGTCCTGACCTTGAGCTTCAACTCGAAGTTCGTGAATGACACCGTGCCATCCTCGCCAGTGTAGAAGAGATGCGCGCGGCCGCCGCTCACCTTGATCGCCCCCTCTTCCACCGTGAAGCAGCCCGCGGTCTCCTCATTGGACTTCCATCCACTGAGGTCCTTGCCGTTGAAAATGGAGGTGAATCCGGCCTCCTCCGCCATCGCGGAGACCAGCAGGCCAAAGACCGACATCAATGATATTGAACGGAGTTTCATGATAACAATTCAATGGGGGTGAAAAGAGTGCCGTTGGGGTGCCGGACATGTCTGGTGCAGCGCTGGTTCCTGAAATGAAGAGCAGCGTCTCATATCAGGGCTTCGCCACAAATTCATCAATCGATCGATAGGTGAACCTGCCGCCCGGACCGACGAGGCAAACGATGTAGCCACGCTTCGACTCATCAACAGGCCAACGGGTGGAGGCGAAGATTTTGTCCCCCGATTCGCCACGGGTGCTCATGGTCACGATGTAGTAACGGTTGTCGACCGCTCCCGTGGGGCGTCCCTTGGCGGTGCCATTTGTTTCCGCCACCACCTCGGTAGCGCCGAGTTTCATGACGACGGTCTTGGTGGTGTGATTGATGAACTGGAAATCGCCCGGGCGGAATGAGTCGTCATCGAGCCGGACGATCACGGGAGCGGAGCCACCAGGCTCCCTGGGTGCCAAAAACAAAGCGAAGGATCGCCCTTCCTCCGGTAGAGTCGCCGAACACAAGAGCTCGCCGCCGTCCGCTGCCTTGATTTCCAGCAAGCGTCCGGCGACGGTCACCGGCGAAGAGAATGATGCCGAAGGCACTTCCACCACCGAAGATGAATCCTTTGTCGCGACGACCAACTCGATGGGCGCCTTGGTGACCTCGCAGGCCAGCAGCCGGACGGTGATCCCCCCTTCCGCCGCGCCTGCCATGGGAATGATGCCGAGACAGAGACCGAGAAAAGACAGCACGATGGAAAGCGGGGTGTTCATGAACCTGGATGGGTGGCTTGATAGGAAGAGGCGGATTCAATCGGGGTCCGGAACAGGTAGCAGACTTTCATCGACCGCCTGATAAGTGAGGCGGCCGCTCGCGCTCCGATAAAGGAACACGTAGCAGCGGCTCGCATCGCGGTGCGGCCAGCGGGTGTTGGCGAAGGGCCTCGCCTTGCTGTTGTCGGGCTGATAGAAGGTCACCTGATAAAAGGGCTTGTCGCCCCGCTCCGGCGGCTTGGCGAATACCGCCACCCGGGGTTTGATGATGACTTTCGTACGACCGAGACTGGCTCCGAGAACGGTATCCGAGGCATTGAAAAACAAAATGCAATCCGCCCTGAATTTCGGTTCTTGGCCATCGACGACATGGATGGTGAAGGACGATTTACCCGGCTCCAGCAGGATGATGAAATCCTTGCCTTGTTCCGGCAGGGTGGCTTTGCCGACGATGCGATAGCCCGAATCCTGCTTCTCATCAGGGATCGCCACCGAAAATTCACGCGCCGGGGGGTGGAAGGATTCACTGAGACCGCGAGCACCAACCTGAACCGCATCCCCCACAATTTCCCCGGATACTGGATGAATATCAACCATCGGTCCACCTGGCACCAGTAACAGGGCTCTGACAGATGGCCCGGCGGTCTCCGCCCCCATGCAAAAGCAGCCGCAAAAAAAAGCGGCAAGGGCGAACATGTGGGTCAAGCGGTCAATCATGGAGGCAGGGGCGGATACCGACGAAAGTTTCAAACAATTTCCCGGGGATCAAGATATCGAAAAGATACGATGATGAAGCGTCTTCCGAAATTCAGATTCACCTTCGATTGGGGAACGGGAACATGAGCTTCGTCGGAGGGGTCGACGAAGTCAGGCACCCGTTGAACCACGGCCTCGCACCACGAGCGGGCCAGCAACTCGGTGCCGGAGGCATCGCGGGCCTCGCCATAACCGCGGATCACGAAGGTGTCGCCGCGCACATTGATCAGAGGGCCGAGGGTGGTGAGCAAATCCGCCTGTTTCACATAGCCCGGTGCGCAGACCGCCTTGGCCCCGGCCTCAGCTTCAGGAAACGGAAAACCCTGGGCGGAAGCCTCGGCCACACTGAGGGAGCGCTCGCCCCCGCGGTAGGGCTCGTTGATCGAGACGTCCTTGTCATCGAGCGCGCTCTGAAGCGGCCCGGACAGGGCCAGATCCTTGTCGTTGCCCGGCCGACGATTGATGAAGTCCGCGATCGAGAGGAATGGTCCACGCAGTCGCACCTGCCTGACAATCGCCTTGGCAAGTTCTTCGATCTGATCGTCGGTCAGCGAACGATACCCGAGCCACTGGTCGGGATCCGCGGAATCGCCGAGGGTGGCGGCATCGATCTCACCTGCCGCCGGCCTCAGGAGCGAGGCGACCGGGGTATCCTCATTTCCAACGAGCTCCGCATCCTTGCCGAGCCCTGGAGTTTTACTGACGGGAACCTTGCCGCCCTTGAGCCCCGAGAGAAATGCCCTCCATGCCGTCACCGAGGTCGAATTGACGTTGAACATCCCATCGACCATCAAGCATGAAGCGATGCGTGCTGCGACGTCATCGGCGGGTCTGTTCGATGGGAACATCGAGCGGAGTGTTGCCTCCGGGTCGCTGGTCCACGGTTTGATCCGCTCGTTGGGGAGGGGTTCAAAGTTCGCCTTGTCGGTGGCAAGGAATGCCTCGAATCGTTGCCTCTGTTCCTCAAACGCGGTATTGCTGTTTCGATGGGCGGACGTGGTTCGTGGTTTGATCGAGGAGTAGAAATAGGTATCCCATAGCGCCATATTGGCGAGGTACGAATGATCCGCCGCATCTCTCTTGGCAAGTTGTCCACGCACTTCCGAAGGGGCAAGGAACGATGGGGCGAAGGAGTTGGAAATCGCATGGCTGATCGAGGGCTGCAGGAACCAGGAGCGTTCACCCCGCGCTTGGCCGAATCTCGCGCCTTCGGCGGCGGCATGCTGCAGGGCGCCAAGAGAATGGATCGGTTCCCGGGGCACCGAACGGGTGACCACATAAGAAACACCGCCGGCGGCGCCATACTCGGCGCCATAGTAGCCGAGCCCGTTGGCGTCGCACTCGATGATGGGGCTGTTGAGGCTGTTGACCCTCCGCATGCCGACCTGCAGGGGCGAGGTCCGTACGATGTCAGGGCTCAGATTGTAGAGATCCTGGGATACCGATGTTTCATTGGCACGAAGCATCGCGCGACCTGTGAAGCGGGTCCCCGATTTCTGGCCACTGGGGAAGAAGGGATCGGACTCGGTGCGCAGGCCGTAGGTGAACACGCAGATGGGCCACTTGTTATTCTCCAATTCGGCGATGGTCTTCGCTGCCGAGGGGTCGTGAGGCAGTGTGGGGAAAATATCAGGAAAGGAGGATGCCGCGATGGGTGCTTCGCCGCTGAGGCGGGAATAAACGAGGTCGATGTTGAAGCTCCCGACATAATTCGTCGATCCCGAGCCATCGACCAACTCGCCGATGTTGTAGCTCCAGAGAAACATTCCCGCATCGCTTTTCCCGGCATTGGGCGTCATGGAATAGCTGACTCTCTGGCTGCCGGTTTTGAATTTCGGATCGGTTTCGTAGGGGATCGGGTAGGCGTATCCCGAGGCGAATTCCCATCCGAGCTTGCCGTCGAACTGCCATGTGCCCATGCCCGGATTCTTGATGGTATCTCCGAAGCCCTGGGCGATGACCTGGACTTCACCGGGGCGCATGACAAGGTTCTGGGTTCGACCCAGTTGGCCGTAGAAGAAGAACAAGCGGTCGTTGGAGAGCTTTTTGATCGAATTGGTGTAAGTCGATTTGCTGCCTGAAGGCCCATTGGCGAGCCTCAGATTCAGGTCATAGGGAATCGCCCAGCTCTTGAAGGTGGCGAAGGCATCGGTGGGGACGTGGAGGCAGACATCGAAGGGGTTCCAGATCGTGAACACCGGATCAGCGACGAGGAACAGGTCATATTCCTTTTTGCCTGCGGCATTGGTCTTGCTCCGGCTGATCAGCGAGTAGAGCAAGGTCAATTGGAGTCTGGGCAGGTGCTTGTAGAGGAGGAATGGATCGTTCTTTTGTGCGGCACACTTGAGGAAAGGCACCCCGGAAGGGATCGTGCCGCCATCGGCATGGGAAGGGGGACTGGCGGGATACTCAAGCTCGGCCCAGATGTTATGATCGACCCAGAGTTCACCAAGATTGATCCCCGGTGTGGAACCGGCGGTGTAAAGGGGAGCGACTTCCGGGGTATTCGGTTGCGGCTTGGGTTTTTCGAGGAGGAAATTCAAGTCCTTGCGGAGACCGCCGCCACGCACGTTGGTCAGGAGGCCGAGCGAAAAAGTCGAGGAGTCATGGAAGAGTGCCCCAGCCTTGCTGCCGAGGAATTCCGCAGTCCGGCCGGAGACGAGTCGATCGAGCTCGGGTGCATCGGCAGCCAAGGCCGAACTGCCGAACAGAACCTCATGGGCGGCCCGGGGCGCGGACTGCATCCGACTGGAGGCCTCGAGGTCATCCCTCACGGGCTCGATGCTGCCACCGAGTTTGGCTTTCATGTTCTGGTCTCCCACCCACCAGGCCACTCCGCCCGTGGATGTCTTGATGAGCCCCGCCCTTACCGCGTCATGAGTCCCATCGGCGCTCACCATGGGAATGATGTCTCGGGACGGAGTTGATGATTTCGCGGAGGAGGCATCAGTGATCACATCCTCATCACCGGAGATCAACCAGCGCCGGAAACTCGGGGACGGACGTTTTTCCTCACTGGCAGGCCAGGCATTGTAAACGCCAACCCACTGGCCGCCTGGGGACCTGTCCCCTTCCCCGAGTTGCTGACCACCTGGCGCGGAAATCCGCTGGTCCGGTCCGAGTTCTTTTTGAAGTGCTCCCAAGGCAAGCATCAGGGCCATCCGGGCGTTGGCCCGGGCGGCGGACATGGCTTCACCCTGGGAGCTGGTTCGGAGAGAAATGGTCGATAAGGAAAGCAGGGCCACAGCCAAAAGCGCCAGAAGCACCATCAGCGACAACGCGACGACCAGGGCAAAGCCCGCGGGCCTTGCGCTTGCGGGTGTGCAAGACGGTCGGCTTGCGGTGAACATCATGGGTTTGATGATAGGTTCTGGAGGGATCACAGGCGGCTGGGCTTCGGGCCAAAGTGAGGGGAAAGGCGGGGCAGGATGCCTTGGGGTGGGTCATGTGGTCGGCTTCATGGCTGACCGCCGGGCGGTTCAACCATCTCGACGCGGATGAACTGCCTTTCCGCTCCACTCATGGGTGTCGTGCTGCGGAACAGCAGGTGATTGGGTTCATCTTCCAAAATGATGCAATGGGGAGAACCACTTTGCCAGGCGGTCGAGAGGTCCGAGGAAACCGAGCCGAGGAATTGCAGGCCGCGGCGGCGGTCGCGGGGCAACAGATACTCAAGGAACGGCCCACCCACGCCGGTTCCGATCCGCAACTCCGGTCGGGCGACCGATGTGCCGAGTTGGGGGTCGGTGCCATAGGCATATTCCCATAGGGTGGAAACACCATCGCCATCAGCATCGTTCGACCACTGGCTGACGGGCAGGCTCAGGGTGGGATCGATGCTGCCGAAAGTCCGGTAGCGCCATGATTCGGGGGCGAGCAGGTCCTCGCTCACCGCGCTGTCCCCGAGGGCGTTGTAACTTGCGACTTGGAGGACGATGTCCTCGACGCCTGGATCGAGCGCAGCGGTGAGCGTGGTCGCTCCGGAGGGCAGCTCGGCAATGATCTGAGGAGTACCGCCATTGACCGCTTTGCGCACCACATAACCCAACTCGCTTCCCGCACTGTCAGTCCAGTCGAGTTTCACCGAATGGATTCCGAGGAACTGCATCTGCAATGCCCCCGGTGGAAGGGGAGCCGAGGCAGGCGCGGGTGAGAACTCGGTCGAGGAGTCAGAGAACTGCCGGAACGGCCTGCCGGGAATGTCGCCGATGTACTGGGCAAGACGCTTCTTGAGATCATAGGCCAGGGCAGGATCCTGACCATAGAGGTTGGTGTCCTCGTTTGGATCGGTGGACAGGTTGTAGAGTTGATCGTCGTCGAAATAGGTCGGGTTTGTGGCCGCGGCACCACCTCCAAGGCCGCTGTTGTTGACGTAGTAGGGACGAGGGATGGTTCCTCCCGTCGGCTGTGAGTTGGCGCCATATTCCGGCCAGCGATAACCGCTCGCGATCTGGGAGTAGATTGCGGGAGTGTAGCGAACGGCGATGTATTTGTGGGTCTTGGTGCGGACACTTCGGGCGTAGCCGATCTCGCAGAAAAGATCGTCGCGGACCGGAGCACTGCCACCATTGAAGACGGGCACGAGGCTGACACCGTCCACCGGACCTGTCGGCAGGCTGGAGGCACCGGCCAGGGACAACAAGGTGGGGGCGATATCCACATGGCTGACGATTTCCCCGTAGGTTCGGCCGGGGGATGCGATGCCGTTGGGCCAGTTCATCACCAGAGGCACCTTCATGCCGAGGTCGTAAAGGGAGGATTTCCCCCAGACAAGGGGGCCGTAAAGGGTCTTCTCGCCGTGGTCGGAGGTGAAGATGATCAGCGTGTCGTTGCGAATGCCATACTGGGTCAACCTGTCGGTGATCGCTTTGACCGAGTAGTCGAGCCATGTTTCGCGGGCGGAGATCAGATCCTTGCCGGCGGCGTTCACCTCGTTGATGATCGCCTGGCGTGTCGGCATGAAGGAGTAATCCTCGTTGGGCAGGTAGCCGGCGCTGGTGTAGCCCTTGTTGGCGCGGAGCGTGTAGTCGAGATTGTTGTTCACCGGCCCGTGGTTGATGGTCGGTGCCATGTAGAGGAAGAAACGCCCGTTGCGGTTTTCATCGATGAAACGCAGGGCCCGGCTGGTGATCCACTCCTGGTTGTGGACGTTGAGCTTGTCGCTGTAGAGTTCCTTCAGGTTGGCATGATAGAAGCCATCGACATAATCGAACCCGTGCTCGCGCATCATCTGGCAGACGACGCGGTGATTGTGTTTCATGGCCGCGTTGACGTTGGCATCCACGGCGGGATCGATGGTTTTCCCGTAGGTGATAAGGCCCTTGGCTCCCCAGGTGGCGGTGTCTTTCAGGTCATCATCCAGGACGTGGGATTTACCGACGAAGCCGGTGCGATATCCGGCCTGTTTCAGCCAGGCACCGATGTTCTGTCCGTCATGCTCCAGATCCGTATCCGAAACCCCGAACCGCCCGAGGGTTCCAAGGGGATAGAGCGAAGTGAAGTTCTCGCTGGTGTTTCGTGACGGCCAGCGGCTGGTGAGGAGGGCATAACGCGAAGGTCCGCACACGGTCGATGCGGCCATGGCTGCGGTGAAACGGATGCCCGTCGATGCCAGCGTGTCGAGGGTGGGCGTGAGGCAGTCCCGGCCATCGAATCCGAAATGCTGACCGCCTGCCATATCGTCCACATTGATGACAATGATGTTCGGTCCACTGGCGGCGGTCTGCGTCATCACCTCGTAGTAAATCGAGGTGGACGTGACCACGAGTTCGAGCCGCCGGTCGGGTGGCATGGCAAAGTTCCGGGTGCGCAGCCCTGCAGTGCTGCCGGAGAGCGAACCGAAGTTGGCCAGCACGAATCGGTCACCCACGTTGAAAGCCCCGGTGTAGTTCGCTCCATCCAGGATCCATTCCGAACCCTGGTCGAGAACCAGGATGGCCTGACCGAGTTCGAGTGGCTCGCTGCCGCCCGAATCCGGCTTGGTTTCCACCGTGCCCGCCGATCCCACGACGAATTCATCACTGGAGGATGAGCCCGTGTTGGCGAAGGAAACGCCGGAACCGTCGATGACAAGGCGGACGGTCTTCGTAAGATCGCGCCCGATGGTCATCGCCCGCATCGACAGGGCTCCGCTGCCGGTCAAGGTGAGCGAGCCGTTGATGATCTGCAGTTCGTCGGGCCCGGAAGGGGCGGTGCTGTTGAGGACGACGTTGTAGCCATTGATGATGGCATCGGCTGGTGCTGCTGGCACGCCATCCGGATTCCAGTTCGTGGCGTTGGTCCAGAGGTTGTTTCCCGCGCCGTTGTCGAAGCCCTCGGTTCCGGGAGCTTGTGCGGAGAAGGTGAAGCCCGCGACTCCCGCTCCGGTGGTCGAGCCGATGCCGGGAATCTCTTTGAAGGTAAGGGAGCCGCCGTGGGTGAGCTGAAGGTCGGGTAGGTCCAGTGTGTCGGTGGCGTTGGTCATGTTGGGGAAATCGCTGTTGATCGTCCCGTTTGAGACCCGGATGTCCCCTCCTGCTGCTTCGACGAAAGAACAGCTCTTGAAAATCAATTCCAGATCCGCCGGCGCGCTCAGAGTCCAGGTGAGGGTTTCGGGACTGGAGGTGGTGTCTCCCGTGCCGTAGTTGAGTCCATCGATTCGGTTGGAATTCTCCCCCTGGATCCCGATGCCACCGCCACCAAGCTCGCTGATCGAAAGGTTTCCGCCACCACCGGTCGCGCTGCCTGTGAGGGTGAATGACTTTCCGAAGAGCGAGGGATTCGTGACCGAACCGGCATTGGGCCGATCCCATTCGTTCACCATGGCGGCAAAGGTGGCGTTGGCGCTGTTGGTTGACGCATTCAGCGAGATGATGCCGGCGTTGTTGATGGAGAACGCCAGTGTGATGGTCGCCGAACCACTTCCGCTCAGAATGAAGGGTGGAGTCGGGCCGAATCCGGTGCCGGTGTTGGCGAAACTCACCACCGTGTCCGAGGCCACCAATGGCAGGCCCACCAGATCGAATGAAAGTCCGCTGAGGACAAAGCCCTGCGCGTCGGTGTCGGTCGTCGAGTCGATGATGAAGGTCGCGCCGATGGCTTGGGCCGACACATCCACCGATCCGCTGGAACCCGTCAGGGAGTAGGCCGTTCCCGCGACATTCATTTGGGTGCCTGCCGTGGTTGTGGCATCCGCATAGCCCAGATTCAGCAGTTTGAAATCGGTCCCAGCTGCCGATATGGTGGCGGTAATGCTTTCGTTGGCGAAGTCGAGGCGTTCCGCGTTGCCACCCTGAATGGATAGTCCCGCACCGCTGTTGCTGAGCCGCAGGCTGCCACTTCCCGAGGAGGAGAGCACGATGCTGAAAGTCTGTCCCCACATCGCGGGATCACTGATGGTGCCAACCGGACCGTCGAACTCGTTGACATAGGCGGCCGGATCTGGATCGGCAGAGGACGCGTCCAAGGTCACATTCCCTGCGCCGTCCACCGCGAAAGCAAGGGTCACATTGCCGGTGATCTGGATGGGATTGGTCGCGCCAGTGTACGAATGACTCAGATCGACCTGAACGATCGCCAGCGCGGATGCGCCCGAGGCCAGCCAACAGGCTGCCGCCGCCGCAAGCCTATCGGCCGAGCGAAAAATTTTAAGGTGACGAAGCCGGATGGATACCGGGCATTCTTGGGCCGTTTCGGGGCGTGACATGACTGGGAATGATGGTGGCGTTCGAAAGTACGGCATGAGACTCCGGTTTCAGAACTTGAACCGGTCGATCAGTGCGGATCCCGTTGGATCCGGATGCCAAGGGAAACGAAGGGCTCTCATGTCGAGACACCCTGTTTCGTGTTTCGGGTGGGTGATTAAGCGCGGCGGCGACGCAGCAGGCTCAGGATCCCGATCGACCCGAGCAAGGTGACAGCGGGCTCAGGAACCGGGTTGGTGAAGGTGGCGCTGAACTTCGCATCCTGCGAGGCTGCCACCGCGAAGTCATTGGTAAGGCCGGTGCCTCCGCTGTAAGGATTGTTGTTGTCCACTTGCAACCCGATGCCGACGTCATTGATATCAGTCCGCGTGGTGCCCTTGGAGAAGACAGCGAAATAGGTGGTCTGGTAGTTCAAGGTGAGATTGTTGAAGGTCCAGCTAATCTCGGTTCCTTGAGGGAAATTGGAGGCAGGGTTCAGATCACGTGAATTTGTCGATACTCCGACCAGGTTGGCACCGCTGCCGGAAGGATTGGCGTCGTAAATATGCAGATAGACAGTATCCAGATTCGATGCAGGAGACCCGCTCGGACCCGCGCTCGCCCCCCCGTTGCTCCAGAAGGAAAAGCTGGTCAGGTCGATGGTGGCCGTACTCTCACCGGGATTATCCACCATTCCCTGCGAGGGTGTGAACGACTGCCCTGTGGCGGCATTGCCAAAGGTGGCGTTGTTGTTCGGCTGGCTGATGACGTAGGCCCCATGGGAGGCCGACACGGCGAACAGGAAAAACAATGAGGGTTTGGCAATGTTCATGGTTTCATTGATCGAATTGGATTTTCAGGCGGGATCACGCCCGTGGAGGACACCACCGTGGTCGCACAACCAAGTTGGTAAAACGTTTTTGCATCGGGGCTTTATGCTGTCAACCCCTAATTTCAGGGGGGGCGTGGACGTCATGGTGATCGGCGCATCAGCAGCCGCCCCGGGGATGGGGGCCGCCGCTGCCCGGCTCGTGATCGCCCGGGTCGGGGCTTGGCACCGCGAATTCGCGGCTCCGCCAATCGGCGAAACCTCTTTGCCGGTGTCCGGAGCCGGGGGCTCCATTTCTGGGTGCTCCCTGCTTAGTCCTGGGTATCGGCGGTCGTGGCTTCTTCCGGGAAATGGATGGCGGCCATTTGTTCGAGGAGTTTCCAGCGGTGTTTGGCGCTTTCCTGGGCCAGCTCGGCGAGTTCCTTGAAGCGCTGGGGATTGATTTTCTCGATCATGCGGAAGCGGGTTTCGTTGCGCATGAAATCGGCGGTTTTGGCCTTGGGCTCCTTCGAATCGAGCATCAGCGGTGGCTTGCCTTCGGCGATGCGGCGTGGGTCGTAGCGGAAGAGGGTCCAGAGGCCGCTATCGACGAGCAGCTTCTGCTGGTCCATGCCGAGTGAGAGGTCGAAGCCATGGGCGATGCAGTGGCTGTAGGCGATGATGATGGAAGGGCCGGGCCAGGCTTCGGCTTCGCGGAAGGCTTTGACCACCTGGCTGTCCTTGGCGCCCATGGCGACGCGGGCGACATAAACGTTGCCGTACTGCATGGCCATGAGGCCCAGTTCCTTGGGTGCGCTGGCTTTTCCTGCGGCGGCGAACTTCGCGGCGGCACCGATGGGGGTGGCCTTGGATGCCTGGCCGCCGGTGTTCGAGTAAACCTGGGTGTCGAGGACGAGGACATTCACATCGCGCCCCTGGGCGAGCACGTGGTCGAGGCCGCCGTAGCCGATGTCATAGGCCCAGCCATCGCCACCGACGATCCACACGGACTTGCGGACCAGATAATCCGCCAGCACCCGGAGGGCGACGGCTTGAGGGCTGGAAGTCAGGGCGAGTTTTTCCCGCAGGGCGATGACGCGGGCGCGCTGGGCTTCGATGCCGGATTCGGTCGATTGATCGGCCTCCAGCAGATCGTGCACGAGGATCTCGCCGATCTGCGGAGCGAGGCCCGCGACCAAACTACGGGCGGCATCGTACTTCTGATCGACCGCGAAGCGCAGGCCGAGCCCGAACTCGGCATTGTCCTCGAAGAGCGAATTCGCCCAAGCCGGTCCGCGGCCGTTGAGATCCTTGGCGTAGGGTGTGGTCGGCAGGTTGCCGCCGTAGATGGAGGAGCAGCCGGTGGCGTTGGCGATGAGCAGGCGGTCGCCGAAGAGCTGGGTGAGGAGTTTGAGATAAGGCGTTTCCCCGCAACCGGCGCAGGCCCCGGAGAACTCGAAGAGCGGGCGGAGGAACTGGGAGGCTTTGACTTCGCCGTGGTTGAGTTTGGCGCGATCGGGATCGGGCAGGGCATGGAGAAAGAACTCGAAGTTTTCCTTTTCCGCCGTGCGCACCTCGGCGAGGGCCGTCATGTTGAGCGCCTTGCGTTTTGGTTGCTGGCGGTCCTTGGCCGGGCAGACGACGGTGCAGAGCTTGCAGCCGGTGCAGTCTTCCGGGGCGATCTGGATGGTGTAGGAGGAGCCGGGAAACTCGCGCATCTTGAAATCAGCGGATTTGAAGGTCGCCGGGGCGTTTTCGAGTTCCGAGGTATCATAAAACTTCGCGCGGATCGCCGAGTGGGGGCAGACGAGCACGCACTTGTTGCATTGGATGCAGATATCACTTTCCCAGGCCGGGATCTCGTGAGCGATGGCGCGCTTTTCCCATTTGGTCGTATCGGTGGGCCAAACGCCATCGGGCGGGAAGGCGGAAACCGGCAGAAGATCGCCCTTGCCTTCCATCATGACGGCTGTGACGCGCTTGACGAAGTCCGGAGCATGATCCGGCACGGTGGCTGCGCGTGGCGAGCCGTCGAGCGTCCCGGGGATGGAAATTTCATGCAGGTGCTGGAGAGTCATGTCCACGGCGGCGAAATTCCGGCGGACGACTTCATCGCCTTTCTTCGCATAACTCTTGCGGATGGCATCCTGGATTTTGGCGAGTGCCTCATCGCGTGGCAGCACGCCGGAGATGGCGAAGAAACAGGTCTGCATCACCGTGTTGATGCGGCCGCCCATCCCGGCTTCGCGGGCGACTTCGAAGGCGTTGATGGTGTAAACCCGGAGCTTCTTTTCGACGATGGCGCGGCGGGCTTCGATGGGGAGTTTGTCCCAGAGCATTTTCGGGCTGTAGGGAGAATTCAGCAGCACCGTGGCACCGGGGGCGGCGGGTTCGAGCACGTCGTATTTTTCCAGGAAACCAAACTGGTGGCAGGCGACGAAACTGGCGCTGCCGATCAGATAGGGCGCGCGGATCCGCCGCGGGCCGAAGCGGAGGTGGGAGACGGTGACACCGCCGGACTTCTTCGAGTCGAAGACAAAGTAGCCTTGCGCGAAGTTGTCGGTTTCCTCGCCGATGATCTTGATGGAATTCCGGTTCGCGCCGACGGTGCCATCGGAACCAAGGCCCCAGAAAATCGCGCGGACGACGTCGGGTTTCTCAATCGAGAAGCTGGGATCGTAAGCGAGCGAGAGATGGGTGACATCGTCCTCGATGCCGATGGTGAAACGGCGTTTCGGCTGGGTTTTACCGAGTTCATCGAAGACGGCCTTGACCATGGCGGGGGTGAATTCCTTGGAGGAAATCCCGTAACGCCCGCCGATAACGCGTGGCATGGGAAAGGGCAGGGAGCCGGTTTCCAGCGCTTCTGTTAGACCGAGGGAAACATCGAGATGAAGCGGTTCGGCCGGTGCGCCGGGTTCCTTGGTGCGATCGAGCACGGCGATGGATTTCACCGTGACCGGCAGGGCGGCGAGGAGGGCGGCTTGATCGAAGGGTCGGTAAAGCCGGACACGGACCACGCCGACCTTTTCGCCGGTGGCGCAGAGGTGCTTGACGGTTTCATCGACCGTCTCACCCCCCGATGCCATGATGACGATCACCCTTTCGGCATCCGCCGCGCCGGAGTAGTCGAAGAGATGATATTGCCTTCCCGTGAGTTTCGCGAAGCGGTCCATGGCGTTTTGGACTTTGGCGGGGACGGCATCGTGGAACGGATTGCAGGCTTCGCGGGCCTGGAAGTGGGCATCGGGATTCATCGCCGTGCCGCGGACAGTGGGGGCATCCGGCGTGAGGGCGCGCTGATAGAAGGCCAGACGGTCCTTCTCATCGACCATAGCACGCAGGATCTCATCGCCCACGGTTTCGATTTTCTGGACCTCGTGGGACGTGCGGAAGCCATCGAAGAAGTGCAGGAATGGCACGCGGCTGGCGAGGGTGGCGGCGTGCGAGATGACCGCCATGTCCTGGGCTTCCTGGACCGAGGCGGAGGCCAGCAGGGCGAAGCCGGTTTGGCGGACGGACATGACATCCTGGTGGTCGCCGAAGATCGAAAGGGCATGAGTGGCCAGCGTGCGGGCGGCGACATGCATGACGAAGGGGGTGAGTTCGCCGGCGATTTTGTACATCGCGGGGATCATCAGCAGCAGGCCTTGCGAAGAGGTGAAGGTCGTCGAGAGGCAGCCGGCCTGGAGGGTGCCGTGGCAGACGGCACTGGCACCGCCTTCGCTTTGCATTTCGATGACTCGCGGGATGGTGCCCCAGATGTTTTTCTGGCCACGGCTTTCGAAGACATCGGCCAGCTCGGACATCGGCGAGCTGGGGGTGATCGGGTAGATCGCGATGGTTTCGCTGAGGCGGCAGGCGATGGACGAGACGGCCTCGTTGGCCTCAAGGGTGGCGTGCTTCTTCACTCTGCGAGGGTAAGGCCATCACCACCCCGGGCGGCTTCGCGCCGATGCCGATTCGTCACGCGGGATTTGCTACGTTTCGACATCGCCTCTCGGGGGGAATTGCGGGGTGTGGATGGGATTCCCGCTTGTCGGCCCGGTCCGGGGGGCTTACAGGGGGCCGCGATGAATATCTTCCGCCTGCTTGCCGCCGCGATTCTGATCGCCGCCCCTTCCTGCGAGCGCCACTCCTGGGAGGAAACGAAAATCCTGCACGAGCAGCATGGTGACCACGGTCACGGTGAGGCGCACGCGGAAGGTGAGGACGAAGCCGCGCATTGAGTTCGCGGGCATTTTTGGGCTTCAGGTCCTTTGGCGGCGATAGCTGAGAAAGCATTCGCCTTCCTTCTCCAGCGGCTCGAAGCAGGTCAGCTCGTAGGCCTGCGATGCGGGAAAAAACCCGCCGGGTGCCCCCGTGATCCCCGGGGCTGTGGCACCTCCGAAAAGCCGATGACCGGCCCAGGTGAGGTGGATTTCATCGATCGCGTCCATTTCCGCCAGGGCCCGGACGAGGGTTCCGCCGCCCTCGCAGTGGAGGTAGCGCGCCCCCATTTTCCGGAGGGTGCGGAGAAAATCAGCGAGACTGCCATGGTGACCGGTGGTGCCGGGGATTTCCATGGGTGCCGCCGTGGTGCCGAGGAGGTGGATGGGTCCTCCCTCGGTGTGAAAGAGGGGATGAGCGGGATCGAAACGCCCGGCTGATGAAACCACGCAGCGCAAGGGGTTGGCCGGAGCACGCAAGGTCATGCGGTCGGCCTCCAGGGTGCCGCGTCCGACCATGAGGGCATCGGCATTTTCCCTCAGCCGGGCAAAGCGCGCCTGATCCGCCGGGGACGTCCAACCGGAGCGGATGCCGGCGATCGAGGTGATGCGGCCATCGGCGGAAATGGCGAAATTCAGGCTGATGTGAGGTCGGTCCATCCGCCGCGGAGCATGGCGTTTCCCGGTGAACTCGGCAAGGAGTGGTCGGGGGACTTGCAGGGCGGGCGTGGCTGGCTATGGTCCGGCCCATGAGCGCAAGCCAACCGAAGATCACTGCCTATCTGAAAACCTTTTGCGGCTGGAGCGAGGGCGTCCGGGCCATCATGAGGAAATACGACCTCGAGTTCGAGGAGAAGGACATCATCAAGAACCCCGCTTTCCGCTGGGAAATGGAGCAAAAGAGCGGTCAGCCGCTTTCCCCCTGTGTCGAGGTCGATGGCAAGATGCTGGCCGACATTTCCGGTGACGAGCTGGAAACCTGGCTGGTGGCGAATGGCTACTTGCAGAAAAGCGATGCGGCGGCGGACGCGCCGACGAATTCCTCCTGCACCGATGAGCAGCACGAGGCCATGGCCCGTGGCGAGATTCCCGGCGCGAAGGTGCGGTTCATCGACTGAAGCCCGCCTCGTCCGACGGCATGCACTTTGTTTTCGCCACTTCCGGGAGTTTCGGTGATCTCGGGCCCTTGATCGTCATGGCCATGGGCCTGAGGGAAAAGGGGCATGAGTGTGTGTTCGTGGCGAATGAGTATCACCGCGCCTCGGTGGAGAAATGGGGATTCCCCTTCGAAGGGGCTGGGGATCGCGAGCGCTATCTCGCGCTTTTCAATGACCCCCGGCTGGCTTCACGACTGAAAAACCTCCCATTTCTCCTGCGCGAGTCGGTAGGCGATTTCCGGCCGATTTACGATGGCATTCTCAGGGTAGCGCGGGCGGATTCGCTGATCGTTTACCGCTGCGCCGCGCTCGGTGCCACGGCGGCGGCGGAAAAGCTCGGCTTGCGCTCGGTTTCGGTGGTCATCACGCCGATCGAAATGTGCCCCATCGAGCACCCGCCAACGACCAGCAGTGGGCTGGCAAATTTCCTGATGCACAGGACCCCGATGTGGATCACCCGCAGGACGACTCCGATCGCGGAACACCTGGCGACGCTCTACCACATCCTCCCCGGACTCAACCGGCTGCGGAAAGAAGTCGGTCTGCCACCGATCCGCCGCGGGATCCGCGATGAGGTCCGGAAAAGCAGCGCCATCATGCTGCTTTTCCCCGAGTGGTTCATGCCCCGCGAATCCTACTGGCGGGAAAACACCCGTCACAGCGGCTTCATGTTCCTGCCAGATACCGGTGAGGTCGATCCCGGTGTGGAGGCCTTCCTCGCCTCCGGCAGCCCGCCGGTGGCCATCAGCGCAGGCTCGGCCGTAAGGGCGGACGATGGCTTCGTCCCCCGGATGATCGCTGCCGCCCGCGCCCATGGCGAGCGGGTGTTGGTGCTGGATTTTTCCCACGATGGTCCGGCCAAAGTGGATGGGGCGATATGCGTCACCCGCCCCCAGCCGGTGGGGAAAGTCCTCCCGCACTGTGCTGCGGTGGCCCATCGCGGCGGCATCGGGATGATGGCGTCCTGTCTCCGCCTTGCCGTTCCGCAGTTGATCATGGGCCAGGTCATGGATCACCCGGACAATGGCAGCCGGGTGGAAAAGCTCGATGCCGGGCGCTGGTGTCTGACCTTCGCCGCCGATGCCCGCCGTCTCAAAAGCCTCATGGGTGACGTCGCCCGGGACCCGCGCTACAAACAAGGCGCGCAAGCCGCGTCAGCCCGCATCGACCCCGCTGCGACAGTGTCTCAGGCGGTGGAGACCCTGGAAAACGTGGCGCGCTGACCTTCTGCACCGCCACGATGGCGGGTTCCCGCTTGCAGGCACGGGGGCTGCTCCGTAGAGACCTTGGCGTCCGCCCATTCAGCGTGGCTTCCAGCCCTTTCCGATCTCCTCTCGTCCATGCTTTCCGACCCCATCGCCATCATCGGCATCGGCTGCCGTTTTCCCGGCCACTCGAATTCCCCCGAGGCCTACTGGGAAACCCTTTGCCAACGGAAAGACACGGTGCGGGTGCTTTCCGACGATCGCTTCAACCTCAAAACTTTCTATCACCCGAAGCAGGGTGTGGAAGGCCACTCGTATTCGAAATGGGGCGCGCTGGTCGATCAGTTCGATGGCTTCGACCCCGGCTTCTTCGGGATTTCCGCACGCGAGGCGGATTTCATCGATCCCCAGCAACGCATGATCCTCGAAACGTCCTGGCGGGCGATCGAGGACTCACGGGAAAGCTTCGATCCCCGCCAAGGCCGCAGCATTGGGGTGTTCACCGGGGTTTCCACCTTCGACTACCACCTCATGCAGTCCGGGCTGGATTCCGGCTCGAAGACGGACATCTACATGGCCACCGGCTCGGTCCACAGCATCGTGGCGAACCGGGTTTCCTACATTTTCAACCTCCGCGGCCCGAGTGTGGCGGTCGATACCGCCTGTTCCTCCGCCCTCGTCGCCGTCCACATGGCCTGCCAGAGCCTGCTGCGCGGGGATTGTGAAATGGCTCTCGCCGGCGGCGTGAATGCGATCCTCGGCCCCGAGCCCTACATCGCCTTCTGCAAGATGGGCATGCTCTCGCCCACCGGACGCTGCAAACCCTTCGATTCCCGCGCCGATGGTTTCGCCCGCGGCGAGGGAGCCGGCATGGTCCTGCTCAAGCCGCTGGCCAAGGCGATTGCCGATGGCAACCGGATCTACGCCACCATCGCCGCCACCGCTTCGAACCAGGACGGCCGCACCAATGGCATCACCGTCCCCAGCCCGGTTTCCCAGGAACTCCTCACCCGCGAGGCTCTCCGCCGCGCCGGGATTCCGGGGTCGAAAATCGCCTACATGGAAGCCCACGGCACCGGCACGCCCATCGGCGATCCCATCGAAGCCCACGCCCTCGGCATGGCACTCGGCGATGGCCGCAAGGGGGTCTGCCCGATCGGTTCGGTGAAGGGAAATATCGGCCACCTCGAAGCCGGGGCCGGAGCTGCCGGGATCATCAAGGCCGCCCTGTGCCTCTACCACCGCCGTGTCCCGCCCAGCCTCCATTTCAAGAAACCGAACCCGAACATCGATTTCGAGAAACTGAAGATCCGCGTCGTCACCGAGGATGAGGAACTGCCCGATGGCAAGGACCTGCCTTACGTCGGCGTGAACTCCTTCGGTTTCGGCGGGGCCAATGCCCAGGCCGTCCTTCAGGCGGTGCCGAAAGAGAAATCGTCGTTCCGCCGCATCGCCCGCCCCGCTGCCAGCGCTCCCGGCCTTCAGGGTTTCCTCCTGCCGCTCTCGTCCGGAGCCTCCGAAGCCCTGCCCGCCCTCGCGAAACAAGCCCGCACGCTGCTCGCCGCCGAGCCTGCGAAAGCCGCCGATCTCTGCCTTTCCCTTGCCAGCCAGCGCCTGCCCTTCTCGCATCGCACGGTTGCCTGCGGGCGCGATGCGAAGGAGTTGTTGGAAGCCCTTGATGTCCTCGCCGCCGGTGGCAGTGATCCCCGGCTCGTGGAAGGCCAGCCGATGGATCTCCACCACCCCGGCCCGGTCTTCGTCTTCTCCGGCCAGGGCCCGCAGTGGTATGCCATGGGCCGCGATTTGTTAGAGCACGAGCCGGTCTTCCGCAGCGTGCTGGAACGTTGCGATGCGGTCATGAAACCGCTCGGCGGCTGGTCGCTGTTAGAAGAACTCGGGAAATCGGAGAAGGATTCGCGGATCAATGAAACCGCCTTCGCCCAGCCCGCCATTTTCGCCATCCAGGCCGGCTTGTTCGAGCTGTGGAAATCGCGTGGCATCGAGCCCGCCGCCGTGGTCGGCCACAGCGTCGGTGAAGTCGCCGCCGCCTACGCCGCGGGCATCCTCACGCTCGATGAAGCCAGCCGCGTGATCTTCTGGCGCGGGGCCTGCATGGATGCCACCCCGGAACGTGGCAAGATGCTCGCCGCCGCACTCACGGCCGATGAAGCGCTTGCGGAAATCGCCCCCTACGCCGGCAAAGTCCACCTTGGCGCCGTCAACGGCCCGAAATCCGTGACACTTTCCGGCGACGGCGAACCGCTCGAAAAAGTCGCCGCCGCCCTCGCCGCCCGTGGCATTTTCCACCGCTTCCTCAAGGTCAACTACGCCTTCCATAGTCATCACATGGAACCGGCGAAGCGTGAGTTGTTAGATAAACTCGGCAAGGTGAAACGCGGCAAGGCGACACTCACCATCTTCTCCACCGTCACCGGCGCGCCCGCCCGCGACGATGACATCGATGCCAACTACTGGTGGCGCAACGTCCGCGAACCGGTGTTTTTCGCCCAGGCCATCGATGCGCTCATCGATTCCGGTTTCCGCCTCTTCCTCGAACTCGCCCCGCATCCGGTGCTCTCGCCCTCGGTCGGCGAGTGCCTCACGGCGAAACAAATCCACGGCGAGACGGTCCACTCGCTCGAACGCAAGCAGGACGAGCGCTTGTCCATGCTCCGCGCCCTCGGCCGCCTGCACACGCTCGGCCATCAAGTCGATTGGCCGCGGCTCTACCCCGCCGCCGATGCCTCGCTGGACCTGCCCGAGATGCCCTTCCACCGCGCCAAGCACTGGCACGAACCGGTGATGCACCAGGAAATGCGCAGCGGCGGCCCCGCCCACCCGCTGCTCGTCCGCCGCATGCCCTCGGCCCAACCGACCTGGTCCACCCGGCTCGACCTCGATGTCTTCCCCTTCATCCGCGAGCACGTCATCCAGGACCACCCGGTTTTCCCCGCCGCCGGCTATCTCGAAATCGCCACCGCCGCCGCCCGTCTCATCCACGGCGCGGACAAGAAAGTCATCGTCGAGGATGTCGATTTCTCCAAGGCGATGTTCCTCCCCGAAGGTGCGGACCCGACCACGCTCCAGTTCCGCTACCGCCCGGCCGATGCCGGCTTCGAAATCGCCACCCGCACCGGCGAACATGTCAGCGACAACACCGACTGGACGATCAACGTCAAGGGCCGCCTCCGCCCGGATGTGCTCGCTGCGCCGGACCATGGCTTCGATGCCGCCGCCATCATCAAACGCTGCGAGCATCTCATCGAAGGCGAGCTTTTCTATCGCACCTGCGACTACGTCGGCCTCCGTTACAGCGGTGCCTTCCGCGGGATCAAGGCCGTCCACACCCGGCCCATGGAGGCCCTCGCGGAAATCGAGATGGCTCCCGGCTCGGAAGTACTACAGGAGACGTATCACATTTCCCCGGCCCTGCTCGACCAGTGTTTCCAGGCGCTCACGTCCGCCGTGCCGCCGGATTTCACGATCATTCACGAGATGGGTTTCATGCCCGTCCGTTGCGGCAGCTTCCGCCTTTTCCGCAAGGCCGAGGGCAGTCGTTTCCACTGCCACATCCGCCTCAGTCACTGCGGCGGCAAGATGTTCCGTGGCGACATCGAACTCCAGGACAGCCAGGGCCGCTTGATCATGCGCATCACCGGCATGGAAAGCCAGGCCGTGGTCCGCACCAAGGAATACCGCGCCACCTCCGGCGACGAATGCCTCTATCAGAACCGCTGGGTCGAGGCCCCGCTCACCGGCCACGCCGAGGTCGCCTGCGAACTCCACGCTCCGCAGTGGCCGTTGGTGGATGCCGATGCCCGCCGCCGCGTCCGCGCGATCCATCGCGATTTCAATGCCGCGGCGTCCGCCTACCTCGCCGCTGCGAAGCTTCCGAAATCCCAGGCAGCCCCCATCCGTCAAGCCATCAACACCCTGCGCGCCGATCTCAAGCCCGGCCGCCGCGCGCCCGATTTCGCCAAACTCCTCGCCCTCCATCCGGAAGCCTACCCCGAAGCCATCTGCCTCGACCGCGTCGGACAGCGCTTGTCCGATCTCGCCGCAGGTCGTGCCGGGCTCGATGAAATCCTCACCCCCGCCGCCAACCACGGCCTTGAGGAACACCTCGCCCAGGACGCCGCGATCTTCCGCGCCGATCACCAGCGACTCCGCGCCGCGCTGACTTCCATCCTTGCCAGCCTGCCGGAAAATGCCCGCATCGATGTCCTCGTCGCCGGTGCCGGCACCGGAGGAGCGGTTGCTGATCTGTTAGATGCCTTCGATCCCGCCCGCACCCGCCTCATCTACCTTGAGGCCGATGAGAAACGCGGCGCGATGGCCGAGCAGAAATTCTTCGACCACCATTTCATCGAGTTCCGCCAAGGATCCCTCGCCCAGCGCGGAAAATCCGCCGCTTTGAAGCCCGGCGAGTCCTTCGATCTCGCCCTGCTCTTCGGCCCCGCCGCCATCGAGGCCGTGGGCGATGCCAAACATTTCCACGGCTTCCTCAAACCCCGCGCGCTGTGTCTCTTCGAACACCGTGTCGATGCCCCGGCCTGGATGCGCCTGACCTTCGGCCTCGATCCCGTCAGCCGCAACGGCGTGCTCGACGCCACGGCGGAATCCGTCGATGCCATCCACGCCCGCCTCGCCGCCGCCGGCTTCGGTGAAATCTCCAGCGATGCGAAATCCGATAGCGGCCGCGTGATCACCACCGCCCGCGAACCTCAAAAAACCGTCCGCGCCGCCGTCGCCAAGCTTTCTCTAACAGCCCTGCGCCACCAGCCATCGACGGTGTGGATCGTTTTCGCCGACCACGGTGGCCAGCTCGATCCATTGATCGAAATCCTCTCCTCACGGCCGAAGGACCGCGTCGTCCGCATCATCCGCGGGAAATCGAGCCGCCGCCTCGATGCCCATACCTATCAGCTCGTCCCCGGGCACATCGGGGCGACAAAGAAGCTGGTCGATGAACTCGAACAACGCTTCTCGCTCGACCGCACGCGCTTTGTTTTCGGCTGGTCGCTCGATTCCGCCACGCCGCTTTCGGCCGATGCCCTGCTCGACTTCGAATCGCGCTCGACCTCGCCGCTGCTCTCCCTCGGCCGCGCCCTGCCGCCCACGGCCGAAGCCTTGCCGCAGGCCTTCTATTTCCTCACCCGCGGTGCCCAGCCCGTTCGCGAGGGGGAAAAAGCGATCGATCCCGCACAAATGCTCGTCGTCGGCCTTGGCCGCAGTTTCCTCAGTGAAAACCCGCGCATCCGCACCCGCCTCATCGATCTCGATCCCGCCATGCCCGCCGGTGAAGCCGAGTTGCTGGCGGCGGATCTGCAATCGTCGGCGACCGATGATGAAGTCGCCCACCGCCAACTGAAGCGCTTGTCGCTGCGTTTCACCCACGTCCCGCTGGTCCGCAGCGGTCCATCGAAGAAATCCGGTCACCGCCTCGATGTCCTCGTGCCCGGGATGTTGGATTCGATGACCTTCGTCGAGTCCCCGCGTCCGAAGCCGGGCAAGGGCATGGTGGAAATCGAAGTGCGCGCCGCCGCCTTGAATTTCCGCGACGTGATGAAGTCGCTCGGCATCTACCCGTCGGACAACGCGCTCGACATGCTCATCGGCGATGAATGCGCCGGTGTCATCGAACGCATCGGCCCCGGCGTGAAGGGTTGGAAGGTCGGGGATCGCGTGATGACACTCGGTGTTGGCTGTTTCGGTTCCCATATCTCCGCCGCCGCAGATCTTTTGCTGCCGATTCCGAAAGATATCACTTTCGAGGAAGCCGCCACCCTGCCGGTGGCCTTCATGACAGCGGTTTACTCGCTTTGTGAAATCGCCCGCCTCCGTGCCGGTGAAACCGTGCTTGTCCAGGCCGGCAGTGGTGGTGTGGGTCTCGCCGCCATCCAGGTCGCTCACGCCATGGGTGCGGAGGTCATCGCCACCGCTGGCAGCAAGGAGAAACGCGATTTCCTCCACGGCCTCGGCGTGAAGCATGTCTTCGATTCCCGCTCGCTCGCCTTTGCCGAGCAGGTCCGCGAAGTCACCGGCGGCCGTGGCGTGGATGTGGTCCTCAACTCGCTCGCCGGTCTCGCCATCGAAAAAGGCCTCGAATCGCTCGCTCCTTACGGCCGCTTTGTCGAAATCGGCAAGCGCGACATCTATGGCAACACGCCCATCGGCCTGCGCCCCTTCCGCCACAACCTCACGCTCTCGGTCGTCGATCTCGGTGC